>JACOUB010000015.1 GCA_016178015.1 Methylocystis sp. | reverse complement strand
TTGCGCACGGCGTCGAGCCCGCGCAGCACCTTGATCGACTCGGCGCCATATTCCGCCGCCGGCGCGGCGACGGGACCGGCGTTGTCTTTTGAGGTTTCGTTCATGCTTTCCTTCGGTTCGCGGCGGCGCTTCTCCGCCCTTGATTCGTAAGCCGAAATTCTATCTGAAACGCCTGGCGAATGCACGGATTAAGGCGTGGCGCAATCTGCTCTCTCTCCCGCGAAGCGGGGGAGAGTTGGAGAGGGGGCGGTTCGTCTTGGAGCAATTTTGCGCGGCGATGCCCCCTCCCTAGCCCTCCCCCGCGTCGCGGCAGAGGGAATCAGGCTGTGGCCAAATGGAGCCCTATCCGTCGGCGCCCCACAGCGCCTCCAGAAACGCATCGCCGTAGCGCGCGAGCTTCCTTTCGCCGACGCCATATATCCGCAGCATCTCATCGAGCGTCGCTGGGCGTTTTTCGGCCATGTCGATCAGCGTGCGGTCGGGAAAGATCACGAAGGCCGGTACGCTCTCCGCGCGCGCGAGTTCGAGGCGCTTGCGCTTCAACGCGGCGAGGATCCGGTTGTTCGCCTCGTCGAGGCCGGCAGGTTGCGAAGATGCACGGCGCACGCGCCTCTCGCGCGGCGTCAGGGGATCGCGGCGCAGCGCGATCGCCGCGCGCCCGTACAAAATGTCCTCGCCCTTGGCCGTCAGGGCACAGCCGCCATGTTCGGCGCTGGCGCTGGTCAGCGCGCGGGCGGCGAACAGCTGCCGGATGATCGAACCCCACGCCTGTTTCGAATGCTCCTTGCCGACGCCGAAGGTCTTGAGGCGATCGTGACCGTTGCGCGTGATCGCCTCGCTCGCTTGTCCGGTCAGAAGGTCGGCGAGATAGCCGGCGCCGAAGCGCTGGCCGGTGCGCAGCGCCGCCGAAAGCGCTTTTTGCGCCTCGACCCGGCCATCGAAGACCGACACCTGGCCGAGGCAAATGTCGCAGCGCCCGCACGGCGCGCTGTCCTCGTCGAAATAGGCGAGCAAGGTCTGCCTGCGGCAGGATGGCGTTTCGCACAGCATGGCAAGCGCCGAGAAGCGGTCGTGCTCGATGCGCCGGCGCTCGTCGCTCACATCCTTCTGGTCGATCTGCCTGCGGCGGAAGGCCATGTCGTCGAGGCCATAGAGCGTGAGCGTATCCGCGGGCAGCCCGTCGCGGCCGGCGCGGCCGATTTCCTGGTAATAGGATTCGACGCTCGAGGGCATGTCGGCGTGGGCGACGAACCGCACGTCGGGTTTGTTGATGCCCATGCCGAAGGCGATCGTCGCGACGGCGACGACCCCGTCTTCTTGCAAGAAGCGATCCTGGTTGCGGCTGCGCAGGGCCTGGTCGAGGCCGGCGTGGTAGGCGACCGCTGCATGGCCCTGCTCGGCGAAAGAGGCGGCGAGCTCGTCCGTGCGCTTGCGCGACGAGCAGTAAACGATGCCGCTCGAACCCCGATGCTTGTCGAGGAAGCGCGCGAGCTGCCGGCGCGGCTGATCTTTGGCGGCGAAATGCAGCGCGATGTTCGGCCGATCGAAACTGTGCAGGAAAATTTGCGGGCTGGTCTGGAACAGCCGGCGGGCGATGTCGGCGCGCGTCGCCTGGTCGGCCGTGGCGGTGAGGCCGATCGCCTGCACGCCGCCGAGCGCTGCGGCCGCCCGCCCGATCTCGCGATATTCGGGCCGGAAATCATGGCCCCATTCGGACACGCAATGGGCCTCGTCGATGGCGAGGCGCCGCACGCCGGCGCGGCGCAACTCGGCGATCAGCGAGGCCATGGCGAGCCGTTCGGGAGAGACGAACAGCAGCCGCAGATCGCCGGCTTGGATCGCTTGCCGCGCCGCGTCGTTCTCCGTGGGGCTGTTCATCGAGTTCAGCGTGGCGGACGGCACGCCGAAGGCGCGCATCTGCCGAACCTGGTCGCGCATCAGCGCGATCAGCGGCGAGACGACGACGGTCAGGCCGCCGTCCAGAATCGCCGGCAGTTGATAGCACATGGACTTGCCGCTGCCGGTCGGCATGATCGCCAGCACCGGCGCGCCGGCAAGGACGGCTTCGATGATCTCGGCCTGTCCGGGTCGGAAATCGTCGTAGCCGAACACAGACTTGAGCAGCGCGCGGGCCTGCGGCGGGAGCTGGGGCATGGGCGTGGTTTAGCACGCCCTGGCGGGGGCTGTCGCCCAACAGTCCATCACAATATTTGACAGGCTTCGCGCTCGCTTTCTACCCTGACCCCCATGGACTTACGAATCGGCGAGCTTTTCATGTTGGGCTTTCGCGGCCCGCAAATTCCCGCCTGGATGCACGACTTCGCCCGCGCGTTCGGCCTGGGCGGGGTCATCCTTTTCGATTACGACTGTATCGATAAAAAATATGAGCGGAATGTCTTCAACCCGGCGCAAGTCAAGGAGCTGTGCGCGCAGATTCACGCCCTTCCCTCGCGTCCCTTGATTTTTGTCGATCAAGAAGGGGGCAAGGTTCGCCGTTTGAAAGAACAGTATGGTTTCGTTGCGCTGCCCAGCGCCCGCCAGTTCCGAAGGCTTTCCGCCTCGCAACGGATCGAGGCCTTGCGCCCATCCTACGCCCAGATGCGCGAGGTTGGCATCGACGTCAATTTGTCGCCGGTCGTAGACCTCGACATCGATCCAGATAGCCCCGACATAGGCTCGGCGCAACGCAGCTACTCGGCCGATCCCAATGTGGTCGAGGAGTGCGTGAACACGCTAGCGGACGTCGCTCGGTCCGTTGGCTTGAGGCTCTGCATGAAGCATTTTCCCGGAACCGGCGGAGCGAAGGTCAATCCCCATGACCATGTCATGGACCTTTCCGATTGCCTGACCGAGGCGCAAGTGAATGTGTTCAAAACTCTGCTCTCGCGCGTGCCGATGGTTCTGTTCAGCCACGGCGTCGTCGATCAGTGGGAGAAAGACACGCCGGTCTGCCTCTCGTCGGTCGCCGTGAACAAAGTGCGCGGCTTTGCGCCCGACACTTACATCCTGACCGACGATCTGCAAATGCAGGGTGTGCAAAAGCTGATGTCGACCGATGACGCGTGTGTGAAAGCGGTGCGAGCGGGCGTCGATCTGATCCTCATCGGCAACAACATGAAAGACGAACAGGAGCAGGCGGCGGGCTTCGCGCGCAATTTGCGCTCAGCCTGCGCGAAGGATGCGTCGATGCGGACGCATGCGGAGGCCTCGATCGAGCGAACGAGGAATCTGAAATCGAAATGAGGCAATCCAGGGCCGACGCGCCGTCTGGATTGCTTCGTCGGCTTCGCCTCCTCGCAATGACGGCCGCCCCCTTGGCCCTCACCCCTTCACGTCCGGCGGCGTCGCCTCTTGCGCGAGCGCCGCGAGCGCCTCGTCGAGCGAACTCGACGTCTGCGCCTGTGAGCCGAGGCGGCGCACCGAAACAGTGCGCTCGGCCGCCTCCTTCTTGCCGACGACCAGCAGAACCGGAACCTTGGCGAGCGAGTGCTCGCGCACCTTGTAAGCGATCTTCTCGTTGCGCAGGTCCGCCTCCACGAGCAGCCCGAGCTGACGCGCCGTCGCCACTGCTTCGCGGGCGTAATCGTCGGCGTCCTGGGTGATCGTGCAGACGACGATCTGCGCCGGTGACAGCCACAGCGGCAGATGTCCGGCAAAATGCTCGATCAATATGCCGGTGAAGCGCTCGAGCGAGCCGAACATGGCGCGGTGGATCATCACCGGCGTCTTCTTCTCGCTGTCGGGCCCGATGTAGAACGCGCCGAAGCGGCCGGGCAGGTTGAAGTCGACCTGCGTGGTGCCGCATTGCCACTCTCTTCCGATGGCGTCGCGCAACGCATATTCGAGCTTGGGCCCGTAAAAGGCGCCTTCGCCCGGCGTGACGGCGGTCTTTTGTCCGCGCGCCTTCAGCACGTCGAGCACCTTGTAGAGCGCGGCTTCCGCCTTGTCCCAGGCCTCGTCGGCGCCGACGCGCTTTTCGGGACGCGTCGAGAGCTTCACCAACACGTCGCCAAAGCCGAAATCCTCATAGATCGACAGGATGAGGTCGTTGATCTTCAACGCCTCGTCCATGATTTGATCTTCGCTGCAAAAGATATGCGCGTCGTCTTGGGTGAAAGCGCGCACGCGCATCATGCCGTGCAGCGCGCCGGACGGCTCGTAGCGATGCACGACGCCGAACTCGGCGATCTTTGCCGGCAGGTCGCGATAGGACTTCAGCCCGTTCTTGAAGATTTGCACATGGCCGGGGCAATTCATCGGCTTCAGCGCGAAGGTGCGTTCGTCCTCGGTCTTGGTGAGGAACATGTGCTCGCGATAGGTCTCCCAGTGCCCCGACGTCTCCCATAACCCGCGATCGAGCACTTGCGGGGTGTTGACCTCCTCGTAGCCAGCCTCCTGCTGCCGGCGGCGCATGTAGGAGACGAGCGTTTGGAACAGCGTCCAACCTTTTTGATGCCAGAAGATCGCGCCCGGCGCTTCTTCCTGGAAATGGAACAGGTCCATCTCGCGGCCCAAGCGGCGGTGGTCACGCCGTTCGGCTTCCTCCAATCTGTGCAGATAGGCGTCGAGGTCCTCCTGCTTGGCGAAAGCCGTGCCGTAGATGCGGCTGAGCATTGGATTGTTGTGGTCGCCGCGCCAATACGCGCCCGCCACCTTCATCAGCTTGAACGCTCCGCCGACCCTGCCGGTCGAGGGCATGTGCGGACCCCGGCACAGATCCAGCCATTGTCCCTGCCGGTAGATTTTGAGGTCCTCGCCGCCGGGGATGGCGTCGATCAGCTCGCCCTTGAAAACCTCGCCCTTGGCGGAAAACCAGGCCTTGGCCTGGTCCCGCGTCCACACCTCCCTGGCGATGGCGGCGTCGCGCGCGATGATCTCGCGCATCTTCTTCTCGATCGCCGGCAGATCCTCGAGCGTGAACGGCTCCGGCCGGAAGAAGTCGTAATAAAAGCCGTTCTCGATCACCGGGCCGATGGTCACTTGCGCGCCGGGGAACAGCTCCTGCACGGCTTCCGCCAGCACATGCGCGCAGTCATGGCGGATCAGCTCCAGCGCCCGCGGGTCGTCGCGCGTCACGAATTCGATTTTGGCGTCGTGGTCGATTTGGTCGGAAAGGTCCGTGAGCTTTCCATTCAAAGCCATGGCCACGGTGCGCTTGGCGAGCGATGGGGAGATTCTCTTGGCGATATCGAGACCGGAAACGCCCGGCTCATACTGACGGGACGCCCCGTCGGGGAAGGTGACGGCGATCATCGCTTTCTCCTTGGCGCCCACTCGCCGATACAAGTCGGCGTAGGTCGCGTGAGACTTGGGAGGAGCCCGAGCCGGCGCCTTGATAGAAAGAGACGAGGCCGTTGGCAACCCGCGGGAAGGCTTGGACGCGCGGTGGATTAGTTCAAGTCGAGCATTGCGACGGGAGCGGCCATTGAACTCTAAAGCAACATCTGGTTTGTCGGACACAGCTCACGGATAAAGACATGGCGGACCCCGATCAATCGGACGGAAAGAACGCTCGATCTCGCATCATGCGGGCAATCCGGAAGAAGAACACCGGACCAGAGCTTGTCGTACGGCGGGCGCTTCACGGGATGGGCTTTCGGTTTCGGCTACATCGGCCAGACCTGCCAGGCTCACCAGATATTGTCCTGCCGCGTCACAGGTCTGTGATTTTGGTCCACGGCTGTTTTTGGCATCAGCACGCAGGATGCCGTCACGCTACGTTGCCGCGCACCAGGCCAGAATACTGGTTGCCAAAGCTGGCCCGTAATGCCCAGCGTGACGCTCAGGCGGAGGCTGCACTTGTCGCCCGCGGCTGGCGCATTCTGGTCTTATGGGAGTGCGAGGTTGGCGATCGCAACGTGCTTCGCGCGCGGTTGTCCGGTTTCTTGCTCGGCAGCGAGCAAGTTAAGTGAACGAGCACGAGCTACGGCCCTCGCACCTTTGCCAGTTCCGGGATGCGCTTCGTGCTCGCCCTTTAGTGCAAGAAATCGTTTCGGCACCTGTGCGGGCGGACGCGGCGCAGAAGGGCGGACCGGTGCTAGGGGCACAGCAAGGATCGGTGGGCCCCAGAAGCTCCGCTTTCTAAGAAACTGCGTGGCGATCGCCCGCGCTAGCACCTCGGCAAGCAGTGAAGGAACCGCGTTGCCGATCTGACGCTGGGCCTCTGCAAGGCCGCCAACGATCTCAACGTCATCCGGAAATGTTTGAAGACGGGCCATCTCCCGTACCGACAGCCGCCGGTTGTCCCAGTGAAACGGCCCGGTAGCTGGACCAGGCTGCGCCTGAATGGTCCATGACGGCTGATCCTTAGCGAGCTTCAAGAGGAAAGACCAATAGCGACGACGCCAACCGAACAGCGGCTCGCCGCCGCCCCGGTCAGTGTGCCACAAATAATTATTGCCTTCGGGGATCGTCGGTAGCAGCTCCGCCCACTTCCCTTTCAGGGCCACGGCGGGATCGGTTGGCTCCGGAACGCCGCATAGCGCATCCCAAGCTGTCAAATGCCTGTCAATCCGATCCTCCTCAATGCCAGCGTGCGTCTGGCTGGGAAATTCGAATGGCGTTCCGTCGCGTGCGCCGACGATCAGCATGCGCCGCCGGAGCTGGGGAACACCATAGTCGGCCGCGTTAAGGGTCGCGATGCTGGCCCGGTAGCTTGTGCCGTGCGCTTCGTTGATCGCGGCCAGCCGCGACTGGATTAGCTGCAAGCCTTCGTCCTTGCCACGGAAGCCGAGCCCTTCGACATTCTCAAGGAGGAATGCGCGGGGCCGCGCCCCCGCGAGAACCCGAAGGTAGGCCTCGAGCGTGGTGGCCCGGGGGTCATCAAGGCGTTTCGCTTCGCCCGTGGCCCAGAATCCCGATTTCGAAAACGGCTGGCATGGAGGACCACCGATCAGGACGTCCGCCTCGCCCGCTGCCAGCCTAGCCGTCTTGAGCAGCTCTTCTGTGGGGACGGCGGCAATATCGCGCTCGATCACGGGCCAGGACCGGTTTTGTCGTAAGGTCTCGCAGCATCGTGCGTCGATTTCAAGGGCGACGACGGTGCGAAAGGAGGCCGCCTCGAATCCGTAATCGAGACCGCCCGCACCTGTGAACAAGCTAATGGCCGTAAACCCACTCATAGCGCCACACCTTTAGCAGCATAAGCGAGCTTAAACATATCTTCTGCTTCGGCAACCCAGTGCTCATTCACCCTGATGTTGCTGGTAATTCTTCCAGGGCATGTCTTGTGCGCGGGCAATGAGCCGGGCAGTGCATAACGGAAGTCCCACTTGCTCGTGACTGCATGCAGGCACGCGGCTACCACATCAAAGTCCGCTGGCTCGTAATAGCGGGAGCAAGGATTGCCCTTTGCGGCTCGCGTCCGTTGGAAGTCGATCTTGGGGTTGCCGTCTCGGTCAGTCTCGCGAGCGACGTTCTTGCATTCGATCGTGAGCAGGGGACCGTAGTGGAAGGAAACCCGGAGGTCGGGGCCGCCTTCTTCGTCCAAGCGCTCGCAATGGGTGACACCAGGGATATTCGCGAGTGCGCTTCGAAGGTGCTCCTCCGCCACCCAGCCCCGAACCGCCATTTTCAGCCGACGCGCCCCAGCGATCAGGTCAAGAATCTCGTCCGACGACAGCTCGAACTGCTTCACTAGGGGGTGCGCCTCCGCAAGGTGCATTACCTCCGCGCCCACGGATGCACGCTTGACCCCGCTCGTCGGCAAGGACAGAGCATGGCCCTCGGCGAGGATCAGACGGTTGCCGGGGTCGAGGCCACGTGAGGCACGCTCGAATCGGACGAGGTCGAGAAACCTGTCCTTTGCAGCGCCAACGAGCGTTTCAACGCGCGGGGCATCTGCCGGCGTGTTTCGTTTGACCCGCTCCCAGGCATACCAGCCACGTTTCTGAGCAAAATCGGCGTGCCCGTCCTTGAACTCAACGCGGATGAAGAACTTGGTCGGGTTGTGGACAATTGGGTCTGCTGAGACGCACATACCGCGCTCCGGGTCGATCCCGACCAGGAGCGTCGTGAACATTCCCAGCGGGTCCTGCCAAAGTTCATGCGAGTTGCTGTCGGCGTAGCTCCCCTTGCTCCCATACTTGATTTGGAAGCTCCGCTCGTTGGCTGGTCGGTTCTTCGTCGGCGTCCGTGTCGTTAGAAAAGCATAAGCGACAATGCCCATCCGTTCGCCCGTCGGCGTCTCAAAGACGACCACGAATGGGGCACGATCGGCCGGCGAGCTATGGATGATCTTGCAGCCAGCCGCCATGAGCGCGCCAGTCATGAAGTCGACGAGCGGGCGACGGGCCTTAGGATTGACGGAGTAGGTACGCAGTCCCGGGATCATTTCAGCCGAACGATTCGTTTTCCTGCGTCAGCATAGCCGAAAGCGCGGCCTGTTTGTCCCCTCCTTGCAACCTCCGGCCAAGGCCCGTCTCCGGCGTCTTGCGCCCCGTGAGCCGTGAGCCGGAGCGCGCTTGCTCAGCACAGTGGGCCGCTCTAGTATCCGGCCCCTCTCGCGTTTCACGCATGATCGCATCCGGCGGGCGCGAGCCATCTCATGTTAGCGGCGTCACAGGCGGAATGGGTTGATGTCTCCCTCCAGCGACTATCTGATTGATCGCCGCCGACTGCGGCGCAAGCTGAGTTTCTGGCGATTGGCGGCGATCGCGGCGATCGCCGCGGCCGCGCTGTTTGCGATCCTGCGTTACGGCGGTCCTGATCCCACCACCAAACTCGTTCCCCATATCGCGCGGCTGTCGATCCAAGGCCTGATCACCGGCGACAGCGACACCATCGATCTCATCAAGAGCATCGGCGATTCGCGGGCGAGCGCGGTGCTGCTGGATATCGACAGTCCCGGCGGCACGACGACGGGGGCCGAAAAAATCTATGACGAAGTGCGGCGTCTCGCCGCCAAGAAGCCCGTCGTCGCCGTGGTTGGGACGCTGGCGGCGTCAGGCGGTTATATCGCCGCCATCGGCGCTGACGCGATTGTCGCGCGCGGCAATTCCCTCGTCGGCTCCATTGGCGTTCTCTTCCAGTATCCGAACTTCCATAAAGCGATGGAGACGGTCGGCGTGAAAGTCGAGGAGGTGAAGTCCTCCCCGCTCAAGGCCGCGCCGAACCCATTCGAGCCGGCGAGCGAGGCCGCGCGCGCCGCCATCGCCGATCTGGTCGGGGATTCCTTTACCTGGTTCAAGGAGTTGGTGAAGGAGAGGCGCAACCTCGATGACGCCGAACTCGCCAAGGTCGTCGATGGGCGGGTCTTTACCGGCCGCCAGGGGGTGCCGCTGAAATTGGTCGACATGATCGGCGGCGAGCGCGAGGCGATCGAATGGCTCGAGACCACCAAGGGGGTCGCCAAGAAATTGCCGGTGCGCGATTGGAAGAAACCGCGCAGCTTCGAGCGGCTCGGCCTCCTCGATTCTGCCGCTAGCGTCGCCAGAACGCTCGGATTCGCGTCGCTGGCGGGGCTTCTGGAGCAAGGCGCGAGGACGGCGGCGACGGGGATGCTTGACGGTATGGTTGCGATTTGGCAGGCTCCGTCGTCCAATTGATGCGCGAGCGGTCCGCCGTTGGCGCCGATGATTTCGTCAATGCGAGCGACATACATGATAAAGTCCGAACTCATTCAACGCATCGCCAGCCGCAATGGCCATCTGTATCAACGCGACGTCGACACCATCGTCGGCACCATTCTCGACGAGATCACCTCGGCCTTGGCGCGCGGCGATCGGGTCGAGTTGCGCGGCTTCGGCGCCTTTTCGGTCAAGCGCCGCGAGGCGCGCACCGGGCGCAATCCCCGCACCGGCGCCCGGGTGGCCGTCGAGGAGAAACGCGTGCCGTTCTTCAAGACCGGCAAGGAAATGCGCGAGCGTCTGAACGGCAACCATAAAGACTGACGCCGCCGCGGACCGAAGCTGGTTGCGGCGGCGGAATGGGAAGGCATCATGAGATCAGTTCTGCGCATTGTCGTGTTCGTGCCGCTCGGCCTGCTTCTGTTGTTTTTCGCGATGGCGAACAGGGGACAGGTCAGGATCGCGCTCGACCCATTGCCGGGCGGCGATGTTTCGGGTCCCGGTTTCGACGCGCCGCTGTTCCTCGTCGTCTTGGCCTCGGTGGCGCTCGGCGTCGTCGCTGGCAGCGTGTCCTCCTGGTTCAAACACCGACGGCATCGCCGCGCGGCGAAGGAAGCCCGCGCCGCCGCCAAACAGGCGCGCGCCGAAGCCGATCAGCTCCGCGAGCAGGCGCTGTCGAGCCTGCCGTCGCACGCCCACGATCAGCTGACGGCCGCGCCGACCACGCATAATGCGGCTTGATCGCGAAGCGCGCGCTTGAAAACCCGGTTCATGCGGATAGGGGCGCCGCCTCGGCGAGGGCGTTCCGGCGCGAGCCAAATCATCGTTTGCGGAAAGTGGTTCTGGGTCTTTGAGGAGAACGTTGCGGGAAACAGGAGAGCGTTTAATAAGGAGGCGTTGGCTGGCCAGCGCGCACCCTTAGAACGTTTCCCGCCGAAGCGGATGCCGGTTCGGCGTAGGAAACGCCTCAAAACAAAACGAAACACCGAAAGACTCTAGAGCAGGTCCTTAAAAAAGTTGACAGACTTTTTCGCCAATGACCTGCTCCAACTTATTGATATTGAGCGATTTCTTTTCGATCACATGGGTCCATGCGATCGGCAAGCGCTCTTAAGAGGCCGCAATAGCTCAGCCGGTAGAGCACCTCATTCGTAATGAGGGGGTCGGGGGTTCGAATCCCTCTTGCGGCACCAATAAAATCAATATGTTATGTTTAGAGAGCGGGTGGAGCGGGTGTCTTGGCGACCAGATGGTGACCGCCGCGGAAGCCGCAGGAAAGCGGGCTAACCCGGTGAGAAGGATCGGACCTGTCACGACGCATTGAGCGCCTTGGTCACTTCCTTAACGACCATCGGTCCCCTATCGGCATCGCCTTCCAAGTAAAAGTCGGCAGATGAGCCGCACCGTCTCCACCTCACAGGATCGACGGTCAACCGCTTTTTGTTTTGAGGCCCGCGCTTGTCCGCCTCCGCTTCGTCAAGCTTGCGCGAGAGCGAGTTCATGTATATTCAAAGCTTGAATTCGACGCCAGGAACCAACGCAATCTAGCAATGAAAGCAGTCATTCAGAACGTACATGATGCCGTTGAGCACCTCCCGCATGTTCGCTTCGCGCTTGCGCCCTCCGCGCTTCGCCGGAGGAATAAGCGGCTCGACATGCGCCCATTCCTCGTCCGTGAGGTCGCTCGGGTATCGCAAATGATCGCGTTTGTACTTCGCGCGGTTCTCTTTCGTCCACATCGGCGATCCTCCACGAATCAGATCGCCCTCAATGAATCACAAGTGATTCACTGGACTCAACAACTTTCGAACCGGACACTAAGGCAAAACACGGCTTCCTTAAGCTGGCTCGACTCGTGCGCGCCAACCTGATGCATCGTAAATGCTTCCTGAACCTGAAAGAAATACAACCCAGAGCGCCACCCGATGACAGACAACACGAACTCAACTTATGCAATACATGAACCGGACAGCCGTGGGCTAGTCCCGGCCATGACGGGCGGACAGGTCACTGTTAAAGTCCGCTGGTATAATTGACGGAGGCGCAACCGGTAAAAAAGTTCGCCTTGACGTTCCAACAAGCACTGGATCGATGCACGATGGCTGCCGAACAAGACGTCGACTCCAAGGTGCAGGAAGCCTTTTTCCAGGATAGTTTCCAACCCGGCGTTCTGGTCGAGGTCGGGGCGGCGCATCCTGACTTTCTGTCGATTGGAGCCAGCTTTCGGAAATTGGGCTGGAAAGTAGTCGCAATCGAGCCGAACCCCGATTTCTGTGCGGCCCACCGTGCTCTTGGTCATCGAGTTTACGAATACGCCTGCAGCGATATTGAGTCCGATAACGCGGATTTCTTCGTCGTCGATTCCCAAGGGACCGAATACCTCGGCGGCAACGTTTCCTTCGAGAGCTTTTCGTCGTTGGGCGTCAAGGACGAATTTGCGGCGCTGTATGAGACGGTCAAGGACAAAACCAAAGTACGTACCATACCCGTCAAGGTGCGCAAACTCGACACAATCCTGGCGGAGCACGAACCCGAAATCGACCATATCGATATCTTGGCGGTCGATGTTGAGGGTTGGGAATTAAATGTCATGCGCGGATTTTCCATCGCAAAATATCAGCCGCGTGTGATCATTCTCGAAAATTTATTTAAGAGAGACGAATACGTTGTGTTCATGAATGATGCTGGATATCAACTTTGGCGACGTCTCGAGCCGAACGATGTTTATGTCTCGACTGAGACGCTAAAGAAATGCCCTCAAGAGAAGACGGGCTGGACCAGCCTGGTCGGCAAGCTCGCGAAGCTGTTCCAAATTAGATGATTCCTGCCAGCGACAAGCATTGGCCTTGTGTGACATTGGCGCATTCATCATTGCCCATCGCGGCTTTGCCCCTAAGCCCGCTTCGGGTCCGCATCCCTCGGCGTTGAACTTCTAAAATGCGTGGCGCTTGCCAGGCGTTATGAAATTTTGGCTGCGATGTTTCTCATGGCCAACAAAACTGTTTTAATTTATGTTATCCGGCTCCTGCCGATGCGGGGGCAGGTTACATGCGCCGTTCTTAAAAAACGCGTCCACACGTCAAAGATCGGTTGGTCTTCAAAAAAAGCGCGGCGATGAGCGTCTTCAACGGCATTCTGCTCGGTTGCGGAGCGGCGCTGGCGTCGGTCGCGGCGGCTTGTGCGGCGGAGCTTCCCTCCCGCCAGGCCGCCCCGATCGAGTATGTGCGCATCTGCGACGCTTATGGCGATGGCTTCTTTTACATCCCCGGCACCGACACCTGTTTGCGGGTCGGCGGCTTGGCCTTGGGCGAAGTTCGAACCTATAGCGTCTCTTACCGCATGGCCAACCTGGTTATGGGACAGCCCGGCATCGGCGTCAAAACGGCGCTCGGCTTGATCCCGTCGTCGCTGATCTACGGCAATGCGACCGGCGGCTCGAACACCGGCTTTGTCGCTTTGGGGCGCATCGAACTCGACGCCCGCACGGCGAGCGAGCTCGGCGCGCTGCGCGCTTTTGTGCGGCTTGAGTCGCAGTTTGGCTCCGAAACCAACGCCGCGCTCGGCGCCTTGTCGGGCATCGGCAATTTCTATGGGCAGTTTTACAACAACAACACGGCGTTGTTCTCGCCGTCGCGCGAAACGACGATCCTCAACAAGGCCTTCATCCAGTTCGCGGGGCTAACCGCCGGCCGCGTGCAATCCTTCTTCGACTTCTACGCCGATCAGGCGAACTGGGAGGCGCTGCGCGGCTCCAACGCCACGGTCGCGGCGCTGGCCTACACGCAGACGTTCGGCGAAGGCTTCTCGGGCGCGCTGTCGATCGAAGACAACGCGTCGCGGCGCGACTTCATCGGTTCGACGATCGGCAATTTCGATTTTGGCGCGAGCATCGGCAAGCCGGGGTTCGGCGCGTCGTATGCCGCCGTTCCGGGCGGCTCGCGCGTTCCCGAAATCGTCGGCAATTTGCGCTTGGATCAAGGCTGGGGCGCCCTGCAAGTTTCCGCGGCGGCGCATCAGCTGCGCACCTCGCTCTATGACTTTGCGGCGCTTGCCGTCACCCCGGCGATCCCCGCCCCGCCGCTGCCGTCGGCCTACGCGTTCCCGGCAGCGACGTCGCAGGAACACGGCTTCGCCGCCCAGCTTGGCGGCCAGTTCAATCTGGACAAAGTGGCGCCGCAACTGTTTTCGCCGGGCGACAAACTGTGGCTGCAAGCGACCTATGAAGAGGGCGCCACCGGCTATGTCACCGGCAACAACCTCAGTTTCAGCGGCGGCGCCGTCAACGGCAACGATTTTTATGGCTATGGCAACGGCGGCGTGAAGGCCGGCAACGGCTGGGATTTTCGCATTTACGACTGCGTGTGGACCGCCTTCGGCCACTGCGACAAGAGTCAAGGCTGGGCCGTGCTCGCAGCGCTGCGGCATTATTGGTTGCCGACGCTGTCATCCGGACTCTTCGGTTCTTACATGGGGCTGCGCTATAGCGGCGCGGCGCTAGCGGCAGTCGGCAATGGCGTCGGCGTCGTCAACACCGACGAGGTTCGGATCGGCTCGAACCTGGTGTGGACGCCAATCAAGAATTTCGACTTCGGCGGCGAGGTCATGTATTTGCGCGACCTGCATCGCAGCCGTCCCATCGGACTGGCGCCGGACCCGGTCCTCAACAGCGCCGGCCTGCCGTCGTGGAAGTCGATCAACAGCACCGTCGAAGGACGCGTGCGCGTGCAACGCGCATTCTGAGCGCCGCCGCTATCCCGTTCCTCACTCTTTCGGCCGATTCTTGATCAGATCCTCCACCACGCTCGGGTCGGCCAGCGTCGAGGTGTCGCCGAGCGATCCGAACTCGCGCTCGGCGATCTTGCGTAAGATGCGGCGCATGATCTTGCCCGAGCGGGTCTTCGGCAGGCCGGGCGCGAACTGGACGACATCGGGCGAGGCGATGGGGCTGATCTCCTTCTTCACCCAATCGATGAGTTCTTTGCGCAAGTGTTCGGAAGGCGCCGCGCCGCTCATCAACGTGACATAGGCGTAAACGCCCTGGCCCTTGATGTCGTGCGGATAGCCGACCACCGCCGCCTCTGACACTTTTTCGTGCGCCACCAGGGCGCTCTCGACTTCCGCCGTCCCTAAGCGATGGCCGGAGACGTTGATCACGTCGTCGACGCGCCCGGTGATCCAATAATAGCCGTCGGCGTCGCGCCGGGCGCCGTCGCCGGTCAAATACTTGCCCGGGTAAGCGGCAAAATAGGTTTGCGCGAAGCGCTCGTGATCGCCATAGACGGTGCGCATCTGGCCGGGCCAGGAATCGGCCAACACCAGATTGCCCTCGGCTGCCCCCTCCAGCACATGGCCGGCGGCGTCGACAATCTCGGGGACGACGCCGAAGAACGGCTGCGCTGCGGCGCCGGGCTTCAGCGCCGTCGCGCCGGGCAGCGGCGTGATCAGAATGCCGCCGGTTTCCGTCTGCCACCAGGTGTCGACGATCGGACAGCGCCGCTCGCCGACCACGCGGTGATACCATTCCCAGGCTTCCGGATTGATCGGCTCGCCGACCGAGCCGAGAAGGCGCAGCGATTTCCGCGAGGTCTTGGTCACGAATGCGTCGCCGGCGCCCATCAGGGCGCGG
>JACOUB010000063.1 GCA_016178015.1 Methylocystis sp. | reverse complement strand
GTGCGGAAAGAGACCCCGGAGACGCGCGACGCCCTGAACGTGATCCTGATGATGATGGGTGAGCAGAATGTCGGTGAGCCGCCAGCCGCGGCGTTGGAGTTCGCTGGCGATCGCATCGCCATCCGGCGCATCGATCGACGCCGTGGCGCCGGTCTTCTGGTCGTGGACCAGCAGACCGAAATTGTCGGCAAGACAGACGAATTGGCTGATGTCGACGCCCATGCGGCGGCTCCTTTCTCGTTATCAAGCGCCAATCATAAAGCCATTCGGTCGGCAGGTCCGCCGCAAAGGCGTCTTGCGTCGGCGCCAGAATGCGCCAATTATCAGACATGTCGCTCGATGTCGTGGATTTGCGCGGGTTCTACGCTTCGCCTCTGGGCGAGGTGGCGCGCCGTTTGGTCGGGCGGATGGTGCGCGCGCGCTGGGACGACTATTCCGGCCTGAGAGTGTTGGGGATCGGTTACGCCACCCCTTATCTCGTCGATTTTCAGGAACAGGCGCAACGGGCGCTGGCCTTTATGCCCGCCGCGCAGGGGGTGGTGCACTGGCCCCTGTCCGGCCGTTCGGCTGCGGCCTTGGTCGAGACGACCATGATGCCGCTGGCCGACGCCAGCGTCGATCGCATTCTGGCCATTCACGCGTTGGAGACCGGCGAGCATCCGCGCGATTTGCTCGAGGAAATTTGGCGCATTCTGGCGCCGGGCGGCAGGGTGATCGTCGTCGTTCCGAGCCGCTCCGGCCTGTGGGCGCGGCTCGACACCACGCCGTTCGGCCACGGCCATCCCTATTCGCGCGCCCAGCTGCAACATCTCTTGCAGGAGACCTTGTTCTTGCCGGTCTTCTGGGGGGAGGCGCTCTATGTGCCGCCGTTCGCGCGCAGCTTCTTGCTGCGCTCGGCGCCGGCGTTCGAGCGGGTCGCCGGCCGCTTTTCCCTGCCGGGGGCCGGCGTGCATGTGGTGGAAGCAACAAAGCAGCTTTACCGGCCAACCGGATTGCGGCGCGCGGTGCGGCGCGCCTTTCCCCGCCTGGAGCCGGCGCTGGGGACGGTCGGCGCCGGCGCCGGCTGCGCTTCACCGTGCAAGCTGGCGAAAATCGACCCGTAGCCCAAAACTTTGGGCGAGAAACAGTCCCCCATGCACGAGGCCGGCGCTGTCTATGCCATGCGCGAGCCCGGCCGAGAGATGCCATTGCACGGGGATTGCGGCCTCGGCCAGCGAGTTGGCGGAAACAAACAGAGCCTCGGCGGGAATCATCTGGTCTTGCTCGCCATGAATCAGCAGAACGGCCGGCGGCCGCGAGGGCTTCGGAAGGTCTGCGTCAGGCGGCCCCATCGCCAACGCCCCGGAGTAGCCGAGGATCGCGGCCGGGGCGCGGCGGCGGCGCAGACCCGTATGCAGCGCGATCATCGTGCCCTGGCTGAAGCCGACCAACGCCAGCCTGCTTTCGTCGAGACTGTGCTTGGCCAGCTCGGCGTCCAGAAAAGCGTCAAGGGCCGGCCGCGCCGCGACCACCCCGCGCCACCGTTCCTCTGCGTCGCGCATGGTGAGCGGGAACCACTGCCGCCCCGCCGGCGACAGGGGGCAGCGGTCGGGCGCATGCGGTGACGCGAATGCCGCGCCGGGCAACAAAGAGCTCCATTGCCGGCCGATTTCGATGAGGTCTTTGCCATCGGCGCCGTAGCCGTGCAGGAAAACCACGAGCTGCTTCGCTGCGCCGCGTTTGGCGGGAAGTCTCGGGCCGTCGATGAGGGCTGCCATGTGGCTGATCTTTGCTTCGCGGAACGTGCGGATCGTGTCGAAGGTTTGGGGACAAAGGTCAAGGGAGATGTCTCGAACGGCCTCTCGTCGCCCGAATGGGTCGGCGGCGCGAGCGCCTCGCGCCGTTTCGTTCGGCTGCGACGATTGCTTTGGAGACTGAGGTTTTTATCCGCGATCACGCCAACCCGACCAATTCGGATAGTTACAATTTTCCGACAACCTTCCATCACAACGCAAGCCAGCATTTATAGGCGCCTGTTAACATTCGAGTGCGCGCCAATGCGGGACAGATCGGTTGGCGGCGACCAACGCGATTTGGAGCAACGGCCATGTTTGAGAATTTACCTTGGACCACCGAGACGGCGATCGGACACTCGCCCTCACCCCGGGCGCTGCCGTCTTACGGAGGGCGCTACGTGCGCCAGGATGGGAGCGAGCATACCTGTCAGACGATAGGCATGTCCCCTGATTACATCGCGGTTCACGCCGGTCGCGCGCCGGAAATCGCAGAGAAGGTGGTGCTGCTGCTCGATGAGTTCGGGCGCTTCGACGGAAAGGTGGTGCTGTGCTTTCGCACTGGCTTCACGATGAATTTCGAGGCGGAGGGTCGGCGGCGCGAGCGCGTCGCCACCCAACTCGCCTGGCTCTCGCGCCGCCATACGTTGGAAGGCGCCGCGCAACTTCGCCGGCACGAGCGTATCGTGCCGTTTCGTTCGGATTCGACGATTGCCGCGGGGGACGAGGTATTTCCATGCCAAATCAAGAACATGTCGCGCGGCGGCGCATTACTCGCGACTCCTGGGAAAGCGCGCAACGGCGCCAAATTGACGATCGGCCGCAATACGAGGGCCGAAGTCGTAAGGCAGACGGAAGATGGTTTCGCCGTGGTGTTTATGCGTCTGCTGCCGTTAGAGACTTTCGATTGGCATCTAGAGCTGTGACTGCTTGGCAATAAAACACCCGGTCATGCCCGTCCCCGGACTTGATCCGGGGATTGTCGCGGGCAGCCACGCCGAGAAGCTGCGACATAGTCCACGGAGAAACCTGGACTTTTTTTGTTCTTTACGAAAATGTTTTGTCATGTCCCAGCGTGAATGGCCGGGACAAGCCAGGCCATGACGCACTGACAGTTGAAACCGCCGCGCTATTTTTCCTCAACCAACGCCCCTCGCACCAGTCCGCGCACCGAATTGCCCATATAAAATTCTGCGTCGGCAGAAAAATCGGCAAGACGCAGCACACGTTCTTGCGCGCGTCCGCTGGCCAGCAAACTGGCGCGCAAGGTTCCCGGCAACAATCCGCTCGCTAACGGCGGCGTCAGCAGCGCTCCATCTCGCGCCAAAAACACATTGGCGCGCGCGCCTTCGCAAACTTCGTCGCGTTCGTTGAGGAACAACACTTCGTCGGCGCCGCAACGGACGCTGGCCTCGCTGAGCTCGCCGTCATAGAGCTCGCGCCGCGTCGTCTTGTGACGCAGCAATGGATCGCTCGATGAAAAGCGCCGACGCGCCAACGCCACCCTCCACAACGCGCCTTCCGGGATCGGCTCGATCGCGGTAACGCTCGTCTCGATCCTTGCATCCTTGTTCAGGACGAAGCGCACGCGCAAGCGTTCGGCCATCGGCTCGCGAACCGCCTCGCCCAGCGCCTGCGTAAACGCGGTCTTATCGAAGGGAAAACCCAAGGCGCGCGACGAAGCGCGTAAGCGCTCCACGTGTTCGGCATAAAGATGGAAACCGTCTCGCCTGGTCCACAACAGGGTTTCGATCAACCCGAAGTCGTCGGCTTGCGCTGACGTTGAGGCAAATGCTGTCCTCATCCTTCGAGACGCCCACTTCGTGGGCTCCTCAGGATGAGGAAAACGTAAAACGAATGCGCCCGCCTCGCCCTCATGCTGAGGAGCGCCACCCCAAGTCGGGCCTGCCCGACTTGGGCATCGTAAATCCGATCTCGGGTAAACCCGAGATCGGTGGCGCGTCTCGAAGCACGAGGGCGGAGGCGTCGCTTCTTCACTCGGCCGCCGCGGTCAGCGCGCCGGTCAAAAATTTCGCTTTGACGAGACATTCTTCATACTCTTCCCGCGCTCGCGAGTCCGCGACGATCGCCGAGCCGACGTTGCAGACGAGTTCCCCATCGGGAAACAAGGTCAGCGTGCGGATTGCCACATTGAAGCGTATCTCGCCATTCGGCGCGATGACGCCAAGCGAGCCGCAATAGACGCCGCGCGCTACGCCTTCGAGATCGCGAATGATCTCCATGGCCCTGATCTTCGGGGCGCCCGTTACCGAACCGCAAGGAAAGAGCCCGGCGAAGAGCTCGGCGAGCGAAACCCCCTCGCGCAATCGCGCCTCGATGCCGGAGGTCATCTGATGGAGCGTCGGATAGGTTTCGACCGTGAACAGATCGGTGACGCGCACCGAACCGATCTCGGCGAGGCGCGAGAGATCGTTGCGCAGCAGGTCGACGATCATCAGATTCTCGGCGCGCGATTTCTCGTCTTCGGCGAGATAATGCGCCCGCGCCATGTCCTCCGTGGGCATGAAGCCGCGCCGAGCGGTGCCTTTCATCGGTCGCGCGTGAATGACGCCGTCGTCGACGTCGAAGAACACTTCCGGCGACAGCGAGACGATCGTTTCGCTCCCTAGCGCCGCGATCCCGCCATAAGCCACCGGCTGGCGCCTGCGCAGCGCGCGATAGAGAGCGGTGGCCTCGCCTTCGAACCGACCGTACATCGGAAAGGTCAGATTGATCTGGTAGACATCGCCGGCGAAGATGAAATCGCGACATTTCTGGAAACGTTCCGCGTAGTCCAAGAAGCTCCAAGCGGGCGTGAGGGCGACATCGATCTGCGCATTTTCAGAGCCAAGCGCGGCGGCGGTTGGCCATTCGTATCGGCGCGGCGCGCGGAACGCGCCGAACAGCAGCAGCGGCGTGCGCGAACGCGGCGCCGGCGCGCCCGCGAATTTGCGCTCCAAGGCGTAGCCCAGCTCATAACCCGCATAACCGGCGAGATAGAGACCGCGCGAAGACGCCGCCTCCATTGCCGCGAACACCGATGCGACCTCGTTTGCTTCGCGAGCCACGAGGAGGTCTTGCGGCTCGTCGAAGATCAGGGCGGCGCCGGCGCGGCCATTCTCGAAAATGACGAAGGGACGCGCCGGCGGCGTTGGCGGCGCGCATGGCGCGTGATTAGCGACCTGGGCTGAGTGGAACATGGAGACGGGAACTCGGGTTCTTGCCCGGCATTATATCCGAATCTTATAGCCAGCGGCGATTTCTTCCACCTCGAGCGTCCCACTCCGAGGCGTTCTAAGGCCTATATCCGGGCCCAACACCCTCTCCCAGAGGGCTACGGCATGCACGCAAGTCGGCACGTCGTGCAGATATGGAGCCAGTGATGCTCTTCGAAGCGGTTTGTCCGCATATTTCCAACTAAGACGCGGCACGCATTCCTTCTCCCGTAAAACGGGAGAAGGTGGCCCTCGCGTCAGCGAGGGTCGGATGAGGGCGCTTGCGATTTGCTTCTCCCATGGGCCGGGCGCCCGGTTCGCGCCGCTTGTTCTGCGTCATTTCGGAAGGCGGCGCCGGCCCTCATCCGACCCGGCTTCGCCGGGCTGCGTTCTCCCGCGGCGCGGGAGAAGGGTTTGCGCCGCCCCGCCGCGCTTTTCCCGCTTTTTGCCTGACGTCCCCGCGCGCCATACGGAATGCGACAAAAACATCCTCGGCGTGTAGAGAGACTGCATGCGTTCTTCGTCCGACATGCGTTCCCCATCCGAGTCACACGCCGGCGAGCGTCCGCTGCGGCTCTTGTTCATAGGCGATGTCGTCGGCCGCGCCGGGCGGACGGCGCTGTTTGCGCACTTGCCTGAGCTGCGCAAGAACTGGGCGCTCGATTTCGTCATCGTCAACGGCGAGAACGCGGCCGGCGGCTTCGGCGTTACCGAGGCGATTTGCGACGAATTCCTGCAAGCCGGCGCCGATTGCGTCACAAGCGGAAATCACGTCTTCGACCAGCGCGAGGCGCTCGTCTTCATCGAGCGCCAACCGCGCCTGTTGCGCCCCGTCAATTATCCGCCGGGAACGCCGGGACGCGGCGCCAATCTCTACGCCGCGCGCGGCAAACAGATATTGGTGATCAATGTCCAGGGCCGCGTGTTCATGGAGGCGCTCGACGACCCCTTCGCCGCCATCGAACGCGAAATCGGCGCCTGTCCTTTGGGGAGCGGCTGCGACGCTCTGGTGGTCGACATGCACGCCGAGACGTCGAGCGAGAAAATGGCGATGGGCCATTTCGTCGACGGGCGCGCCTCGCTGGTCGTCGGCACCCATACGCATGCGCCGACCGCCGACCATCAGATCCTCGTCCATGGCACGGGCTATATCACCGACGTGGGCATGACCGGCGATTACGATTCGGTCATCGGCATGGAGAAGGAGGAGCCGTTGCGCCGGTTCATCCGCAAAACGCCGGGGTCGCGTTTCGAGCCGGCGCAAGGCGAAGCGACGCTGTGCGGCGTCGCCGTCGAAATCGGCGCAGACGGGCTGGCCACGAAAATAGCGCCGCTGCGCCTCGGCGGAAGGTTGGCGCAGACTTGGCCGGAGTTTTGGGGCAAGCTGTCGGCGGGTTGATGAAGCGTCCTTCCGAGCAAGCGGCTAACCGCATCAGGGCGCTTAGGCCGCTGCTTTGACGACGATGGTCATTGACCTACCAAGAGCCGAGAATGCGCGCTCAATCGCATCGAGGCGAGAGCTATGTTTCAAGTCTATCAGCCGATCTACTTGCGGCAATGCGACGCCGAGACGTTTTGCAAGCGCGGCCTTGCCGACGCCATCCGCCCGCATGGCCTGATACAGTTCGATTTTGGCCGATGACAAAGCGGGCAGTGTGACGTAATCAGCGCCGCCGGCTTTCGGAGTGGGCACGTCTTCACGGGCGGCCATTGCGCCCATTATGGCCGTCTCGATTGCATCGACGGCCCTCGCCAGTGCATCGTCGCGATCCTCGCCAAAAGTAACCACCTCAGGAATGTCCGGGGCTGTTACGAGGATTGTCCCGTTGTCGTCGGGGGCGAGTGTGACGGCGTAGCGCATGTCTTATTCCTTAATCCCGAGTTGCTTGAGGATCGCCTGCCAAAGGCCCTCACCGATCTCTTTCGATCCGCCGTGCTGCGGCAAAATGGACCTCTTGCCGTTTAGCGTCACGATCAGATGGCCGCCTTTGCCGGGGGCGAATGTCGCGCCTTTCTTGGCTAGGAAGCGTTTGGCTTGGGCGCCATTCATGAACGCAACATATCTGTTGTGCACCACGAAGTCAACAGAAGTGTTGTGTTGTTTCTCTGATAGCGCCCTCGCAAGCAAGCGGCGAACCACTCCGGCCCCCTCGGCCGACTGATCCTGCTCCGCGGAACGCTGCCGGAGCGTTCACATCTGGCGTGAGGCTGTCGTGATCGCAACCCCAGCGCTACGTTCGAGGAAGGCGTCGCGCCGATATGCAAAAACGCCGCCCCATTTCCACCCTACTCAGGCGCGCGATCGTCCATTAAATAGGTGCGGCCCTCGCCGCAGTGGCCCAGCGGAGCGCGTCCCGATGCGATGGGAAGATTTTCGTCGATCCGACAACATCGAAGACCGGCGCGGCGAGGACTACGCCGATGCGGGCGGCGGCTCGATGCTGGGCGGGGCCGGGCATCTCGGGCTCGGCGCTACCGTCATCCTCGGCATCATCGGCTATGCGCTCGGCATCAACCCCGCCGTGCTCATCGGCGGCGCGGAGATGCTGACTCACATGCGCGACGGCGGCAGCCAAATCGCCACGCCGCGCGAGGACCGTCAAACCCGCCACGCTCGGGGCGCGCCCGGCGATCGAACCGGCCAGTTCGTCGCCGCCGTCCTCGCCGAGAACGAGGACGTGTGGTCGCAGGTTCTGCCGGGCCAGAAGAATATCCGCTTCACGCCGCCCAAGCTCGTGCTGTTCGACGGCGCCACCAGTTCCGGCTGCGGCTCGGCGCAGTCGGCCATGGGGCCGTTCTATTGCCCCCTGGATCAGAAGATCTATCTCGACACGTCCTTCTTCCGGGACATGCGCAGCCGCTTTGGCGGCGGCGGCGATTTCGCTTACGCCTACGTGATCTCGCATGAGATGGGACACCACATTCAAAACCAGATCGGCATCCTGCCCAAGGTCCACCGGGCGCAGCAGGCGGCCTCGAGCCGCGCCGACGCGAATGCGTTGTCGATGCGCCTCGAGCTGATGGCCGATTGCCTGGCCGGCGTCTGGGCGGCCAACGCCAATCAAAGATGGCGGATCATCGAACAAGGCGACATCGAAAAGGCGGTCGCCACCGCGCAGGCGATCGGCGACGATCGTTTGCAGAAAACCTCGCGCGGCTACGCCGTGCCCGATTCTTTCACCCATGGCTCGTCGACGCAGCGCGTCGGATGGTTGCAGACAGGCCTGCGCTCCGGGCAGATCGACAGCTGCGATACGTTTGGACGGCGGTGAGGCTCACATCACCCGCCGGGCTGTGGTTGAAAGATCGCGGGCGCGAAGGCTGCGCGCCAGCGCGGCGATGTCGCCCGCTATGCGGCAATCCTCCTTGCGGGCGATGAGGCCGACGGGTTTGGCAAGCCGCGGCGCGAGGCGCGTCAGCAGAGAGTCGGGCGCCGCCCGCAACACGCGCGCCCGTGCGCCATCCCCGCAAGTCAGCACATCGCGCACTTCGTCTAAAAAACCGCGTTCCGGGGCGGCGCCGGCGGCGAGCACGAAAACATGCGCCTGGCGCGCCCTCTGTAGCGCGCCGGCCAGCGCCGTTCGCGCGTCTGCCGCCTCAATCAGCGCGCAGCCGGCTTCGTCCGCTATTTTTTCCAGCCCCAGGTTCGGCGGGCCGGCCAGTATGGCGTCGGCGACCAGCCCTTCGACGCACGCCTCGACGAGCGAGGCCAAGCTGCGCGCGACCGCAACGCGCAACGGGCCGACAACCGGCGGATCGAAGGCGAGAACGACCGCTGACAGCATGATGGCGACTTCGGCGCAGAATCCGGCCTCAGATCAGATAATGGCCGCCGTTGATGGTGAGCGTCGAGCCGGTGATGAAGCCGGCGTCGTCCGAGGCTAAAAAGACCACGCCGCGCGCGATCTCTTCCGGCTGGCCGAGGCGGCCCACCGCGATATAGGGGATGATCGCTTTGTCGAGAACTTCCTTTGGCACCGCGAGCACCATTTCGGTGGCGATATAACCGGGAGCGATGGCGTTGACGGTTATGCCCTTGGCCGCGCTCTCCTGCGCCAGCGCCTTGACGAAGCCGAGATCGCCGGCCTTGGCGGCGGAGTAATTCGTCTGTCCCATCTGGCCCTTCTGGCCGTTGATCGAGGAAATGACGATGATGCGGCCGAAGCCGCGCTCGCGCATGCCGTTGATCACCGGGCGCGTGACGTTAAACAGAGAATTTAAATTGGTGTCGATGACGGCGCGCCATTGCTCCGGCGTCATCCGGTGGAACACGCCGTCGCGCGTGATGCCGGCGTTGTTGACCAGAACGTCCACCGGACCGAGGTCTTGCTCGATCCGGGCGAGGCCGGCGGCGCTGGCGTCATAGCTCGCAACGTCAAATTTGTAGACCGGGATGGCGGTCTCGGCCTTGAATTTGGCGGCGGCTGCGTCGTTGCCGGCGTAATTTGCCGCCACAGTGTAGCCCGCAGCCTTGAGCGCCTTGGAGATTGCCGCGCCGATGCCGCGCGTCCCGCCTGTCACCACCGCTATTTTGCCCACTGTTGTCTCCTTCGTTCAAAACCGAGCATTGGTAAATCTTTGAGCGCGAATCCTTCTCCCGCTTGCGGGAGAAGGTGGCGCGCGGAACGCGCGACGGATGAGGGCGCTCACCCGACCCGGCTTCGCCGGGCCACCCTCTCCCGCGAGCGGGAGAGGGAGCGTCGCCTTACCGCTCAACCGCCATGGCGATGCCCATGCCGCCGCCGATGCACAAGGTGGCGAGGCCCTTGCCGCCGCCGCGTCGCGTCAGCTCGTAGAGCAGGGTGGTCAGCACCCGCGCCCCGGATGCGCCGATCGGGTGGCCGATGGCGATGGCGCCGCCGTTGACGTTGACGATCGCCGGGTCCCAGCCCAAATCCTTGTTGACGGCGAGGGCCTGCGCCGCGAAAGCCTCGTTGGCTTCGACGAGATTGAGGTCGGCGACTTTCCAGCCGGCCTTTGCCAACGCCTTGCGCGTGGCGGGAATGGGCCCCGAACCCATGACTGCCGGGTCGACGCCGGCGGTCGCCCAGGCGGCGATGCGCGCCAGCGGCGTTAGGCCGCGCCGTTTGGCCTCGGCGGCGGTGGTGATCACCAGCGCCGCGGCGCCGTCGTTGATGCCCGAGGCGTTGCCGGCGGTCACCGTGCCGTCCTTGGCGAAGGCGGGACGCAGTTTCGCCAACGACTCGACGGTGACGCCGTGCCTGATGAATTCGTCGGCGTCGACGACTACGTCGCCTTTCCTGGTCGAAACCGTGTAAGGAACGATCTCGTCCTTGAACTTGCCGGCCTTCTGTGCGGCTTCAGCCTTGTTCTGCGAAGCGCACGCGAACGCGTCCTGTTCGGCGCGGGTGATCTGCCACTTGGCGGCGACGTTCTCGGCCGTGACGCCCATGTGATAATTGTTGAAGGCGTCCATGAGCCCGTCGACGATCATCGTGTCGGCGAATTTCACCTCGCCCATCTTGGCGCCGGCGCGCAGGTGGGCGGCGTGCGGCGCGAGCGACATCGATTCCTGGCCGCCGGCCACGATGATCTTGGCGTCGCCTGAACTGATCTGCTGGGCCGCCAGCGCCACGGCGCGCAGGCCCGAGCCGCACACCTGATTGACGCCAAACGCCGTCCGGTCGCGCGGCACGCCGGCCTTGATCGCCGCCTGACGCGCCGGGTTCTGGCCTTCGCCGGCGCCCAGCACCTGACCGAGGATGACCTCGTCCACCTCGTCGGGCTGGATCTTGGCGCGATCGATGGCGGCCTTTAGCGCGACCGCTCCCAATTCATGCGCGGGCGCGCCGCCGAGAGCTCCATTGAACGATCCCACGGCGGTCCGCGCCGCGGAAACGATCACGATATCCGTCGCCATGTCGATCTCCTGGTTGCCTGGCTGCCCGACGCTCCCTTAGCGCCTTGAGCCGAAATGTTGAGCATTTTGCGCCGATCCTCGTCAAGCTCCGGCGCATGATGACGCCGGTCGATTCCCTCTCCCGCGGAACGCGGGGGAGGGCTAGGGAGAGGGCATCGCCGCGCAAAATTGCTCCAAGACGAACTGCCCCCTCTCCAACTCTCCCCCGCTACGCGGGAGAGAGGGCAGATTGCGCCTTTTGCCGACATTCGCCCCATTGCCCTAAGAGCGCCCCGCCTTCCCTCTTCCACGCGAACCCTTTGACGCCGCTCATCGCCATTTCATACCGCAATTCGCGCTGTGATCGGCGGCCAAGGATCGTATCCTTCGAAAGAAACGTCCGCGTATTTGAAATCGAACAGCGACGGCGCATTCTCGCTCAATTTAAGGCGGGGGAGCGGCCTCGGCGCGCGGGTCAGTTGCAGGCGCGCTTGTTCGAGATGGTCGAGATAAAGATGCGCGTCGCCGAGCGTATGCACGAAGTCCCCGGCGACGCAGTTCGTCGCTTGCGCAACCATGTGCGTGAGCAGCGCATAGCTCGCGATGTTGAACGGAACCCCTAAGAACACGTCGCCCGACCGTTGATAGAGCTGGCAGGACAGGCGTTTCCAGCCGTCCTTTTCTGCGACGTGGAACTGGAACAGGCAGTGACACGGCGCCAGCGCCATCTTGTCGATGTCCGCCGGGTTCCAGGCGGAGACGACGAGGCGCCTTGAAAACGGATTGCGCTTGATCTCCTCGACGAGCCAAGCGATCTGGTCGATCGTCCTGCCGTCCGGCGCCGCCCAGGAGCGCCATTGCTTGCCGTAGATCGGGCCAAGATCGCCCTTAGCATCGGCCCACTCGTCCCAGATGGAGACGCCGTTTGCCTTCAGATAGGCGATGTTGGTGTCGCCGTTCAGGAACCACAGGAGTTCATGCACGATCGACTTCGTGTGCAGTTTCTTGGTCGTCAGCAACGGAAACCCGGCGCCAAGATCGAAGCGCATCTGATGGCCGAACAGGGACAGCGTGCCGGTGCCGGTGCGGTCGTCCTTATGCGCCCCGTCGCGCAGGATTTTTTCGAGGAGCTCGAGATATTGGCGCATCACGGCATCTTACTCGAATCGTCGCGCTCCGTCGCGCGCCGCCGTCGCCTGGGCGCCCTGGGATGGCCGTTGAGATTGGCCTTTTGCGGAATGGCTCCAGCCTCCATATATATGGCGGCGCGAGGGCGGCTTTGCGCCCCGGTCACCAGAGGTTGGTCATGTCCTCAACACGGGCTCACTCCAGCAAGCCTATCGTTGCTTTCGGTCTCGCCCTTCTGCTCGCTCTGGCGCCGGCCTTGGCGCAGGCCAAGATGGGCGGCGGCATGAGTTCGGGCTCACGCGGCTCGCGCACCTTTTCGGCGCCGCCCCCCACCACGACGGCGCCGCGACCGGCGGCGCCCATGGAGCGATCCGTCACGCCGCAAAATGCGCCGTCCTTTGGCCAGGCGCCGCAAGCCGCCCGGCCGGGGCTGTTTGGCGGTGGCTTCGGCGGCGGCCTGCTCGGCGGCTTGCTTGGCGCCGGCCTGTTCGGGCTGTTGCTCGGGCATGGGCTGTTTGGCGGAGTGGGCGGCGTCATGTCGATCATCGGCCTCGTGCTGCAATTGGCGCTGCTCTATTTTGTCGTCAGATTGGCCTTTAACTGGTTTACCGGCCGTGGCGTTGTCGGCGCCGCGCGGCCCTCGGGCGCCGGCGCGGCGGCGTTCAGCGGCGGGCCAGGCTTAGGGTTGGGCGGCGGAGCGGCGCAACGCCAGTTCGTGAGCTCGCCGTTGACCCTGAGCAACGAGGATTTCCCGGCTTTTGAGCGGCTGCTCAGCGAAACGCAGAGCGCTTATAGCCGCGAAGACCACGCCGGCTTGCGCGCGCTGGTGACCGACGAAATGGCTTCCTATTTCGGCGAGGAGATCGCCGCCAACGCGCGCAAGGGCTTGGTCAACCGCATCTCCGGGGTGAAGCTGCTGCAAGGCGATCTGTCGGAAGCCTGGCGCGAGGGCGCCGACGAATACGCCACCGTCGCCATGCGCTTCGCGCTGATCGACGTCATGGAGGACAAGGCCAGCGGCAAGCTCGTCTCCGGCGATCCCGCGCAGCCGACGCAAGCAACCGAGATTTGGACGTTCCGCCGCCCGGCCGGCGCCGGTCCGAATGCCTGGAAACTGTCGGCCATCCAGCAGACGGGGTGAGGGCGCCTGTTTCCCTCTCCCGCAAAGCGGGAGAGGGTGGCCCGGCGAAGCCGGGTCGGGTGAGGGCCGTTAGGCTTAGGCAACGGCGCCGCCCTTATCCGTCGCGCCTTCGCGCGACACCTTCTCCCGCAAGCGGGAGAAGGATTCGCGCCCCATCAAAACAGCGAACCCTGGCCGGGTTCGCTTTTAGCTTTCGCGCTGGCTTGGCGGGCGGGAAGGGGATTTGGCGCGCTGGTCTGCTCCTCGGCTCTGGCCACGACGCGGCCGTCGGAAAATTCGATATTGAGCCGCATGCCGGGCGCGACATCGCTCGCGTGGCGCACCAACACCTCCTTTGCATCGCGCACCAGCGCGAAGCCGCGCGCCAGCACCGCGTGGTGGCCGAGCGACAGGCGCAATTGTTCGAGCTGCGTCAACCGCGTTCGGCGCCCGGCGAGCAAATTGGCGAAGGCGGCCGCCAAGCGCTGCTCGGCGTGATCGAGCCGTTGGCGGGAGCGTCCCGCTTCGTGACGCGCCATAGCCAGGCGCGTCGCCCGCCCCTGCGTCAAGCGCGCGCCGAGACCCTTCAGGCGCTCGCTCGCCCGGGCGAGTTCGGCCTGCGGCGAATGTCGGGCGAGAATCTGCGTCGATCGTCCGACGCGCAGGCGTCTTGCGTCCAGCCCTGAGCGCAGCCAGGCGCGCAGCCGGTCGCCGGCGCGATCCATGCGCTGGCGCGGGTTGGCGAGCAGTTGCTCGGGAGCGGGCAGCACGCGCGCCAACGCCCGTAAATGAGCGGCGTGCATGTCGAGCAAACGGCGTTCCGCGCCCGCGAGACGACGCGCCAGCGTCGCCGTCTGTTCGATGAGTTCGGCGCGCACCGGCACGCATTTCTCGGCGGCGCCGGTCGGCGTCGGCGCCCGCAGGTCGGCTGCAAAATCGAGCAGCGTCGTGTCGGTCTCGTGTCCGACCGCCGAAATGAGCGGAATGGCGCTCGCCGCCGCCGCCCGCACGACGATTTCCTCGTTAAAGCCCCACAAGTCCTCGAGTGAACCGCCGCCGCGCGCGATGATCAGCACATCGGGGCGCGGCAGGCATCCGCTCGGCTCGAGGGCGTTGAAGCCGGCGATTGCCGCGGCGACCTCGCTCGCGCAGGCGTCGCCTTGAACGCGCACCGGCCACACAAGAACGCGCCGTGGGAAGCGGTCGGCAAGCCGGTGCAAGATGTCCCTTATGACGGCCCCGGTCGGCGAGGTGACGACGCCGATGACCTGCGGCAGATAGGGGAGGGGCTTCTTGCGCTGGGCCTCGAAGAGGCCCTCGGCGATAAATTTCCTGCGCCTTTCGTCGAGCAGCGCCATGAGCGCGCCGGCGCCGGCTGGCTCCAAGGCCTCGATGACGATCTGATACGACGACTTGCCGGGGAAAGTAGTAATCCTGCCGGTGGCGATCACCTCGAGACCGTCCTCTGGCCGGGTTCGCAACCGCGCGAAGGTTCCCTTCCAAATGACGGCGTCGAGCCGCGCATTCTGGTCTTTGAGCGAGAAATAGACATGGCCGGAGGCGTGCGGCCCGCGATAATTCGATATCTCGCCGCGCACGCGCACCTGGCCGAAGCGGTCCTCGACCGTGCGTTTCAGCGCGTTGGCCAGCTCCGAAACGGTGAATTCCGGCGCGTTGGCGCCGGGCGCGGGAGCGGCGTCGGGGGGCGGACGCGGGCGTTTCGACATGCGCGACTTATGGCCGATTTTCGGCCGCGCGGCGAGAGGGGGGTGGCTCCTCGTCATTACGACGGCGCCGAGAAAACGAAAACGGCGCGGGCCAGAACTCGCGCCGTTTTCGATCCGAACGGACGGTTCGCGTCAGTATTTGCGCACCAGCGGGCCGGGCGGCGGAACGAAGAACGCTGGCGCTGACGCGAGCGGGCTGAGCGTGTAGCGGAAGCCCAGTCTGACGTCGTGAGAGGTGACGCGGAACGACTTCGTTTCAAAGAAGCAGTCGGGTATGCTCGTGCAGACGATCGGGTTGCTTTGCACCCGCCCCATGTCCACGAAGCGCCAGCCGAGTTCGAGCTTGAGCCTCGGCGTCACGTTGAAGTCGAGGCCGGCCATGACCGCCCAGGCGAAGTTGGTTCGGGTCGTGGCGGCGGCGAGGCCGCCGGCCGAGCCGGGGAAGCCCGCGGATATGTCGGTAAGAGCCGCGAACCAGTGATGCGCTAAGCCCACGCCGCCGCCGACGAACGGCGTTACGTCGAACCAGGTTCCGAGATCGACAAAGCCGTTGGCCAGGAACAGGGCCGTGGCCAAGCCGGCGGTTTCGTGATCCAAGCAGATGCTGGTCGGGCAGAAGGCATGAACCGACTCCGTATCGCGAAAGGTCGCCTCGGTGCGGAATTCGCCGGTCACGTCGGCGCGCAGCCAGTTGTTGAACTGAAAGCCGGCGCCGGCGCCAGCGAATGCGGAATCGCCCAGCGACGCAAAATTCAGCACCACGTCGGTGGGAGCGGGGCCGCCGAGCCCGTTGAACGGCGCCAGCGTTCTGCGAAAATCATTCAACTGATTGATCCCGACGCCGACGTCGCCGCGCAGATACCAGCCGCCGAACTCAGGCGGCGGCGGCGCTTCGATCGGCGGGGGTGGCGGCAAAAGATCCGCGGCGAAGGCAGTTGGGCTCGCGGCGGCGGCGAACGCGGCCGCCAAAATGAGGGCTGTGGATCTGCCCATAGTACATCCTTCCCTTCCTTCGAAAAAGGCCGCGAAGCGGACCGCTGGCGCAAGGCCAGTCGGTAGGGACGATGCCGGAGAACGTTTAAATAGAGGTTAACCTTACAATTTAACCACGAGATCGAGTGGGGTGAGCGAGTAGCGAGTGGCGAATAGCCAATAGAGCCGCTCGCCAGTCGTCAGTCACGCCGCTGCGGCCGAGGCCGAGAGCGCCTCGCAGACGTCGCCGACGATGCGCTCGACGAGCTCGGGATCGTCGCCTTCGCCCATCACGCGAATCACCGGCTCGGTTCCCGACGCGCGCACCACCAGGCGGCCCGAGCCGCCGAGCTTGCGCCGTCCCGAATCGATGGCGCTGACGACATGCGCCTGTTCGAGCGGCTTCGCGCCGTTCACCCGCACGTTCTTCAAAACCTGCGGAAGCGGCTCGAAACGGTGGCAGACCTCGCTGACCGGCCGTCCCTGTTTCTTCACCACGGCGAGCACTTGCATCGCGGTGACGAGCCCATCGCCGGTCGTCGAATAATCCGAGAAAATGACATGCCCGGATTGTTCGCCGCCGATGTTGTAGCCCTGTTCGCGCATGCGCTCGAGCACGTAGCGGTCGCCGACCGGCGTGCGCTCGAGCGTCAACCCGAGCGAGGCGAGATGGCGCTCGAGGCCGAGATTGGACATGACCGTGGCGACGAGGCCGGGCTTGGTCAAAAGGCCCTGATCGCGCCAGCTCGCGCCGACCACCGCCATGAGCTGATCGCCGTCGATGAGCCGCCCGTGCTCGTCCGCCATGATGACGCGATCGGCGTCGCCGTCGAGCGCAATGCCGACGTCGGCGCGCATCTCGCGCACTTTGTCGCGCAGCGCCTGCGGCGCGGTGGAGCCCACGTCGCGGTTGATGTTGAATCCATCCGGCTCGACGCCAATGGCGATGACTTCCGCGCCCAGCTCCCACAAGGCCTCGGGCGCCACCTTGTAGGCGGCGCCATTGGCGCAATCGACCACGATGCGCAGGCCGTCCAAGCTCATGTTGCGGGGCAGGGTGCGTTTGGCGAACTCGATGTAGCGCGCCCGCACGTCGTCGATGCGCTTGGCGCGGCCAAGCCCGTGCGGCTCGGCGAGCTTGCTTGAAAGATCGCTATCGAGCAGCTTTTCGATCTCCGCCTCGATCGCATCGGACAATTTGTGCCCATCCGGGCCGAACAGCTTGATGCCGTTGTCCTCGAACGGGTTATGCGAGGCCGAGATCATCACGCCGACGTCGGCGCGCATCGACCGCGTCAGCATGGCGACGGCGGGGGTGGGCATCGGCCCGAGCAGCAGCACGTCCATGCCGACCGAGGCAAAGCCGGCGACCAGCGCATATTCGATCATATAACCGGACAGGCGCGTGTCCTTGCCGATCGCCACGCGATGGCGATGTTCGCCGCGATGAAAGACCAGGCCCGTCGCTTGTCCGATCTTCAAAGCCAGTTCGGGCGTGATCTTCTGGTTGGCTTTGCCTCGGATGCCGTCGGTGCCGAAATAGGTGCGGGTCATATTGGTCATATCGTTGCGTTCTCCCGGAAAGCTGTCGATGCGGGCGCTCGCCTGATGGGTGGGGCGCGGCCCGCAAATCGGGCGTGACGGGTCATGAATTTGACGCCAATAGCGTTATCTCATCTGGCGCTCGCTGTGGGCTCTGTTTTCTGATCTAGTTAACACGAACGAGGCAAGTCGTCGAACCGGGGCCAACATGGACGTCGTCGTCTACCATAATCCCGCTTGCGGCACGTCCCGCAACGTTCTCGCCTACCTCGAGGAGGCGGGATTGACGCCGAAGGTGATCGAATATCTCAAGGACCCGCCGGACCGGAAAACGCTCGAAAGTCTGTTGAAGCGCATGGGCAAGACGCCGCGCGACATCCTGCGCAAGCGCGGCACGCCTTACGAGGAACTCGGCCTCGACGATCCGAGCGTGACCGACGACGAGATTTTTGCGGCGATCGCGAAGCATCCGATCCTGATCGAGCGGCCGATCGTCATCGTCGGCGACAAGGTGGCGCTGTGTCGGCCGTCCGAAACGGTCAAGGCGCTGATCGAGTAAAAGGCGGGCGCGAAGTCCGCCCGTCGCTTTTTGGGCAGAGTCAAGGACTGGTCTCTCGCGTGCGGCTCGGAGCGTCGAGCATATCGAGAACCGGGCACGCTGGGGTCGTCCTCCCCGCGCATTGCGCGATGGTCGTCGCAAGGATGGCCTCGAGCCGCGCCAGATCGGCGAGCTTGGCGCGGACGCTGTCGAGGTGAATCGCGGCAATCTCCCGAACTTCGGCGCAGGACGACTTGCCGGGCCCGCTCAGGTCGAGCAACTTGCGGATTTCATTCAGGGTAAAGCCCAATTCTCGGGCGCGGCGGATAAAAGCCAGCGTCCGCGTCTGGCTTTGCCCATAAATCCGCCGCCCGCTGTCGCTGCGCGGCGGTGCGGGCAGAATCCCGATCTTTTCATAGTAGCGGATGGTTTCGATATGCACGCCGGTTCGGCGCGACACATCGCCGATCGTTAGGCCCTCGGCTCGAGCATGGGCGATGGCGGGCATAAAAATATCCTTGCTTCTGTAGCCACTACAGGGTGCAGCATGTTTTTATGGCGATCAACAAGGAATCCGCGCTGATAAGCGCTGGCGGCGCCGAATCCGGCCCAAAAGCGGCGGCCGCGAGCGGCCGCGCGAAGCTTGCCGCCGCCGGCGGCGTTCTTGGGGCGTTGGCGGCGTCCGCCTGCTGCATTCTGCCGTTGGCGCTGTTCAGCCTCGGCGTCAGTGGGGCGTGGATCGGCAATCTGACGCGGCTCGCTCCTTATCAGCCATATTTCATCGCCTTTACGGCTGTTTGCTTGGGCTCTGGATACTGGCTGGTCTACCGCTCGCGGCGGGTCGCCTGCGCCGACGGCGCGGCCTGCGCCAGACCGGTCCCCAACCGCCTGGTCGTGTCGGGGCTCGTCCTCGCGACCATTCTCGTCATAGGAGCATTGGCCCTCGATTTTCTCGGCCCGCTCGTCTTCGCCTGATGGAAGGACCCATCCCATGACCAAGCTGCTCGCCATCGCCGCCTTCGGATTCGGCCTCGTCGCTTCTGCGCCGGCCCTCGCAGCTGAAACAACCGTGACACTCGCCGTCCAGAACATGACGTGCGCCACTTGCCCCTACACGGTGAAGCGTAGTCTCGCGGCCGTGCCGGGCGTCGCCAGCGTCGTCGTGTCGTTTGCGGACAAGACGGCGGTCGTCACCTACGACGATGCGAAGACCGATGTGCAAGCGCTGACGGCCACCACCGCCAATGCCGGTTATCCTTCCACGCCGAGGAGCTGAGGCCATGCGCGATCGCACTCTCGTTGGCGCCGGCGCAATAGGCGCGGCGCTCGCCGTCGTCTGCTGCGCTACCCCGTTGCTGGCAATTGTGCTGGGCAGCCTCGGCGGCGTCGGCCTCGCCGCTTGGCTCGCCAGAGCAGATTACGTCGTAATTCCGGCGCTGCTCGTCTGCCTCGGGTTGGTCGGCCTCGTATTCTATCGCCGCCGCAATGACGCCACCTGCTTGCCGCCGGCCCGACGAAAGGACGCCGCCCCATGAGTGATTGCTGCGCCCGCAAAGCAAATGGCAAGGGCTATGACCTCGCGATCATCGGGGCTGGGTCGGCCGGGTTCTCGGCCGCCATCACCGCCGCCGAACAGGGCGCAGAGGTCGTGCTCATTGGCAGCGGCACAATCGGCGGCACTTGCGTCAATTTCGGGTGTGTGCCCTCGAAAACCCTGATCCGCGCTGTCGAAGTCTTGCATCGAGCGGACTCCGCCAGGCGTTTTGCGGGCGTCAGCGCCGCCGCGCGGATCGAGGATTGGCGAGCAACAATGCGGCAGAAGAACGATCTGGTCGCGACTCTGCGGCAGGCCAAATATGCCGATTTGCTGCCAGCCTACGATCCTATCAGCTATCGCAAGGGCGCAGCGCGCCTTGTCGAAGGCGGCGTCGTCGCGGATGATGAACATATTCCCGTGAGCAAGATCATCATAGCGACAGGCAGCCGTCCGGCAGTTCCCGCCATCCCAGGCATCGAGGACGTACCTTATCTCACCAGCACGACCGCGCTCGAACTCGAGGCGCTGCCGCATTCGCTGCTGGTCATCGGCGGCGGCTACGTCGGAGCGGAATTGGCGCAGATGTTCGCCCGCGCCGGGGTGGCGGTCACGCTTTTGTTCCGCTCACGTTTGCTGCCGGAAATGGAGCCGGAAATCGGCGCCGCGCTGCAAGGCTACCTTGCGGATGAGGGGATGACGATCATTAGCGGCGCGTCCTACCATACCTTACGCAAGACGGCTGTCGGCACAGCTCTCGATCTTACCCACGATGGCCGTCCGGTGACGATCGAAGCCGAGCGAGTTCTGGTCGCCGCCGGCCGCACGGCAAACAGCGAAGGCCTCGGCCTGGAAGGATTGGGCGTCGAGCTCGCCGCGAATGGCGGCATTATAGTGGATGACCGCATGCGGACGACGCGCGACGGCGTTTATGCCGCAGGCGACGTTACCGGCCGCGACCAGTTCGTCTACATGGCGGCCTATGGGGCGAAGATCGCCGCCAGGAACGCGCTCGACGGCGACAACTCGAGATATGACAATTCCGCGATGCCGGCGATTGTGTTCACCGACCCGCAAGCGGCGAGCGTCGGCTTGACTGAAGCGGCCGCTCGCGCGGCGGGGCATGACGTGCGCACATCAGTGCTCCCGCTCGAATACGTGCCGCGCGCGCTCGCCGCCCGCGATACGCGCGGCCTCATAAAGCTCGTGGCCGATGGCAAAACGCGGCGACTGCTTGGCGCGCATATTCTCGCGCCGGAAGGAGCCGACAGCATTCAGACAGCGGCGCTCGCCATCCGTCATGGGCTTTCGATCGACGACCTCGCCGACGCCATCTTTCCCTATTTGACGACAGTCGAGGGACTGAAGCTCACGGCGCTGGCCTTCGCAAAGGACGTGGCAAAGCTGTCTTGTTGCGCCGGGTAGGTCGCCGTGGCGGACACGAAGAATTGCACAAGAACTGATATGAGACCCGCGCATGAAACTTGCCTCGACGATCACCTGCCCGCACTGTGGGCGTCAGGCGACGGAAACGATGCCGACCGACGCCTGCCAATTCTTTTACGAATGCAAGAGTTGTGGCGCGTTGCTGAAACCGAAGGCCGGCGACTGCTGCGTTTTCTGTTCTTATGGGGACACGCCATGCCCGCCCGTTCAACAGGCGCGCGCTGCCGGCCAGAATGTCGGCTCTTGCCGCGGCGATCCCATATGAGGTTTTAAGACGTTGCAAAAACAAGCCCGGGGCTCGCGCCGGGCTTGTTCGTTCTGAGTCGTTGCGCTCACACCGGGGGCCGCTCGAGCCCGCCCGAATCGTGCGCCGCCGATCGCCTGTTGCTGCTCTCACGCCTACGGGCGCAGCAAAACGCCAGGACTTAACTTGCCGCTGGATGAAAATTCGCGGGCAGGTTGCCGGCGCTCGATGGCTGACTATCGCGCGCGACGATGTTAATCTGACCGCGTCGCTTCCGGTCGTGGCGATAGGGGCGATCGAGAGAGGGGCGATCAGGTCTTGGAAAACGCATCCGTGAGCAACACTCCCAAAAGGCTATTTTTGCGACGCGCCGAGCGATGGCTGGTTGGCTTGGCGATGACGGCGATGGCCTACCTGCTCGAAAAAGCCACGCTCCGCTCGATTAAACGCGGGGGCGCGAAACCGCCGCCGCTTCTCGATCCGTGTTCGCCGCCAACCAGCGTTAGCGCCGACGCATCAGGTCAACGATCAACGTAATGGTCAGCAGACTGGCGATAACGCCGAGCGTTGCGGGGACCCAGTTGGCGACGGTCGGCGACGCAGCCGTGAATGCGGCGGCGAAGACGCTCGCTGCGGCGATCAGCCCGAGCGCCAGCCGCTGCCCGGTCCGGCGGACCATGTCTTCAAGGGAGTTTGCCCGGAAGTTTACCTCGAGCTTTTCTCCGGGACGGGCGCCGATTAAGCGTTCGATTGTCTCGATCAGACGCACCGCCCGCACCTTCAGCTTCTGCGATTCGTAAAGGAGCGTCTTCGGGTCGAGCTTGGACCTCATGCCCTTCAGCAACGAGCGTGTCAAAAACTTTCCGGCGACCTCGAACGGGTCGAGCGTCGGATCAAGCTGCACCGTGGCGAGTTGCACCTGCGTCAGCGCTTTGCCGACAAGGGTGAGCGACGCCGGCAACGCCACCCCGTGGCGCAGCGCGATCTCGCTCATTTCTTGCAAGATTGGTCCAACCTGCATCTCGGCGAGCCCCATCGATCGGTATTTGGCCATGAGGTCGCCGATTTCGGCCTGATATTTGGGCATGTCCAAATCTGATTGGCCGACCGCGCCAGACAGCATGAGCGAGATGTCGGTGAGGAAGCCGGCGTCTTCCTGCCAGAAAGCCATCAGCAGCAGCATCAGATGCTCGCGAAGGTCGGTGTCCAAGTTTCCGACCATCCCGAAGTCGAGGAAATAAACCCGCTCCTTCCACCACATTAGATTGCCGGGGTGGGGATCGGCGTGAAAGAATCCGTCCGAGATGATCTGTTTGTAAAAACTCTCCAAGAGCTGGCGCGCGGCCTGGATGCGCTCCGGCCCTTCCGGAGCTTGCATGATCGGGATGCCCTCAATCTCTTCCATCACCAGCAGCCGTGAGGTGGACAAGTCCCGGTAAACGCTGGGAACGGCAAGGCGATCGTAATCTTTGAGGATGCCGTGCATCCGTTCGATGTTCGACGCTTCCTGATGGAAGTCGAGTTCGCGGTGCAATGACATGGAGAGCTGCTTGAACACCGCCTCCATGTCGATGACTTTGCGAAGCGCCGGGCGCTCCCGAACACGCTCCGCGAACAGCTCGAGGAGGGCGAGGTCCTGCTCGATTTCTTCGCGCGCGGTGGGCCGCTGCGCTTTGACGACGACTTTGGCGCCGCTGGTGAGAGTTGCGCGGTGGACCTGGCCGATCGTGCCGGCGGCGAGCGGGCGCGGGTCGATCGAGGCGAAAACATCCTCCCACGGCACGCCCAGCTCCTGTTCCATGACCCGGACGACCTCACGCTCGGCCATCGGCGGCACATGGTCCTGCAGCAGGGCGAGTTCCTGAATGTATTCAGGCGCCACCAGGTCCGGGCGGGTCGACATGACCTGCCCGAGTTTCGAAAAGGTGGGGCCCAACTCCTCGAGCGCGGCGCGTAGACGCTTGGCCTGGCGGCGCCGCCCGGCGGCGCCGTCCTCGTCGGGCCGGCCGAACAGCTCTTTGAGGCCGTGTTTGGCCATCACGGTGGCGATTTGGGCGCTGCGCGCCGCCAAGCGAGGCTCGAACGGCGGGGACTCGCCGCTGCGGATCACCGTCCACGTGGCGTCCGGCGCGCCCTCATCGGACGGCCTGGTGTTCACGATGATCACGGTGCAGCGGGCGTTGTGACTGACGCGGTTGGGCACATTGCCGAGCAAAAACTCCTTGCGCCCCGCCATGCCCAAATTACCGACCACGAGCACGTCGACCGCCTCTTGCTCGGCGGCGCGAACCATCGCCAACGCCGGATCGACATCGAGCACGACGAGCGCCCGACCGCGCTCGCCGGCCAGCTGCTGCGCGTGAACGGCGAGCTCATCGCGGGCCGCGGCGGCGCGCGTGCGCTCGGCCGCTCCGAACTCCGTGTCAGCGGGATGCTGCGGCGCGACCACCTGAACCACCACGAGTTCGGCAAGGTACCTTTGGGCGAACGCTGCGGCCCATTGGACGGCTTGCTCAGCTGTTTCGGATCGGTCGGTCCCGACCATCACGCGCAGCACTGCTGCGTTCTGCAGGGGCCTTTCCATGCGCTTGCTGTTCCTGTTGGGGGGAGAAGAATTCAAACGCCCTTCCCCGATAGGCGATGCGCTTGCCAAGGAGCAAAATCATTTTGCGCGACGGAGATATGCGTCGTCAATGTCGAAGCGCGCCTTGACCGTTCGCTGGAAAGGTGCGGATGCGCTGATTGCGGGTTGAAAGGGGCTTCGGCGGCGTTATGATTCCCGGATATGGGCTTGACCCATAGCGAAGAACCCACAACGCCAGACGTGTTGAAACATGCAGCAAGGAGCTTTCACATGCCTCTCCAGATTGGCGACATAGCGCCGGATTTCGAGGCGGATTCCACACAAGGCCGCATCAACTTCCATCAATGGATCGGCGATTCCTGGGCCGTCTTGTTTTCGCACCCGAAGGACTTCACACCGGTCTGCACGACCGAGCTCGGCTACATGGCGAAAATCAAACCGGAGTTCGACCGCCGCAACGTCAAGATTATCGGGCTGAGCGTCGATCCGGTGCAAGATCATGCGAAATGGGCGTCAGACATCGAGGCGACGCAAGGGGCGGCGCCGAACTATCCAGTGATCGGCGACTCGGATTTGTACGTCTCGAAGCTTTATGGAATGCTCCCGGCCAGCGCCTCGGGCGAGGCGTCCAAACGAACGCCGGCCGACAATCAGACGGTGCGCAACGTATTCGTCATCGGACCCGATAAGAAAATCAAGCTGCTGATCGCCTATCCGATGACGACGGGGCGCAATTTCGACGAGGTGCTGCGCGTCATCGACTCGCTCCAGCTCACCGCCAAGCACAGGGTTGCGACGCCGGTCAATTGGCGCCCGGGCGACGACGTGATCATCGCGGGTTCGGTTTCAGACGCGGAAGCCAAGACCATCTATCCGCAAGGCTGGAAGGCGCCGCGGCCGTATCTTCGCATCGTCCCGCAACCCAAGTAAGAAAACGGCGCCGCGATGGCGGCGCAGGCCGCCCTGTGCGCCGCCGCACAAACAGCTCCGATCACGGCGACTAACGTGAAAACGCTCACCAATGAAGTGGGCGCTAAGCCTCGGATCAGAGGCGTTCACATTACGGGAGCCGGTCATGAGCTTCAATCCTGTGGTTTTCGCGTCGCGGCCGACGCGCGCAGCCCAAGCTAAGAAAGCCGCCTTCGTCCTCGTCGCCGCCGTCATCGCCGTATCGGCGGCAAAGGTTGCGATGGCGCATCGCGCCGCGACCATGCTGGTGCAAACCGTCGAGCGTGCTCCGGGCGGCGAAGCAATCGCAAAACAACAAGAATCTCGGGCGCAAACCCAAGCAGTCTGCCGGCAAGTCGAGGCGCTGCTCGACGAAGGCTATGGCGTCAGCGGCAAAGAGACGCGTTGGCTCTGCCGCGCCGCGCCATAAGTAAGGTGATGTATGGGCGCCCAACCTCGACGCCGCCTCGCCACTCGGTGCGCCAGCGCGCGAACGCATCCGATGACGGCGAATAGGTTGGCGACGATCGCCAACGAGGGCCTATCATGACCTTCAATCCGAAAAGGAGAATGCTTTGGCGCTGCATTCGGACCATGACGGCGGCGATCGCCGCAGCGACCATTCCGCCCGCCTATGGGAGCGTCGAAAACTACGCCGCGCTGTGGCTTGCGCCATTCGCGCCGCCTCCGCCAGCGCTCATGGAGTTCTTTGCGGCCCATAACGACAACCGCGCGCCAGCCGCCGCCAATCGGCTGTATCCCAGCCAATCGGCGTTGGCGGCCGTCGTGGCGTTGCAAAACGCCCGCTACGGCAGGCTTCCGTTAAGCGCCGCGTTCGCCGGAGATCTCGTCGAAGCGCGCATTCCTGATGTGCGGCGCGCCCTCGCCCTTGCAGTCAGCGTCAGGGCGAACGCCGCGTCGGGCGGCCCGCACGCCGCTTTGCGACGCGCGCAGCGCGCCGCCATCGCCGTCTTTTACGCCGCGCGCGGCTTTGAGCCGTTGTGGCGCGACGGGGCGGGTTGGAGTTCCGCCGCGACCGCCGTCCTCCAACGCTTGCGGCAAGCGGATGAGGATGGCCTCGATCTCCGCTCTTATCGCTTGCCGGCGGAAGGCGACGGCGCGCCGAGCGCGCCAGACGAACTCGATCTGTCCGAAGCCGTCGCCGCCTACGCGGCGCAAGCCTCCGGCGCCCGCGTCGATCCGCAGAAAGTGTCGCATCTCATCGGCGCGCGCCCGCCGCTTCCTGATACGGGGCGCTCGCTCGCCGCCGTCGCCGCCGGCTTCGCGCAGGCGGGCGACGTCTTACAGGATTTCAATCCGCATCACCGTGGATACCGGGCGCTCAAAGCGAAACTTGCGCAACTGCGGATCGCGCGTTCGCCTGGCGAACATTTCTTCGGTGTGCGCGTCGCCGACGCCGGACTGGCGCTTTCGGATAGCGCCACGCCGCGCCATGCCGCTTGGCAATCGAACGGATGGGCGACGCGCATCGAGGCGGAGATCATCGCCAATATGGAGCGCTGGCGTTGGCTACCGCGTGAATTGGGCGACTCCAGGGTCGAGGTGAACATCCCCAATTTCGAGCTTTCAATGGTGCGCGACGGCGCTATCGTCTTGCGCGCGCGCGTTATCGTCGGCAAGCAACAGACGCCGACGCCAATCTTCTCCAATCACATGCGTTTTATCATCGTCAATCCGTATTGGAATGTCCCGCCCTCTATCCTGAAGAACGAGATGTTGGCGCGGCATGACGGCGATTTGTCCTATCTGAGCCAGCGCGGCTTTGACGTCTCGTATCGGCATGGCCGCCTCGTCGTTCGTCAGCGGCCCGGCGAACGCAATGCGCTCGGGCGCATCAAATTTATGTTCCCCAACGATTATTCGGTCTATCTGCACGACACGCCGACGCGTGGGCTGTTCGCGCAATCGCGCCGCGCCTTCAGCCACGGCTGTGTGCGCCTCGATCAACCATTCCGGCTGGCGGAAGCCGTGCTCGGCCGCGACAACGGCTGGCCGGAAGAGCGCGTGCGGCGGCTGGTCGGCGGTTCGGAGCGCTTTATCAACCTCGCTCAACCGCTGCCGATACACATCGAATATTTCACAGCTTACGTCGACGGGAACGGAGACCTGCAACTGCGCAACGACCTTTACGGCTATTCGGCGAAGGTCCGAGCCGCGCTAGGGCTGGACGGACAATGAGTCGCCGACGGCGCCGCCATGATCCAGGCTGGAAAGTTGCTCCGCTCGCCTCTGCAGCTCGACGATGTAACGGGTGAGATTGGCTGTGGCGGCGGCGCGCCATTGCTGGATGGTTTCGGCGCGGCGATAGAGTCGCGCTTCGGCCTTCAGGAATCCCTGGAGAACTTGCGTTTGGCTCGCCCAGAAGACGGCGTCGGGCATCCATGCGGATTCGGCGCGAAGCTTCACGGACGTCGCGACGAATTCCTCCCACGGCGCCGCAAGAGAGCTCAAATCCAGATCCAAAAAGAGGCCGAGATCGCCCGCAAATCCGGAGTAATGCTGTTTTTTGGCCTTCGCCTCGATATGATCGGCCGTCGCCATGATGAGGTCATGAACGGCGTCGGCGTCAGCTCCATCGAGCAAAGTATATCGATGAAACAGCTCGCAGCTGTCGCGAACGTTTTCTGCGTCCGGGCGTGGCTGGCCATCTGAACGTTGCGTTCTGAGCACGGCGTCATGCCAAAAAATGGCGGTGGCGACGAGATCGGGCCGAACGGCAAGATGCGAAAATGCTGTGAGCTGCTCCAGCAATGCGTCGATATGCGCCCATGTGTGGTAGGCGCGATGACTCTCAGTATAGGCGGCGTCGAGAACTTCGAAGGCGCCAGGCTTATGTTTTCGCTGCAAAGAGAGCCAATAGTTTCTCCTGATCGCCTCGCTCATCGTGCTTTCCAGACCTCACTTATCGTCCATCACCCACACCGGGGACCAAGTGGTTTCGAGTTGCGCGTCGATCAACGCGGCAAATCGGCGTTCCATTACCAGATAGAGCTCCCGCCATTGCGGGGCCACACGCGCCGCGAGCTGCGTCGCTTTAGCGGCAGCCTCGGCGAATTGTCGCGCCGCATAGAACCCCAACATTGTTTGGTGCATGCTGTTCCATTCGCAGAATTCAGCGCTTCGAGCAAATGCGGCGTCGCCGGCGATGGCGAAGATCGCGGTTGCGGCGCTTCTCCCCTTTACCACCACCATGCCCAGATCGAGCCACGCCAGATCGGCCGCCGCCTCGCGGACCGCCGCCGCAACGACGATGTCGACGCCAAAGGTCTTGCAAACGCCTTCCAAACGCGAAGCGAGGTTCACCGCATCGCCGAGAATTGAGTAATCGAAGCGCCGCATCGAACCCATGTTGCCGACGCTACACGGCCCGAGGTTGAGACCGACGCCCATGGCAATCGGCCGGTAGACGCTTCCTATTTGGCGCGCTCTCGCCGCGCGCGCTGCATTGAAGTCGGCGAGCGCCGCCCGCATGTGCAGCGCCGCGGTTGCGGCTTTGCGCGCATGTGCGGGAACGTCGAGCGGCGCGTTCCAGAAGGCGACGATGGCGTCGCCGACATATTTGTCGATCGTGCCCTCGCTTTCGAGAATGGCGTCAGTCATGGGAGTTAGATAATCGTTCATGAAGTGCGTGAGCTCTTGCGCGGTGAGCCCTTCGGAAAGCCCCGAGAAATCACGCAAGTCCGAAAAGAGCACGGTGAGCTCCCTGGTTTCGCCGCCGAGAACCAGGCGTTCTGGATGCTCCACGAGACGATCGACCACCGCCGGCGCCAAGAATTTTCCGAACGCGGCGTGGACATGGCGCTTGGCGACCTGCTCGAATCGCCACAGCGTCAGCGCGCCGACGGCGTAGCCAGCAACAATCGTCAGGCTCGGATAGGCTGGATCCAGCAGCACGCCCTGGCGATCGAAGG
>JACOUB010000009.1 GCA_016178015.1 Methylocystis sp. | reverse complement strand
GGCGCGCTCGATCATGCGCTGGAACTCCGGCCGATTATCGTCCATCGCCGAAGCGCCGGGTTCGACATATTCGGCGACGACGCGCCAGCCATGACGGACGCAATAGGCGCTGGTCTGCGCCTGCTGATCGGGGATGGAAAGATCGACCTCCGCCTGCCGCGTCGTGGAAACCCGAAGATAGAGCGCGGCGCGGATGGGATCGGTCATGCGAAGCTCCTAAGTTCAATGCCGAGATCGAAGAAACGCATCGAGCATGTCGCCGAGAAAAGTCTCCAACACATCGACCTCGGCGGTGGTGATCGGAACCTCGACCGGCCAATCATCGACAACAACCGGGCGAGAGTTTTCGGTCTCTTTCGAAACCGAATCATATCCCTTCGGCGCGCGAACGCCATCGCCATTTCCGTCATGGACAGAGGCAATTTGACGACGCGCGCGGCGGGGACCAGCCATGCCGACAGGATGGAGGCCGGTTCCTGTAAGGCGAATGGCTCAAGTGCACGCTGCGTTACGACGCGCGTCGTAGACAAGAAAGAGAAACCGACGGTCACAAGAGCGGGCATTCGGCCGCTATTTTCAACCTCTCGGAACGAGGGTCCAAGTCGCTCTCGTCCAGCCATGAAAGCTTGACGATCCCCAGACGGACCGGTGGCGATCAGATGTGCGTCGCGCAAGGCGGAAGGCGTGTGTCTTCATCTCGTCGTCACGGACGCCAATTTTGATCGTCGTCACTCTGAAGATCGCTCCACTGTTCTGCTTCGTCCAGCGAAGGCGTGTGCGTCTGGGTACTCGCCCGCCACGTCGAACAGGGGCACGGGTCTTCGGCGCGAGCGCCCCCGTCGCGGCCAAGATGACGAGAAGGGCGGCGGCTCCGGTGCTCAGCCAACGCTTCAACCGGTCGGCCACCGCTCGGTCTCGACCGATCCGTGAACACTTTTCTTTCCGGGGCCGGCACTCATCGCCACCACGCTGCCGCTCGTCTCCGCGCTGGTCCTCGCCGTGCGTCTGTGAGGCAGGCAGCGAACCGGCATTCGCTTTCGCAGCCGCCTTCATCACCTGGCCGACCAAGGACCGCGCACGCCGCCCCGCGCGCAAAGAAAACTCGGCGGCCCGAGACGTGGGCGCGGGCGTCTAAAATGACGATCAGTCCCGCGCGCCTGGACTGGCGTAACATGGCGGCTCCTCGTCGTCGCGAGGAGCCGCCAAGGCCGCACTCCCTCCTTCCCGGCTTGCTCCATCGGACGCGTCCTGAGTGGGCGCGCCGTCCACGACAAAAACGCGCGAAGTGCGGCTGGCGCTGTAAAAAGCTCCATTACTCAACAGCTTGCATATTGAAGCGGCACACGCACACATCGTGTAGTGCCGTCGCAGGCTGTCCAACAATAATGTAGAAACAATAGCATACGCACGAGCCCGAGCGCCCGCACCTCGCGGCTTTTATCTTGCCCTCCTAATCAACTTTGCCGAACCCACGCAAATCCACGCTAAACCACGCATCACGACTCAACATTATTCGAAGGAAATTGTCGTCATCATCGCACGTCGAACGCGCCGGCAACGTCACAAATGAGGGGCGAAAATCGATCGCCGACACCTCAACAAAAGCGGCCGTACAAAGCGACCAGACGATATCTGGAATGCTTGAAATTTGTCTCTCGACGCGCACGTTAGACGGATCAAGTCGCGGCTTTTCGTTTGCCGTCGAACAGCCGTCGCGCTGCAAAGAAACCAATATTCGAGCTGCGGTTTTCCCGACCGTCAAAAGCTCGCCGAAGAGCAATGCCGGCGTCTTGGGCGACGCCTTCGCGGCGTCGTTCGGCGAAAATTCCGCTGCAAGATTACTGATGCGAAACACGCTATCGGCGACCAGGATCGCCACGATCCGGCTCCTGGTCGGACGTTTGACCCGAGAGCCGATTTTGCGTCTTTGACGGGTATCGAAAATGCGCTCCGAGGGGCGCGGCGATTGCATTGTCAGGGGACAGGATAATTTTGGTTTTAGGAGAGACAAACCTTCCCGCACGCGCGATTGTAAGTGAGCCTGTCGCAATTAATTCGAAGGCAGTGGGAGGGCGGAAGTGGGGAAGCTACGACCGGAGGCCATCGCGTGTGCGCAGATTTTACAGGAGCCCTGCGGCGCCATGCGACGGTCATACAGTCGCCTCTACCGAAGTCAGGGGTTCGCATCCCGTCCAGAACGTCTCTCGCTGCGTGTTGGCGTTTGGCGTCCTGGTCCCCGTCAGATGACAAGCGCCTCGCCTTCGGAGACTTTCTCGAGGAAAAGGGCGCCTTCCATGTAGCCGAGAAAGGCCGGATCGTAGGCATGGGGCCACCAATAGATATCCTGCCGTCCAGGAATAGGCTCCAAACCCAAAAGAGCAATCTTCTTCGACCAAATCTGGACGCTGCCCGCGAGTAATTCACGGGAGGATATTTTCTCATGCGCGACAATGCGGTCGCGCAAGGAAGGATCGACGACGACGAGCCGCGTGTCGGCGTCGATGACGCGGCCGAGTTTGGCGACCTCTGGATAGCAATGCCCATGCTCGGCGGCGAGCAAGGGATTATCCGCTCCTTTCCCCTGCTTTCTCAACTCGCGTCGCATCGCATCTGTAACCAGGGCGGCCGGATCGATTATCTCCTCGAACTTTTTCTCCTTGAAGAGACTGGCGAGAACTTCCGCCGGAGCCGCCGCCGCCGGGTGTTTCTTGAGCCCCTCCGTAAACGACAGGATGAAGTCATGCACGACCGCGGCTTCATCTGCTTCGGAATGACGATTGGCGCGTCCGCCCACCTGGATCAGCGACGACGTCGCGAAGCGCTCGCGGAATGGTGTGCGGAAGGAAAGGTCGACGCCCGCCTCGACGAGGCTCGTCGCGACGAGGGTCCAATCGGTTCGGTCTTTGTCGTCGCGGCGCTCCGTCGCCTGTCCTTTGTCGTTCAGGCGCTCCTTCACCTGTCCCAGGATGACGTCCCGGTCGCGCGGGCAGAGGGCAGTCGACAGATGCAGCACGTCGTGTCCGTCCTGGCGCATGCGCCGGGCCATGACCGCCGCGCTCTGCACTGTGTTCATGATGAGGAGACGGGGCCCCGGCTCCGCCGCGACCGCGTCCGAGAGCGGCCCTGGACCGTCGAAGCGTCCTCGCGCGACATAGGCGACCCGCGCCGCCTCGGCGCGACGCAACGGCTCGACGAGATTTGAGGGCACGAGCTCCGGAAGCGTCAAACGGGCTTCGCCGACGATGTCGTCCACCTCCCAGAAGCGGGCGAGCGATCCGCTCGCGAAGACGAAGGAACAGGACCAATTTTCGGCGAGTTCACGCAACCAGCGCCAGTTCTGCGGCCAGAGCGGGGTTGGCAAAGCCGCATGGGCTTCGTCCAGGAAGACGACGGACCCGGACAGGGCGTGCAACTTCCGCAATGCCGATGGCGCATTCGAGGAAAGCGTCTCGAAGAATTGGACCGCTGTCGTCAGGATGATCGGCGCGCTCCAGAGAGTCGCGAGGCCGCGCGAGGACAGGTCTGCGAAATCGGCGCAGTGGTGATGCTCGGCCGCGATCATGTCCGGTCGATCGCGTTCGTCCGGCAGCACCAACGCCTCGCGCAACCGCTCGGCCGTTTGCGCCAGGATCGCCGTGAAGGGCGCAACGACGATGAGACGCCTGGCGCCGGTCGCGATCGCGCGTTTGAGAAGATAAGCGGTGACGGCCGTCGTCTTGCCGATGCCGACAGGACCCTCGCAGGCGACGAGCGCCGCGTCCGGGCCGCCATGACGGCAGGCGTCGTAGAATGCCCGGCGCAGCTCGTCGCGTTCTCCGCCACGGTCTTCGAGACCGGCTACATAGGCGTCGAGCGCCGCCAGGCGCTCGGGCCAGCGCGGCTTTGGCGCCTCGGGCGTGGTCCAGCCTGTGTCGAAGGTCGCGGCTTCGGCGTGATCGGCGTCCACCAGACACGAGAGCGCCAGCCGAAGCGGCAGGCCGTGCAAGGCCTTGCCCCGTGCCGGCTGATGACGGCCAAGGGCGGCTTCGTGCTCCGTGAGCATCGCCGGCAGGAAGCGGTCGGTGCGGGCGATCTGTTCCTGATGCCGAGCCGGATCCTCGTCGTCACGTCGGCGACCACGCAACCGCCTGTCACGCTTGTCGGAGAAATGAATCGGCTTTGACGGCAATCCCGGCGCGTGATGCGCCCGCACGAGCCATGCGGCCATGCTCGCCCCGCATGATCGCAGATGCGCCACGCCAGCGTCGATATGATCCCACGGCAGCGCGGCGCCCCGGCCTTTGTGGAACGCCTGTTGGATTTCCGAATCGAGCTTGCCCAGGTCGTGAAACGTGGCGGCGTCGGCGACCGCGTCCGCCAATGCTCCACCGTCTGAAGCATTTCGGCAATAGGCGATCATCGCCTGAACACGCGTCCTGGCACCTGCGATCACTCCGCCGAGATGGGCCGAGTAGGTCTGTGGCGCCACGCCGGGCCGGGGCGCCGAGTGAGCAAGGGGACAATCCGTCATGAGTCAGGCGGCGGCGAGCGGCCATTCCTTAGTGCAAATATCCTCGAAGGAAGCGAGGCTTGCTCGCAACTCGTCCGGCAAGCGCGTCGGAATGTCGTATTCATCGATGTCCCGCGAAGGCTCTTCAGGATCGACGCGCTTCTTCGGCTTGAGGGCGGAAAGAATGAGGGAATCCGGGCAGGATCCAAGCGCGCTCTTGTGCTCCGCATACCAGGCGTGAACGATCTCGACCTGTGGCCGAATGCCGGACGCCGTATGCGCATAGGCATGCGGGATCAGGAATTTCATCAGATCGATATCGTGCGCATCGCAGCCGCTCTTGCCGGCGGCGCTGGGATTGACGAAGAACGGCATCGCATAGACGCCGTGCCGCACGACGCGGAAGGCGAGCGGCGCCATGCCCCGATCCTTTCCCTCCTGCACGCCTTGCTTGTTTGTCAACGTCAGCCGCACCACGTCGATGCGCGCCACGCTGACGCCTGGTCCGATTTGCACGACACCGGTCGTAATGAAGCGACCTTTGTCTTTTTCTTCGACGAAAGTGTTGCCAAAGACGCGCCCGTCCCAGTAGGCGGCACGGAAATCGTCGAGCAGCATGGCGCTGATCGCCTTGCGATCGCGACCACGGCTCTCCAGAATGCCGAAGGACCGCGCACCGGCAGGCTTTTCGACGGCGGCAAGCGCGGTCTTCCGAACGTCTCCCGCATCATTCTCCATGAGATCGCGCAGTTTCCGCTTGAACGACACCGGCGAGATCAACCCACGGCCGTCGCCCTCGAAGGTGCGCGGCTCGCTTTCGCCATCGGGATCGCCGTTGGGATTGGAATTGACGACATTGATGACAAGCAGACCCGTTCCTCGATTGAATGATGCGCTCACTGTTGTTCCTCCTCGTTCAGGTCGTTTAAATCATCCCCGTGGTCGTTCGACGCGTCGCTGCCTTCTTTCTTGGGCAACGGCGGCAGGCCGGCCATATAGCCGAGTAGAAGTTCGGCCTTGAATTGGTCGTCAGGTTTATTTGAAGCTGCGTCATTTGTTCGAAAATGATCCGCAAGCTCTGCGGCGATCGGTCCGATACGCCGTGCGTTCGAAAGACCGAGTCTCATGCTCCATGCCAAACGATCGTCCTTGCCGCCCTTCAGCTTGTTGATCTTCTCCGAAACGCGATCGACCTGCCGCGCCCAGGCGCCATATGGTTTCCATCGGCTTTGCAGGATGGAAAGGGCCCGCACCGGATGCGCGCCGGCGATTGCGAGGACAGAATTTCCTAACAAGGTCGGCGGGACATCGCCGCCCCTCAGATCGGCGCAATAGCCGACATGAACGACATCGGCCGCGGCGAGCAATTGTCCGAGACGAAATGCGACGTCCGACATGTAGACCTCCTTCGAGCGGCCAAGATGGTGGAGAAGCGCGCCGAGCCATGTCGCCGAGCGCAGGGCGTCGCGCCGCAGGTCGGTTTTCGGATCGAAATCCTTGAGGCGCTCAATGCCCTTGGAGTGGGCCTGGGCAAGTCCGCCCAGCAAGGCGCCATGCCGCTGGAGCAAAAGGCGCAGTAGGCGGCGGGCACTCTGTCCGGCGTCGCCCTCCCCCAGAAACAGACCGAAGGCCGTCGCGGCGGTCAAGCCGATCACATCGACGCGGCGACGTCCGCCATTCGCGAACTGCACGCGCGACAAGGCCGTGATCGACAGCGGTGCGACATGGGGCGGCCTTCGGAAGACGATCTCGGGCTTGCCCTTCACCGGCATCCGAAAGCCGAGCCAGTCGGGCGTGTTCGATTTCGCTTCTTGCCAGCGCTTTGTCGCCTCAAAGAAATCAGTAGCCTTTGCGCGACGATGATAAATGGCCTTGCGGTTCGCTGGATCGACCGCGCGCAGAACCAGAAGCAAGACCTCATCCTGCGCATATTGGTGCCGATGCTTGCCTCGCGACTGAGCGATGACGCGAGAACTCAGTTCCATGAAGGCGCTCTCGCCGCCGACTTCTTCGTCATCGGCGATGGCGTCAGCCAGATGCGTTTCGGGTTCGGAAGCAAGGCTGGCGATGAGAAGATCGGGCTTGTCTCCCGTTTCTGCCGGGATGAGGCGCCAGGTGCAGCCTTTTGCATCGTCGCGAGTCAGCGCCGTGATCGCGCCGGACAGACGGCCCACCAGATCGGCGCCGACCGCAAAAGAAGCGTCCGAGGTTCGCCGATAGCGGGTCAGCGACGGAATATCGCTATTGCGCGCGAAAATGTAGGTCTGCCCGAGACCAGGCAGATTTGGTTGCGGAAAGTTTCCGACGTGCAGTCTCGCCGGTTTTCCTGTCAAGGCGCAGCGTCCGTTCCCGCCGGCCTGGGGATTGGCGCCTGTGGAGGCGCCGTTCAATGCCGCGCTGATCGGTCCGATCTGTCGCGCATCGCCCGCATCGCGCCCGAAATTCGCATCGGCGGCGACATCGATCGTCAATGCGACAGGACCAAAGAAAGCCATCCGCGCCGGATCGAGCCACTCGTCTCCATCGGTCTCGACGTGTCCGCCTATCGCGGCGGCAAGGCGATGGAGGAAGGACGGCGAGGCGTCGAGAGCCAGAAGGAATCTCTCGAAAACGGCGGGCGCGGCGGCGGTCAGCGGATCGTCCCGGAGCGCCGCGAGTTGAAGGAGCCGTTCCGCGATCCGCTTTTTGTGACCGGCTTTGGGCCATGACAAGGCCTGAGCATCGTCGGGCGCGCATGCCCTGAGCAGCCGAAGGAGTTCGGCGCGACGGCTCGTCGGCGTCTTGTCCGTTTCCCAGATTTTCTCATGGGCGCTGCGTGCGTCCGCATCCAGGGACAACAGTCCCGACGCTGTCTTGAGACCGGGAAACCCGTTCTGCTGGCCGTCACGCAGCGTCCAGAGAGCGCCGCGACCCGCCTCGACCACAATCTCGACGGCGGCGATAGTCCCGCTGGCGTCGAGCCGCACACGCAACGCGCCTCCTTTCGCCATATCCTTGATATCCGGATGCCGGCCGACGAGACCGACTCCGTGCGCGGTCATGCCGCGTTCGATTGCGAGAAGATCATTCAGCATAGGTGAGGACGCCCTTCTCGATTCGGATGTCCTGCGTGAAGCGAGACACATATGCGCCCGCGTGGGGCCGATCCCACACATTCGACAGCATCGATGGGATTTCGAGATCGAGAGCGTCGTCGATCTCCCACTCGGCCCGTGCCGGACCCCAGTAATCGCATGTGAATTCGGACCACCCGAGGGCGGGCGTTCTATAGCAGCGCCCCTGCTTGATACGGCGGTCGAACAAGTCCTGGAGGTAATGGCGAGGGTGGCGCCCGCCGCCGCCATGCATTCCACGCACCTCGGCATGAATTCTGTAACAGACATTCGCCAAGACGGTCGCGAAAACCTGCATGCCGGCCCCGCTCTTGAAATGCTTGTCATGGCGGAGCGGGCCGCCGTAATTCGTTGTGTAACGTTGGAAGGAGATGGCGCCGCCTTTCGAGCCTCGTCGGCGGCAGATTTCCACGCGCGTTGGATGCAACCAGGCTTCGCCTCGGGAAAGGAACGCGATGGATTCGAGGAGACCTTTGGCCGCGGACCAGGGCGGAGCAGGATAACTCGTGGGAGTTCCACCGGTATCAGGCCGTGCAAACATCGCGAGCGGCCCCGAGACTTCCAATTGGATCGGATAAATCCTCATCCGGCGCGTCCTTTGAACCTTCAACTTCACCTTGCCGCGAAAAACAATGTTACGACCCCCGCCTATACAACAGGCGGTTTGCCGAAGCGGTGGTTGGCGCACCGTCAATCCGACCCAACCATTGAAACCTTCGTTGTGTTACGGTCAAGAAGTTCGATCATACTCACGCGCGCCGCTCTCGCCACGTGATGGACGCGGTGACGGCTACGCACATTCTCGACGCCATGGGGCGCTGTCGCGGCGACGCCGATCGCATATCAGCGCGCGCACTTGGCGGCCGCCTCGGCCCTGTCGAGCCGGCGGTTCACGTGTTCGACGATCTCGGCCTGAGACCGATTCGGCCGCTTGACGACTCCTGGGCGATTTGACGGTTCGAGAGGTTCGGCCCCATGAAATACAAACACAATGTCCAGACTCTCGGCGGTTGATGATGGCCACCCAGCGCCGTGTCCGAGAGATCGAAAAGAAACTGGCGACCTTTGCCATGAAAGCGCTGACGATGCGGCTGTGAAACGACCACTTGTGATGCCAGAAAGGATCCAGCGCCATGGAACGTCATCGCTTTGTCCTGAGACATTTACATATCTATTTCAATAACATACATGTTCGCATCTTTGTCCTGACCGGCGCGCCAAGAAAGTGAGTGCATCTCCAGGCCCGGCAAAGGCCGGCTCGCTCAGCCATTGGCGCTGGCGGCCTCCTCAAAGCGCAAACGATGCTGTTCGGCCTGGCGGCGTCAGCCCGGCTTACGCCTGCTCCCGATGCTTCGAAGACGTTGGTCGCCGCCGCTGCGCGGGGCACGCATCATTGGATCACCAAATCGGCTTGCAAGGCGCCTGCCGTCTTGATCGCTTGCAAGATCGAAATGATCCCGCTGGGCCTGAGACCGATTTGATTGAGACCACTCACCAAGGTTTTCAGAGTCGTTCCTCCGAGCATTCCAACCTGACCTGTCTGTTCCGCCGCAGTTATCGATGTTTGCGGCGTGACGACGGTTCTGCCTCTCGAGAACGGCGCCGGTTGGGAGACGTTCAAGGTTTCGCTAATTCGCACGGTAAGTCCGCCGTGGGTCAGCGCCACCGGAGAAATTTGCACGTTCTGGCCGATGACGACCGTTCCCGTCCGCTCGTCGATCACCACCCGGGCGGGCGTGTTCGGCTCCACCCGCAATTCGCCGATTTCCGCCATGAAGCGGGTCGCTCCGACCTGCGCCGGCCCAATCAAAGCGACGCTTCTGTTGTCGCGTTCGCGGGCCGTCCGAAACCGATAGTGTTTTTGAGTGTATGCATTAATCGCATCGGCGATGCGAACCGCCGTTTCGAAATCCGGATTGCGAAGCTCGAGGACCATCGAGCCTCCCTCATTGAGAGGCTTCGGCGGCTCGCGTTCGACCGTTGCGCCATTGGGGACGCGCCCGACGGTCGCGACGCCATGCGTCAAAGTTTCGGTCTGGCCAGCGACCGTGAACCCAGATACGGCGATGGGGCCTTGCGCGATGGCGTAAGTGGCGCCGTCAGGGCCGGACAGCGACGTTAAAATTAAGGTCCCGCCCATTAACGACGTGGCGTCTCCCATCGACGAGACCGTCACATCGATATTTGATCCCCAACCTGCAAAAGGGGGGAGGGAGGCCGTCGCCATCACCGCAGCCACGTTGCGCGCCCGCAGCGAGAAACTGCGCACATTGACTCCCATGCGGTCGAGCATGGACGCCAGCGACTGTTCGGTGAAAGGAGAGTTGCGCAGGGTGTCGCCGGTGCCTTGGAGGCCTACGACGACGCCATAGCCGGTCAGTTGATAGTCGCGCACTCCGCGCGCAAAGGTAATATCCTTTATACGGACAGAGGCGAGGGCAGGGATAAAGGACAAGCAGAGAGCCGCAAGCGCTATGGGTAGGCGCATCATCCCTCGCTAACGCGTATCGAGCCGTCCGGCTGAATTTTACCCGAGATCGTTAAGCCGCTGTCTTGGTTCCTGACGCGAATCAGGTCTCCGACCGCTCCCGCCTGCATCGCCGACCCGTAAGTGGTGATGACCAAGCCATCTTCGTCGAAGACGATTTTCACCTGAGCGCCAATTGCGACGAGCTTTGGCGCGTCGACCGCGATCGCGGCGATCGGCTTTCCCGGCAGCAGCGTCCGCTTCGCGACTTTGCCGAGAAGCGCGCTCTTGGACTGGATCGCCCACCCGTCCGCGGCCGCGGCGCCGGCGAAGCTCAGTTCGCCGAGCATGGACTCGCGAATCAGGTCTCCCGGATAGATGGTGGCGAGCGGAACCGGAAGAATGCGCTCCTCCGCACGCGGCATTCGCACGAAGGCTGCTTCCGCCAACAAGACGAGCGTCGCGCAAATGACGCGCCGATATCTTTTGGATGCTGAGCATGACGACGCCCACATCACCTAATTCCTTTCGAAATCGTGCCCGCCATTTCATCCACGGCCTGGATCACTTTCGAGTTCAGTTCGAACGCGCGTTGTGCGGAAATGAGATTGACCAGCTCCTTGACCGGATCGACATTCGAACTCTCGAGATATCCCTGGCTGATGGTTCCATAACCAGCATCTCCGGGAACGCCAACTACCGGAGCGCCTGATGCGGCCGTTTGTCGAAACAGATTTCCGCCAAGGGATTCGAGACCGGGCTCATTGGCAAAGTTGGCGATCGTCAATTGACCGAGTTGCTGAGGCGTGGGCTGTCCGCCGATGACTGCCGACACGATCCCAGACTGACTGACGGCAATGCTGACAGCATTGTTTGGAATGTTGATGGCCGGAGTGAGCGGATATCCGTCTCCCGTGACCATTTGCCCAGTTGCGTTCGTGCTAAACGATCCGGCGCGCGTATAGAGAGTTTCGCTATCCGGCCCCAAGATCTGGAACCACCCACGCCCATTCAGCGCCAAATCCAGCGAATTCCCGGTATTGGTGAGGGCGCCCTGCGTCTGCAGACTGCGAACGGCCGCGGTCCGCACGCCCAATCCAGTTTGAGATCCTTCCGGTATCGTCGCGTCGCGCCCGCGATTTGAAATGCCTTGCAGGCGCTCGGTTTGATACAGCAAGTCGGTAAATTCGGCGCGCGAACGTTTGAACGCCGTGGTGTTGATATTTGCGATATTATTCGAGATAACCTCGATATTCTGCTGTTGCGCGCTCATGCCGGTCGCGGCTATAGCGAGAGCTCTCACATCAATCTCCTCAGATTGCCATCCTGCTGATTTCTTGATAGGCGTTGACCGCTTTATCCCGTACGGCGATCGTCGTTTGCAGCGTTCGCTCCGCCGCCATGATTGTGTCGACGACCTGTTGCAACGAGGCCTTGCCTTGTATGCCGGAGATCGCGGCGGCTTCTCCCGCCTTTAAGGCGTCGACGGCGCCGCCGGATAGCTGATCCAGCAGTTGACCGAAGGACGCCCCACCCACATTTGCGGCGGGCGCGTTCTGAATCGAGCCCGCCAAAGGAGCAATGTTCGCCCCTGCGGTAGCGGCGATTGACGAGACGATGCCTGGTATGAGTGCAATCATGGCGTTCCTCTCAAAAGATCGATTGTCATTCCCATCAAGTCGCGCGCCTGTTTGATAACTTGGAGATTGGCCTCATAGGCGCGATTGGCCTCCCGCATGTCTGCTATTTCAGTGAGAACGTTGACATTCGGGAGTTTGACATTGCCATTGGCGTCCGCTGCGGGATTGCCTGGGTCATGCTCCACGCGAAACGGGGCTCGATCGGTCTTTATCGAGTCGATGCGGACGAGATTGACGCCGGAAGCTCGATCCAATTCATTGGCAAATGAGACCGTCTTGCGCGCATAAGGGTTGGCGCCCGCGGTTTGGCCGGTGGACTGGGCGTTGGCCAAATTTTCCGAAACGACGCGAAGACGCACCGATTGCGCCGCGAGCGCGGCGCCTGCAACTTTGAACGATGCATTGAGGGGATCCATCAGCTCAGCCCCTTACGCTCGCCAGCCACATGCCGTGAAATGCTTTCATGATGCTCGTATCGAGCGAAAAAGCTCCGCGTATGTCGCCTGACTTCATCATTTCCTGTTCCAGACTGACCGAATTGCCAGAATAACTAACCTCCCATGTTTCCTTTTCCTTCGACGAAACAGGATTGGCGTCCGACGCCGACATTTGCAGGTGCATGGGGTTGGCGCTCGCCATTTGCAAAGCGCTGTGGTCCAGGACTTTTGCAAAGGGCATGACATCGACGGCCCGATAAGCGGGCGTATTGGCGTTGGCGATATTCTGGGCGACCAAGGCTTGTCGCGCCGAAAGCCAGCTCCTCTGCTGATCGACGAGATTGAAAAGGTAGACAGGCTCCATCTTGCGGCCTCATTGCAGCATCGTTCAACTTGAATTTTAGGCTCTGCGACTTGCGTCAGGCTGGAAAACCGCCAACGCGCCAAGCGGCCGGCATACGCCTTCGACGCGCGGGTCGAATGCGGCTTCTTTCGCTTGCGCCAAAGAATTTCTTGATTGCGAAAGCCGTTTCGACACAAGGCGCAGCTTGGCTGAGGTCAAGGCCTGTTGGCCGCCGCGAATCGCGCGTGATTCGAATGAAGGAAGTGGATCAGCTCCGCTATTGGCCGATAAAATTCGGGGGGGATCATCTTGTCGACCTCGACATGATCGAACATTGCCCGCACGAGAGCCTTTTTCTCGATAACCGGAATGCCGTGGTTCTCGGCGACCTCCCTGATTTTCAGCGCGATAAGATCCTGACCTTTCGCCACGACCAACGGGGCGCCGCCGTCTTCACGAACGTATCGCAACGCAATAGCGAAGTGAGTTGGATTGGTGATGACCAGCGTGGCTTTGGGAACCGCCGCCATCATCCTCTTGCGTGAACGATCGAGCGCCAGAGAGCGTAATCGGCCCTTCACCAACGGGTCGCCTTCGGCTTGTTTGAGTTCGTCCTTTATTTCCTGTCTGCTCATACGCATGTCTCGACGCCATTTCAGTTGCGCCCACACCAAATCGGCAAGCGCGAGCAGCGCGGTCGCGATACAAACGACGCTTGTCATATGAATAGTGAGTTTGATGGCCACGCTCGGCACAAAATTAGGTTCGACGCGCATTGCATCGGTCAGCAGGCCCCGATCCACGGTAAGCGAGAAAACGGTCGCGCCGCCGATGATTGCGATTTTGAACAGGGCCTTTAGAAGCTCGATCAGACCCGGCAGGCCAAACATGCGTCTCCAACCCTCACGAATTGAAATCCGTGAAAGGTCCGGCTGAATGCGATCAAATACAAAACGGGGAGCGCCTTGCACAAACGACGCCGCGATCCCCGCGATTACGAATAACGCCAGCATCGGCGTCAGGAACCGCGCGCCTTCTAACAGGATGATCTGTGAATACAAAAAGGCGTCGGCGCCGTTGTGAACCGCCAATTCGCCCGCATTGCCGATTATCAATCCGAGAGCCGTCGCGAAACGCGGGCCGACGGTCTCGATGACGAAACTCAAACTGAGCAGAAAGCTCGCGAACAAGGCGGCGACTGCGGCGTCTCTTGAAACAGGCAGCTTGCCCTGTTCGACGGTGTCCAGAACCTTCTTTTCCGTCGCTTGCTCGGTTCGCGATTCGTGGTCCTCAGCATCCGCCATAATGCCGGCCTCCGCTGTCACTGGCCTCCATCATCATCCGGCTCTTGCAGATCGATCTTTCCCTCTGCGGCGAGTTTCAGGACCGCATCCGCGATCGACCGACGCGCTTTGAGAATGTCGCGTCGTGGCGGAAGGTCGCCGCTTGCAAGCTCCTGCTCAACCATGCGCCGGACACGCGACGATAGAGCCGCCAAAACTGGATCTCGGGTCGCCGGATCGGTTCCTCGAAGCGCCAATATCACCCGTTCCGCGGGAATTTGATCGAAAACAACCATCCGCGCTCTGGGGCTCAACTTCATGATGTCGTCGAACGTGAAGAGGAGACCCCTCAACACTTCTGCAATCTTTGGGCGTGTCTCGGCAAGATTTTGAAGCACGCTTTCTATTTGTTCTCGATCCATCTTGTTGATGATCTCGGCCATGCGCGCGTTGGTGACGCCAGCGGCGTTGCGCGCGACGTCGAGCAGCAAGTCCTCCTGAATGGTCATTTCCAAAATGCGCATCGCGGCGTTCACAACCGGCTTTGTGACCAACATTCTGCGCATCAAAGCATTGCGCATATCGCTCGGCAATCGGCCGAGCACTCTGGCCGCGGAAGACGGATCGACCTTGGAGAGGATCAAAGCTGCAGTTTGCGGGTGCTCCTTGATAAGATAGTTGGCGAGAACGATATCAGACACACTCGAAAGACGTTCCCAGAGCAAATGATTGGAGTTGCCCAAGACATCCGACATTATGTCCGCGACGTCCTCGGGAGGAATGATTCCGGTGAGCAATTGCTCGGCTTCTCCAGCGGTTCCACGAAGGTTGACGCCGCCAGAGAATTGGTCGACGAAGTTGTCTATGAGCGGCTCCAATGTCTTAGCGGAAATCGATCCCAGACCGGCAGCGAACCTGGTAATTTGTCTCAGCTCGTTCTGATCGAAATGCTTGAGAACCCGCTTCGCAACGAATTTGTCCAGCGAGAGAAGCAGCGCCGCGACCCTCTCAGGCCCATTCAGCGATCGCGATTGCCCTTTAAAAATTGCGCTCGTCATGACAGTCTTTCGCGACGTTAATCGAGCCTTCCGCCAATCCCTGGCTCGATGATCTCAGTCAACGAAACGCCAAAACGGGTGTTGTCGTCTTCGACGACCACCACCTCTCCGCGCGCAATGATGCGTCCGTTCACCACGACATCAACGGGCTCGCCGATGCGATGATCCAAGGGAACCACGGCTCCGCGTCCGAGTTTGAGCAGGTTCGAAACTGGCATTGTCGCCGATCCAACGACAACCTGCATAACGATGGGGATGCGCAAGATATGCTCGATTTTTCGTGAACCGTTCCGTGACGCGTTATCAGGGGCGGCGCCAAGACTAGGGTCGTCGCGCTGCGCCGAACCACTGACCAATCTGTCGATTTCATCGCCGCTAGCGTCGTTCATGCTCTCTCCTGTTCATGGCGTTCGAGTCGCGGTCGATCCCTCATGAAAGCTCACACGCGCCGCGCCATCGTAACTCAGTTGCCGAGAACATCGTCGATAAACTCCTGATCGTGATCGATGAAATCCTCGATACGGATTGTATAGAAACCATCCTTTTGCCCGAGCGTACACCAAAAGAGCGCTTGACCCTCACACTCCAGCTTTAATAAGCCAGTCGGAGATGTCGGCAGACGAACGACCCGCCCGACTTCGAAACACGCTATGTCGTTCAGCGTGAGGTCGCGCTTTTCCATCGTCGCATGTATCGTTATTTCCGTCTGTACGACTCGATCCTGCATCTTCTTCGTCCAATGCGGATCTTGCGTAGAGCCTTCTCCCGAGAGATCGCGGGAGAAGGCTTCACGAAACTTATTGAGCGCCGACTGCGGAATGACAATGAAGATTTCGCCTTCGCGTTCGAACGCTTGCAGCTTACACTTGCAGATTACCGCAAAGCTGTTTCTCCGGCCGATGATCGCGAAATCCAACTTGGTCTCGACACGCTCCATTTCAAATGACGTCCCTTCAGCCAACGAAAGAGAAGATTGTAAGGCTTTCGTCAGATGATCGAATGCGAATTGCACAGCGCGAGTTTCGATATTCGACAGACCACGATCCTCTTGATATGTCGGTTCGGAGCCGTCCGCGCCGAACAGCGCCTCGATCAAGGAGAAGGTGAAGCCGCGATCAACTCCGATCAATATCTTCGAGTCTAAGTCAGCAGCGTGATAGATAGCGGCCAGCATACAACCACCATATGAATCGAGGATATCCCCAATTCGTCCCGCATCGATGTCATCGACAAAAAAGTAAGTTGGCGCAGCGGACATCCCGCGAATCGTGTCCGCGAAGTTGGCGGCCATGCGTTCGAACGCCGCTTGCAACATCGTAAGATGGTCAACCGATATTCCGCCACCCGCAAGGAGTCTTCCCTGCAAGTTCTGTTCTGCGGTTTCTTCCATCGCTGCAAGCGCCATGTTCAGGCGGCCTCCGCTACACTGGGCGCGCTGCTGGAGAATGTCTCGTTCTCCACGTCATCGATCGAGGGGCGCTCGTAGGACGGTATCGACTTGCGGCCATGTTCGACCGCAACTTGCGGCATTGCGCCGTTCATGAACGCAAGCAAAGTCTGTTTGACGATCACGTAAACATAACACTCTGTCGTGCGCGCCGCTTTAACCTTGGTCGCAAGCGGCATCACGATGCCATAAGACAAGAAGATGCCGGCAAATGTGCCGACCATTGCGGCGCCGATCAAACCCCCGAGCAGCTCTGGCGATTGGTCGAGCGCCCCCATCGCCTTGATCACGCCCAACACCGCAGCGACGATCCCCAGCGCAGGCAAACCTTCGCCAACGACGACGAGCGCTTGATAAGGTTTGAGCTTATCATATTTTATGGCCGAGATTTCCTCGCTCATCAGCCCCTCGATTTCGAACGTGCGGATGTCCCCAATAATAAAAAGCCGAGAATAGTCGGAAATGAATGCGGTAATTTCCTTGTTCCCCAATACCTTGGGGAAGGCTTTGAAAATCGGCGATTCCGAAGGGGTGTCGATGTGCACTTCGACCTCGTTGCGCGGCTTGCTGCGCAATTCACGCATCAGCGCGTGCAACAGGCCGAGAACATCAAGATATTCCCGCTGTCTTGGCCCCTTTTCCTGAACAGCTTGCACAATAGCCTTGCCCGTATCCATGATCACTTTTGTGGGGTTTGCGACGATGAACGTGCCCAGGGCGGACCCTATGATGATGACGAATTCCCATGGCTGCCAAAGAACGGTTAAATGGCCGCCCAGCGCGGCGAACCCGCCGAGCATGCATCCCATCGTGATGATCAGTCCAATAAAGACGCCCATCGTCGTGTAATCTTTCCCAGCAGATTTCCATTAATCGCTGATTAAATTTTCTCGCTTGCGCGAAGCTGACACGTCGCCTCAGCTTCGCGCAAGCCAGACATCGGATGGTTTAGCCGTAACCCTTGCGGCGGCGTCGCCTGTTAGGGTTTTCCGTACATCGTAACGGACGCACGAACATGCAATCGGCATTCTATGTTTCGCTTTCTACGCAAATGTCTGTCGACAAGCGCATGGAGACAATAGCGAACAATATCGCCAACGCCGGAACAGTCGGTTATCGCGCTGGCGGCGTAAGTTTCGCCGCAGCTCTTTCGAAGGCCGGGTCGACGTCGGTTGCCTACGCCTCCTCGGGAAGAGACTTCATCTCGAGAGCGGCTGGAGATACGACGAGGACCGATAACCCTTATGATGTGGCGGTTGTTGGAAATGCGTGGCTTGGAATTCAGACGGCGAGCGGCCCCGCATACACACGCGACGGCCGTATGCAAATGTTGGAAACAGGCGAGTTACAGACCGTTTCCGGATCTCCTATTCTTGACGCCGGCAATTCCCCGCTCGTTCTGGATCCCAACGCCGGCCCGCCAATGATCTCGAGAGATGGAATGATCAACCAGGGCGGACGCCAAGTCGGCGCGGTCGGATTGTTTGCGATCGACGATGGCGCTTCGTTGACGCGTGGCGAGAATTCCAGCGTCATACCGTCGATTCCAGCAACGCCAGTCCTGGATTTCCAGAAAAATGGCGTTGTCCAGGGGTCGGTCGAAGGATCAAATGTCAATCCGGTTCACGAGATGACAAAATTGATTTTGGCGTCACGTTCGTTCGACAGCGTGAGCTCTCTTTACGACATGCTGGACAGCTCGCAGCGAAGCGCGATTCGGACCCTTGGCGGCGCCACGTAGCGTCGCTTGGCCGCCCGCAGCCTTTTGCTCAAATTCGCTCTGAAACAGGATGCGATCCGCGATGGCCAGGCACGTAGAGCGCTCATGACAACCCTCGAGAGGCTTAAAAACTCAGCCGGCTACTTTAGACGGCAAAGAGAACTCACGCTCGTTTCGGGAATGGTGACGGAAGTATCCTCATCTTATTATCGCGTCGACGGGCTCTCTGAGTTCCTCAAGTTTGGCGAATGTGTCCGTATCGGATCGGCGCGCGACGGTCACTTGGGGCAAGTCGTGCGCGTGGGCAGGGATGGCGCCATCATAAAATCATTTGAGAATAGAATCAGTATCGGTCTCAAGTCGCCCGTCTACCAGGCCGGGCCGATCGAAATTGCTCCTCACTCAAGTTGGACGGGACGGGTCTTGAACGCTTTCGCGCAACCCGTCGATGACCTTGGCCCCGTGATCCAAGGAGATCGCTTGTTGGAAGTCGACGCCTCCGCTCCAAAGGCCATGCAGCGTACGCGCGTTTCCAGTCCAATTCGCACCGGGGTCAGAGTGATCGATTGTTTTACGCCAATTTGCGCCGGCCAGCGCATTGGCGTTTTTGCTGGTTCCGGAGTCGGCAAATCAACCCTCCTTGCTATGCTGACGTGTTCCCGAGGATTCGACATGGCCGTCATTTGCCTCGTCGGAGAACGCGGCCGAGAGGTGCGGGAGTTCTTAGATGACACAGTCGCTTCCCAAAACAGCGCCGCGATCACCATCGTTGCAACGGGCGATGAAAGCCCGATGATGCGGCGGTTGGCGCCGTCGACCGCGATGACAATCGCGGAATATTTTCGCAACGACGGAAAATCCGTTCTCCTGATCATCGATTCGATAACGCGTTTTGCGCATGCGTCTCGCGAAGTTGCGCTCGCCGCCGGAGAGCCTCCTGTCGCCCACGGCTTCACGCCCAGCGTGTTCGCCGACCTGCCGCGACTGCTGGAGCGAGCGGGTCCCGGTGAAGAAGGGCAAGGGTCGATCACAGGGATTTTTTCAGTTCTTGTCGACGGCGACGACCATAACAATCCAATCGCCGATTGCGTTCGCGCCACGCTCGATGGCCATATCGTTCTCGAACGAGAGATCGCCGACCAAGGGCGTTATCCGGCGATAAACGTCTTGACGTCGATATCGCGGCTAGCTCACCACGTCTGGACGCCTGAACAGCAACAATTGGCGCTGAAGCTGCGCTCGCTGATCTCCAAATTCGAAGATACGCGCGATTTGCGCATGCTCGGCGGCTACCAAACCGGAACCGACCCCGAGCTGGATCAGGCCGTCGTGCTGACGCCGAAACTTTACGAAGCAATTTCACAGTCGCCGCAATCGCCGCGAAGCGAGGATCCATTTCGAGAAATCGCCGACCAACTTCAGAGCGTGGGAGGCGCCCGCAGCAAATAAGGAGAACGCCAGGGGCTGGAAGACGATCCGCAGACGTGTGGCGCCTGACGAAGGCCAGATGTGGCGCTAACGGGACTTTTGCGTGCTGCGCTTACCATTCTTTATACTTTCGTTGGGCATTATCGTTCCGTCAAGCCGGCCCGCTTCACGGACATGACCGAATTCTCGGCTATTCTCGCTCAATTGGAAGCCTCGGACCGTCGTCTGGACAAGCCGAGAGATGTGCGATTCGCTGCGTTCAAAATCGCCATCGACAGCCCCGGCGCCGCGGCGAGGGGCGCGCAAATCAACAAGAGTCGCGTAGAATGCGTCACGGGCGCCTACGGCCAGGTCCCCTCGGAACGGCAAGCCAACACTGCCGGAGGTCCTCGAGGCTCCGGCTGCGATATCGAGCCCACGCCTACAGCAGATCTCGAATCCTTGCTCAAAGAGCTGCGTCTTGCGAGCGGCTCCATTGCGAAGTTGCAATCGGTGCGACGTAAGCTCGCCTGGGCGTGCCATCCCGATCGGCGGCGCTCTGGGTCTGGCGGGCGCGCCGAAAACCTTATGGCGGAGTTCAACGCGCAGATTGACGCGGCGATAGCAAAACTTGCACGCCAGTCGGCCGCAAGGAAGCGGTCTTAAGGACCCTAATTTTCGCCATGCTCAGCGATGACGGGCAAGTCTCTTGCAGAATATTCGCGCCCAAACGGCTAGTTGCTCACGATCAGGCCGCTGGGAGTGACGACCACCCATTTCTCTCCTCGGCGTTCGATTGCCGTTATCCGTCCTAAGCCACGCAGTATGTCGCCTTGTGAAACCCGCGCGACGCCGTTTGGGCCTTGAATGACGGCTGCATCGGACGTTGCTTGCAACAGAACAAAACCGCGCACGGGCAGATTGCGTTTTGCGCTGGAAATCGAGCCGACGGGCGTATAATCCATCTCCGATTGTCCGCCAGCGGCTGTCTGCTTTTCCGCCGGCATGCGGCGAATTATGGAAGTGGTCGGTCTGCTGAAGATCGCCAAATGTTCCAATCCGGCGAACTCGGGTTCGCGATCATTATTCGAAATCATATACGATGCGAATGTCGCGGCGCCCACGGCCAAAGCCAGTCCCAAAGACCGAACAACGGTTTCGCCGCGACAATATTCTCGCCAGCGAGAAACATTCGCGCGTTCTCGAGCGAAGCCCTGTGCCTGGGGTTGCGTTTTTGCGCGGAACATCGAGCGTATGATATTCATCGTCTGTTCCACCTCCAGTCTGTGGGAATTTGAATTTCCGAATCAGCAAGCCACACATAGATACTGCAAATTCGACGCGAGTTGAAACCGAACTCATAACTTCGGTAAGTTTCGGGAAACGTTCGCGGACTAAGAGTCGAAGGGTGAGTCGGTCGAAAGAGAGACATTCAAGAAGCGGCTATCAGGCAGGAATCGGTTGCAATCGTCAGTTCATCTTAACGCAGCGCCGTGAGAATTAACGCAGCGCCATGAGAAAGATCGGATGTAAAACCTATTCGGCGCATGACGGCGGCGGTCGCCATGGATCGTCAGAGGGAATAGCTGGGCGTTGTCGGTTTCGATGAACGGCCGAACGGTCTCAAATCTCTGTTTGACAATTAGGATAACCACATGGATTTCGCCTCATTGCGCATCTACGATGCGTCCGAAGAATGCAATGCGCTTCCGATTGGATTGGCCAAATTGACGAGGTTGGCGTTTGCGGGAATCAATTTGGACCGTATCGCCGAGCAGCTGCTCGGCATCTTCGAACGAAATCCCAGCCATGCCGGAGCGTTGATGGACCTTTCGGTCATCGATCAACTCAACGGGAAGTTCGAAATCGGGCTAACGCGGCAAGCGGTGGCGTTGAGCAAGCAGCGCATCTTTCATAGCACGTGTTGCGGCGCTAGACCGAGGCTGCGTATGCTCGCCTTTGTCGCCGCTGCGGATATTGGCGCGAACACGCCGCTCGAGTTTCTGCTCGAAGGCTCCGACATCGCGCTGACGATGGCGTATGTCTTGCCGGAGCGACCGCTGCCTGCAGATCTTCCTGAACACGATCTTGCTTTTGTGGCGGTGGCGGCATCCGAGACGAATCGTGTCATTCTTGACGAACTCGACGAGATGTTGGCCTGGTGGCCAGTCCCGGTGATTAATTTACCGAGTCGCATCCCGGTGTTGGCGCGAGACAAATTGTTCTCGACACTTCATTCCGTTCCCGGCTTACAGACGCCGCCGTTCATGCGCGTCCGGCGCGACGATTTGCAGGCCGCCGCCGTCAACGCCGAGCGGCTCTCGGAATTTGCGCCGGGTTGCGGGTTCCCGATCATTGTCGGGCCTCTCGACTCTTTAGCCGGAGATGGCCATGCCAAAATTGATGATGACATCGGCCTAAGCCAATACCTCGCGGGGCGCGGCGACGATTTCTTCTTGATCTCGCCGTTTATAAATTACCAAAGCAGCGATGGCCAGTTTCGGAAATTTCGGGTTGTTCTCATCGATCAACGGCCTTATGCGTGTCATATGGCGATATCGGATCAATGGAACATGCATTATTTCGACGCCAAAATGGAAATGAGCGCGGCAAAGCGAATGGAAGAAGCCAGCTTTTTTGGAAATTTCGATCGGGATTTTGCCGTGCGTCACCGGGCTGCGCTCACCGCCCTGGCCGAGCGCATCGGCTTGACCTATTTTGGCGTCGATTGCGCCGAGATGTCGTCTGGCGACCTACTCATATTCGAAGCCGATCACACCTTGCTCGTTCACGATATGGATCCGGTCGACGTGTTTCCTTATAAGCCTGCTCAAATGCGCAAAATATTCGACGCGTTTGCATCCCTTTTATACAAAACAGCCAATGCGGCCGGCGCCGGCCGCCGCCCGCGCGGCCATCGGTCGTGACGATTAACGATCACGAACCTTGCAAGCGGGGTTTCATAGCCCACCGATCTTCAAATTCTGCAGGCTCATCAGCAGGTCCGTGCTGATCCCGAAGGTGACGGGCGCAAACAACGCCCCGCTTGTCGCTGTCGCGGGCGCGACCGTGCCGTCGGCGCCGTTATTTGCGTCGTACATTGCGCTGAACCGAGCTATGAACGCCTGGAGCTTCTTTGGGTCCTGAAAATCCGAAATTTTCAATTTGGAAGAAAGAAGCCGCGCTTGCGCGTCGATGTTTTGGGCCGAGGTCAGCGGCGATATCCCCAAGGCGGTCTGAACGACGGTTAAGAGCTTTCTATCCGCGAGGATTGCGAACATGTTCGTTACGTTCGGCGCATGGTCTCGAAAATACAGCGCGAGCTGAACCCCGGGATTTAACTGACCTTGGCTCGTTTCCAGCGACTGTTCGATATAACGATTGACGATATCCGTTTGAACCTGCGACCGAGATGTCGTTCCAGTTCCATAAGTGGCGAAGTCGAATGCTTTTGCAAAGGCTTTGATACGCGGATCGGTTAGGGTGTTAGCCAGCGCTTTGGGGTCTGTGACGCCTTGTTGCAGGACTTTCTTTATGAGCCCCTTGGCGAAGATTTTGTCGCCGAGGCCGAGTGCGGTCATGGCGTAATTGAACAAACGAGGATTGTTCATGAACTCGTCGATCGAGCGCGCCTTGCCGATATTCGCTTGGTAATATTTCGTCTGAAGAGAAACCGATGGAGCCGCGGCGGCGATCGATTGGTATTTTGTAAGATTGTTGGCGATCGTGAGGTAGGTGGAGAGCGTCGTCATGTTTTTTTCTCTCCTTAAGGGGCGGCGTGGCATTGGGCGTCGATCAAGCCGAATTGGAGATCATGTTTGTTTACGAGTTGTTAAAATCGAATACCTACGTCACAGATCACAAAAGGATTTCGAGGCCTGCGTCCAGGACCCAAAGCCGCTGGCCACCATATTCGCAATAACGGCGCACACATATGATTTCTGCGCCGGCCCGTTGTTGGGGCCAGCGTGGTAGCGGGCGACGGCAGCGGTCCAGCTGCCTTCGCTGCTTCGCAGACCCTTTAGGAATCGCGCCGCATAATCAACGTTGCGCCGCGGATCGAACATATCTTGCAGGGATGCGAATTTCGTTCCGTGAAAATGATGGTTGACCTGCATGCATCCGATATCGATGAGAACGGCGCCGGCTTGTCGCGCCAGTTCGAATTGGGTCAGTGCGTCTTGCAGCGTCGGGTTGAAGAGGGGGCGGCCTTCGATATTCATGGCAAAAGCGTGAAGAGAGCCTCGTTGCCCGGTTTCGGTGAGGGCGACCGCATAAAGGACCGCGAGAGGGACAGCATTCTCATTCGCCGCCCGCATCATTTCTCGTTCGCAGACATTCGAATGGTCGGGACTGTTGATCGCCCGGGCCTCATAAGTAGAGACCATGAATGTGGTCAGCGAGGCGAGGAGACATAGCGTCGCCCGGCGTCCTCGACCTCGGGTCTTGCGGCTCTTGTCGCGGATTGTCGTTTTTGGCGCCATGCTCGGCTCCTCCTTGTCCAATATCCGTGCGGCTGGCGCGTTCGGAGCCGCTCGAGGCCATGTTCTGACCTCCGCCGCCTGCCATGTACTGGGAGCTATCGGCGACTGTTGGCGTAGGGCCTACCTGAATCGTGCAAGAATCGACCGCGCAACCAGAGGATTGGATCGCTTCGACGAGTTTGTCGCGCGCGTTGTTCAGCGCGTGCAGCGCGCCCACAGAATCGACGCTGATTTGCAGATCGACGTTCAAGCGCGACATCTTCATCCGGACGGTTATGGTTCCGAGAGACGCTGGTTCGAGTTCGAGCGTCAATATTTTGGTTGGCGCGCCGATTAGCTGGCGCGTCTCGGCGAGCTGCGACGCAGGAGCAATATGGACGCTCACGCTTCGCTGCTGGTTGTCGTTGGGAATCGCCGCTCGATCGCCGAGCATATTCGACACAACGGCCGGAAAATG
>JACOUB010000059.1 GCA_016178015.1 Methylocystis sp. | reverse complement strand
GAAGCGCGCGCCATCGCCGCGGCGATAACGCACACATGGGCGCGGTCGGGATCGGACACCGCCGACTTGCTGATGAGCCGAGCCGCAACGGCTCTGCGGCTGGGCGATCATCGCCTGGCGCTGGCTATCTACGATCGCATTGTCACTCTCGAGCCCGGCTGGACGGACGTCTGGATGGGCCGCGCCAATGCGAAGATGGCCGCCGGGGATATGGACGGCGCCGTGCGCGACTTCGAAACGGCGGTGCGGTTGGAGCCGCGGCGCTTCGACGCGTGGGCGGCGATGGGGGCGGCGCTGGAGCGCGGCGGCGCGCCAAAACGTGCGCTCGAGGCCTATCGGCGCGCGCTCGCCATCGATCCGCAGCAGGAGGAGTGGCGCAAGGCCAAGGAGCGTTTGGAGCTGCAGACGGAAGGCCGCGATATTTGACTTTGCGAAAAAGGCGCACTGCCGCCCGCCGCCTAGCGGCCTGCTTCAGCCTGATTGAAAGGGTTGGCTGTTCGTGAACAACCCCTCCCTGTCCCTCCCCCGCGTTCCGCGGGAGAGGGAACCCTAGCGATCAACGTTCGCGCAGTCTTGATGACGCGTGGAATCTGCTCCCTCTCCCGCAAGCGAAGCGCGCGGGGGAGGGTTGGGGAGGGGGAAGGCAGCCTTTCAAATTCAATGAAGCAGGCCACTCGCAAAGATCGATCAGCGCCTCGCCAGCTCTACATATCTTCAGAACTTTCTCCAGGAGGCACGAATGACAGCTCACGCGCTTGCCGCCCACGCGCCGTTGAGCCAGGCTGTTTTGGCCCAGCTCTTCACCGAGGCGAGAACCCATAATGGTTGGCTGGATCGCCCGGTCCCGGACGCGCTGCTGATCGAGGCGTACAATATCGCCAAATGGGGCCCGACGAGCGCCAACTGCTCTCCCATGCGGCTCCTGTTCGTGCGTTCCGCACCAGCCAAGGCGCGGCTCGCGCCGGCGTTGATCGCGGGCAATTTGGACAAGACGATGCAAGCGCCGGCCACCGCCATCGTCGCTTATGATCTGCAATTCTATGAGCATCTCCCGCGTCTCTACCCGGCGACCGACGCGCGATCCTGGTTTGCTGGCAATGATCGGTTGATCCGTGACACGGCGTTCAGAAACGGCACGTTGCAAGGCGCCTATCTGATCTTGGCGCTGCGGTCGGTCGGCCTCGACACCGGTCCGATGAGCGGTTTCGACAACGCCAAGGTCGACGCCGAATTTTTTCCAGGCGGAACGGTTAAATCGAACTTTCTGATCAATATCGGTTACGGCGATCCCGCGAAACTCTACCCCAGAGGCCCGCGTTTCGGTTTCGAAGAAATCGCCCAGATCATCTAAAGCGAGGCTTCCGCCAGCCGCCGATCGACGGAGTGTCCGTGAGGAACCAATGTTGCCAAAGCCCGTTTCTTTGGTGAGCTGCGATCGAAGCGCGGCTCTCGCGCCGCAACGAACGCGTTGAGCATGCTGTTCCTGAAACGGCGAACCGATTGCAGCCTTGCAAGGCGTATCGCAACCAGGGGGCGCGCATTGTCAAAGCGAACAACCGACGGCGTCGCCACAAGGACGCGCGGCGGCCATCCTTATTGGTCGCAGGACGTCACCAGGAACAGCAATGCGCTCGACCTCGAAGCGGACGTCTTCACCTTAGACGACCCGCGCGCAATCGCTCGGTCTTTGAAACGCTCGGCGGAGGCAAGCCGGCGCCGTAAGGCCCCGCCCTTCCGATCGGCCATGTCGATGCTGACGTTCTATGTCAACCGCGCCGGCAAAGGATTGTCCGACGAGCGCAAGCGCGTGCTGGAACGCGCCAAGGACGAGCTGCGGAGGGAGTTCGGACGTTAGCCCGCGAATGGCGCAGGGAGGCGGAAAGGCACGAGCGCGCGATTCAATTCTTCAAGCGCCGGCGAGCTTGACGCGAAGCTTCGCTCGCGGGCCTTGCTCCCTGCGTAACTCGGCGGACGGAGCGTTCGACGAGGCTTTGAGATTCCTCTCGACGAGAGGCGCTATGCCTGCGGCGATCCTTTGGACGCCGAACACGCTGGGATGCTTCCCATCGCTCAACATCATGCCCGGGCGCCCGAACGCTCCTTTCAGAAAAAACGGATAGAGCGAAATTTTGTGCCTTGCCGCGAGTTGGGGATACATGGCGTTGAACGCGGCCTTGTAGGCGGGACCACGGGTGGGAAGCGCCACGATTCCTGCGAGGATGACCCGCGCGCCCACGGCTTTGGATATGGCGATGATGCGATCGAGATTGGCGAATGTTTTTCCTATATCCTCGCCATCCAACATGTCGTTGCCGCCGATCTCCACGATGACGAGATCGGCGCCGTGCTCAAGGGCCGTGGGCAGCCTTTCTAAAGCGCCGGACGTGGAGTCCCCTGCGACAGCGCCGTCCAAGACGACCACGTCGTTGTAGCCATGGGCGCCCAATCTCCTCGCGAGAACGTAAGGAAAGCCTGCTCCTTTCGGCAGCTCGTAACCGGAGCTCAAGCTGTCTCCCAGCACGAGGATGCGGCGAGGCCCCTCCGCCGCCACCGCGGGGAAGCAAAAAAGCAGAAGCGTCGCCGCGATCGAGAAGCGAACAGCGGCTTGGGTTCTCATCGCCATCGGGCTCTCCCTACATGACTAGCCAATGCGTGTTTAAGCTCAAATTCTGCCGAGCAGGGCGAGAAGCACCAGGATGAGCAAGATCGTCCCCAGGACGCCGCCTGGGCCGTAACCCCATCCGGCGCTGTACGGCCATCTGGGCAACGCCCCGATCAGCAGCAAGATCAGAATGATGATCAGAATTGTCGAGAGCATTTGTCATCTCCCTCGCAACTTCTCCGACGCGAAAGCGTCGCGTGGAGAGATTTCGCGCGGCTCCTGCAACATGGGCTGAATTTTTAACATGGTCTGAATCTTCCGCCGCTACGGCTGAGGCCGGCCCTTGAGCCGGCCCCTAATGCGGCGCCACCGCCGTACGACCACGCGTAAAGCGGCGCAGTCGGAGGTCCGCTCTATCGGCAGTCAGTGCAGCGTCTTGAGCCAATCCTCCACGTCCTTGCGGACCATGTCCTTAGCCTTGCCGTAGCGTTCCTGAAGTTTGCCTTCGAGCTGCTCGCGTTTGCCTGCGATTTTATTGAGTTCCTCGTCGGTGAGATCGGCCCATTGTTCCTTGATCTTACCCGTCCATTGCTTCCAGTTTCCTTCGACTCGATTCCAATCCATCGTAGCCTCCATTGGTCGATGCGCGGCGTCGGTCATGCTACTAACTCTCGCGAGGCGGCTTTCGTTCCAGCTTTGCCCGGTCCGCTGGAAGAGCATTCGAACGTGAACTCGATCGGCGGTTCCGCCGAGAACGCGCTTGCGTGAAGGGACTGGCCTTTGTGGGTTGCGGCGCGATTTGAACGTTTGAAACGAGAGAATCGGGGCGAGCCTCATGAGCCTTGAGATGACGTTTCGCATCGCATGCGCGCTCGCGCTCAGCTTCATCGTGAGTTGCGCGGCTGTCGCCGAAGATGCCGCCGCCGATAAAAAGCCTGCCGAGGAACAGGCCGCGGCGCGCGGCCTGCCGGCCGAAGTCGTCACCAATCATACGATCACGGTCGCTGGCGAAAAGATCGCTTTTGTGGCGCGCGCCGGCGCGGTGCGGCTGCACGACGCGCAGAGCGGCGCGCCGCAGGCGGATGTCGCTTTCGTCTCTTACGAACGCGCCGCGGCGCAGCCGCTCCAACGGCCGGTGGTCTTCGTCTTCAATGGCGGTCCCGGCGCGGCTTCCGCCTGGCTCGGCCTCGGCGCTCTGTCGCCCTGGCGGCTTCGCTTCGACGCCGAAGCGCCGGCGCCGTCGACCCCGCCGCTGGTGATCGACAACGCCGAGAGCTGGATCGCCTTCGCCGACTTGGTGTTCGTCGATCCGCCGGGCGCCGGCTACAGCAAGTTGCTCGGCGAAGGCGAGGACGTTCGCAAGCATTTCTTCTCGGTGGAGGGCGACGTCGACGCCCTCGCCGTCGTCGTGCGCAGGTGGCTGACCAGGCGCCAGCGTGCGGCGTCGCCCAAATACCTCGTCGGCGAGAGCTATGGCGGCTTTCGCGTCATCAAGCTGGCGCGTGCGCTGCAAGAACGCGAGAGCGTTGGCGTCGACGGCCTTGTTCTCGTCTCGCCCGTGCTCGATTTCGCTTGGCTTGAGGGCTCGCGCAATCTTTTGTCGTTTGCGGCCTACCTGCCTTCCTTCGCGGCAATCGCCCGCGCCGCCAAGGACCGGGCCGATCTGGCCGATGTCGAGGCTTACGCGGCCGGCGAATATGTCGTCGATCTCCTCAAGGGCGTGCAGGATGGCGACGCGATGGCGCGCGTCGGCGTCAATGTCGCGCGCTTTACGGGATTGGAACGCGAGTTGGTCGGGCGGCTCGCCGGGCGCGTCGACGCGAAGACCTTCGCCCGCGAGCGCCGGCGGGCGGCGGGACGCGTGCTCAGCCTCTACGACGCCGAGATTTCTGGCTACGATCCGGCGCCGTTTGCGCGCGACAGCGAGTGGTCCGACCCGGTGCTAGATGCTTTGCGCGCGCCGCTCGGCGCCGCCATGACCGAGATCGTCGCCGACAAACTCAAGTGGCCGATCGGCGACGCGCGGTATGAAATCCTCAACGATCAGGTTGCGCATCATTGGGACTTTGGGCGCGGCGGGCGCGCCGCCGCCGAAGCGCTGAGCGATCTTCGTCAGGCGTTGGCGCTCGATCCGCGCCTGAAGGTTCTCGTCGTGCATGGCCTCGCCGATCTAGTGACGCCCTATTTCGCCACCAAACTGTTGCTCGACCAGCTGCCTGATTTCGGCGACGGCGCGCGTGTGCGTCTCACCGTTCTGCCTGGCGGACATATGCTTTACACCCACGACGACGCGCGCCAGTTGCTGCGCGACGCGGCGAGAACGTTGATCGACGCGAAGCAAGGCCGGCGCGACATTGACAAGTGAAGCGATGGAGCAAAAATGTGCGTCACATGAACTGGACTTTTCTTCCCCGTGGACTTGCGCCCTATCTGCTCGGGGTCTTGCGGATCGTCGCGGCGTTGTTGTTCTTGCAGCATGGCTCGGCCAAGCTGTTTGGCTTTCCGCATGTCGCCATGTTCGACGGGATGAGCATGTTTTCGCTGATGGGCGCAGCCGGCGCGCTCGAACTGGTCGGCGGCGTCCTGCTCGCCATCGGCTTCCTAACGCGGCCGGTCGCTTTCATTCTGTCGGGCGAGATGGCGGTCGCTTATTTTATGGCGCATGCCGGCAAGGCCTTCTTGCCAATTCTCAACCAGGGCGAATTGGCGGTCCTTTATTGCTTCGTGTTCTTGTTCATCGCCAGCGCCGGTCCGGGCCGGCTTGCGGTCGATCGGGACTAAGGGCCGGGGTCGAACCCCGCCTGGATCGAGCCGCATCCTCGGAATCATCGCTCTTTCACGATAAAGCCTGAATCGTTTCGGCTATTGTTGCAAATTCGCAACAATCACGCCGATGCGCTTGTTGCTGTCTAACGTATATGAAAACTACTTCACGTCTATAATCGACAGAAACGTTGAGGTTGAGGTCGGGTAATATTTATATTTGCTGCCTCAAATAATGCGTCTCAATGTTTGATGCCTCGCCATTATTTCATCACATCTCTGTTTTATCGCCTCGCTCGTGCTAGCGACACGTCGTCAGGCCGCCGGTCGGCCTCTCCGTAAATTCGGGCGTGCCGCGAGGGGGCGGGAGCCTCGGGCGCCGATTCGTCCGAGCGAGAGTAGAGTAAGGAGTTGGGTATTGAAGAAATGCATCATCGGTTTAGGCGCCCTGCTGGCGATGACGGTCGGCGCGCCGGCGCAATCGTGGGTCGGCAACGCGTCTTTTTACGGCTACCGGGGACGCACCGCGAGTGGGGGGCATGTCGGCGCCTTTACCGCCGCGCACCGCTCGTTGCCGTTCGGCACGAAAGTCCGCGTGACCAATCTCGTCAACGATCGCTCGGTCATCGTCACGATCAATGATCGCGGTCCCTTCGTGCGTGGACGCGTGATCGACGTTTCGACGAACGCCGCTCAAAGCCTCGGCTTTCGTGTCGCCGGCGTCGTGCGCGTGAAGGTCGAGACGTTGACCGACTGATCTGGAGCGGGCGCGTCGCGCAGCAACGATGAACTTTGTTGCATCGGCGCGCTCCGCCCATCAGGCAGGGGGGACGCATCTGGATTCGGCGCGTAATTTTTGGCGTTAACGACCTATGCGCGCGCCCTCGCTGCTACGATTGGGCGGCGGCGCAAAATTATTCGAGGCGTCGCCTCAATGGCGCGCCGCCGACCGGTGCACCGCTCCCAAATTCGTCCGCGCCTCGCGGACCGTATGTCGGGCGGAAGCAGCGATCAGGCGTTCGTCGCTGCCTCGCTTGGCGGCGTAAAGCACGGCGCGGCGAAAAGCCCCTTCGATCGACACCACGAAATTGTAATGATTTGCCGAAAAGGGCTCCGTCTTCGACGGATTGGCGCTGCGCCAGCCGACCAATATCGCGCCCAAGCGACGATGTTGGTCGCCGAGCAACACGGCGCCGCCGGAAGCGCCATCGCCGGTGCCGCAATCGAAAGCGAATTCGCGCGCGCCATCCCCGGCCGCGTTCGTTTGCGCGCGCAACGCGCAGTCCTGAAACGACATGCGGCGCCCATCGCCCCAATCGGAATGGCCGCGCGCCACGAATTCGACCGCGTCATTCACCGCGAGGTCGGACGCGAGCTCGTAAGGCGATGCGCCGTCGAGCGGACGCGTGAGCCTGGCGACGGCCCAGTCATGTACGGCCTTGACGGCGTAAGGCTGCAACGTCCCGGCGACGATCGACGTCATGTCGATGGCAATGCGGCTTTGCTCGCCGTCGATTTCCGCGACGAAATTGCATGTCGCGGCGCGACGTTCGCCCTGTTCGTCAAAAAATACGTGCGCCGCGGTGGTGATGACGTTGGTCGCCAAGGTCAGTTGGCCGGCGCCATGCGCATCACCGCACTCGACGAGACCGGAGGCGGCATGCGCACGGCGGAGTTCGTCGATCGCCAGCTTGTGAGCGGCCGCGAATTGCTCCACGCCCATCCGCTCGTCGGCGCCCAACACCATGACCGGCGTCGCCGCCAAGCCTGCGTAATCTCTCATGCTCACAAAACGAAAAAGCTGAGCGCAAGCCGGGCCGGTCAGCCCCGCCGTTAAAAAAAACGCAGCCGTCAGGAGGCGAAAGAGAGGATTTCTCATCCAAGTCCTCGTGTCTCGTCCAAGATGAGACTACGTACGTGATGTTGCGCCGGTTCACAAGCGTTGCTGTTTGAAAATCGTGGCCGATCGCAACTGGCCGAAACGGACGCTGCGCGCAGTCGCGAAGGCGCGTCAGTGCGAAGCGCCTTCCACGAGCGTCACGCCGCGCGGCGGCGGGGACCGCGCGCACGGGGCGCGCGGCCGTCATCGGAGGGCGCCAAAAGATAGCGTCCGGCTTTAAGAGGTCCAATGGCCCGGTCGGGGCAGATTAACGGCGTGGAAAAAGACGCGGCGGGGTCGGATTTCAATACTCTTTTAAGATAAGGCGCTGGGCGCCGTAAACTTTTGTTCATAATCTATTGCAACGTGAAGTCATGCGCTTAGGCAAATCTTAAATCACCGTCGCTATAAGAGGGCGATAGTTGTGGTCGTTCGAGTATGTGAGTGTCAACATGAGCGAGACGCATCGTCCGCGCGTCAAGTATGTGATCGGCCCGGATGGGAGCCCACTGACCGTTGCGGATCTTCCTGCCACGACGACGAAGCGGTGGGTCATCCGGCGCAAAGCCGAAGTTGTCGCGGCCGTTCGCGGCGGCCTGCTGTCCCTCGAGGAAGCCTGTAACCGCTATACCCTCACCGTCGATGAATTCCTGAGCTGGCAGATGTCGATCGATCAGCACGGCCTCGCCGGTCTGCGAACGACGCGTATTCAGCAATATCGGATGTGATACGATCTCCGGAGCCGACTTGATGAGGCCTGCGGATGGCGCGACCGCCTTCGCGAAGCGATCAGCCGGACGCGGTATGATGCTGTAAAGAAATAGCGACTTGCCTTTCATCTCACGGCCGCCAGCGCAGCGAGCGAGAGCGCTCTTAAAGATGCGCCGCGCTCCGCTATTTCGGCGCATGCGTATCCGCCTCGCCGCGCAAGGTGCGCGCCAGCTTGCCGCGTTCGAACAACTGGCCGCGCTCGAACAAGGCGACGACAACGAGCGCGAAAAACAACGGAACGATCAAATAAAACAGGCGCCAGACGAGGAGGGCCGCGAGCACCTTGAGGCGCGCCACGTCCGGCATGGCCTTGATGAAAATGAGTTCGAACACGCCGAGCCCGCCCGGCGCATGGGAGACGAGCGCCGCCGAGAACGACAGCAAGAACGTGCCGAGGACGACGAGATAGCCGGGATTGCCGGCGTCGGGCAGGGCAAAATAGATGATGCCGGCGGCGCCCAGCAATTCCGCCGGCGCGGCGAACAGTTGTCGCGCCATGATGCCCGGTCGCGGATAGACAATATGCAGGCCGCGCATATTGATGGGGCGAAAGTGCATCAGCGAGCCGACAATGTAGAGGGCGACGGCCGCGAGGCAGGTCAGCCCGACCGCCAATGCGGTATGGGGATGGGTGAGAAGATCTGGAAGAATGCCGGACAGACGCTGCATGAGGGCGGGATCGTAGGTTAGCAGCAGACCGGCGAGAAAAACATTGCCGAACGCGAAAGTATAAGAGCACAGCACCACCAGGACGGCCACCTGACCCGCCGACAGTCCTTTGGACGAGTAAGCCCGGTAACGCACCACGGCGCCCGAGAAGGCCGAAGCGCCGATGTTGTGCGAAAGCGCGTAGGTCGTGAACGAGCAAATGGAAATGAACGCCCACGAAATATGCTTCACGCCCAGATGCAGGAGCGCGATCCGGTCATACCAGGCGAGCGCCGCATAGGCGACGAGCGTCGAGACGCCCGCCGCGACATAGTGCGTGACCGGGATGGCCTTCAAATTGGCCCACACCTCGGTTCCGACCGATTCGCCTCGAAACTCGTGATAAAGCAAATAGAAAGAGCCGACGACCGCGAGGGCGCCGATGGCCGGCCACACATATTCGAGAATTTTCCTCATACGGCTCTTTGGCAGCGGCGGTTGAGGCCGGTCCGGAAGCGCCGGGGCGGGCCGGGGAGCCTTCCCTTGCACGGCTTCGTTGGTCCCCGCAAGCTTCGTCGCGGCGCAACCGGCGGAAAATCCAGTGGCCCGCTTCATCCTAATTGAAAGGGTTGGCTGTCGTGAACAACCCCCTCCCTGTCCCTCCCCCGCGTGCCGCGGGAGAGGGGACACTAACGATCGGCGTTTGGCGTTTTGTCGATGAAGCGCGGAGTCTGCCCCCCTCTCCCGCAAGCGGAGCGCGCGGGGGAGGGTTGGGGAGGGGGAATGCAACGTGTCAAATTCAATGACGCAGGCCACCAGGCGCAATCTTGTTCCGCCGGTCGCAAGCAGGCAACGGGCGGCGGGGCGTCCATGAAGATTTGCGGCGGCGCGCGCTTGCCGGCGGTTCGGTTTGCCGCCCGCCGTGTTCGGCCTCGAAAATCAGGCGCGGCGGACGGCTTGCGTGAGATCGAGGTTGCGGCGCTCGGGCATGACGTCGACGAGACGTTCGACGCCGCGATCCCTGGCGTCCTGATTTTGCGTCTTGGTCAGTTCTTCGGCGGCTTCGCGCAAAAGAACTTCCGCGTCCTGGAGTTGGTCGCGCAATTCGGCGAGCGAACGCACCAAATTGTCACGACGAACCCGCGCCGCCCGGGCATAGGTCGGATAGGCGAAATGATTGGGATCGCTGATGTTGCAGCGCTGCTCCTCGGCCGTGATCTCCCGATCGAGATCGCTTGTCATGCGCGTGAATTCGGCGATCATCGTCTGCATTTGCACGACGCGCCGACGTTTCTCCTCAGCCTGGAATCGCTTGAGGCGGATCAGGGTATCTCGCGATTTCATCACTTTAAACTCTCTGACGCTCGGGTGTGTGGAACGCTATTTTTAGACAAGCCGACAATTGCGCGAGACCGAGCGACTATGCCGCAAGGAGGTTGCGCGTTTCTTACCCGAGGGGAAAAAAAGCGCGCCGCAGCCGCGAAGGGGCCGGCGGATGAGCGGATCAACGGCGCTCGGGTTTCGACAGATCGGGTCCGCTGCGGTTTAACAGGCGCCAACTTCATCCTTTGGCTCGAATTAAAGAAGTGACGCAAAATCAAAATATTAAAAATTAGCGCGCTGTTATGACGCAGTATCGTTTTATTGTGCATTGTGAGCGACGGGCATAAGTCTTCTCGGCGCCTCGCAGCACGCGCCTTTGTCGCGTGGCACGCGCCCTTGTCGCCAAGACAGTCTCAACAAGACTGTCTCAAGAGGAGTAACGTTTCGTGCAAAACGCTCACAGCGCCAATGAACTCGTCAAGGCTCTGGCCTGGTTCGCCGGCATCGCTGCCTTGTTTATCGTCGTGCTCCATAACATCACGGGATTGATACCGTGACTTTGCCTTAGGCGCCACGCCAACGATCGTCCCGGAATCGCAAGGGCGTTTCCGGGACGCCTCGTCAGGGCGGCCTCAGCTTCATGAAAAACCATAAAATCACCCGATCGTTTTGTTTTGGCGCATTTTTTAAACCGTGAATCGATTCTCGTTCGTCGCCATACGCCCGCGCCGCGCGTCTTGACGGGATGACGCCCGTCTCCGCCGATAACGCCGCCTTCGGATGGCGGGCGACCGCTGCGTCAAAGCTTTATTTTGAGATCGAGGAAGCCGCCGCCGCTTGCGGCAGCAGGTCCCCCATCGCTGCGGGGCTGGATCGAAATTGCTGGCGCAGGCGGCGCCGCAAGCTTCGAGCCCGCGAACATGATCGACGCGCATCGTCGCCCTGGCGATTACGACGCGATCTCCGAAGCTTATTCGTATTATTCCGGATGGCGGAGCGCGTGCCGAGGCGCATGTTTATTGCACTGGAAGCCCAGCAACTTAAATTGGGAGTTCAAGACAATGACCGACCTTGCAGCTATCCTCGTCATAGGGGCGCTCGCATCCGTGGTCATTTCGCGGATGATCTCGTTGCCGCTCGCGTACGTCATTGGCCTTGCGCCGCTGTTTGGCGCGGTGCTCTATTTCACCTTCGCGTTCTTCTATGGATGCGCGCAAGGCGCGAGAAGGGTGGTTCGCGTCATCGTGCCCAGGAAGCAGCGATGAAGCCAATGCCGGCGTATCCGGCGCGTGTCTCGCGCGCCGCAGCGCCCGTGGACGGTCTACACCGGGAGGGCGGAAAATATCCAGGAGGCGGCGAAGTTAGGCGGCGGCGGGCGGCTTCGCGGCCGGCTCAGGTGCTAATATGAACGTCATCGCAACCATTCTCGTGCTGGGCGCCATCGCATCGATGATCGTGCTGACGGTCGCGCCCCTCTCGTTCGCTTATCTCGCCGCGTTCGTCACGTTGACGCCGATCTTGGGCATAGCGCTTTGGCGCGCTGGCGCAGTTCTCGTTGACGCCGCGCTCGGCGTCGCCGGCGCATTTCACCTCGGCGTAAAACCTTCCCAAACGACGCTGGCGTCCCGCGCCATGCTGCGGCCTTCGCCTGCCGTCCTGCGAGCGTCCTTGCAGGGCGAGACTGGGTTCGGCGGCCCCGGGCCTGCCGCTGCGCCGTTTCGCGACGCGGTGGCCGAGCTGATAGCGGCCTCCTCACGGGCCGGTCACGACCTCGAAGCGGCTGAAGCCGAAAACAAAAAGGCGTGGTGGGAGCAGTAGCGGCGTCTTCAAGCCCCCATCAAGGCTAGCACATGAGCCGAGACGGAGCGGGCGAGCGCCTCCAGATGGTAGCCGCCCTCGAGCGCCGACACGATCCGCCCCCGGCAGGAGCGCTCCGCGATCGCCATGAGGCTTTTTGTCGTATCGCCGAAGTCTTGCTCGGTGAGCCGCAGGCCGCCGAGCGGATCGCTTTCATGGGCGTCGAACCCGGCCGAAATCAGGATGAGATCGGGAGCGAAAGCGGTTACGCGCGGCAGGATCAGGCTGGCCAACGCCTCTTGAAAGACGTCGCCGCCGGAGCCGGCCGCAAGAGGCGCGTTGACGATGGTGTCGAATTCGCCGCGTTCGCTTGCAGCGCCGGTGCCGGGATAAAGCGGCGCCTGATGCGTCGAGCAGTAGAGCACGCTCTTGTCCGACCAGAAGATGCTCTGCGTGCCATTGCCATGATGGACGTCGAAATCGACGATGGCGACGCGTTCGGCGCCGTGGGCGGCCTGCGCATGACGCGCGGCGATCGCCACATTGTTGAAGAAACAGAAGCCCATGGGCGTCTCGGCGCCGGCGTGGTGGCCCGGCGGGCGCATGGCGACGAAGGCCGTGTCCGCCGCGCCGCCCATCACCGCGTCGACGGCCGCGACCGCGCCGCCGGCCGCCCGGAACGCCGCCTCCAGCGTGCCGGGGCTCATGATGGTGTCGCAATCGAGCGGCGTTAGCCCTTCGCTGGGGGCGGATTGCTCGATGAAGCGGATATAGCTTTCAGGGTGGACGCGCAGCAGCGTTGCGCGCGGGGCAAGCGGCGCCTCCCGACGAGCCAGTGAGCGGAAGCATTCGTGCTCTAAGGCCCGCGCGACGGCGCGTAGCCGGTCAGGCTGTTCGGGATGGCCGGCGCCCATGTCGTGGGCGAGGCCGCTAGCATGGGTGACGAGCAGGGTTCGCAATGGCGCGCGCCGTTCTGTTGTTTGCAACGCAGGACCTATCCGAAAAGGTCCGCCGCTTTTTCGGAAAAGATCGTCGCGCCAGAGCGCATTCAGCGCAAGAGCGCCGGCGCGCTGGAGGGAAACCGGGCGCTTTGCTGTAAGGATCGAGCGCGCTTTCCGGTCGCCTGGCTAACGGCCAAGCTCAAGACGTGCGGGTCTCGTTACTCGCGCTGCTTGCTTGCGCCGGCCGTCGCGTGCGGCTTTCGATGCGACGTTTGCCAGCCGGCGCGTTCTTTCAAGGCATTGATTTTGTTTGGCCAAAAAGCGCCGCCGTGGCGCCGAAGCCACAACTGTAGAATTATTCGGCGAAGGCGTCTCGCCGGCCCAAGATTATGGTAACCAAAACCCTCATAATCTGGGTCGCCGCGGAAAGGAGGACGCCTTTATGAATTTTCGCATCACTGTTCTTGGAACGCTGATCGCCGCCAGTCTCGCCGGCTGCAACGGCGTCCGTACGCCCGAACCCAAGCTGAGCAAAAAGGACGCCGAGTTCCTGGCGCGCGTTCCCACCGCCGACGTCGGTTGGAGCTATGACCGCTATCAGGTCGATTACCGCACGAGCGAACCCCCCGGTTCGATCGTCGTCGATACGAAAAACAAGTTCCTCTATTTCGTTCAGCCGGGCGGCAAGGCGATTCGTTACGGCGTCGCCACGGGGCAAGAGGCTTACGGCTGGACGGGGCACGCTGTTGTCGGCGCCATGCAGGAATGGCCGCGCTGGATGCCGCCAGCCGACATGCTCAAGCGCTGGCCGCATCTGCAGCCCACTGCCAACGCCGGCGGATTGCCCGGCGGCCCCGACAATCCGCTTGGCTCACGCGCGCTCTATCTTTACGACAACGGCAAGGACACGCTGTATCGCATTCACGGCACCAACGAGCCGGACAAAATCGGCCAGGGCGTTTCGTCGGGCTGCATCAGAATGCGCGATATCGACGCGATCGATCTCTACAACCGCGTCAAGGTCGGCGCGAAGGTGGCGGTGATCTGAGTTCACGCGAGCGAGACATGAGCGACGCGGGCAGGGTAGAAAGCGCGGCTCGGCCGTCGCGGTCACGATTTTTCACGTCCGAGACGATCCTGGTCGCATTGATAACGGCGATTTTCAGCGCGAGCGCCGCTGGTTACGCGGCGTGGACTGCCGCCGCAGGGCAAGGATCGCGAACTGGACGTCAAGCTCATCGAGGTCGGCATTGCGATATTGAGAGTCGATCCGAAGGACGAGAATACAGCGAAGATCAGGCGATGGGCGATGGAGGTCGTCGAAAAGAATTCGCGTATGCCGTTTTCGGAGGAAGAGAAGGCGGAATTGCTGAACAGGGCGATAAAGGGAAATTTTGCTGGTGATTACTCCCAACCTCTTGATTACTCCGACCCTCTAAAAGATCATGCTCGTGTCAAACCATCCAAGTAAGCGCGTGCGCTCCCTCTCCCTGCGAGCCTAAGGGAGTCCCTCTTCTCGCTTCAGTCGCCGTCATGGCCGGGCTTGTCCCGGCCATCCACGCCGGGACATTGCGATATGGCGCCACGGACGCCCGTTGTCGCCGCGCCGTTTCTCCATTCCAGGCGCTCACGCCAAGTCGTCGTATAGATCGCGCCAATCGGGGTTCAGATCGAGGATCAATCGCGCCTTCCAGGCGCGCCGCCAGTGCTTCATGTTTCGTTCACGTTGAATTGCGTCGCGAATGTCTTCGTAGCGCTCAAACCAGACGAGACGCTTCAAGCCGTATCGTTTCGTGAAGCCGTCGATCTGTCCTTCTCGATGCTCCCAAGCCCGGCGCGACAAATCGTTCGTCACGCCAGTGTAGAGCGTTCCGTTCGGCCGGTTCGTCATGATGTAAACCCATCCGCCGCGCATGGGTTGAATTTGCACGGCGTGGATGGCCGGGACAAGCCCGGCCATGACGGCCTCGGTATGCAATCCGAGGCGTCACAGCTTGTCGTAGGCGTCCACGTAAGCGTCGATGAGCCTGCGGATCATGCGCTGATATTGGGTATGGTGTTTCGCCGCTTCGGACTTGAAGAACTCGACGCTCTTCCTGCTAAGAGCGATGGTGACCTTCACCCCTTCCTCCCGGAAAGCGAGTTCCTCGGGCGGAGGGAGAAAGTCATGAACGACCTTGGCTTCGATGGGCTCATCGGCGTATTTGATTTTCGCTCTCATAAATTGCCTTGCCCTTTCGCCAGTAACCGGCGCCAAAGATGCGGATCACGCCGCCTCGATAGGTAAAGCGGACGGTGGCGACGCCACCCTCGACCACACCGAAACAGAAATAGCGTTTTTCAGTTTCACCGTGAGCGAGGTCTTCGGCTATGACACGGCGGGGGTCGGCGAAGGCATACTGGGCCAGAGAAAACGGTATTCCATGTTTTTCCTGGTTTTCGGCGTCCTTGTCTGCATCCCACTCAAACCGTGTCTTCGTCATGGGGCCAGATTAGCACGCTGGCGATAAAAGACCATATAAGCATATGGCGATTTATATGCGTTTTGGAATGACAGGTGAATGAGGAGAAAAGCCGTGAGCGAGAACGACGCCAAGATCAAGAGACCTCGCCGGGGCGGCGGAACTCGCGACCCTCGACGATTTTCTCGCCGGTGAGGGCGTGCTGGAAAAATTTCAAGCCGCTGCGATCAAGGCGCCTCTTTACTCCACCGGCTCCACCGCCGCGATCTCGATGCCGAAGCCCGAGAGGCCGACGTAGGCGCGCCGTTTGGGGTTTGAGGTGCGCAGGCGAACCGAGGACACGCCGAGGTCTTTCAAGATCTGCGCGCCGAGCCCTACGTCGAGCCACTGCTTGTTGCGCGCTTCCTCGGAGTTTTTTGTCTTGCTAACGACGACGTTGACCGGCACGCCCGCCGCGCCGTCGGGGGCGGCCGATACTTTCAACCCGTCTTGCCGGAAACCCCGGCGCTGGCGAAGGTGGCCATGTCGCGATGGCAGGCGAGCGCCGCCTTGACGAGGCCGATGGCCAGCGCCGCGCCGGAACCTTCGCCGAGCCGCATGCCGAGATCGAGCAAGGGGGCCTTGCCGAGCCGCTGCAACACGTCGCGATGCGCGCCTTCCGGCGACGCATGGCCGGCGAGGCAATGGCCGATGGCGTTCTCATCCATCGCGTGCAACAAGGCCGCCGCCGCACAGGCGACATAACCGTCGAGCAGCACCGGCACGCCGGCGAGGCGCGCGGCGAGAATCGCGCCCATCATGGCGGCGATCTCGCGCCCGCCGAGCCGGCGCAGGATTTCCAGAGGGTCGGCGAGATGGCCGGCGTGCAAGGCCAGCGCCTGGTCGATCACGGCGTTCTTGCGCGCCAGGCCTTCGTCGTCGAGCCCGGTTCCGCGTCCCGTCCAGCGCGCGGCGGGGCCGCCGTAGAGCGCGCCATAGATCGCCGCCGCGGCGCTCGTATTGCCGATGCCCATTTCGCCCGGCGCCAGCAGATCGACGCCGCCGTCGATCGCCTCCATGCCATAGGCGAAGGTGGCGGCGGCCTCCTTCTCCTCCATGGCGGCCGTTTCGCTCATGTCCCTGGTCGGCAACTCCAACGCCAGCTCGAAGACCTTGAGGCCGACGCCGAAGGTCGCGCAAATCTGATTGATCGCCGCGCCGCCGCTCGTGAAATTGTCCAGCATCTGCTTCGTGACGCTGGCGGGGAAAGCGGACACGCCCTTGGCCGCGACGCCGTGATTGCCGGCGAAAACCGCGACCAGCGGACGTTCGATTGCGGGCTCAGCCTTGCCCTGCAACGCCGCCAGCCACTCGACGATCTCCTCGAGACGCCCGAGCGCGCCGGGCGGCTTGGTGAGCTCGGCGTCGCGCCGGCGCACCGCGGCGACGCTTCTCTCGCAAGGCGGCGGCAAATTTGCCAGCAGCATGCGGATTTCATCGAATGGGCAGATATCTGTCAGCATGTTTGTTTTTTTAGAGCGCGAATAGCGAATAGCTTTTCTACTGCCTACTCGCCACTTGCTATTCGGCCAGCGGGGCGCCCTCTCATGTTGCCGTAGATAAAGTAAAAGGCGAGGCCGATCGCCATCCAGACAAACAAGCGTATCCAGGTTGGGCCGGGCAGAGCGGCCATCAGCGCGAGGCAGGACAAAATGCCGAGGATCGGCATTACAGGAATGCCCGGCGCGCGGAAGGGGCGATACAGCTCTGGCGAATAGCGGCGCAGATAAAGGACGGCGCCGCAAACCAGCGCGAAGGCGGCGAGCGTGCCGATGTTGACCATTTCGGCAAGTTCGCGGATCGGAAACAGTCCCGCCGTCAGCGCGCCCAATACGCCGACGAATGTCTGCGAAATCGCCGGCGTGCGCCAAGAGTGATGCAGCCGCGAGAACACCGGCGGCAGCAAGCCGTCCAGCGCCATGGTGAAGAACACGCGCGTCTGGCCATACAGCAGCACCAGCATCGCCGTCGTCAAGCCGGCGAGGGCGCCGAGCTTCACGGCGAGAGCGAGCCAGGTCAGGCCGGTGGCGTCGATCGCCACGGCGATCGGATCGGGCACGCCGAGCTTGGTATAGGAGACGACGCCGGTCACCACCGCCGCCACCGCGACGTAAAGAATGGTGCAGATGACGAGCGATCCCAAAATGCCGATCGGCACGTCGCGCTGGGGCAAGCGCGCCTCCTGCGCCGCCGTCGACACCGCGTCGAAGCCGATGTAGGCGAAGAACACCACCGAGGCGCCGCGCATCACGCCGCTCCAGCCGAAATGTCCGAATTCGCCGGTATTTTCCGGCACCAGCGGAACCCAATTGGCTGCTTCGACATGCGCCGCGCCGAAGACGATGACGGCTATCACCACGAACACTTTGAAAGCGACGATGACATTGTTGAACAGCGACGATTCTCGCGTGCCGCGCACCAGCAGCGCCGTGAGGACCAAAATGATCGCCGCCGCCGGCACGTTGAACACGCCCTCGATCGTCCCGCCATCGGCGAGCTTTATCGGCTCGGCGAAATAGGCCGCGGCGAATTGCGGCGGCAACGGCAGGCCGACGCTGCGCATGACGTTGGCGAGATAACCGGACCAGCCGACCGCGACGGTCGCGGCGCCCATGCCGTATTCGAGAATGAGGTCCCAGCCGATGATCCAGGCGAAGATTTCGCCAAGCGTCGCGTAGGTGTAAGTGTAAGTGCTGCCCGCGACGGGAATGAGCGCCGCCAATTCCGCGTAGCAAAGGGCGACGAAGGCGCAGGCGACGCCGGCCAGCGCGAAGGAGATCATGACGGCGGGACCGGCGTTATGAGCCGCCGCGGTGCCGGTGAGAACGAAGATGCCGGTGCCGATGATCCCGCCGACGCCGAGCGCCGTCAGCGAAATCGGTCCAAGCGAACGCGTCATCTTTACGTGCTCGCCTTCGCCGGATGCGATGATGTCCTCGATGGACTTGCGAGTGAAATAATTACGCGTCGTCATCGCTTCGTCCACCACGCTGGCGCCCTTTCCATGATCCCGGCGCTTTCTAGGCGCCGTCGGCATGCGATATCTTTGCCGATTATGGTTGCGGCTCAAAAAGATACAAGAGCGTGTGGTGTGGCACAGGGCTTGCTCGCGCGCAACCGCGATCACGCGACTGCGCAAGCCGCCATCGCGCCTCGAGCGCCGCTGCCTATAATACCCCTTTGACGACGCAACGTTTCGAGGGCATTGTTCGGGCAGCGCAAGATTGGCGTATCGTCGCCGATCGCCGAGGCGCGGAAATCGCTGGTGAAACAGCCGAGGATCGAATTGAGCGCACTACTGTCGAGATTGTCAGCAAACCTGGTGAACCTGGTCGAAGCCGCAGCGCCACGCCGGCTGATGCGGTTCATTGTCGATCCCGCGGTTCACGAGGTCATCGGCCAGGATCGAATCGAAGCGGTCAAGACCTGGATCGACACCAACATCATGCTGCGGCGCCGCCAGGAGCGCTCGCGAACGCTGCCGCGCGACGAAGATCTCAAGGCCTATTTGCGTGGGCATTTTTGCGAACGGCCGTTTCGAACGCTGGAGACGACGCATAACGGATTGGCCTTCGTTTGCTGCCCGGTTTGGCTGCCGACGCCGATCGGCCGCCTCGATGCGGACCCGACCAAACTGTGGACGGGGCCCGCCGCGCAACAACTCCGCGAGTCGATCGTCGACGGTTCGTTCCGCTACTGCAATCACTTGAATTGCGCCGGCATCTCCAGCCGATCGCTGCCGCGACGCGACTCTAAGGAAGCGCGCGCGATCCTGGACGAACACCACTCGGGCGAAGCGCTATCCTTTCCGCGCCAAGTCTTTCTGTCGCACGACAAGTCGTGCAATCTGTCCTGCCCGTCGTGCCGATCCCGCGTCTATGTCGCCGACAAGGCGAGACAGGCGAAGCTCGACGCGCTGACCGAGACCTCGATCCTGCCGCTGTTGCGCGAGGCCGACGAGGTCTTGATAACGGGCTCTGGAGATCCCTTTGGCAGCAATCACTTCCGCAACCTGATCAAACGCCTGAACGGCGGCGAATTTCCGCGTCTCAAAATCCATCTGCACACCAATGGCCAGTTGTGGAACGAACGCGCCTGGCAAGACCTTCGCCTGCAAGGGCGCGTCGGCAGCGCGCACATTTCGATCGACGCGGCGCGGCCCGACACCTACGCCTTCGTGCGGCGGAACGGGAGTTTCGAGCGTCTCTTGAGAAACTTGGCCTTCGTCAAGACCTTGCGGGAATCGGGCGAAATCGCCGAGCTCATCTTCTCGATGGTCGTGCAAGCGCGAAATTTTGGCGAAATGCTGGAGTTCGTGCAACTCGGCCGCGACTACGCCGCCGACATGGTCTCGTTCAATATGATCCGTCAGCGAGACATTTTCAGCCGCGATGAATTCAAGGAGGCTTTCATCGGCGCGCCCACGCACGAAGCCTATGCGGAGTTCCTCTCGGTCTTGCAGTCGCCCGAGCTGTCGTCGCCCTTGGTCCACATGGGCAATGTGTTGGCCTATGCGCCTGCCGGTTGGACCAGACCTCAGGCGGCCGCGGCGTAGTCAATCGTCATGCCCGCGCTTGTCGCGGGCATCCACGCCGAAGGGTTGTAATGAACTTGGAAGGGTAGGCGTCGTCGTCTTCCTTGCAAAGTTTCTCGTCGCGTCTCGGCGTGGATGGCCGGGACAAGCCCGGCCATGACGGATGGTAGGTTGCCGAATATGCGAGGCGGTTGGGTCTAACCTTTCGTTCAGGACCCGCGTCACGCCGCGCCTTCGCAACGGCGCGTCGGCGCGCCCATGGTCACGAGTTCCTCGGCGATCGTCGGGTGCAGCGCCATGGCGGCGTCGAAATCGCTCTTACGCGCGCCCATGCGCAAAGGAATCGCCGCGAGCTGCGCCATTTCAGCCGCCGCCTCGCCGAAAATGTGAACGCCGAGCACGCGATCGCTCGCAGCATCGACGACAATCTTCATAAACACGGTTTCCGCCCGCTTGGACAAGGTCGCCCGCAGCGGGCGGAAACTGGTGTCATAGATGTCGAGGCGCGCAAACTTCGCCTTCGCCTCGTCCTCGGTGAGGCCGACCGTCCCGAGCTCGGGCGTCGTGAATACGGCCGTTGGGACGTTGTCGTGATCGACGGCGGTCGGCTTGCCGCCGAACGCCGTATCGGCGAAAGCGTGGCCCTCGCGAATGGCGACGGGCGTCAGATTGACGCGATCCGTTACATCGCCCACCGCATAGATTGATTCGACGCTGCTGCGCGAGCGCGCATCGACGATGACGGCGCCGTTCTCTCGCAACGCCACGCCAATGGCCTCGAGTCCGAGGCCTTGCGTCGAGGGACGCCGGCCAGTGCTGGCCAGCGCCTGGTCCACCTCGAGATGCGATCCGTCTTGGAAGGTCACGTCGAGTCCATTTGCCGTCTTCTCGATTCGCGTCGGCAGGACGCCGGTCCGCATATCGACGCCATCGCTTTCAAGCGCCGTGTGAAGGCGACGACGCAAATCCTCGTCGAAGCCGCGCAACGGATGCTCGGCGCGCATGCTCATGTGCACCCTTGCGCCGAGCCGCGTGAAAATACTGGCGAATTCGACGGCGATGTAGCCTCCGCCGACGATAAGGAGGCGTCTTGGAAAAACCGGAAGATCGAAAATCTCGTTGGACGAGATCGCCAATTCTATGCCCGGAATTTGCGGGGAGAGCACAGGCGCCGCGCCCATGGCGACGAGAATGACGCGCGCGCTGACGCGCCTGCCGTCGGCAAAACGAACGGCGTTTGGTCCCGCGAGCGCGGCCCGCGCGGGAATGATTTCGACGCCGGCCTTGGTCAGATTTTGCGCATAGAGTTCCGAGAGCCGTGTGATTTCCTGCTCTTTGGCGGCAACCAGCGCCGGCCAATCGAATTGCGGCTTGCCGACGCGCCAGCCGAAGCCGGCGGCGTCCTCGAAGTCGTCGCGAAAGCGACCTGCCAGCACATAAAGCTTCTTGGGGACGCAGCCGCGTATGACGCACGTCCCGCCGACCCGGAACTCTTCGGCCACGGCGACCTTGGCGCCGTAGCCGGCGGCGACGCGGGCGGCGCGCACGCCCCCGGAGCCCGCGCCAATGACAACGAGATCGTAATCGAATTGCGGCATATCTCGAGCAGTTCGCGTCGCCCCCTCCCCAACCCTCCCCCGCTTCGCGGGAGAGGGAGCAGATTCGGGGCTTCAGAGCCAATAAGCAAAACGCCGATCATTAGGGTCCCCTCTCCCACTCCGAAGTCGGCTGTTGCCGACTTCGGCATTTACGCGCAAGTCGGAAGCATCCGACTTGCGTACCGCGGGGGAGGGACAGGGAGGGGGTAGCCGCGCCGCCGTCACAATTCGTGACCCTTCTTGCGCATTTCCTCGCGCACGCGCGTCATCATGTCGACGGAGATCTTTTGCGACCACGCCTGCATGGCGACGAACATGTCGTTCATCAAGATCGGTTGCGACCCCACGTATTTGCGCCCCGAGGGGCTCTTGTAGAAGGCGGAAACGTCTTCGAGCTCCTTCTCGGACAGACGCTGCAGATAGAGCCGCGCCGCCGTGTCGATCATGTCGTCGGCCTTCTTGTCGAATTCCGACTTGATGTTCGCCAAAACGAGATTGAGATCGCTGATGAGCTCGGGGCGCGTGCGCGTCAGCGTGACGCCGATCTGATCGAGAAATTGCGGAATGATGATCTGAAACGAGCTGGCGATGCCCGAATTGATCACCACGTCGCGCGCCAAGGTCAGTTGCGCGGCGGATGGCGCGGGAGCTGCGGGGGCGGACTGCTCCGCCAGCGCCGGCGGCGCCGCCAACGCGAGGCCGACGAGGCCGCATCGCACTTTTCTCGACAAGCTCAACACGATCGTTGTCTCCTCTTGCTCGGCCGAAACAATGGCGCTCGGGCAAGGCCCGTTAAACTGCTTCGCCGAGCGTTCTGACGCCGTCGCGGCCGGCGACGATGATAGCGGTGGCGAGACCGATGAACAGTCCATGTTCGATGACGCCGGGAATGGCCGCCAAACGATGCGCGAGCGTTTCCGGATCGGGGATGGCGCCGAATGCGCAGTCGAGCATCAAATGGCCGCCATCGGTGACGAAAACATGGCCGTCCCGCCCCACGCGCGGCCGAACGTCTCCTTTAAGCCCCAAATCGCGCGCCGCCTGCTCGATATGGCGGCGCGTCGCCAGGGCGCCGAAGCGATCGACCTCGACCGGCAGCGCAAAAGCGCCCAAGGTCGCCACTTGCTTGGATTGGTCGGCGATGACGAACATGCGCGTTGACGCCGCCGCGACGATCTTTTCGCGCAGGAGAGCGCCGCCGCCGCCTTTGATGAGGCGGCGCTGCGCGTCGAATTCGTCGGCGCCGTCCACGGTCAGATCGAGCGCGGGCGTCTCGTCCAGGGTGGAGAGCGGAATCGAGAGCGCGACAGCCTGTTCGCGGGTGCGTTCGGATGTCGGCACGCACACAACGCGCAGGCCGTCCCGCACCCGCGCGCCGACGAGATCGACGAAATGCTTAGCCGTCGAGCCCGTGCCAAGGCCGAGCCGCATGCCCGGGCGAACAGCCCCAACCGCGACCGCCGCCGCCGCGCGTTTCATCTCGTCGGCTGCACTGGAGGACATGAGGACCGCCGCCGGGGTTGCGCGCTGATTTTACTCTATTGCCGGGCCAGAGCCCGATAATCGCCTTGCGTGCGGAAATCAACGCCGGCGCGCCGTCCAACGCAAAAACCTCACTTCGCGGGCGGCGTGCAGACCACCGAACTCTCGTTGAGCACGAAGCAGATCGACATTTGGCCCGAACGCAGATCGACGCGGAACACGCCGCCTTCGCCGGTATGGCGGGAGGCGACCAGCGCATATTCGCTGAACTGCCCGGCTTTGGCGCCTTCGCCCGGCGGGTAGCAGAGCGTCACGCCTATGGACGCTCCCTCCTTCAGGCCATATTGACAGGCGCCGACCTCGCCCGTCGCGCGGTCGAGACGGAAAACGCGGTTGAGGTCGGTCTGCGGGGCCGCGAGAAATTCATAATTGCCGGCCAAAACGATCTCCGGCGCCAAAACAGCGGCCGCCAGGACGGCGGCGAAGCGGAACGAGAGAAAATGACATGTCGGACGCACGAGAAGGCTCCTTGAGCGAATCACGTGCGGCAGTCTACACGCCAATGCGACGATCGCCAGACGTGCGGTCGCCGAGCTGCCTGCCGGGTGAATGGCCCCCTCATCCTGAGGAGGCCCCGGAGGGGCCGTCTCGAAGGACGAGGGAACCATGCAACAGGCGTTCGAAGCTCGCCCCCGTGCTTCGAGACGGCGGCTTCGCCGCCTCCTCAGCATGAAGGCGAGGACTCTGGTTGTTCACCTGATCGCCCTGCCGCCGAGCGGGCCATCGCGAGGTCCTCGGTGATGACGAACAACTCGCCCGCCCTGGTCTTCGATCTCGATGGCACGCTGGCCGACACGGCCGAAGACCTCATCGGCGCGCTCAATGTTCTGCTCGTTCGGGAAGGACTTCCGAGCGTTGCGCCGCATGCCGCCCGCTCCATGGTCGGGGGCGGCGCGCGAGCGCTGATCCAGCGCGGCTTCGCGGCCGGCGGCGCGCCGCTCGAGCCCGAGCGGCTCGACTGGCTGTTTGGCGAATTCATCGCCTACTACGCCGGCCATATCGTCGACGCGACGCGGCTCTTTCCGGGCGCCGCCGCTTGCCTCGAACGTTTCTTTGAGGCGGACTTCCGGCTCGCCATCTGCACCAACAAGCCCGAACATCTCTCCAGGCTGCTGCTCGGGCGGCTTGGGGTCGCCGATCGCTTCGCGGCGATCTGCGGCCGCGAGACTTTCGCGGTCAACAAGCCGGACCCGCGCGCCCTGCTGCTGACCATCGCGGCGGCGGGAGGCGACGCCGCTTGCGCCGTGATGGTGGGGGATTCAAAGACCGACATCGAAGCCGCCAAAGGCGCCGGCGTGCCGGTCGTGGCGGTGGATTTCGGCTATACCGAGACGCCGGTGAAGGCCTTTGCCCCGGACCGCGTCATCTCGCATTTTGATGAGTTGTGGGAGGCGGTCGCCTCGCTGCGCGCCCGCGGCGCCCACACTTGACGGAACGGCGCGCCTTCTCTTAACACGAGGAGGTTCGATGTGATCGCGACGGGCGCGTAGCTCAGCGGCAGAGCACTCCCTTCACACGGGAGGGGTCACAGGTTCAATCCCTGTCGCGCCCACCAGAAAATCATTCTCTGATAGCGTCATCCCGGCTGCGGCGTCGGCGCGCCTCGAAAAGGTTTCGATCCACGGGCGCCGGTCGGCCGCATGAAGGGACGCCATCCGGCCACACGAGCGCCACGGATAAACGGTCAGGCGCTGTTCTTGCGCAGCCGCACGACAATATCGACCCGCGCTATAGCGGCGCCATTCGGCGGCGCCGGCAGATTGGACAGATCGATGCTGGAGCCGAGGATATCGCACAGTTCGTTGGCGTCCTCGAACAGGAAATGATGGTGGTCCGACGTGTTGGTGTCGAAATGGACGCGCGCGCCGTCGACGGCGATCTCGCGCAGGAGCCCCGCGGCGGTGAACTGATGCAGAGTGTTGTAGACCGTAGCCAGCGACACCCGCAATCTGGCCGCCGCCGCCTCTTCGAACAGCTTTTCCGCCGTCACATGGCGGTCGCCTTTGCCAAACAGCAGCCCGCCGAGCGCCATTCGCTGACGCGTCGGCCGCAGTCCGGCGTCCTGCAACCGGCCACGGACGAGCCCCAGCGTACACGCCACCGGCGGCTCGTCGGCTAAAACGACGTGCGGCGCGGTTTCCATCGTTGGCGTTGCGTCGGTCATCGGGCGCGGTTTCGGCTCGCGTTCGGGAATCCCATATAGGGAACAATACGCAGATTGCGGCAAGAAACAACTCGCCAGTTGTTTTTTTCCGCGCGGCTTGGCAAATGTGGTTGCGCCCGCCCGGCAAAAAAAAGCCTTGAGCTTGTCGTTTTGAGGGGCGGTTGCCTGTGTCAAGGGATTCTCATCCTCGGTCCCGCGGCGCGGCCGGACCACGAGGTTCGATCCAAAGGACATCGGAAGCATGGGCGAGCGACGTTTTACTTTTGAATATGAAGATCTGTTGGCGTGCGGACGCGAGGAGCTGTTCGGCCCCGGCAATGCGCAACTGCCGCTGCCGCCCATGCTAATGTTCGACCGGATCAGCGAAATATTCGAGGACGGCGGCGCCTACGGCAAGGGCTACATGCGCGCCGAACTCGCCGTCAAGCCGAGCCTGTGGTTCTTCGACTGTCACTTCAAGGGCGATCCTGTCATGCCCGGATGCCTCGGGCTCGATTCGCTCTGGCAGATGTGCGGCTTCTTTCTGGCGTGGCTGGGTCTGCCCGGCCGCGGCCGGGCGCTCGGCGTCGGCGAAGTGAAGTTCGCCGACCAGGTGCTGCCGAGCGTCAAGAAGGTGGTCTACGGCGTCGATTTCAGACGCGTCTTTAAGGGCAAGCTGGTGCTTGGAATCGCCGACGGCTGGCTGGAGGCCGACGGACGGCGCATTTACGAGGCGAAAGACTTGCGGGTCGGGCTGTTCAAGCCTGGGACGCCCGCGGCGGCTTGATCTGCATGGAGCGATCGGCAGGACCATGCTTGGCGCTTGTTTTAGCGCAATTTCTTGTCGATCGAGGGTTTTAGCTTTACGAACAAGCGCGCCAGCCGGGCGGATAGCGCAATCGTGACGGCGAGCGCGCGACGATAAAACGCCGCCGAGGGAGTGGAAGAGATGAGACGAGTGGTCGTCACCGGCATGGGCATCGTGTCGTCGATCGGCAACACGACCCAGGAAGTGGTCGCGTCGCTGCGCGAGGCGAAATCCGGCATCGTCAAAGCCGACAAATACGCGGAGCTGGGATTTCGCTCGCAAGTCCACGGCGCGCCGACGCTTGACGCCTCGCAGATCGTCGACCGGCGCGCCATGCGTTTCCACGCCGCCGGCACCGCCTGGTGCCATGTGGCGATGGATCAGGCGATCCGCGACGCCGGGCTGACGGAGAAAGAAATCTCCAACGAGCGCACCGGCATCATCATGGGTTCCGGCGGGCCTTCGACGTGCACTCTCGTCGAAGCCGCCGATATCGCCCGCACCAAGGGACCGAAAAAGATCGGGCCTTTCGCCGTGCCGAAAGCGATGTCCTCGACCGCCTCGGCGACGCTCGCCGTCTGGTTCAAGATCAAGGGCGTCAACTATTCGATCTCCTCGGCCTGCGCGACCTCCAATCACTGCATCGGCAACGCCTATGAGCAAATCCAGTGGGGCAAGCAGGACATCGTCTTCGCCGGGGGCTGCGAAGAACTCGATTGGACCATGTCGGTTCTCTTCGACGCCATGGGCGCCATGTCGTCCGGCTATAACGACCGTCCAGCGGTCGCCTCGCGCGCCTATGACAAGAATCGCGACGGCTTCATCATCGCTGGCGGCGCCGGCGTCGTGGTGCTCGAGGAACTCGCGCACGCCAAAGCGCGCGGGGCGAAGATCTACGCGGAGCTCGCGGGCTACGGCGCGACCTCGGACGGTCACGACATGGTCGCGCCCTCGGGCGAGGGGGCCGTTCGCTGCATGAGGCAGGCGCTCGCCACTGTGAAAGCGCCGATCGATTACATCAACCCACATGCGACCTCGACGCCGGTCGGCGATCTCAAGGAGATCGAGGCGATCCGCGAGGTGTTCGGCAGGGGCGACAAATGTCCGCCGATCGCCGCCACCAAATCGCTCACCGGTCATTCGCTCGGCGCGACCGGCGTGCAAGAGGCGATCTATTCGCTCTTGATGATGCAGAACGGCTTCATTTGCGAAAGCGCCAATATCGAGGAGCTCGATCCGGAATTTTCCGACATGCCGATTTTGCGGGCGCGGCGCGACAATGTGAGCTTGCGCGCGATGCTGTCGAATTCCTTCGGCTTCGGCGGCACCAACGCTTCTCTCGTGTTCAAACACCCCGACGCGTGAGGTGGGAACTCACCCTTCCTTCGAACTTCCGTATGCACACATCTCTTTCGATACCTACGGCCGTCATGGCCGGGCTTGTCCCGGCCATCCACGCCGCGCAAGAACGGACCATGTTTGGCGTATGACTGATAGTGTCTTCGTTTGAATTCCCGCAAGGGATTGAAAGCGCCCCAGGCGCGCGCTTCAGGGGTAAATCATGACCGACGAGGAGTACCGACAGTTCCTGGCCATTCTCACGCGGCGGTATGTGCAGCCGAAGATTCCCCACCTTCGTCGGCGCTTTGCTCACCACATGATGGAGGAGGACGAGTGGTCTCGTCATCTCACGCAGGCCGAGCGAGGCGCGCGCGTGCTCCGGTTCATTGAGGATGGCTGCGATGACGATCCGTATCAAACGTTTACCTTGGATAGACTCTCTGGCTCTGTGTGGGAGACATGGTCGAGTTTGGGCTTCAGCAATCGGATAGTTGAGGAGTCGGGATTCTTGGACGCGTACGAGGCGCACGCCGGCGAGATTTTAGCTGGCCTGCGTCCCGAGCATCTTCCGGAAGCCGACAAGGAGGTTCTCCGGGCAATGGGTAGCTCCGATCCCGATGCTGAACTTGCCGAGCTTGTATTTCGTGCGCGCGGGCGCCAACAACGCATGGAGCGTATGCAGAAGGAGGCACCCATACAGCGCCATCTACGCACGGTGGAAGAACAGTTGGACCAGTCGTGGCGGGAATTCGATGACCTGAGGAAGATGAAGTCCAAGGATTCCTCAGCCGAAATACCGAAGAAATCGCGTCGCTGGTTCAAGGGGTTAGGGCAGATTGCCCAAGGCGCGGCGCTCTCGATCGCGAATGTGGGGCTAGCTGTCGGAGTCTTCCACTTCCCGGTATCGCCGGAAACTCAAACTTGGGGCGCCTTGGCTTCCGTGGCGACAGGGATAGGAACGGTTCTCAACGGCGTTGGCGACCTCATCAATGAGTAGCACTCGAGAGCTTCATGAAGGGCTGGCGCGGCGAGGGAGCGCCCTCTCGGCGCCATTTCGCGCTGTCCTGGCGTGGATGGCCGGGACAAGCCCGGCCATGACGGCCCTCAGCGAGATGCGTGACTCCTGTAACCCGCTTGTCGGCTAGGATTGAGCCCCATCCTTTCCGCCGCTCCCAATACATCCCCCGAGGAAAACTCATAAATGACAGTTTCAACCGGTCTGATGCAGGGCAAGCGCGGCCTAATCATGGGCGTCGCCAACGACCATTCGATCGCTTACGGCATCGCCAAGAAACTGGCGGAGCACGGCGCGACGCTCGCCTTCACCTATCAGGGCGAGGCGTTGGGCAAGCGCGTCGCGCCGCTCGCCAAATCGCTCGGCTCCGAGCTCGTCCTGGCGTGCGATGTCGAGGATATCGATTCGGTCGACGCCGTGTTCACGCGGCTTGCGCAACAGTGGGGCGAGATGGACTTCCTCGTCCATTCCATCGGCTACTCCGACAAGAACGAGTTGAAAGGACGCTACGCCGACACGACGCGCGCCAATTTCGTCCGCACCATGGTCATCTCCTGCTTCTCCTTTACCGAGGCGGCGAGGCGCGCGGCGGCGTTGATGCGAGACGGCGGCGCCATGCTGACGGTGAGTTTCGGCGGCGGCACGCATGTGATGCCGAATTACAATGTGATGGGCGTCGCCAAGGGCGCGCTCGATTCTTCCGTGCGCTACCTCGCCGCCGATTTTGGCGCGCGGGGCATCAGAGTGAATGCGCTCTCGCCCGGTCCGGTGCGCACCATGGCCGGCGCCGGCATCGGCGGGGCGCGCGCCATGGGGGCGTTCCAGAAGGCGCACGCGCCGCTGCGGCGCATGATCACGCTCGATGAAATCGGCGGCTCGGCCGTTTATTTGCTGTCGGACCTCTCCGGCGGCGTGACGGGAGAAATCCATCTCGTCGACGCAGGCTACAACATCATGCTGCAACCGAGACCGGAGGATTTGGCGGGCGGAGAGTGAGGGGCGGCCGGCTCGACTAGGGCAGGAAAAGCTTGACGAAAATGGCGACCTGAAATGCGAGAATGAATCCCATCATCCATTTCACCACCCGAATGTCGGCCTTCGCTTCGCCGATTTTCAATTCGAGCCGGTGTTCGACGCCCTCGAGTTCGGTTTTCACATCGCTGATCTTCAAATCGAGCCGATGCTCGACGGCTTCCAGGTCCGCCTTGGTGGAGGCCTGCGCGTCCACGAGTTAGGCCAGAGCCGTGGCCTGCTCGGCGGAGAACCCGGCGGCTTGAAGTTTGAGAATGGCGGCGGCGCTCATGACAACCAAATGCTATCACGCCTATCGAAGAGCCGGAAGGCCAACGTTCATGCCGCCCGCGCCATGCCCTGGCGATGCGCCCGGCGGCGGCGGATAGTATCCTCGTCATGCGAGGTCTGGCCTAACCGCGTCTGCATCCGGTAGGCTCACTCGCAAGTAGACAGGGAAGGGCAGATGCTCATCGAGCCGCACGATCGCCGCCGTTTTCTCATTGGCGCCGCAAGTCTCGCGCTCGCCGGCCCCGCTCTCGGGCAGAACGCGCGCGACCCGGAAGAAGAGCTGCAGGTGCGCATCGAAAACAATTCGGCGCCGGAACTCTGCACGGAAAAGGACAATATCGAACTCGATTTCATCTCGCCGCGCGTGCGCCGGATGCAAGTTCAAGCCATTCATCCCTCTTATATCGGCATGGTCGGCTCCGATCATTGGGCGCCCGACTGGTCGAGCTGCGATCTTTCCCACGATTCGAAATTCGGAGCCAATGGGCGTCGCCTGACCTTTTGGGAGACGCCAGAATTCTGGCTCACGGGCTATACCTTGCCATCTTTTTGGCGGCCGAACGGGGTTTCCATCCGCGTCGGCGATCGCGTCGAAACGGGCTTTCACCTCATCCAACTGTGGATGCTGTACCGTGAGCGGGCCGAAGAAATTCTCGTTCTCTATCCGCCGGACGGCTATTGGCGCGCGCGGCCGCTGCCATTCGAGGACATGCGTTGGACGGCCTATGGCTCATCCTTCCTCACTGGACCGGTCGAAGTCCAGCGACGGCCGCTGGTCGCCCTGAAAGAAATCGTCTTCGAGCCCGGTTCCCATACCTTCACGCTCGAGTTCAAACGGGGCGGGCAGGCGCGGGTGCAACTCGCAAAAGTCGATCAGGATCGCATCGTGCTCGATGTCGCTTTTAGCGACGCCATGCCGGATGGCCTTCCGTTCGCGGCGCTACGTTCGATGTATGCGATGCAGACGATGAGCGACGCCGCCCGCGTCGCTTGGCGCACCAAACGGGGAAACGGCTGGGAAGAGGCGCCGGTCATCGGCTTTGCGGGCGCGCAAGCTGCCGAAATCTGGGTTGGCCGGCATTTGCCGTCGCGCCACAATCTTTCCGCCCCCGATATGGTGTTCGGCAAATTCCAGGGGGCGGCGGCGCAATGACTGCATTCGTGCGCCGCCTCGCGGCCATCGACGCCGCGCGCGGCCTCGCCGTCCTCGCCATGTTCGTTTTCCACTTCACTTGGGACCTTGGGCATTTCGGCTACATCGACGCTGGATTCCCTTATTCGCGCGGGTTCAAACTGTTCGGTCACACGATCGCCTTCGCCTTCCTGTTCATCGCCGGCGTCTGTCTCGCGCTCGCCCATGCGCATGGGGTGCGATGGGCAAGTTTTTGGCGAAGACTGGCGATCGTGACGGGAGCGGCGTTGCTCGTCTCCTTAGGCACGTATGCGGTCTTTTCCAATGCTTTCGTGTTCTTCGGCATCCTGCATTGTATCGCCGCGTCAAGCCTGTTGGCCGCGCCGTTTTTGCTGCTGCCGTGGCCAGCGGCGCTCATTGCGGCGGCGGCGGCGGCGCTCGCGCCCGATTTCGCGCGCAACCCTTTCTTCGATGCGCCGCAATGGTGGTGGACCGGCCTCTCCACCTTCGAGCCGCTGACCAATGATTATCGCCCTGTGTTGCCATGGATGAGCGCGATGCTCGCCGGCGTGGCCGGGATGAAGGCGGCGCGGGCATGGGGCGGACTCCCTCTCCCGCTTGCGGGAGAGGGTGGCCCGGCGAAGCCGGGTCGGGTGAGGGCCGATGAGGTCGCGCGCCCGGCGAGGCCCTCATCCGTCGCGCATTCGCGCGATACCTTCTCCCGCGAGCGGGAGAAGGATTCCGCGTCCAGGATCGGCTCATCCGCTCCCTTAAGAGGCCTGACCTTGCTCGGCCGCCACAGCCTTCTGCTCTATCTCGTCCATCAGCCGCTGTTCTTCGCGGCGTTCAGCGCCGCCGCGTTGCTCGCGCCGCCGCCCGTCGCCCAAGACATGCGGAGCTTCGAAACCGCCTGCGCGACGCAGTGCGTCGCCGCCGGCGGCAAAAACGAAACGTGTCGCGCCGCTTGCGCCTGCACGGCGGCGGAGATCGCGCGCCGGCATACGCTGTCCGGCGTCGCCGAGGACGCAGAGCGCGCCCGGCGCATCGGCGCTGTCGCGAGAGAGTGTTTACCTCGACCGAAGTGACGGATACGCATTGTTGCTGGATGGATTTGGCGAGCCTGAAGGCTCGCGGTCCGGGTTCGGCGTCACTTGGACCGCGAGCCTTCAGGCTCGCACTGGTTGCAACCACAGCGAGGTTCCCACGTTATAAGCACCCCGCTACTCGCCCGGCGCCAGCATCTTGGCGGGCTGCACCAGTTCGTCGAACTCAGGCCCAGTCACCAGGCCCGAGCGCAGCGCCTCCTCGCGAAGACTCGTTCCGTTGTGATGCGCAGCGCGCGCGATCTTCGAGGCCGCGTCATAGCCGATCCTGGGCGCGAGCGCCGTCACCAGCATCAGCGAGCGCTCGAGGAAGCGCGCGATGTTGACCTCGTTCGCCTCGAGTCCATCGAGACAACGGGTGACAAAGCTGTCGACGGCGTCGGCGAGCAGCGTCGTCGATTCAAGCAGCGCCAAGCCGATCACCGGCTTCATGACATTGAGCTCCAGATGTCCTTGGCTAGCAGCGAAGGTAATCGTCGCGTGGTTGCCGAAAACGCGCGCGCAAACCATGGTCAGCGCCTCGATCTGGGTCGGATTGACTTTGCCCGGCATGATCGAGGAGCCGGGCTCGTTTTCGGGAAGCTTCAGTTCGGCAAGCCCGGCGCGTGGGCCCGAACCGAGCAGACGGATATCGCAGGCAATCTTGTAAAGGCCGGCGGCCAGGGCGTTCAGGGCGCCATGCGCAAACACCACGGCGTCGTGGCTCGCCAGCGCCTCGAATTTGTTCGGCGCGGTGACGAAAGGCAGGCTTGTCTGCTCGGCGATGTTGGCGGCGACCTCTTCGGCGAAGCCCTTGGGGGCGTTGACGCCGGTGCCGACCGCGGTGCCGCCTTGGGCGAGACGGAGGAGATCGCCAAAGCTCGCGCGGATGCGCTTTGCGCCATAAGCGGCCTGCGCGGCATAGCCGGAAAATTCCTGCCCCAAGGTGATGGGCGTCGCGTCCTGAAGATGGGTGCGGCCGATCTTGATGATAGGCGCAAAGCTCGCCGATTTGGCGTTCAGGACGGCGTGCAGCCGATCGACGGCGGGCAGCAAACGCCGGGAAATCGCCAACGCGCCGGCGATATGAATGGCGGTCGGGAAACAATCGTTCGACGACTGGCCGAGATTGACGTGGTCGTTGGGATGGACGGGCGCCTTGGCGCCGCGGCCAGCGCCCAGCGTCTCGTTGGCGCGATTGGCGATGACCTCGTTGACGTTCATGTTCGTCTGGGTGCCGGAGCCGGTCTGCCAGACGACCAGCGGAAACTGATCGTCGAAACGCCCCTCGATCGCCTCGCGCGCGGCGCCGACGATCGCCGCGGCGATGTCCGGTTTCAGCAAAGCCTTGTTGCTGTTGACTTGCGCCGCCGCCAGTTTGATGCGCGCCAGGGCGTGAATGATCGCGATCGGCATGCTGCTTGCGACGCCGATCGGGAAATTCTGACGCGAGCGCTCAGTCTGCGCGCCCCAATAGGCCTGGAGCGGCACAGCGATATCGCCGAACGAATCGCGCTCGAAGCGGCAGTCCTCGCCGTGTTCTTTCTTCGTCATCAGGCCACGCAAATAGCGAATAGGGAGTAGCGAATGGCGAATAGATTTTTTCTACTCGCTATTCGCTACTCCCTACTCCAACATTTTTAAGCAGGGTTCAATCGTTCCCGGCGCGCGTCAGAACGGAATGTTCGACCGGGGGGTAGGCTTTTCCCGGGTCTGATCCCTCCGCGCGGGCAAGCACGTCGGCGAGACGGTTGCGCGCGCGATTGACTCGGCTCTTCATGGTGCCGGGGGCGCATCCGCAGATCGCCGCGGCTTCTTCGTAAGAGAGACCCGAGGCGGCGACCAGGATGAGCGCCTCGCGCTGATCGAGCGGCAATTTCTGCAACGCCGAGCGGAAATCCAGAAAATCCATGTGGGCGTTCTGCGCGGGCAGCGAGATCAGCCGCGCGGCGATCGCTCCGTCCGGGTCCGCCGTTTCCCGCCGCCTCTTTCGATATTCGCTGTAATAGATATTGCGCAGGATCGTGAACAGCCACGCCGTCAGATTGGTGCCCTCGGCGAACGAGGAGAGGCTGCTGCAGGCCTTCACCAACGTCTCCTGCACGAGATCGTCGGCCCGGTCGGCGTTGCCGGACAGCGAAACGGCAAAGGCGCGCAAATTCGGTATCGCCGACACCAGGTCGGCTTTCAATCCTCTGCCGCCGGTTTTCGCCGCCTCCGCTGTGGTCACTATCGCTCCCCGGGCGCTCCTACACTCGCCACAGGTGATATCGTGTCCCTTTCCAGCCTGTTCAAGAGTTCGATAAACCGATCCGGAACCGGCTGACCGAGCACGTCCTCGTATATGTCGCGCAGTTGCTTGCCGATCTGGTCCCCGATTTCAGTCGACCGCTCCCCTTTCCGGTTGACGCTCCCGCGCCGCGCCGCCGATGGTTCGGATTTTCCGGTCATGCTTGCATGCGGCCAACCCAACCACTCCCCCACTCTCAGAACAGCGCCATCTCCGCCCGCCTGCTGCTTTGCCATCTCGTCCGTATCTCCTTGACTTGTCGACATTTTCGGGTTGGCGGCGATGTTCTTGCGGCTGCTGTGCGCCATCGGGCCCTCTCAAGAATCGTTTTCGGATTATTCCACTAGCGAATAACTGCGGCCGCGCTATACTCCGTTGCGAGGACGATTGGACAATGTTTATTTTCTCAATTAGTTCCAAAAAAAAGGTGACGATTTGACGCATGTGTCATTTGGAAACACCCAGCGGCAGGGTTGCGGGCGCAAGCTGAAGGGCGACTGATGTCTATCTCACAGGCAATTTCCGCGCACGTTCCTTATCTGAGACGCTTTTCTCGCGCTCTCACCGGCAACCGCGAAGGCGGGGACGCCTATGTCCTCGCGACGTTGGAGACCATCGTCGCCGATCCGAGCTGCGTTGCGGCAGACCGGGATTTGCGGGTGACTCTCTACAAGCTGTTTCTCAAGGTGTGGACCTCGACTCCCATCAACGCGCACACCGACCATTCCGGCTTTTCTCCCGATGAAGCCGGCGCGCGCCGCAATCTCGACGCCATTTCGCTGCGCCCGCGCATCGCTTTTCTGCTGAAGGGCCTTGAGGGCTTCGACCTGGGCGAGATCGCCCGCACGCTGGAGGTGGCCGAAAGCAAGGCCAGCGCCCTCATCGATGCGGCGAGCAGCGAGATCGCGGGCCAGCTCGCGACCGACGTGCTCATCATCGAGGACGAGCCGCTGATCGCCTTCGACTTGCGCAGCCTCGTCGAGGAACTGGGACACCGCGTGGTGGCGGTGGCGCGCACGCGCAAAGAGGCCGTCGCCGCTATCGAAGGGACGCAACCGGGCCTGATCCTCGCCGACATCCAGCTCGCCGACGGAAGTTCCGGCCTCGCCGCGGTCAATGAAATCCTCGGAGCTTTATCGGTGCCGGTTATTTTCGTCACCGCCTATCCGGAACGGTTCTTGACCGGCGAACCGCCGGAGCCGGCTTTTCTGGTCGCCAAGCCGTTCAGCGTAGAAAGCCTCAAAGCCGTCATCAGCCAAGCTCTGTTCTTTGACCGGCGCTCGCGCCGCAAGACTGTGAAAAGCGCCGGGCTCAACGCCTGAACCGGATTTTGCGCCCGAACGCGTTCTCCTAGCGGCGGCGCTCGTCATTGTGAGCCGAAGGCGAGGCAATCCAAGGGGATTGTGAGCCGAAGGCGAGGCAATCCAAGGGCCGAAGGGCCGCGTTTAAGGTTGCGCGAGACCCCTCGATCGCGCAAATAAGAAAAAACTTCAACGAATATTGCGGTTGGGCCGCAACTTTATCTTGGCAAAGGCGTTGTCTAACAGAGGGGGGAAGACCAGGGAGAGGCCACTTCCATGCAAAAGATGAAGAAATCAAACCGAGGCTTTGCTTCGATGGACCCGGAGAAGCAGCGGTTGATCGCCAAGAAAGGGGGCCAGAGCGTCCCCGACGAGAAACGCAGCTTCTCGCAAAATCCAGAATTGGCGGCGAAAGCCGGCCGCAAGGGCGGGCAAAGCGTCAACCCCGAAAAACGCAGCTTTTCGCGCAACCACACGCTGGCGTCGGAAGCCGGCCGCAAAGGCGGCCACGCATCTCACAGCGGCGTGCACAAGCCGCGCACGGCCGCGGAATGAGTTGGCTGCCGGTTGGAGCAACCGGCAGCCATCCAGGCCAAAATGGCAAAGGCGGCGCAGCGGCGCGTGGTCTGACGAAGGTCAGGCCGCATAGGGTTTTGACGCGTGCGCGACCAGCGAATAAAGAGCCGCGGGATCGCGCGTTGTGCGCAAGGTGGCGGCTGTCGCAGGCTCTCTCAGCATCCGCGCGACACAGGCTAAGGCCTTGAGATGATCGGCGCCGGAGGCTTCCGGCGTGATCAGCAAGAAGATCAGATCGACGGGCGCGCCATCGAGCGCCTCGAAGTCGATCGGACGCTCCAGCCGGGCAAAAATCCCGAAAATCCGCTTGACATTGCTCAGCTTGCCATGGGGGATGGCGATGCCGTCGCCGATGCCGGTGGCGCCGAGCCGTTCCCGCTGCAACAGCGCATCGAAAATCTGGCGCGCCGGCAGGCCCGAAATTTCAGCCGCCTTTTCGCTCAGCTCCTGAAGCGCCTGCTTTTTCGAATTTACCTTGAGCGAGGGTAGAATAGCTTCCGGTGTAAGCAGATCCATGAGCCGCATTTGCCGCCGATCCCGTTGCCGACTTGTTCTTAAGGGTCGCGACCCGCGCACCCCTCCGCTTGATCCTCAAACCACGCATTACGCATTCAGCGCGCGCAATGTCTCAGCACGCCATCACCCCCTCGAACCCCTTCACGCCCGAACCGCTGACGTAGTCACTCGCTAAAGCAAGATATATGCCGAAACGACGCCCTTAAAAGAGGCGGCGATCCATGCGCCGCGTCATCCCCTATTTGCCCATTATTTGCCGTCGGGCGCATCGATCCAGCCGATGTTCTCGTCGCCGCGGCGATAAACGACATTCACGCGTCCCGAATTGGCGTGACGAAACACGACGATCGGCGCTCCCGTAAGATCCAACTCGAGAACCGCCGCCGACACGGACAAGCGGGGCAGCCGCGCCGTCGATTCGGCAATCACGACAGGGCTGAACTCCTCGTGCGGGGCCTCTTTTTCCTGATCGGGCGCCTGCAGAACATAGCTTGCGACAACCTCGCCGTTGGCGTCATGACCGGCGCCGTGATGATTCTTCAACCGGCTCTTATAGCGGCGCAGCCGTTTCTCGATGCGGTCGGCGGCCTGATCGAAACAGGCGTAAGGCTCCTGAGCGCGTCCATCGGCTTGCAGAACGGCGCCCGAGGTCAGATGCAGGCTGCAGTCGGCGCGAAAGCCCGAACCTTCCGGCGCGATGGTCACGTGACCGCTGGCGCCGCCGTCGAAATATTTCGCCGTGGCGGCCCGCAATCGATCCGTCACATGGACTCGCAACGCCTCGCCGATGCTGATGTTCTTGCCGGAAACCCGCAAAGACATGCTTTCTCCGCTTCGTTCGACCAGAGCGCAGGGAACCAATCAGCTGTCCGAATGCCTTTTTTGACCTCTTGATGTTGGCGCGATCGCCGAAGCGGTGAAGGGTCTAAGAGCGTCCGCCCGGGAAGTCAATGGGCGTTGCCGGGACAGCAAGACGCCCTATTCGACCATGCGTGGCGAACGCTTCCGGCCGACGGGCGCTTTCGCGCATCATGCCTTGTTTTTCCCGGCGTCGATCGACTGATGACGGAATACGCAGGCTGCCGCGATATTTGGCCACGGTGCGGCGCGCGATGTCGATATCCACAGCCTTAAGGCGCGCGACGATGGCGTCGTCGGACAAAACGTCGTTGGGGCTCTCGTTGTCGATCATCTGCTTGATCTTGAAGCGCACCGCCTCGGCCGAATGGCTCTCGGCGCCGGTGGTCGCGGCGATCGAAGCGGAGAAGAAATATTTGAGTTCATATATGCCGCGCGGCGTCATCATGTACTTGTTGGAGGTGGCCCGCGAAACCGTCGATTCGTGCATGGCGGTCGCGTCGGCGATCGTCCGCAGATTGAGCGGGCGCAGATGTTCAACGCCCTTGGCCAGGAAAGCGTCCTGCTGGCGCACGATCTCGGACGCCACCTTCAGAATGGTGCGCGAACGCTGTTCGAGGCTCTTGGTCAACCAATTGGCTTTCTGCAGGCATGTCGTGATGAAGCTCTTGTCCTCGTCGCGCGTCGCGCCGGCGCTGACGCGCGTCGCATAGGAATGATTGACCAGCACGCGCGGCAATGCGTCGGAATTGAGTTCGACGAGCCAGGCGCCGTCGCCGGCCGGCCGCACGATCACATCGGCGATCAGCGGCTGGATAGGCGCGCCGCCGAAGGCCCGACCGGGCTTGGGATCGAGCCGCCTCACCTCGGCGGCCATGTCGATGACGTCCTCCTCGTCGACGCCGCACAGACGGGCCAAGGCGGCCAAATCGCGCTTGGCCAGAAGCGATAGATGCGCGACAAAAATCTGCATGGCCGGATCGAAACGGTCGCGCTCGCGCAACTGGATGGCCAGACATTCCGCCAGATCACGCGCGCCGACGCCGGAAGGGTCGAAGGTCTGAATGGTCGCCAACACGGCGCCGACATGATTCGGGTCGGCGCCCAGGCGCGCCGCGATCTCGCCGAGATCGTCGCGCAGATAGCCAGCTTCGTCGATGCCGTCGATAATCGCCTGACCGATGATGCGATCGCGCAAATCGGGATAGGCCAGCGCCAACTGCTCGACCAGATGATCTTTAAGGCTCGGTTGCGCCGCGACATAGGCCTCGAGATTGGGCGCCTCGCCATCGCCGCCGCCGCCGACCGCCCCGGTCCAAGCGGTCGCCGACAGACCCGCTTCCTCGGCGGCCGGCTCCCGTCCCGCCGGGGCGGCGGGCGGCCCGTCCGACTCGAAGGCGTTGCCGATCTCGGTGTCGAGATCGGCCGCAAGATCCGCGGCATTGACCGCAAAACTCTCTTGCGCCCAATCGCCTTCGCGCGGCTCATCGAACCCCGCCTGAGAGGAACTCTCCTCGCCGGCGCCGCCCTCGTCGAGATTTTGCGCCAAATCGGGGCCAGAATCTGCGTCCGAGGCCTCGAGCAGCGGATTGCGTTCGAGTTCCTCATGCAAAAAAGTAGAAAGTTCGAGACTGGAGAATTGCAGAAGCTTGATCGCCAGCAGCAGCTGAGGCGTCATGACCAGGGCCTGGCCCTGCCGCATCATCAGCTTGGTGGCAATCGCCATTTTCCGCCCACTCGAAACTGGAACGCTGCGCGGCCGATCCGTCGGCCCAGTTCTTGCTTATAGCACGCAGCGTCTGTCAGCGCAGGATTAATTTGCGGCGCTGGAGGCCCGAACAGCCCAGTCGGTTGACCGAAAGTTAATTACCTTGCGCCGTTACATGCGGAAGTCTTCGCCGAGATAAATCCGCCGCACGTCGGGATTGGCGACGATTTCCTCAGGCGGGCCTTCGGTCAGCACATGGCCAGCGTGGATGATGTAGGCGCGATCGGTGAGGCCGAGGGTTTCGCGCACGCTGTGATCGGTGACGAGGACGCCGATGCCGCGCGCTTTGAGATGGCGCACGAGATCCTGAATGCCGCCGACGGCGATGGGATCGATGCCGGCGAAGGGTTCGTCAAGCAGCATGAAGGACGGGTGCCCGGCAAGCGCGCGCGCGATCTCGCAGCGGCGCCGCTCGCCGCCCGACAGCGCGACCGCCGGGGTATGGCGCAGCCGCTCCAGCTTGAATTCGTCGAGCAGAGCCTCGAGCTCCTGTTCGCGCAAACGGCGGTCGGGCTGGGTGATCTCCAGCACCGCGCGAATGTTGCCCTCGACGCTCAAGCCACGAAAAATCGACGCTTCTTGAGGCAGATAGCCGATGCCGAGGCGCGCCCGGCGATACATGGGCAGGCCGGTGACGTCGTAGCCGTCGAGCGCGATCACGCCTTTGTCCGGCTTCAACAGGCCGGTGATCATGTAGAAGACGGTGGTCTTGCCGGCGCCATTAGGCCCGAGTAGGCCGACCGCCTCGCCGCGCGCCACATGCAGGCTCACATCCTCGACGACGCGTTGCGACTTGAAGGATTTCGCCACATTGTGGACCGACAGCAGCCCCTCGTGAGCAAACTCCGAGCCGTCGCTGGCTTGCGCAAGCCCTGCGACAGGATCGGCCAGCCTGGACGTCGCCGGCGTGAAAATCCGCGCTTTGGCGCCAGGCAGGCGGTCCGCCAGCTCCGTTTCATGGGCGAATTCCGACGGGGCCTCATCGGCGCTGGCGATTTCGACGTCTGGCCCGCTCCAGGCGTCGTTAATTTGCTCGGCCGACCAATCGTCGTTCATAGCCGGCCGCGCCCTGCGGCGCCGCCGCGCCAGGAACGGCTCGGCGAGGCGAGACAGAAAGCCGACCGCCTGGCGATCTCTCGATGATGGGAAGACTTTGAAACGCAAGCGGGAGTGGCCTCAAGAGGGACGTCAGGCCGAGTGCTTCCGACTGGTCAGCCGGAACGGCCCACACTCTCCTAACACTGAAGCGTCTTCCGCAAAACCGGCGTCCATTGGCGCCAAACCTTGCCCAGCCATTGTGCGCCGCCGCGCTCGAGCCGGAAGACGCCGCAATGGCCGGCCGGACCGCAACCGCGCAACGCCGGCGCGGTCGCCGTGAGCGGCGTCGCGCTGCGACATCCGGCGCTGGCGCCTATTCCGTGACCCGGTAGCGCGTCATCATGCCGCCAGCCATATGGTCGGTGACATGACAGTGGAGCAACCAGGTCCCGACGTTGTCGGGCCGCATGTCGACGAACTCGGTGGTCGCAGGGAACAGTTCAACCGTGTCGGTCCGCGCGCCCCGGCGCAGCGTCGTATTGCCGTGCCAATGAGCGGTGTGAATATCGTTCTCGTTGCCGAGGCCGATCAAATACCAGCGGACGCGCTCGCCGCGGCGCATGTCGAGTCCGTTGCCATTGCCATATAGCAAGCCGTTGATGGAGTGCATCTTATTGCTCTCCTTGAACCCATCGTCCTTCTTTTTGACCATTTTCGGCGAGCCGGCGAAGCGCTGGATGTTGGCGTCCAGGTAGGGGCTCAGGTTCTCGTCGAAAATCATGAACAGCGTGAAGAACTCCCGGTCGACGTCCTTGGGCGTTGCGTCCGCATTGGCTTCGCCGCGCCGCGTGACGACGATGGCGCCGATGAGGCCCGCATAGACTTCGACGCCTTCATGATCGTGCGCGTGATAGAGCCAGACGAGCGAGGATGGGTCCGACGGCCCCGGTCCGGCCCGTTCCGGAACCTCCCAGCGATAGGTGTACTGGTCGTTCGGTTTGACATGCGCCCCGCTCTCCGGCGGGGGCTCGGAGCCATGCCCGCCCGCGGTCATGTAATGCGCCCCCTCGGAGGCTTTGTCGTAAAAGACCCCGTGCGGGTGGATGCCGACCGGGAGCCTTGTGTTGTTGCGGAACACGACTTTGATCGTGTCGCCGACTTCGGCGTGAATGATCGGCCCCAGAATCCCGAGACTCTCCTCCGCTGGACCCCTGGGCTTGAGCGTGACGAACGAAGCATCGGCGTATTCGCGATAGACGGCTTTCACGTATTTTTTGCCGATCCGGTCTTTGGCCTGGCGGAGAAAGACCAATTCCTCATTCGTGAACAGCGCCCCGGTGATCGGATTGTTCGGATAAGAGGGCGCGAAATCCCAGACTGCCTCGTCGGCGGCGATGAAGTAGACCCGCTCCGCAGCGCCGGCCGCGGCTGGCAAAAAGCCGACAATGCCGCCGATCAGGCAAAGGATGGTTCGAGCGTAGGGCATGTTTTCGTTGCTCCCTCTGAAGCTGATAAATCCCGATTTTCACGCATCATCCGGGCCGCGCTCGTTTATCGAGCCATTCCGACGTCCGACCAAGATGTGAACGAACATAAAAGCCGGCAACGCGAAACCGACGACGATATGCAGATCGCTCGTCCATGACCGCAAATCGCGCGACCCGAAATAGTAGAGACCGAAGGCGGTGATGACGAGCGCGGCGTTGCTCGCCGCCACGACTGCGCCGGTGAGCCTGTTCTTTCCTGCACGCCAAGACCTGCCGACATGGAGAGGGCCGAGCGCGCCGAGCAGCAGCAGCATCGCCATGGCGAGACCGCCGTGGACCATGAGAAGGTTGGCCGTGACGGCCTGCCAAAATTCCCCCGCATCCGTATCCTTGAGTTGATCGGCGACGAGCCAGCCGGCGCCGGTCGCAAACAGCGCCGCAACGGCCGCATAAACCAGCCAGCGAAATCGCCTGCTAATCTGCAAGATGCGCTTCCCGCCAGTCGGCCATGGCGTGCACGTCGCCGTCGGCCGTGACAAACAGCGCTCGGGCGCGAAAGTCCCGCAGCAAAGGGCCGGCGCGTTCGCCTTGGAGCATCACGACTTTCGTCAGAGCGTCGGCTGACATGCAAGAGCGCGCCCAGACCGAAGCGCCGGCAATCGCCGAGACGATTTTGCCGGTGTCGGGATCGACGATCGCCGATGTGAGAACGGTCGACGAACGAAACGGATCGAAGCGTCCCGCGCTCGACGCGACAGCCTCGTTGCGCACCGAGATTTCCTGCAGGAGGCGTGTCGGCGTACGGGGGTCGCGCAGGCAGACGGTCCAGGGACGCTCCCCGAACGAGGCGAGATCGCCGCCGGCGTTCACCAGGCCTTCGGAAACGCCGCACTCGCGCAACACGGCGATGGCGCAATCGACCGCGAAGCCCTTGGCGACGCCGCCGAGATCGATCCTCGTGTTCGGATCATGGAACCGCACCCGCTGGTCTCGCGTCAGTTCGATCGCCCACGAACTCCCAGGTAAGCGGCGGGCGGTTTCGTCGTCATCGTGGATCGGCAAAAGGCCGAGCGTTTGCAGTCGGCGCGCGACCGAAATGTCGAAGACGCCGCCGGACCGCTCGTGCAGGTCGATCGCGAACCGCAGGACTTGCAATGTCCGATCGTCGACCGCGATCGGACGAAGCGCTGCTTGGCGATTGAGCCGGCTCACGTCGCTGGCCGGATCATGGAAGCTCATCAGCCGATGAATGTCGGCAATGGCGTCGAAGGCAGACTCTATCGCCGCTTCGGCGCGAGCGCTTGCGCCGGTCGCGTCGATCTCGACGATCGTCCCGAGAAGCGGCCTCGCCCGGCGCATCTTAGCGAACGCGCCCAGCACAGGCGGCCAGCACCCTCTTGACGCCCTCGGTCACGTGATAGGACGAGAGGGTCGCGCCAGAGATGTTGCGAATGTCGCTGCCGACTCGAAGCGCGCTGGCGTTCGACTTGCCGACGAATTGCGCGAGCCAGCTCGAATTCTGCACCTCGCCGCCATAGGACTCCCGGTATTTCAAGATATCGACCCGACGGATGCGACCATCAGGACCGATGGCGACCGAAAAATCGATGTAGAGATGTTTGCCGATCACGTGATCGACCACGACAAGTCCGAGAGCCTGACTTCCCTCCATCGCCCTGCATGCGCCGCCGGCGATCGGAATGAATTGCGTCGCCGACGGAAACGCCAGCCTCTGCGCCTCGGCGACGCTGAGATACTCGACGGCATGCGCCGGCAGGATGGCCGTGGACGCCAGCGCCGCGGGCGCAACCCATCTTACCCAGTCGCTCATCGCATGTCCCCATCGCATCGCAACGACTAAGACTCGCACGTCTCGACGCGTCGCACAACGAAGCGGCTTTTAAAAGAAGAAGCCGACGCCTCCGAGCACCGAATCCGATCGCGCGCCGAGCAATTCCTTGTTGATCACCCTCTGGTAGCTGGCCTTCAACACGACTTGCGGCGATGGAAAGACCGCAATGCCTGCGGTGTGGAACTGCAACCAACCGGCGCCGGTCGGCAAATCCAAATCGGTCCCGGCGAAGCCGCCGTGCTGAAGGGTCTTACGCGTATAGCGATAGAAAGGCACGGCCTCCCAACTGCTGCCGATGAATTCTCCAAGAGGAAAATGATAAGCGGCCTCGCCGGAATAGCCGTCCATGTATTTACCGACATTGTTCGTCGGATCGGTGTCGTTGTTGGCGCGCAGGTCAAACGGGTTTCCGAAGTCCACACGGACATATTCGCCCCGCACTTCGAGGCCGGTGTCGGGCATGCGATAACGAAGCTCCGCGTCGAACATCGTGAGGCTCGTGCGCTCCAGCAGGTTCCCCAAATCCCCGTGGGCCCCGCGCGGCGTGACATTGGGAGTGAAGTAGGCGCTCACGCTTCCGGCGAGGCCGGGAATGAAAGGCGGCGCGACGTCGAAGCGGCCGCTGATCGCATAAGTGTTGTGGAGCTGACTGAAGTCGCCGACCGGCGGGCGCGAGACGCCGAGCGCCTCCAGGCCGTTGATGCCCGCCTCATAGGGGTCGGGAAAGAGCGGGACCGTGCCGGCGCCTGTTCTCAGCTCGAAATCGTCGCCGAAATCCTCCAGAGCCTGGCTGACCTGGAATTGGTAGCTCAGCCCATCCAGGAGCGTTCCATAAACTCCGGTCGCCGGCGCCCGCCACGTCGACGGGATCAGCTTCTGGTAAAGTTCTGGCCGGTTGACGCTGTAGAACTGGGTCGGCTCGTGATGCTGGTTGATGTAGCCGATCGGTATGAGGTCGATGCCGGGGGCGCGAAAGTTCAGGTACGGATTGAATTTGAAGTCCACGAAGAGCTGTTCGACGTCGACCGAGCCATGCAGCTTGTCGTCGGCTTCGAAGGCTATTCCCCCATGTTCGAATTCGATCTCGGCATTGAAGATGATGTTGTCGGTGATCGCGAAGGTCGGCAGGAGAACGATGCGGGCGGCGTCGAACTTATTCTGCCACGCGCCGCCCGCGTCCGGGTTCTGTAGGCGGCCGAACTTCACTTCGCCGTAGGCTCCGATGATGAGGCCTGGGTGAGGCTCGTACCCGGGAAGAGGCTGTTGCCCTGCCGCGGCCGTTTCCACTGCCTTGGCGTGCCTGCGTTCCAAGATGCTGTACCCCGGCGCGGCCAGCGACGCCGTTCCCACCCCTGCCGCGGGGCTGCCCTCAACTGGCGCCTCGGGCGCCGGGGCGCTCCGCTTCTTGCCGTTCGCAGCGACCGCTCTGCCGCCGGGCGCCGGCGCCGCGTCCCTTTCCTCGACCGCGCGTAGGCGCTTGTCCATGCGCAGCACCAAGTCAACCAGTTCCTTGTTCGACAGACGAGAGACGGACTGCCGCACGCCCGATTCATCTTCGGCGAACGCAAGTCCGGCGCTAAGACACATAATCGACGCCGACGCGCAGAGAATGACTCGCAGCGAGCGGCGGCGGCGTTGCAACGATAGAGCGCACAACATGACTACTCCGGTCTGCGAGACGACTCCTTGGAGGCCCTCGCGGTGGTTCATGGAGACGAGCGCCATGCGCAGCGGCAGCCGCAACAACTTTGCCAAGTCCCCACGAAAGAACTTCGCGAAGACCTTTTCCGACCAGAGCTGAACCTGTCAACGAGTTGCGCCAAACATAGGAAGTATTCCAAACAGATGCGCGAAAACTGAGAACGATTCCAATCAACATGAGACCGGAGTCGCCTATCAAAGATAATAGTCGAGCAACCGCTGCGCCGGCTCGGAGGTCCAATCCGCTTCGCCGGCGAAATAGCCGACCACGCCGCCCTGCCGATTGATCAGGTAAGAGATGGGCAGCCCATAGAGCACGAAAGGCGCTCCGTTCGGGTTCGTTTGATCGAACGCCGCGACTTGTTCGTTTGGGTCGATGAACACGTCGAGCGCGACGATTCCGCGACTGCGCAAGAAGCGCTCGACCGGCTCGCGTCGGCGATCCATGGCGACGGCGAGAACCTCCAGTTTCGAGCGGTCCCGCGAGCGCGCCAAGCGCTCGAGGCTGGGGATTTCGCGTATGCACGGGCCACACCAGCTCGCCCAGAAATTGAGCAGAACGACCTTGCCGGCGGTTTGCCGCATGTTGAGGGCGCCGCCGCGAAGCCGCGTCAGGCGAATGTCGGGAACTGGCGCGATCGGTTCGAGGAAGGTGAACTGCCCGTCGCCTTGGCGAAAGGACGGTTGCGCGTCTTGCGCCGCCGCCGCAGTCAGGCCGCCTCGGCAAAAAAGAGCGACGGCGGCAGAACTCGCCAGCATGTCTCGACGCGACACTGTCCACGCGCGGTCGTCACGGCGACGATCGATCATCAGCGTTTGTCCTCAAAGTCAAAAACGCGACGTGAGAGCCGTCAGCCATTGCGGCGAGATGTCGACCAGGAAGGTCTCGACCTTCTTGTCGAGACCGCTGAGGACGAGCAGGCCGACCGCCATCAGCAGGCCGCCGAGCGCCGTCTTCATGCTCTGGCCGGCCAGCACAAAACGATCGCGCCACCGCATGAAGGCCTCACGCGACAACAGGCCGAGCAGCAATAGCGGCGCGCCGGCGCCGAGGCCGAACAAAAACATGGTCAGCGCCACCTCGCCGAGATTTTGGCCCTGCGCGGCAAGAAGCGAGGCCGCGCCGAGCGTCGGCCCCATGCACGGGCTCCACACGGCGCCAAGCGAGAGGCCGACGCCGAATTGTCCGCCAAGCCCGCCCACGGAAGCGCCGCCGAAATGGGTTTGCGCGAAATCGCCGATCGGGCCTCCCGCCACGGCAAGGCGCGTCTGCAATCTCGGCGCGGCCAGCACGACGCCGATCAAAATCATCAGGATCGCCGCCACGCTACGGAAAACGCCGGCGTCCAGTCCGATCGAGAAACCGATGGCGGCGACGAACAGGCCGACGGCGACGAACGACGTCGCCAGCCCCATCGCGAGCGCCGCCGGGCCGAGCGGATGTTCGGAGGCCGCCGCGCCGAGCACGATCGGCAGCAACGGCAGAACGCATGGCGAAAGGATCGAAAGCAGCCCCGCGAGAAACGCAAGGCCGAAGCCGCCGAGCGTCACGCGCGCCTCCCTCTCAAAAGGCCGCCTCGAGGAGGGTGGCGATGGACGCTGGGTCCGTGTCGGCGAGCGAGCGCCCCATCTCCCGTTCGCCCTTAAAGACGATGAGAGTGCTCTGCCATCTTGCGTTGAAGCTTCGCACAGCTTCTTTTTGAGCGTCGAAATCCACCTCGAAAATCGTGAGGGTCTTGAATTTCGGGTCGTTCGCTAGACGACGCAGGGCAACTTCTTGCGCCTGGCAGGTTGAACACCAAGAGGCGGAGATGTCGACCAGGATCGATTTGCCGGCCTTCTTGGCCGCGGCAAAGGCGGCGGGAGTGAATTGCATGCGCTCCGCGGCGTCGGCCCGAATATTCGTGAAAACGCCGGCAAGCAAGAACAAGGTCAGTAAGGCGCGTCGGTCGAGCATCGAGTATCCTTATGATTTCCGTCTTTGCGAATTTTCGTGGCGATCAGAACGATGGCCGCCACGACCGATCGGAGCGGGGGGATTGGCCGCCGCGACCGATCGAAGCGAGCGACGGGCGCTGAGACGTAAGGCTCGCGGTGACAACGACCGTCTCATAACGGTCGCACAAGGTCGGCTGACGTTACAGCCAAGCGGGAATTTTTCAGTCGCTTGCGAGTCTTGTCAACGAGTCTTATCACGTCTCGATCGATCGGAGCACACGAATTCGCAGTGCTTCGAAGCCGTGCCGTCTCGCGGCCGAACGATCTTCCCCATCGATCTCATCGATACCGGCAAGCGATGGCGATGTCGCGAAGCGTTCTCGACTCGAGCTGAGCCTCATCGAGACGATGCTTCAAGACGTCGCCAATGCTGATAATGCCAACGAGCATCCCGCCTTTCTTGACGGGGAGATGGCGGAGACGCTGGTTGGTCATCACCTTCGCAACCTCGGCGACGCTGTCTTCGGGCGCACACGTGACAACCGCCGCGCTCATCAAGGCGGATGCGGGCAACGTGTGAAATTCTGTTCCGTAGACTGCGAGGTTGATGGCCACATCGCGTTCGGTTATGATGCCGTCCAAGGAATCGCCATCGCTGCTCACGACCATCGCGCCGACCCCTTCTTGCTGGAGGCGCTTCGCCACCGCATGAATTGTTTCGCTCGGACGGACTGTCATTACGGCGGTCCCCTTGGCCTTTAAAATGTCCGCAACGCTCATGACTGGCCCTCCTCGAACTTCGATCGTCGATCGAAAAAAAAGACCACGCCATTAGTTCGTTGGAGGTCGGCCGGCGTTACAAGAAAAATTTTTGCCGCTCTCGCTGCTGACGTCGCGTCCTACCGATGACCAATTTCCTTTTCCAGCGTAGTGAAGCGTAAGCGAGTAGCGTTCGATCGCGCATCGAGTATCCTTCGATTGCCATCTTGCGGATTTTCGGCGATCAAAGCGAGCGAGAGCCGCCACGACCGATCGAAGCGGGTGGCTGACCGCCGCGACCGATCGAAGCGAGCGACGGGCGCTGAGATGTTAGGGCTCGCGGTGACAACGACCGTCCCATAACGGTCGCACAAGGTCGGCTGACGTTACAGCCAAGCGGGAATTTTTCAGTCGCTTGCAGCTCTTTTGCCTTGAAGGTCTCGGTCAACAAACGCAACTCTATCGTAACGCCTGCGCCGCAAATGAGACCTTGCTTAGAAGGAGAGGGATGCGCCAAGGCATCCACACGCAAAGCGTCGGCGCCCTCTGTTCTCCAGGACCAACCACCAATAGGCGCGTCAACGATGATCACGGCCATGGTGCTTCTCGCCCTGACGATGACGTTGGCGTGGGCCAACGGCGCCAATGACGTGTCCAAAGGAGTCGCCGCTCTCGCCGGCAGCGGCGTGGCCACGCCACGGGCCGCCTGGCTGCTCGGCGTCGCTGGAACCACCGCAGGCGGGCTGGCGGCGGTTGCGTGGGGCGGAACGCTCGGCTCCCTGTTTGGCGGCGGCTTCCTGCACGGCGCGCCCTCGCTGCCGCTCGCGTCCGCGCTCGCGGCGCTGATCGGCGCAGGCGGCTTCGTCCTGCTCGCCACTTGGCTGCGCTGGCCGGTTTCGACCACGCACGCGCTGATCGGCGGCATCGTCGGCGCCGCCTGGATGAATTTCGGCGCCGAGGCCATCGCCTTGGGGGCGGTGCTGCAAAAGTTTCTCGTGCCCCTCCTGTTCAGCCCGGTTGCAGCGCTCGGCCTGTGCTGGCTGCTGCTACGCTTGAACCGCGTCGTCGAAGCGCGTGTGCCGCGATGGCGCCCGGGATGCTGCGACCCAGAGGAGTGGCGGCGCGATCCTTTCGTGTGCTGCCCGTCCGATGCACGGCCGCCATGGTGGGAGCGGCGCGTCTGGTTGGCGCTGCACTGGCTCAGCGGCGGCGCCGTGAGCTTTGCTCGGGGCCTCAACGATGTCCCCAAAATGGCAGCGCTGGCCTTGCCGGCGATCGCCGCCTTGCCGCAACTGGAAGCGATGCAAGGCGCCGCCGCCGCCATTGTGCTCGTCTCCGTCGCCATGGCCTTGGGGAGTCTGATGGCCGGCCGTCGGCTGCTGCCGGTGCTCGCCGAGGGCGTGTCGACGATGACGCCGAGCACCGGCTTGTTCGCCAATCTCGGCGCCGCAGTCTTGGTACTCGGCGCCACCCCCTTCGGTCTGCCGGTATCGACCACCCATGTCGCGGCGGGTTCGCTGATCGGCGTGCGGGTGGCCGAGCGCGCCCCGCCGCGCGCCCGGGATGCGCTACGCAGCATTCTCTGTGCTTGGCTGGTGACGCTGCCGTCGGCGGCCGTCATTGCGGCGGCGGCGGCGCTGGTCGCCCGCAGTTGATGAGGACACTCGATGTCGTTCGAGGAAACATTTGCCAGCGAAACAGCGCCGACCGCCGCGTCGAAGTTCGCCGATCCCGACATCACCGCCGCCGGCGAGCGGCGCGCCGTTGTGCCGCTGACGGCGCTGAAGACGCTGTGGTTCAACACCGGCACGCTGTGCAACCTCGCCTGCCGCGATTGCTACATCGAGTCGAGCCCGAAGAACGACCGGCTCGCCTATATCAGTCGCGACGAGGTCCGCGCCTTTCTCGACGAGGCGCGCGGCGCCTGCCCGGACTTACAAGAGATCGGCCTTACCGGCGGCGAGCCGTTCATGAATCCCGACATTCTGGGGATCATCGAGGACGGCCTGGCTGGCGGCTTCAGGGTGCTGGCGCTGACCAACGCCATGAAGCCCATGCAGCGGCTGCAAGCTTCTTTACTGGACCTGCATCGGCGCTTCCCCGGCCAGTTGTCGCTTCGCGTCTCGCTCGACCACTATACGGCGGCAAAGCATGAGGAAATCCGCGGGCCGCGAAGCTGGCGGCCGACGCTCGAGGGCCTGTTGTGGTTGGCCGACAACGGCTTCGACCTGTCGGTGGCCGCCCGCACCCTGTGGAACGAGCCCGAGGCCGACCTGCGGTCTGGCTACGGCGCCTTGTTCGGCCGTCTGGGCCTCGCGCTCGACCCCGACGATCCCGCTCGCCTCGTATTGTTTCCCGAAATGGACGCTCGCGCCGACGTTCCCGAGATCACCGAGCGCTGTTGGGGCATTCTCGGCAAGAACCCTGCGTCGGTGATGTGCGCAACGTCGCGCATGGTGATCAAGCGCAAGGGCGCGCAACGGCCGACGGTCGCCTCGTGCACGCTGCTCCCTTACGATCAGGCGTTCGAGCTGGGGGCGACGCTCGCCGAGGCGAGCCGCCCGGTGAAGCTCAATCACCGTTTTTGCGCCGAGTTTTGCGTGCTTGGCGGCGCGTCTTGCGCCGCCCGCGGCGCCTGAGGGGGTCATGGGGGCGCTCATCGAGGCGGATATTTGCGTCATCGGCGCCGGCTCGGCCGGCTTGTCGATCGCCGCCGGCGCCGCCCAAATGGGCGCCCGCACCGTGCTGATCGAAGCCGACAAGATGGGGGGCGACTGCCTCAACGCGGGTTGCGTGCCTTCCAAGTCGTTGCTGGCCGCCGCCAAGGCCGCCCATGCCCTGCGTTCGGCCGCCGCCTTCGGCGTGCGCGGCGGCGCGCCGCAAATCGACTTCCGCGCCGTTCACGACCATGTTCATGGCGTCATCGCCGCCATCGCTCCGCATGATTCGGAAGAGCGCTTCCGCAGCCTTGGTTGCACCGTGCTGCGCGAGCGCGCCCGCTTCCTCGACGAGCGCACGGTCGCCGCCGGCGATGCGCGCGTAAAGGCTCGCCGCTTCGTGGTGGCGACCGGAAGTCGCGCTGCCGTGCCGCCAATTCCGGGCCTGGACGGGTTAGCCTTTCTGACCAACGAAACCCTGTTCGAGCTGACCGAGCTGCCGCGCCATCTGCTGGTGATCGGCGCCGGCCCCATCGGCTGCGAGATGGCGCAAGCGTTTCGTCGTTTGGGCGCCGAGGTCAGCGTAATCGACATGGGGCCGATGCTGCCCAAGGACGACGCCGAGGCCGCAGCCGTGGTGCGGCAAGCGCTCCAGGCCGACGGCGTCACGCTGCTGGAAAACGCCGGCATCGCCCGCGCCGAACAGGATGAGGCCGGCGCAGCGCTCGTCTTGGCCGACGGCGGGCGGCTCGCCGGCTCTCACCTGCTGGTCGCCGCGGGGCGCGCGGCCAATGTCGAAGGCCTCGATCTGGACAAGGCCGGCGTCCGCTTCAACCGCAAGGGCGTCGAGGTGGACGCGAGGCTCCGCACGAGCAATCCGAGGATATTCGCCGCCGGCGACGTGGCCGGCGGGCCGCAATTCACCCACTGGGCCGGCCACCACGCCGGCATCGTGCTGCGCAACGCGCTTTTCCGCCTGCCCGCCAAGGTGGACGCGCGGGCCTTGCCATGGGTAACCTTCACCGACCCGGAACTGGCCCAGGTCGGATTGACCGAGGCCGAGGCGCGCGCCCGCCACGGCGAACGCGTCCGCGTGCTGCGCGCCGATTTCGCCGACAACGACCGCGCCCGCGCCGAGCGCAACGCGCAAGGCTTCCTCAAGGCCATCGTCGACAAGCGCGGCCGCATCCTGGGGGCGACGATCGTCGGACCGCAGGCCGGGGAATTGATCCCAACGTGGGGATTGGCCCTGTCGGGCGGCTTGAGGATCGGCGCGCTGGCCGGCATGATCGCTCCCTATCCGACCCTGGGGGAGATCAACAAACGAGCGGCGGGAAGTTTCTATGCTCCTACCTTGTTCGGGTCGCGGACCCGCTGGCTGGTGCGCCTGTTGGGGATGTTCGGATGAGCTCCCGCAAATGGATCGCGCGGTGGCTGCCGCTGGCGGCGTTGGCGGCCCTGGCCATCGTCGCCGTCGCGCTCGGGCTCGGCCGCTATCTGACGCTCGACGCTCTCCGCGAGCACCGCCAAGTCCTGCAGGCCTTCGTCCGCGACAACGCCGCGGCTGCGGCCTTCTCCTATGTCGGCGCCTACATCGTCGTTGTCGCCTTGTCGCTGCCCGGCGGCGCCGCGATGACCGTGACCGGCGGCTTTCTTTTCGGCGTGGCGCTTGGCGGCCCTCTCGCCGTCGTCGGCGCGACAGCCGGGGCCACGGCGCTCTTCTTGGCGGCGCGTAGCGTCTTTGGCGATATGCTGCGCCGCCGCGCCGGCCCGTTCCTGCGGAAGATGGAGAACGGATTTCGCGAGAACGCGTTCAATTATTTGCTATTCCTACGGCTCGTGCCGGTGTTTCCGTTCTGGGCGGTCAACCTGGCGCCGGCCTTGTTGGGGGTGGAGTTTGTCCCATTCTTCGGCGCGACCGCCATCGGCATCATTCCCGTCACGTTCATCTATGCGGCCTTCGGCGCAGGTCTCGGGCGGATCTTCGATACAGGCGGCGACATTCGTCTCGGCGACGTGTTCAGTCCGACTCTCATCGGCGCCTTAGTGGGCCTTGGCCTCCTCGCCTTGCTGCCGATCGCGTTGCGCAAGTGGAAGGAGTCGCCATGACATTGTCGGTGATCATCCCGGCCCTCGACGCGGCGAACGTCCTGCCGGCGACCCTTGCCGCCCTGGCCGGCGCCGAAGAGATCATCGTCGCCGACGGCGGTTCGACCGACGCAACCGCCGCCGTGGCGGCGCAATGCGGCGCGATCGTGCTCGCCGCCCCGCGCGGACGCGGGCCGCAGCTGGCGGCGGGCGCCCAGCGGGCGAGCGGCGACTGGCTGCTGTTCCTGCACGCCGACACCGTGCTGGCGCTAAGCTGGCGCGCGGAAGCGCTGGCGTTTTGCCGCGACCCAGCCAACTTGCGGCGGGCCGGCGTCTTCCGCTTTGCGCTCGACGACGACAGCGCCCAGGCTCGACGGCTGGAGGCCTTGGTTCGCTGGCGGACACGCGCGATGGGGCTGCCTTATGGCGACCAGGGGCTACTGTTGTCGCGGGCCTTCTATGACTCGTTGGGCGGGTTCCGGCCGCTGCCGCTGATGGAGGATGTGGACATGGTCCGCCGCATCGGACGCCGCGCGATCGTGGCGCTGTCTGCGCCAGCGGCGACCTCCGCCGAACGCTGGCGGCGCGACGGCTGGCGCCTGCGCAGCTTGCGCAATCTCGCCTGCCTCGCCCTGTATTTTGCCGGCGCGCCGCCGCGCTTCATTCAGCGCATCTATGGCTGACGCAATGGTCCTTTCCCGCCACCTTGTGATCTTCGCGCGCCTGCCGCGCCTCGGCGCGGGCAAGCGTCGCCTCGCCGCCGACATCGGGCCGATGGCGGCGCTCCGGTTCCAACGCGCGACGCTCGCCGCCGTCGTCCGCGAGCTGTCGCGCGATCCGCGCTGGCGAACCTATTTGGCGGTCACGCCGGCGCGCAGCGGCCCCTGGCCGACCGGCCTTCCCCGCATCGACCAAGGGAGTGGCGATCTCGGCCGGCGCATGGCGCGGGTCGCCAAAGCCATGCCCCCCGGGCCGGTGATCATCATCGGCAGCGACATCCCCGGCGTCCGCCGCGAGCATGTCGCCGCCGGCTTCCGCGCGCTCGGCGGATGCGACGCCGTGTTCGGCCCCGCCCGCGACGGCGGTTACTGGCTTGTCGGGCTCAAGCGGCGCCCACGTTTTGTCGATCCCTTTAGAGGCGTGCGCTGGTCAAGCCCGTTTGCGCTCGCCGACACAATGCGTAACTTGGCGCCGTTGCGGGCAGCGCTGATCGACACGCTCGACGACATCGACGACGGCGCCGCCCTGGCGCGGCGCCAACTTCGGGAGAGGCGACATGACGGCCGTCACGGCAAAGCCGCTTGACCAGTATCCATGGTTCATCCGCCTCTTGTTCTGGAAGCAGAAGCGCACTTACGGAAAGGTGCTGGAGCCGGGCCTGCTGTGGGGCCGTTCTCCCTGGGTCTTCGCCGCGGAGTCCTTGCTCTACGGCGCGCTCAACCGGCGCTCGTCGCCGCTGTCGCCCGCCCTTCGGTCCCTGGTGACGGTTCGGGTGTCGCAGATCAACCATTGCGCGTTCTGCGTCGACATCAACTCGGCGACGCTTCTAAAGAGCGGCGCGGCGATGGAGAAGGTCGAGGCGCTGAGCGGCTGGCGCGACAGTCCCTTGTTTACGGAGGAAGAGCGCACCGCGCTCGACTACGCCGAGGCGATGACCATCTCCGGCGCCGGCGTGACCGAAACCTTGCACGCCCGCTTGCGGCGGCACTGGGACGAAGACGCCATCGTCGAATTGACCGGGCTGATCGCCTTCCAGAATCTGTCGTCCAAGTTCAACGCGGCGCTCGCCGTGCCGGCGCAAGGATTCTGCGTGATCAAGCCGGCGGCGTAATCGCTTCGAAGGATATTCGAGACTGGACCATACCCGGCGTTCCGACTTACCTTGACGTTCGCATCGGCGTGGTCAGAGCCTTAGCAGTTCGAACCGCACGCCGTCAGGGGAGTGGAACGAGTGATCGAGCCGCAATCGTTTGAGGCGCTGCTCCAGGGCGACGAACAAGCGTTTCGGGCTTTGATCCGCCGCCACCACGCCAATATGATTGCGGTGGCGATGCGCTATGTCCGTGAGCGCGCCGCGGCGGAAGACGTCGTTCAGGAAACCTGGATGGCCGTCTTCCGAGGCGTTGCGAAGTTGCGGGATCCCGCCGCTGTGGTTGGCTGGATCTATGCGATCCTCGTCAACAAGGCGCGCACGCGCGGCAAGCGCGACCGGCGAACGCTCACCTTTTCGGACCTCGATGCAGATGGCGGCCCATCGCAACCTGCGGTGTCTCCCGACCGCTTCGCCGCCAACGGACGATGGAGCAATCCGCCGCTTCCCTGGGATGATATCGATCCTGAGCGGATCGTCGGCGGTCGACAGATATGGGCCCATCTCGGCGCAGCCATCGAAGCGCTGCCCCCGGCGCAGCGGGCCGTCATCGTGATGCGCGAGATCGAGGGACAGGACGCCGCCTCGACGTGCGATCTGCTCGGCCTCAGCGAGGCCAATCAGCGCGTGCTGTTGCACCGAGCGCGGGCTCGCCTGCGTCAGGCCTTGGAGGATATCGTCGCAATGAAAGGCGACGCTCCGGCTGCGGACAAAACCTGACGACGAACACATATCATTTTGCGAATCGCGGCATTCTGGCGCATCGCGTAACGTTCTCGCCAGAGCGGAGACCGATCGGGGAGCGTCTGGAGCGCTCGAAAGGAAGGACGCACGTGCTGAGCTGCGAAGAGGTCGTCGAAAGGGCCAGCGAGTATCTCGATCGCGACCTCGGGCGATGGGGGAGGCTGAAGGTCAGGTTGCACATCGCCATGTGCAAGCACTGCAATCGCTATGTCCTGCAACTCGGACTGACGACGAGGCTGGTTCGGTCGCGTCCGGCCGATCCGCTTGCGCCGCATGTCGAAGACCAACTGATCGAATCTTTCCGGCAGGCGCCTCCTGAAGCCTGAGCCGTTTTTTCCTGCCGCCAACATGCCGAGGACATGCAGATGTATCTCTCGACGACTCGCGAACTCTACCGGCAAGCCGCCATCGAGCCCCAGAAGGGGCTGTGTTGCACGACCACGCCCATATGGCGACTGCCCGAGTTGTCGATCCCGGACATCATGCTCGAGATGAACTACGGCTGCGGCAGCACGGTCGATCCGCGCGATCTCGCCGGCGATCCGGCCATCCTTTACGTCGGCGTCGGCGGCGGCATGGAGGTTCTGCAATTTGCTTATTTCAGCCGCCGACCGGGCGGCGTGGTCGGCCTCGACGTGGTGGACGAAATGCTGACGGCTTGCCGCCGCAACCTGCAACAGGCGGAGCGTCAGAACCCGTGGTTTCGAAGCTCGTTCGTCGATCTGCGGCAAGGCGACGCGCTCGATCTGCCGATCGAGAGCGGCACGATCGACGTCGCCGCGCAGAATTGCCTATTCAACATCTTCCATGACGACGATCTGAAGCGGGCGCTTGCCGAGATGTACCGGGCGTTGAAGCCGAACGGCCGGCTCATCCTCTCGGACCCTGTATGCGAGACGCCGATGCCGGAGCAACTGCGGCAGGACGAACGTCTGCGGGCGATGTGCCTGACCGGCGCCATCCCCCTTCAAGACTATGTCAAGCGGCTGGCCGACGCCGGTTTCGGCACGATCGAGGTGCGCGCGAAGCGGCCTTACCGGGTGCTCGCGCCGCGTCACTACCCGACCGACCGGCTGATTCCGATCGAGAGCGTCGAGATTTGCGCCATCAAGAATCCAATGCCGCCGGACGGACCATGCGTGTTCACCGGCAAGACCGCCATCTATTTCGGCGACCGCGATTTTTTTGACGACGGCAAGGGCCACGCGCTCGGCCAGAACCAGCCGCACGCGGTGTGCGACAAGACTGCCGCGGCGCTGGCCGCGCTCGGCCGCGACGACATCCACATTTCACAATCGACCTATTTTTACGACGGCGGCGGATGCTGTTGAAACAAGGCGAGCGAGGCGTCCATTCTCCACAAAATCCCGCTGTTATATGAGGAGTTCGACGATGGTCTCAGAATACCGCCTCACTCTGGAGCCGATCGCCTATGAGAAGGCGGAAGGCGACGCCCGCGACGTCCTTGCCAAAGCCAAGAAGCAAGTCGGCTTCATTCCCAACATGTACGCCCGCATGGCGCATGCGCCGGGGCTGCTCGAAACGTACCTCGGCGGCTATAAGGCCTTTCGGACGCGCAGCGGTTTCTCCGCGGTTGAACAGGAGCTCATTTTTCTGGTCATCAGCCGCGAAAACGGGTGCGAGTATTGCGTTGCCGCGCTTAGCGCGTTGTTGGCGAACATAAAGCCTGCCGTTCCTAAGGAAGTCATCGAAGCCTGTCGGAGCGCAGCGGTCATTGCGGACGCCCGGCTCGAATCCTTGGCCAGGTTCGCGCGTCGCATGGTCCAGTCACGCGGCTTGCCGGCGCGCGCCGACGTTGAACAGTTTCTGGCGGCCGGTTTCAAGGAGCGGCAGATTTTGGACATCGTCCTGGCGATCGGGGTCAAGACCTTGAGCAACTACAGCAATCATCTTTTCCACACGCCGCTCGACCCGGCCTTTTCCGCATGGGCTTGGAGGGAGTGAGCGCCGGCGAGCTTGGCAAGCGACCGGGAAACAGGGAGCGTCAACGCCGTGGGCATTGGTCTGTCATGGTTGGGGCGCCGGCTGGCTCGCTTCCTCGCCAAGCCGGTCCAGGTCCAGGGAACCGCTCCGGCGTTGCTTCCGGAACAATTGCTCGCTTCCTTGCAACCAGCCGACGTCCTGCTCATCGAGAGCCAAAGCCGGGTGAGCACGGCGATCAAATATCTGTCACAGTCGACCTGGTCGCATGCCGCGCTCTACGTCGGCTCGCACTTGGCCGAGGCCGGCGGGAACCCGGCTCACTGTTTCATCGAAGCGGACGTGGTTGCGGGCGTTCGAAGCGTGGGCGTCGAAATGTTCGCTGGCTTACACACGCGAATCTGCCGAGCCGTGGGCTTGACCGACGACGACCGCCGGGCGGTCGCCAATTTCGCCATCCAGCGGCTCGGCCACCGCTATGACTTGCGCAATGTTTTCGATCTCGTCCGTTACCTTCTGCCAATGCCGCCCGTTCCCTCGCGTTTTCGTCGCCGCCTGATCGCGCTGGGCAGCGGCGATCCGACTCGCGCGATTTGTTCGACGCTGATTGCGCAGGCCTTCCAATCGATCCGCTATCCGATCTTGCCCGAAATCAGCTTTCGCAGCGCGGACAGAATCGATTGCCCCGACTGCATCGAGGAAATCCTGCGGATTCGGCATCACAGCCTGTTTGTGCCGCGAGACTTCGACGTCTCGCCGTATTTTCAGGTGATCAAGCCCACGATCGAAGCCGGTTTCGATTTCAAGGCGCTGAACTGGGAAGACCCGCCGCCTGCGAATTGTCTTGCATCGCCGGCGCGGCTGGCGCATATGCGCCAGTCGTCTGCTGACCGCCCCGAAGCCGAGGAGACCATGCCGCTCTACGCCTATCGCTGCAATGATTGCGATCATGAATTCGAGACGCTGGTGCGCTCGCACGAGACCCCGGAATGTCCAGCCTGCGGCAGCGCGGAACTCGCCCGCCAACTCTCGCTGATCGCCAAACCCGCCGGCGGCGACGAGGCGTCGGACGCGCCCTGCGCCGGCATGGGCGGCGGCGGCGCCTGCGGCGGTTGTTGCTCGGGGCTCGGCGAGTGCGCATGAGCCGTTCGCCGCAACAGCTGTCGAAGTCCCGGAGATTGGTCGCGCCGCCAGGGGGCGGGAAGACGGCGCGAGAACGCGATTTTTTAACAGTTTCGGATCAGCCTGTCGGGAACTTGCCGCTGGGCGACGCGTTTTGTTCCTCGCATCGGCGCGGCGAAAGAGTTAGTAAACGGGCGCTGCCCAATTTTCTTCCACACTCTCAAGGAGAACATCCATTCGACGTCCAATAAAGAGCGTCGCGGCCCCGCAGAAAGAAGGTCCGCGCACCAACCGGGAGATCCACGCGCGTGACGTGCAACTGATCGACTCCGACGGCAAGAATCACGGAACCGTGCCGCTTCTCGAAGCGCTCGGCCTGGCCGAAGCGGCGGGCCTCGATCTCGTTGAGATCGCGCCCAATTCGGAGCCGCCGGTGTGCAAAATTCTCGATTACGGGAAATTTCGTTTCCTTGAGCAGAAGAAGGCCGCCGAGGCCCGCAAGAAGCAAAAGATCGTCGAGGTCAAGGAGATCAAGCTCAGGCCGGGCATCGACGACCATGATTACGGCGTGAAGATGAAGGCCGTCCGCCGCTTCTTCGAAGAGGGCGACAAGGTCAAGGTGACGCTGCGGTTTCGCGGCCGCGAGATCGCCCATCAGGATATCGGCTATCGCCTGCTGAGCCGCGTCAAATCGGAGACCGCGTCGCTGGCCAAGGTCGAACTCGAACCCTCGATGGAGGGCCGCCAGATGATCATGGTGCTGGCGCCGCGCTGACCCGGATCGCGCGAACATTAAGGACATGGCCTCGGTAGCCGCTTGCCGGGGCCGCGCCTTTTGTGTCTTGGTTGTTTCGATGTCGAACCGATTGCGCCGCAGCAAGCTTCAGCCGAGCAATGCTCTCGCGATCACGCTGCTGCTTTTTTTCGCGGCGACGCCGGGAGGCTTCGCGCAGCTTGCCTTGCCGGGAGCGATCGCGCCGGCCCCAGAGGGCTCGGTCGCCGCGCCCGCCGATGCGGCAGGGGCCAGGCCGGGCGGGGAAGGCAGGGTGAAGCCGCTCGCGCCGAAGCTCCCCAGCGAAGACGCGATCGTCGGACAGATGCTCTACCTCGACGGATCGCGAAGCGCGATCGAATTCCAACGCTCCGGGGACGAGACGCAGGTCGCCAGGCTGACGCTTTCCGGCGATCGCCTCTCGCGCTCCGGCGAGACCTGCAGCGTCGACGTTGCGGAAACCCCGCTGCAGCTGCAAGCGCGAGGCAGTCGGACCGGGCTTCGCCGCTATCAGTTGGACTTTCCAGCCTGCCCCTTCTTTCTCGAGGTCCTGGACGGGGCCGTCCTCGTCACCAACGACGGCAAGGCTTGCGAATTGGAGGAGGCCGACTGCCGCACCGACCCCGCCGGCCTATGGGGCATGGCGACGGCCGCATTCGACCCCAAGCGCGCCAATGATATGCTCGGAACGCGCGCCCGCGTCGAACAGACCATTCGCAACGATTTCAAGGCGCTTTATGAGAAAACCCGGCAAGACCAGGCGCTCCGCACGCTGCTGGTGCGCGAACAGGCCGGCTTCTCGTCCTGGCGCGAGGAAATATGCCGGTCCTACGGGCAGGAGGCCGAATACGGCTATTGCGCGCTGCGCGTCACCGAAGCGCGCGCCCTGGCGCTCGCCGCGCAGCTGGCGAAGGGCTTCAAAAAGCAAGCTGGAAGCAACGAGGCGACCGGCAAGGACGATTCGCGCGGCACAGGCAAGCGGCGCAGTCGGTAAGGAGCTGAGTCAGTTCGAAGTAGCGATCCAACTGCTGATGACCTCGACAAAATTTGCGGCCTGACCGAGCATTTTATTTGTATCCTGCTCCGAAATCGGATTGCCAAGGTAATCGCCGAGGAGTCGCAACTGCTCAGCGCGTCTCAAGTCGGCCCCGAGCCTCCTCGGCAATGCGCCCGCCTTGATCAGATATTGATTGAAAGACGCCTGAAGGCCGCTGTGTGTCTTTGCCCCGGCGGCTTCCGGCGGGGCGCCGGACGCGATCAGGGCGGCGCGGGCGGCATTGAACATTGCATAATAGGCGCGGTTGCAAGCGCCGTCCGTATCGCCCTCGGCCAGAAGCGACCGCGATGAACTCAAGGCGCGGGCCGCCTTTTCCAGCAAATCGGCGGGGGTCAAAGAGGCACTCCCTCGCGACGGATGTTTTCGAGCAGGCGAGGGTTGGTCCAGGTTTCGGGATGCTCCCACTCCTCTTCCCAAACGGGCAGGGGAGAAATCACGACGCCGGTGTCGAGTTCGACCTCGTAGGCCGCATCGACCATGGCGAGCTTGGTGGCGACCAGAGACCCTGGCGGCCCGCGCAAAAGCACCAAAACGTCCGCATCGCTTTCAGGCCGATTGTCGCCGCGCGCCCGGCTGCCGAAAAGCACAGCGCCCGCGACTTCATATTGACCCTCGAGGCGCGCCAAAAAAGCGTGCGCGGCGAAATCGGTTTTGGGATCAATGCCGCTCAACGCAGACTCCTGCGCGAAAGCTTACCTAAGGGCTGAATTTGCGCAAGCGTCTTTCGCATCGGTCAAGCCGCTGATCGGCGGGCTCGACTCGTGCGTCTCATTGCCGTACAATACGCGCATGACCAAAACCGCGCGCCTCGAAGCCCGCATCACGCCCGATCTGCAAGCTCTTCTCAAAAGGGCGGCGGAACTCGAAGGCCGTTCCGTGACCGATTTCGTCGTTACCGCCGCACAAGAGGCGGCGGAGCGGCGCGTCGAGCAAGCGCAGGTGATCCGGCTGTCGCTCGAAGATCAACGCGCCTTCGTCGCGGCCGTCCTCAACCCTCCCGAGCCGACCCCGGCGCTGCGGCGCGCCTTTCGCCGTCACCGTGAGTTGATCAAAGAGTCGCGGTGAGGGGCAAGTTCGTCATCGAGCCGCTCGGCGCTCACGATCGTTCGGCCTTCTCCTGCGGCGCGGCGCCGCTCGACCGCTATCTCCGTGCACAGGCTTCGCAGGATGTGAAGCGGCTCGTGGCGAGTTGTTTCGTCCTCGTGGAAACAGCGACGAATACGATCGCCGGCTACTACACGCTCGCGGCGACAAGCGTTCCGGCGAACGATCTGCCGACGGAAGCGCTGAAACGCCTCCCGCGCTACCCGATCTTGCCGGCGGCGCTCGTCGGTCGTCTCGCCGTCGATCAGCGCTTTCATCGCCAAGGGCTCGGCGGCGCGCTGCTTGCCGATGCGGCGCTCCGAGTTCTCAAAGGCGATACGACGGCCTTCGCGCTCATCGTCGAGGCGAAGGATGAGGACGCCGTCGCCTTTTACCGGCTGCAAGGATTTTGCCCGTTCGCCAGCCGGCCCATGTCGCTCTTCCTGCCTCTCGCAACCGCCAACAAAGGCGCGACGGAACATCCGCGCTGAGAAGCCTCGCGCTTCCCAACCTCGACCAGCGATTCTTTGTCACCCGCCCTTGCGCATGAACATGCCCTTGGCCGGATCATAGGCGAGAATCGCCGCGATCAGGAAAACGCTGGTAAAGCCCGCCGTGACGGCGAGTGAATCCCACGCGATCTTCTGATGGAAGGCGAAGCGGATCAGCTCGACCGCGTGGGTGAACGGATTGGCGAGGCACACCCAATAAAGCCAGGGACCGGACTCCTTGACGCGCCACAGCGGATAAAGCGCGGATGAAGCGAAAAACATCGGGAAGATCACGAAATTCATCACGCCGGCGAAATTCTCGAGCTGCCGGATCAGCGAGGACAGCAACATGCCGAGCGCGCCGAACATCAGCCCCGCCAGAATGAGCGCGGGAAGCACGGCGACGTAGCCAGCCGGCGTCGGCGGTTCGATGTCCCAAAGCCAGGCGATGACGAGGTAGGCGTAAACCTGCAGCACCGACACCGCGACGCCGGCCAGCAATTTTGCGGCGAGCAGAAACCAGCGCGGAAAGGGCGAGACGAGCAGCGTGCGCATATTGCCCATCTCGCGATCATAGACCATCGACAGCGACGACTGCATGCCGTTGAACAGTTGGATCATCGCCATCAGGCCGGGCGTAATATAGACCTCGTAGAGCACGTAAGTTTCGTAGGGCGGGATGATGGAGACGCCGAGCACCTGGCGAAATCCGGCGGCGAAGATGAACAGCCAGACGAGCGGGCGCACCAGGGCGGAGACGAAGCGCTCGCGCTGATGCAGGAAGCGCAACGCTTCGCGCCAGACGACGCCATGCAGGCAGATCGCATATTGCCGGGCCGTGAAGCCGTCTCGGACGTTCTCCCTCTCCCCGCTCGGAAGTCGGCTGTTGCCGACTTCCGCATCTGATGCGCAAACCGGGAACCCCCGGTTTGCGTCGGGGAGAGGGTTGGGGTGAGGGGCCGGGGGTAATGTCATCAATGCCGCCTTATCGGTTGGGATTCATTTTTGGCGATACCCCAAGCCCCTCACCCTGACCCTCTCCCCGTGACCGGGGAGAGGGAATGTGCGCGGATCGAGCGCTCTCAACCAACGCCGCCGTTCGCGGTCTCGACGCCTGTCAGCCGCTCGAAAGCTTCGCCGATGTTTTGCGCGCCGCTCGACGCGATAATGGCGGCGGCCGTTCCAATGGCGAGGGTTTTGCCCTCGTGAAGGATGACGACCGCGTCGCTCTCCTTGACCTCGTCGATGAGATGCGTCGTCCACAATACGGCTAGTCCTTCCCTATCGACCAAGTCCCGCACATGCGCCAAAATTTCGGCGCGCGCCTTGATGTCGAGACCGACGGTCGGCTCGTCGAGCAGCAGCAAGCGCGGCTCGTGCAACAACGCTCGCGCGATTTCCACGCGGCGCATCTGCCCGCCGGAAAGGTTGCGGGTCTTGTCATGAGCGCGTCCCGCCAAGCCGGCGCGCTGCAGCGCCGCCTCGGCGCGCCGTTTGGCCTCGGTCCCGCCGACGCCGTGCAGCGCGGCGTGATAGACGAGATTTTGCACAACGCTCAGTTCAAGATCGAGCGTGCGCGCCTGAAAGACGACGCCGACGCGCCGCAGCGCCTCGCTCGACTCGCGTGCGACGTCGCAGCCGAAGATTTCGATCGCGCCGTCCCGCGTCGCATAGAGACGCGTGACGAGCGCAAACAGCGTGCTCTTGCCGGCGCCATTGAGGCCGAGCAGAACGGCGAAACGGCCGCGTTCGACGCAAAAGCTCACATCGTCCAGCGCCTGGCGTGCGCCATAGGAGTGGCTGACATGGGCAATGCGCAAGGCAGGCGGCGCGTGCGTCATTGCGGCGCCGCCACGACGCCCCATGGGAAGGCGCCGACCGGAATCGACTTCACCACCTTTAGGCTTGCCACGTCGATCACCGACACGTCGTTCGACACGCCGTTGGCGGTCAACAGATATTTTTCGTCGGGCGTCAAGGCGAGATGCCACACGCGCTGTCCGACCAGAAGGTATTTCTCGATTTTCTTGGTTTGCGCGTCGATCACCGCGACCCGATTGGCCGGTCCCAGCGCGACGAACGCATGTTTGCCGTCGCGCGTGAGGGAAATGCCGATCGGCTGAATGGCTTCCTTGGAGAGACCGGGGATGTCAAAGCCGATCTTTTGTTTCACTGTATGCGTTTGCGGATCGATGACGGAGACGGTTCCGCCGACTTCCGAAGACACCCACAGTTCCGAGCCATCCTTCTTGAACTCGGCGAAACGCGGGCGGCCGTCGACCAGGATATTGGCGACGATCTGTTTGGTCTGCGTGTCGATGAGATGCGCCATGTTGGTGGTTTCCGAGGTGTTGACGAGAATCTTGCCGTCGGGGCTGATGGCCATGCCCTCCGGCTCGACGCCCACCGGCACGTCGCCGACCTGCGTCTTGCGGATCGGATCGATCATGGTGACCAGGTTGTCGTTCTCGTTCGACACATAGACGGTCTTGCCGTCGGGGCTCAAAATCAGCAATTCGGGATCGGGGCCCGACGGCAGATTGCCGGTGATTTGCAATGTCTTGGTGTCGAGAACCTGGATGGTGTCGTCGTCGCCGGCGCAGATGAACAGTTCCGAGCCGTCCTTCGTCAACTCGATGCCGCGCGGCCGCCGCCCGACCTTGACGGTTTTGATCGCCTCCAACTTGTCGGTGTCGATGATCGTGATCGTATTGCCCTTTTCGTTGCTGACGTAAGCGAGATAGGCGTGCGCGGGGCCGATGAACGCGAAGAGGGCGATAGCGCCTATGAGCCCCCTCCCCAACCCTCCCCCGCTACGCGGGAGAGGGAGCAGACTCGGCGCTTCATCGGGACGCAGCGAAACCTCGATCGCTAGGGTCCCCTCTCCCGCGAAGCGGGGGAGGGACAGGGAGGGGGCGTCGCTTGTCATTGCAGCTTGCATTTGGTTTCCGGCCTG
>JACOUB010000054.1 GCA_016178015.1 Methylocystis sp. | reverse complement strand
ACTCGCCGAACGCAGGTTGAGCCGCCAATCCATGACCATGCGTTTGGCGATGCCAGTCGATTCGTCGATGGTCTCGGACATCGACTGTCCCTCGACCAGGTCCTCGAAGCCGATCGCCCCGTCGACCTCGCTGATGATCGGGCGGGTATAAGGGTCCCATTCGGCGAGGCGTTGGCCACGCTTGATCTTGTCGCCCTCGTCGACTCTCAGCTTGGCGCCGTAATGGATACGGTTCACCGCGCGCTCGACGCCGTCCGGGCCGACGATCACCACCGCGACGTTGCGCGCCATGACGATGACGTCGCCATCGGAGTTGCGCGCGACGTGGCGGTTGCGGATGTGCGCTACGCCTTCGAAGTTCGATTCCATGAACGACTGGTCGGCGAGCTGCGCCGCGCCGCCGATGTGGAAGGTGCGCATGGTGAGCTGCGTGCCGGGCTCGCCGATCGACTGCGCCGCGATGACGCCGACGGCCTCGCCCATATTGACGGGCACGCCGCGCGCCAGATCGCGCCCATAGCACTTGGCGCAAACGCCGTTCTTCGCCTCGCAGGTCAACACCGACCGGATCTTCACCTCTTGAATGCCCGCGGCGTTGATGGCGTCGACATGCCACTCCTGGATCATCTCGTCGGCGGGCACGATCGCCTTCCCCTTCTGGTCACGCAACTCCTCTGCCGCTGTGCGGCCGAGAATGCGCGAGGCGAGCGACGCGACCACCTGACCCGCGTCGATGATCGCCCGCATGCGAATGCCGCCCTTCGAGCCGCAATCATAAGACGAGATGATCGAATCCTGCGCCACGTCCACGAGGCGGCGGGTGAGGTAACCCGAGTTCGCGGTCTTGAGCGCCGTGTCGGCGAGGCCCTTGCGGGCGCCGTGCGTCGAATTGAAGTATTCGAGAACGGTCAGGCCTTCCTTGAAGTTGGAGATGATCGGGCTCTCGATGATCTCGCCGGACGGCTTGGCCATGAGGCCGCGCATGGCGGCGAGCTGCTTCATCTGCTGCGGCGAACCGCGCGCGCCCGAATGCGACATCATATAGATCGAGTTGATCGGCAGATCGCGCCCATGCTCGTCCTTGCCAACTGACGAGATGCGCGCCATCATTTCGTCGGCGAGCTTGTCGGTGCACTTTGCCCACGCGTCGACGACCTTGTTGTATTTCTCGCCCTGGGTGATGAGGCCGTCGTTATATTGCTGCTCGTATTCCTTGGCCGCCGCGCGCGTCTCGGCGACAATCTTCTCCTTCGTTTCGGGCACGACCATGTCGTCCTTGCCGAAGGAAATGCCGGCCTTGAACGCCTCGCGGAACCCGAGCGTCATGATGCGATCGCAGAAGATCACCGTCTCCTTCTGACCGCAATTGCGGTAGACGGTATCGATCATGGTGGAGATTTCCTTCTTCGTCATCAGCTTGTTGGCTGCGTCGAAGGGGATCTTGGCGTGCTTGGGCAACAGCTCGCCCAGCATCAGGCGGCCCGGCGTCGTGTCGAAGATTTTCGCCACGCGCGTGCCGTTCTCGTCATAGGTCCAGGCGCGTCCCTTGATCTTGGCGTGCAGCGTCAGCTGCTTGGCCGCCAAGGCGTGCTCGATCTCGCCCATGTTGCCGAACACGCCGCCGAGCGGCGCCTTGGTTTTGGGATCGACCGCGTATTGGCCGGGCTCGCCGTCGCGCGCCAGGGTCAGATAATAGAGGCCAAGCACGATGTCCTGCGACGGCACGATGATCGGCTGACCATTGGCCGGATGCAGAATGTTGTTGGTGCTCATCATCAGCACGCGCGCCTCGAGTTGCGCCTCCAGCGACAGGGGCACGTGCACGGCCATCTGATCGCCGTCGAAATCGGCGTTGAAGGCGGCGCAGACGAGCGGATGCAGTTGGATCGCCTTGCCTTCGATCAGCACCGGCTCGAACGCCTGAATGCCGAGACGATGCAGGGTCGGCGCGCGATTGAGCAGCACCGGATGCTCGCGGATCACCTCGTCGAGAATGTCCCAAACCTCGGGCTTTTCCTTCTCGACGAGCTTCTTGGCCTGCTTGACGGTCGCCGAATAGCCCTTGGCGTCGAGCCGCGAGTAAATGAACGGCTTGAACAGTTCGAGCGCCATCTTTTTCGGCAGGCCGCACTGATGCAGCTTGAGCTCGGGACCGACGACGATGACCGAGCGGCCCGAATAGTCGACGCGCTTGCCCAACAGATTCTGACGGAAGCGGCCCTGCTTGCCCTTCAGCATGTCGGCGAGCGACTTCAGCGGCCGCTTGTTGGCGCCGGTGATGACGCGCCCGCGCCGGCCGTTGTCGAACAGGGCGTCCACCGCCTCTTGCAACATGCGCTTCTCGTTGCGGATGATGATGTCGGGCGCGCGCAATTCAATCAGCCGCTTCAGCCGATTGTTGCGGTTGATGACGCGCCGATAGAGATCGTTGAGGTCCGACGTCGCGAAACGGCCGCCGTCGAGCGGCACGAGCGGGCGCAGGTCCGGCGGGATGACCGGGACTTCCTTGAGGATCATCCACTCGGGGCGGTTGCCGGACTGGATGAACGCCTCGATGATCTTCAGGCGCTTGGCCAGCTTCTTTGGCTTCAGCTCGGTGGTGGCCTCGGCGATCTCCTGACGCAGCCGCACGGCGATGCTCTCGAGGTCCATCGACTCGAGAATCCTGCGGATCGCCTCGGCGCCGATCATGGCGCTGAAATGGTCTTGGCCATATTCGTCCTGGGCGCGCAGATAGTCGTCCTCGGACAGGAGCTGGCGTTCTTTCAGCGGGGTCAGGCCCGGATCGATGACGACATAGGACTCGAAATAGAGGATGCGCTCCAGATCTTTGAGCGTCATATCGAGCAGCAGGCCGATGCGCGACGGCAAAGACTTCAGGAACCAGATATGCGCGACCGGAGCGGCGAGCGAGATATGGCCCATGCGGTCGCGCCGCACGCGCGCCAGCGTCACTTCCACGCCGCACTTCTCGCAGATGACGCCCTTGTATTTCATGCGCTTGTACTTGCCGCACAAGCATTCGTAGTCCTTGATCGGCCCGAAAATGCGCGCGCAGAACAGGCCGTCGCGTTCGGGCTTGAAGGTGCGGTAGTTGATCGTCTCCGGCTTCTTGATCTCGCCGAACGACCAGGACAGAATCTTCTCGGGGCTAGCGATGGCGATCTGAATCTGATCGAACGCCAGCGGTTGCACGACCGGACCGAAGAGACTCATCACCTCTTGCTGATTCATGCTCTTCTCCTGAAGGCTCCTGGCGGGACAACCTTGCGGCTATGCATGGCGGTCCCGTGAAGTCGAATCTCTAGATGCGCTCCCCTCTCCCGCTTGCGGGAGAGGGTGGCCCGGCGAAGCCTTAGTCGGGTGAGGGAGCGCCGAGGTTCGCGCAAATGCCGCCAGCCCTCATCCGTCGCGCGTTCCGCGCGTCTCCTTCTCCCGCAAGCGGGAGAAGGAGACGCGCCATTCCATTCCTTGTGTGGCCTCACTCCGCGGCTTCGGCCGTCGATGGCTCCTCGCCCTCGGCAACAGCTGAGGTCAGCTCGACATTGAGCGCCAGCGACCGCATTTCCTTGATCAACACGTTGAAGCTCTCGGGAATGCCCGATTCGAACGTGTCGTCGCCGCGCACAATCGATTCATAGACCTTGGTGCGGCCGGCCACGTCGTCCGACTTCACGGTCAGCATTTCTTGCAACGTGTAGGCCGCGCCATAAGCCTCGAGCGCCCAGACCTCCATTTCGCCAAACCGCTGGCCGCCGAACTGGGCCTTGCCGCCGAGCGGCTGTTGCGTGACCAGCGAATAGGGACCGATCGAACGCGCATGGATCTTGTCGTCCACCAGGTGATGGAGCTTCAGCATATAGATGTAGCCGACCGTTACCTTGCGGTCGAAGGCCTCGCCCGAGCGTCCGTCATAGATCGTCACCTGGCCGGAGGAATCGAGCCCCGCCTTGGTCAACATCTCGACGATGTCCTTCTCGCGCGCGCCGTCGAACACCGGCGTCGCGATCGGCACGCCGCGCCGCAGATTCTGGCCCAGCTCCACCAAACTGGCGTCGTCGAACGCATCCAGCGGAACGTCTGCGCCGTAAATGCCGGTCAGGGTTTTGCGCAACGGTTTGACGTCATGCGAGCGGAAATAGGCGTCGACCGCTGCGCCGACCTGCTTGCCGAGCCCGGCGCACGCCCAACCAAGATGCGTCTCGAGGATTTGGCCGACGTTCATGCGGCTCGGCACGCCGAGCGGATTGAGCACGATATCGATCGGCGTTCCGTCCTCGAGGAAGGGCATGTCCTCCTGCGGCACGATGCGCGACACGACGCCCTTGTTGCCGTGGCGGCCGGCCATCTTGTCGCCCGGCTGAATCTTGCGCTTCACTGCGACGAAAACCTTGACCATCTTCATCACGCCGGGCGGCAATTCGTCGCCGCGCTGCAATTTTTCGACCTTGTCGAGGAAACGGTTCTCGAGGCTCTTCTTCGACTCGTCGTATTGTTTGCGCACCGCCTCGATGCCGGCCATCAGCTGGTCATCCTCGACGACGAACGTCCACCATTGCGAGCGCGGATATTCCTCTAAGATAGCCAGCGTCAGCACGGTCTCCTTCTTGAAGCCCTTCGGCCCGGCGATCGCCGTCTTGCCAATGAGCGTCTCGGAAAGACGCGCGCCGACGTTGCGATCGAGGATCGCCAATTCATCGTCGCGATCCTTGGCGAGACGCTCGATCTCCTCGCGCTCGATGGCCTGAGCGCGCTCGTCCTTCTCGACGCCATGGCGGTTGAACACCCGCACTTCGACGATCGTGCCCTGCACGCCGGGCGGCACCCTGAGACTCGTGTCGCGCACGTCCGAGGCCTTTTCGCCGAAAATGGCGCGCAGCAGCTTTTCTTCCGGCGTCATCGGGCTTTCGCCCTTGGGGGTGATCTTGCCGACGAGAATGTCGCTCGCCTGCACTTCCGCGCCGATATAGACAATGCCGGCCTCGTCGAGATTCTTCAGCGTCTCTTCCGAGACGTTGGGAATGTCGCGGGTGATTTCCTCGGGGCCAAGCTTGGTGTCGCGCGCCATCACCTCGAATTCCTCGATGTGAATCGAGGTAAAGACGTCGTCCTTGACAATGCGCTCGTTGAGCAAGATCGAGTCTTCGAAGTTGTAACCGTTCCATGGCATGAAGGCGACGAGCACGTTGCGCCCGAGCGCCAGATCGCCGAGATCGGTCGAGGGGCCGTCGGCGATGATGTCGCCCTTCTGGACGAAATCGCCGACGCGCACCAGAGGCTTCTGGTTGATGCAGGTTGATTGGTTCGAGCGCTGGAACTTCATCAGGCGATAGATGTCGACGCCGGGCTTGGCCGGGTCTTGCTCCTCCGTCGCACGCACGACGATGCGTGTCGCGTCGATCTGATCAACGACGCCGGCGCGCCGCGCCACGATCGCCGCGCCGGAATCGCGCGCCACCACCTGCTCCATGCCGGTGCCGACGAGCGGGGCGTCGGACTTCATCAGCGGCACCGCCTGGCGCTGCATGTTCGAGCCCATGAGGGCGCGGTTGGCGTCATCATTCTCGAGAAACGGGATCAGCGCCGCCGCCACCGACACGAGCTGCTTGGGCGACACGTCCATCGCGTCGACCCGCTCGCGCGCCACCAAGACGACATCGCCGGCATGGCGGCAGAGCACGAGGTCTTCGAGCAGGGCGCCGTGCGCGTCGACCAGCGCATTGGCCTGCGCGACATGATATTTGGCCTCTTCCATCGCCGAGACATACACGACTTCGCCCGTCACCTTGCCGTCGCGCACGCGCCGGTAGGGCGCCTCGATGAAGCCGTATTTGTTGACCCGGGCGAAGGTCGCCAGCGAATTGATAAGGCCGATGTTCGGCCCTTCCGGCGTCTCGATCGGGCAGATGCGGCCGTAGTGGGTCGGGTGCACGTCGCGCACCTCGAAGCCGGCGCGCTCGCGCGTCAGACCGCCCGGACCGAGCGCCGAAAGACGCCGCTTGTGGGTGATCTCGGACAAGGGATTGGTCTGGTCCATGAATTGCGACAGCTGTGACGAACCGAAGAACTCGCGCACCGCCGCCGCCGCCGGCTTGGCGTTGATGAGGTCTTGCGGCATCACTGTGTCGATGTCGACCGAGGACATGCGCTCCTTGATGGCGCGCTCCATGCGCAACAGCCCGAGCCGATACTGGTTCTCCATCAGTTCGCCGACCGAACGCACACGCCGATTGCCGAGGTGGTCGATGTCATCGATTTCGCCGCGTCCGTCGCGCAGATCGACGAGCGCGCGCGCGACGGCGACAATATCCTCCTTGCGCAGCACGCGCATGGTGTCGGGCGCATCGAGATCAAGGCGCATGTTCATCTTGACGCGGCCGACCGCCGAGAGATCGTAGCGCTCGGCGTCGAAGAACAACGAATGGAACATCGCTTCGGCCGTCTCGACCGTGGGCGGCTCGCCCGGCCGCATGACGCGATAAATGTCGAACAACGCATCCTCGCGCGACTGGTTCTTGTCGATGGTCAGCGTGTTGCGGATGTAAGGACCGATATTGACGTGATCGATATCGAGAATCGGCAATGCGTCGAAGCCCTTCTCGATGAGCAGCGGCAGCGTCTTCGCCGTGATCTCGTCGCCGGCCTCGGCGAAAATCTCGCCGGTCTGAGGATCGTAAAGGTCTTGCGCTAGATATTGGCCGAACAGATCCTCGTTCTGGACCTTGATCGCCTTGACGCCCTTCTCGGCGAGCTGACGCGCGGCGCGCACCGGCAGCTTCTTGCCAGCCTCGAGGATGACCTCGCCCGAATCGGCGTCGATCATGTCGGCGATGGCCTTGACGCCCTTCAAGCGTTCGGCGTCGAACGGCATGCGCCAGCTGTCGCCCGAAGCCGTGTAAGTGATCGTCTTGTAAAAGGTCGAAAGAATTTCTTCGCCGTCCATGCCGAGCGCGTACAAGAGCGACGTCACCGGAATCTTACGGCGCCGGTCGATGCGGGCGTAGACGATGTCCTTGGCGTCGAATTCGATGTCGAGCCAAGAACCACGGTAGGGGATGATGCGCGCCGCGAACAGGAGCTTGCCGGAAGAATGGCTCTTGCCCTTGTCGTGATCGAAGAAGACGCCCGGCGAGCGGTGCATCTGCGAGACGATGACCCGTTCGGTGCCGTTGACGACGAAGGTGCCGTTCGAGGTCATGAACGGCATCTCGCCCATATAGACGTCCTGCTCCTTGATGTCCTTGACCGACTTGGCCTGCGTGTCAGGATCGACATCGAACACGATAAGACGCAAGGTCACCTTGAGCGGCGCGGCGTAAGTCATGCCGCGCTGACGGCATTCGTCGACGTCGTATTTGGGCGCCTCGAACTCGTAGCGCACGAATTCGAGCAGCGAGACCTGCGAGAAATCGGAGATCGGAAACACCGATTTGAAAACGGCCTGCAAGCCCTCGTCGGACCGCCCGCCCTTGGGCTCGTCGACCAAAAGAAACTGATCGTACGACGCCTTCTGCACCTCGATCAGATTGGGCATTTCCGCGGCTTCACGAATATGCCCGAAGAATTTGCGGATACGCTTGCGGCCAGTGAACGTCTGAACCGAAGTCCGGGCCATGTCGCCTCTCACGCCTGATCGTGGGGTAGGGCGGGCCGCCTTTTCGACGGAAAGATCTGAACGCCTGTCGCGCGTCTTCATGCCAAACGCCTCGCCAACCAATGGGTCTCGCCCCGCCCCGCAAGCGCCGCCGCGGCGCTTGCGGTCCCTTTACGAGCGCCGCCGCCGTCCCAAACGAACCGGACCGCAAAACTCGGCGCCCAACGCAACCCTCGACGCGTTACTGGAGTTCGACCTTCGCGCCGGCTTTCTCCAGAGCCGCCTTGACCTTTTCGGCCTCGTCCTTGCCGACGCCTTCCTTGACCGCCTTGGGCGCGCCCTCAACGAGATCCTTGGCTTCCTTGAGCCCAAGACCGGTGATCGCGCGCACCTCCTTGATGACCTCGATTTTCTTGTCGCCGACCGCAGCCAGGACAACGTTGAACTCGGTCTTCTCTTCCACTGGCGCTGCGGCGGCGGCGCCTGGCGCCGCGGCGACAGCCACCGCCGCGGCTGCGGAAACGCCCCACTTCTCTTCGAGCAGCTTGGCGAGCTCGGCAGCCTCCAGCACGGTCAGGCTGGAGAGCTGGTCGACGATCTTTTCTAGGTTGGCCATCGTTGTGTCCTTCGAATTTGGTGCGATTTCAGATAAATGCAAGCATCGCCTCAGGCCGCGTCGCGTTTGGCGAAGGCCGCGAACACGCGCGCCAGCTTGGCGGCGGGCGCGGTCGAGAGTTGCGCGAGCTTGGTTGCGGGCGCCTGCACGAGACCGACGAGTTTGGCGCGCAATTCGTCGAGCGACGGCAGGGTCGCAAGCGATTTCACGCCGTCCGGGCCGAGGACGGTCGCGCCCATGGCGCCGCCAAGGATGACCAATTTGTCATTTTGCTTGGCGAAGGCGACGGCCGCTTTCGGCGCCGCCACCGGATCGTCCGAATAGGCGATCAGGGTCGGCCCCTTCAAAAGCGCGGCGACGGCGGCGACGCTGGTGCCATCGAGGGCGACCTTGGCGAGGCGGTTCTTGGCGACCCGAACGGTGGCGCCGGCGTCGCGCGCCTGCTTGCGCAGGTTTTGCAACTGGGCGACAGTCAGCCCGGAGTAATGCGCCACGACGACGACCCGCGTCTTAGCAAAGACCTGGTTCAACGCCGCGACGGTTTGTTGCTTCTCCGCTCTGTCCACGGTGCTCTCTCCTCGAACGGGGCGAACCCCGTCGGTTGCGATATGCCGTCGTCTCCCGCAAAAGCGCGAGAGAGGGGCGGCGCCGTAGATCCTGTCCCCTCGGCGTAAAGCGCTAAAAGCTTCGCCGCGGATCGGAGGGCGTGAACCAAATTCGAAAGACCTTAGGCGCCGCCTCGAGAAGCGCGCGCCGGTCCGACAATTCCGGTTTTCCCCGTCTGTGCAGGCCGCTCGCTCAGAGGCGGAACGTACCGCCGCCGTTCAAGCCGATTAAGCGCGCCCCGGGAACGTTCCGCGGCGCGCGCCGGCAGTCTCGGACAGGACATGGCCGAACGCGCCACCAGGAAACTCCTGGGGTCCGCCGGCCTATCCGCCGCCTCGCCCTTAATCCTCTTCAAAGGGGCCTAGGGTCCGGCGGAAGCTTAAATTTGAAGACGGGGTCGCGGTGCTGGCCAACCCCGGCAAGCGCTGTTTAACGGGACGGCGTGCATTTGCCAAGCGGATTCTCAAAACGCAAGCTCTGCTTACGCCGCCGCAAGCGGCGCGCCTCGAGGAGATCGGACACATCTGGCGGCGCTAACTGAAGCATATCGTATTCAAATTTCGAGTTCTCCGCTCTTTTTTGCTGCCCCATCGCCAACCGCTCTGGGTAGAGTCTCAGTTTGAATTTTAAAATGGAATGTCGTCGTCTTGGTCGCTCTTAGGAAGGGCTGGAGCGGGTTTTAAAAGGGCGCTAGCTTTACGGGCGGCGGAGGCGGCACAGGCGGTTTGGGAGGCGCTATCGGTGGCGTGGGTGGCGCCCTTTGGGCAGTCGTCGGCGGCGTCGGCTTTTCCATTTTGGATATCTGGCCAAAACCCGCAGGCGGCTCCTTCTCTTCTTCTTCCGTCGCATGGCCAAGCTCAACCAGACCGAAGGTATTTGGGGCGGGCCGGGTAAAAATCTCGGATCGCCGGACGTAGGCAGCGAGCGAACTCGTGAGCGACGCCCGCGTTTCGCGGCTGGCGTCCTTGCCCATTGCTTCCAGGAGCGCCATGATGTGAACGGGCTCACCACGATCGAGGATGATTTCGCGCGCCTGCGCAACTGCGCTTCCAGGCTTCAAGACTGGGAATGCGGTACCTGTTTCGTCGCCCCTATCGAGAAGCTTCAGAACGTCCTGAAGCGCCTGAACATAGACACGAGCCGTCTTAAGGCGCTCCTCAAGAACCTCCACCTCACGCTCCTTTTTGCGAAGCCTTTCCTCAATCTTCTTGCGATCTTCCATTTTCCACCTGTTTTCCACCTGTCGACTTCGTATGTGACCAATGGTATGTGATGGGGCCGCTCTAGACAAGGCGAGATTCACATATGGCACAAGAACTGACCAATTTGCCGGAGTATCGGGCTACTATGGATCGGCTGGAACGGGTAAAAAGAGTAAGCTCGGCCGGAGAAGATTACTGGAACGCAAGAGACATCAATGAGATACTAGGATATCCGAATTGGCGGGAATTCGAGCATGTGATCAACCGCGCAAAGGACTCTTTTTTAGGAAATGGCATCGACCCGTCCCATCAGATTGTGCTGACGCACAAACTGATGGGAGTAGGAAAGGGAGCCCAGATCCGAGGTGACGACTATTTTCTGAGCCGCCCGGCTTGTTATCTCATCGCCATGAACGGCGACCCCTCGAAACCGGAGATCGCCGCAGCGCAAACCTACTTCGCGATCAAGACGCGCCAGATGGAGATTCTCGAACAAGAGGAGTCCCCAGACCATCGTCGCCTTGCGGCCCGCGAACGCGTCACCCAATCTTTCCGTCGAGTAAGCGGTTCCGCCAAGGACGCTGGGGTGGAAAGACAAGCCCTGTTCCACGATGCCAGATATCAGGGGCTCTATGGCGGTCGTGGCACGAGAGACGTCAAACAGATCAAGGGCCTTGCCGATAAGGATAACTTGTTTGATTTCGCGGGCGCTCTCGAACTTTCTGCTCACGAGTTCCAAATGAATCTCGCTGCGGACGTCCTTGCTAAAGACAACATTAAGGGCGAACGACACGCAATCAACACGAACCGAAAGGTTGGTGAGCACGTTCGTTCAACGATTCACAACAGCGGTGGTACTCTACCCGAAAATCTGCCGCTGGAAGAGCCAATCAAGAACGTGAAAAAGTGTCTAGGTGCTCAAAATAAACTGCCGAAACCCAGCGGTTCTGCCACTTAGAGGACGCTGCCTTCTTGGCAATCTCGTTCTAGCGTCATGCTCTCGGCGCGCTTCTTGCCGCCTTTGCGGCCTAGTTCGGCCGCGGCTTGGTTCTTCGTCGGCGCGTCGCCGTAATCTTCGGGCTGTTCGCGGGTGGCGATGCGCATGACGGTCAAAATTTCAAACTGAGGCACTAGCGCGCTCTGCGGTTCGCCCCCCGCCCACGGCCCTAGGGTTTTCCGGTCGCGCGCTCGAGCAGGAAAACCGCCTGGGCGCCCAACAGATTCCAGAACCACCACGGCGCATTCACCCTGATCGGCGCGCCGGCGCGATCGAGCGCCACGCCATGTTCGATGCGCGCGCCGATCGCATCCACGAGTTCAACGAAGTCCTTGATCGTGCAGAGATGGATGTTGGGCGTGTCGTACCAGGAATGCGCCAGGTTGTTGGTGACCGGCATGCGGCCCTTGAAGAGCAGATCGGCCCTGACCCGCCAATGCCCGAAATTGGGGAAGGAAACAATGGCGCGCCGCCCGATCCGCAACATGTTGGCCAGCACTTTGCGCGGTTGGTGGGTCGCCTGCAGCGTCTGCGATAGAATGACGTAATCGAAGCCATCATCGGGATAATCGCAAAGATCCGTGTCGGCGTCGCCCTGGATCACCGACAAGCCCTTGGCGACGCAGTCGTTGACGCCTGCTTGCGAGAGTTCCACGCCGCGCCCGTCGACCTGCCTTGCTTCGGTGAGCAGCCTCAGCAAAGCGCCGTCGCCACATCCGACATCAAGAACGCGACTGCCCGGCGTCACCATCTCGGCGACGACCGCGAGATCGACGCGAACGCCCCCGTTCCTTTCCGCATCGCTCGGCGAAGCCGCGATGATTTCCGCGTCAGTCATGCGCCAGTTTCCGAGTGGAGCGGGACAGCCCGCGCGCGGTGGCGGCGGCCTCGAGAAAACCGCGCGTCGTGGCGAAGAAACGAGGCTCATGCACGAGAAAAGCGTCGTGGCCCTTATCCGTTTCGATCTCGACGAAGGAGACGGAAGCGCCGCCGGCGTTGAGCGCATGGACGATGGCGCGCGAATCGGAGGTCGGATAGAGCCAGTCAGAATCAAAGGCGACGACGCAAAATCTGGTCTTCGTATCCTTGAACGCCTTGGCGAGCGAACCGCCGTAATCGCCCGCAAGATCGAAATAATCGCAGGCGCGCGTCACGAACAGATAGGAATTGGCGTCGAAGCGATCGACGAACGCCATCCCTTGACAGCGCAAATAATTCTCGACCTGGAAATCGGCGTCGAAGGAAAAGGTAGGCGCCGAACGATCTTGCAGCTTGCGGCCGAATTTGCGTTGCATGGACAGATCGGAAAGGTAAGTGATGTGCGCGGCCATGCGCGCGATCGCCAGTCCCTTTTCCGGTCGCACGCCCTGCTCGAGATAGCGCCCGCCGCGCCAATCGGGGTCCGCCATAACGGCTTGCCGGCCGACTTCGTGAAAAGCGATGTTTTGCGAGGAATGCTTGGCCGCCGTGGCGATCGGCATGGCCGCAAACACCCGCTCAGGGTAACTCGCCGCCCATTGCAACACTTGCATGCCGCCCATCGACCCGCCCGCCACGCAAAACAGCGTGTCGATGCGCAGATGGTCGATCAGCATGGCTT
>JACOUB010000053.1 GCA_016178015.1 Methylocystis sp. | reverse complement strand
CGGCAACATCACCGGCGTGATCGCCGCCATGCCGAAGCAGGTCGGCAAAAGCACGAACCCAAAAAAACGGGTCGAGGCCAGAAAAGCTCGGCGCAAACCCGCACGATCGGCCAAAGCGTAACGCTCGGTGAAAAAACTCAGCAACCCGCCCGTCATCAGAAGGGGCGCCTGAGACGCAAGCTGCGCGAGCGTCAAAGCGACAGCATAGTGCCCCGTTTGCGCCGGACCGCGCCAGTAGTCGAGAAACGCGATTTCGGTGCGCGACCACACAATCGCCGCGACGATCCCCACCCACCAGGCGCCGAGCGAAAAGCGCCAAGCCCGAGCTTTCAGCGCCGCGTCAAGGGTCCGATCGCCGCGCAGCAATGTCCATGCTGTGCCGAATGTCGCAAAACTGCCGCTCGCGTAGCCGAACAAAGCTCCCTCCGCGCCATTCAAGACGCTGCCGACGGCCATGCCGATCAACTGGACAAGCAAGAACAGGGATGAAAGTCGCGCTGCGTCGACGAAGCGTTGTTCGCCGCGCAATTGCGCAAGGCCATAGTTGCCGACGGCTTGCGCTGCAAAAACGGCCGCTATGGCGAACCAAATCGAGTCGTTGGTCCCTTCGAAGAAGTGCAGTCCCGCAGTCTGCCGGAGCCACTGCGCACCAAACAGCGCCAGAGCCAGGAAAATGACGGAAACCAATGCGGCGCTCATCAACAGTGGACGGAAAAAAAACCGTCCGAAGGCGGCGGCCTCCTGCTCTTGCCGGAGCGCCGACAGCGCCGGGATGAACCGGGAAACAGTCAGCGGCAAACCCAGATCGGCGAACGTCACGCACGTGCCGGTCAGCCAAATGCTCACGGCCACAAGCCCTGAGCCCTCGGGTCCCAACAATCGCGCAACGATAACGCTGCCCAGGAAGCTTCCGAGCGCCGTATTCAGTCCGGCAATTGTCCCAAAGATCACGTTGCGATCGAAACGGCCGAGCGCCATAAACGGAGGTGTCCCTTTGCTTGCCTCCGGTCGCAAATCTTGAACCGGAGCTTCGATGTCGCCATGAATGTTCGGTTCAAGCAAGCAATAAATTGATTGGACATGGTAAACGGAGGGTTGATGACCATTCGCCAAATTCTGGCGCTTGGCGGCTGTGCAGCGTCGCTCATTTTCTGCTCTGCCGCCCATTCGGGCCAGCGCTCAGGCGACGTGGCGCAGCCGCCGCGACCGCCCCTGACTGGGCTCAATCTGGCGGGAGCGGAGTTTGGCGCGCTGCCCGGACGCTATGGATTCGACTACATTTATCCGTCCGACGCCGACCTCGATATGGCTGCGGCGCGCGGATTTGGAGCAATCCGCGTTCCTTTCCGATGGGAACGGTTGCAGCCAAAACTTGGAACGGAGTTTGACGTTGACGAGTTGGCGCTCTTGCAAAGCGCGGTCGAGCGCGCCCGCCTACGCGGCTTGGCGATCATCCTGGACGTTCACAATTATGGCCGCTATCGCGGCGAACTGATCGGGTCAGATCGCGTCTCATTGGCGCAATTTGCCGATTTTTGGCGCCGGCTCGCTTCCGTTTTCCGTAATCAGGAGCGCGTGATCTTTGGCATCATGAACGAACCATACGGTTTTGTGACAGAGACTTGGGTAGAGGCCGCGAATCAGGCGATTTTCGCCATCCGAGCGGCCGGCGCTCACAACCTCATCCTCGCGCCGGGCAACGCCTATTCGGGCGCACACAGCTGGATGGCCAGCGATTATGGAACGCCAAACAGCGAGGCTATGGTTGCGATCAGCGATAGCTGTGGCAATACCGCCATCGAATTTCATCAATATTTCGACTCTGACTCGTCAGGCTCTCATGCCGAGTGCCTGGGGCCGGACGCCGCCGTCAAGGCGCTCGCCGTCGCGACCTCCTGGCTGCGCGCGCACGATAAGAAAGGGTTTTTGGGGGAATTCGGGGCCAGCGACCAACCCGCTTGTCTGGCGTCGCTGGAGGCGGCGCTGACCCATGTCGATGAACAGCGCGCCTACTGGCTCGGCTGGACGTACTGGGCGGCTGGTTCTTGGTGGGAGCGCAGCTACCCCCTGTCCGTGCAGCCGGTCAATGGCAAGGACAAAGCACAAATGACGATCCTTCGTCGTCACGGCGCGCCTGCGCAAGCCGCCAAGGTGTGGTCGAGCCCGATCTGCCGGGCCCACTGAACGTGCGCAATTAGCGGCTATGTGACGTTTTAAGCTTGCGCGCTATGGATGCAGCGTCATTCAAGAAAGCGACGAGAGCCGAGTATCGGGGAACAATTCCGGATCGAGCACGCGCGAGGCGACGTCGTCCCAACTGAGAAACCGACCGTGCGGCTTAATGTGGCCCCGCGCCGCTAAGGCGGCGTTGATGGCCGCTTCGATTGAAGCGCGATTGCCTGGAATATAACCGAACCGATTGGGACTGTTTCCCACGACAAAGTTAGGACAAACCGCGGGTATTCCTAGATAATCGTATTGCATAAGTTTCATGCTGGTGTCGCAAACGGTGTCGGCGCCCGCCGCCATCCTGTACGGAGCGATCCCAAATGTTGCATTTGCTAGAAAAGGAAGCGTCTCTTTAAACGCCATTTCGCCGTAAACCCGCACGTTGGGCGAATAATTCATTGTTGTTCCGCTGCCGATCACATGAAACTCGACGTCCGGAAACGCCGGCGCCGCGTGCAGAAAAAAATCGGGGTCGAACAACGCGGAGCCGGCCGAGACTGCGTTGAGCGGTTTTGCATAAGGGCTCTCGCGCACTTGGACAAAATCGGCTGGATTGACGCCATGGGGCACGAAATAGACATGGGCTCCAGCCCAATGGAACCTCGCCGCCATCTTGCGCGACGGTATGCAGACGTGATCGACAATTGGTCCACACTGCTCGAGACTGCGCTGCACGATGGGATGAGCGCCAATCGTTTCCAAATTGTCGGATGCGTAATAGATGAGCTTGGCGCTGCCGTTGAGCGCGCGCGCCCGCGGCAACAGTATGGCGCCAAGGCCTGACTCCACGATGATAATCGCGGCAGAACGGATCGCCTTGTCAATAAACTCGTTTCGCAGCCGTGCGTAAATCCAATATAAGGGAAGCGTCAACGCCGGCGATATGGGCAAGTTCTTGGGATTGAATGGATGCACGATGGTGCGCCAGAGATAACATTCGACGCCATTGTAGACCTCCGGCCGGTTGGCGTGAATGAAACGTCGTGAATCTCCTTTGATCAATGATAGCAAACTATATCGTATGGAAACGAATGTGACGTCGTGACCGCGCCTGACGAGCGCGTCGGCAATCGGGTGGAAATTGGCCCGCCGAGGCGTTCGATAATCGTGTTCAGAAAAGATCAGAACCTTCGCCGAATCAGTCTTAACCAATTCTCCCCCTCAATGCGTCCCGGAGTTTGCGTTGTTGCCGGCGAGGTTACTCGAACGTCGGCGGCGGTTCAATTGAGGCCAGCTCGCGAGAAACCGGCGCGCGGTGGCCACGGTTAGTCCGCTGATCTCCGCGTCGAGTCGGGCGATCGTCCAATGTGGGTGGACGCTGATGCGGGGCAGTGTGTACAGGTCATGACGATCTTGCGCAAACAGCGGTCGATTTGACGTGGTGGCCGCCGTCTTGAAGCCGGCTGCGGCGGCGAGTTTCGCCTCGCGCGGCCCACAGGCGCGCCGGTTGCCGAAGGGATAGGCAAGATCAAGCACTTCGCGGTCGAGCCAGCTTTGCAAGCGCCCGCGGTTATCGACCAGCTCACGTGACGCCTCCGCCATGTCCAGGGTCGCCAAGGCCAGATGAGACACCGTGTGGGCGCCGATCGAGCAGAGCGGCTCGCTTGCCAGCAATCGAAGCTCGTTCTCGTTGACGAAATACCGGTCGCACAGGGACGGCAGCGATATTCCGTAGCGCGAAAAGGTATGACGGAGATCAAGGATGCACGCATAGTTCTGGTGCACCCAACGGTCGGCGCTCGCCAAGCCTCTTACCTTTGCAAGCAAATCGGCGCAGGAGAAAGATCTGCCCATCGCGCTAATTTCCACCTTGTCGTTGGTTTTGAATATTTCCCGCAGACCAAGCCACCAAGCAAACAATTCTCGAGTAATCGCGCCACTTGGGATGTAGGTCGTGAACGGCGCCTGCTCACGTCGCAAGATGGGAAGCGCCCTGACGATGTTGTCGCGATAGCCGTCGTCGAATGTCAAAACCGCAAACCGCCGTGTCGGTTCATCGCGCTGCAGTCGGCGGAGGGCCTCTTCTAGAGAAATGATGTCGAGGCCGGCTCTGCGCACCCAGCGAAGGCACGCTTCGAGCAATGACGCGGAACAGCCGGTCCACAATTCGGCGTCGAGATCATCCTGAATCTCATGGAACGTGAGAATGACCCCCTTGGCTCGTAGCGCAGACGCGATCTGGCGCGTCGCTCCCGATGCGTGAAGCCCGTGTACGACAGTTGATTTCAACCGGCGATTGATGCCGCTCATCCGACCTAGGCCCCCGCTTCGACTTAACAACCTCGCATCACGCCCGCTCCTCGCCGCGACTAAGCGTGCAATACAGGAAGCCACGTCATTCACAATATTTGATGAACGCAAGGAGCGGATGTTCTTGCGGGCGGCTTCGCTCAGGATGGCGCGCCAATTGCCGAAAGGCCTCAAGAACCCTGTTCATCAGCCCAAAAGGGCGCCAACGCCGTGGCCTTTGAAGCTGATTTGAGGCATGTTCGACGGCCGGTCGGGCGGGCGAGATCGTCAAATCCGCAACGCTGTGACGAAGCCTGGCGAGATCACGCCGCCGGTCGAGGGAGGCAACCGATGACGCGAGCAATCGAGGATGTCCAGGCTTCGCCCGTCGAGACAGTCTCGATCGTTGCGGCGCGGGCCGACGGCCGGCTCCAAGGAATCGATCGGATGCGCGGGCTGGTCATCGTCCTGATGGCGCTCGACCATGTGCGCGATTTCTTCAACGCGGATTCATTCTACTTCGACCCGACCGATCTGACGCAAACCTATCCAGCGCTGTTCTTAACCCGCTTCGTCACGCACGTCTGCGCGCCGACCTTCGTTCTGCTCGCAGGCGCATCGGCGTTCTTGCACGGGACGAAACTCGAGAGTCGGTCAGCGCTCGCACGCTTTCTGCTGACCCGCGGCGCGTGGCTGATCCTGCTCGATATCGCCGTGGTGAGCCCGATATGGGGGCTCGGTCTCGGCAAGGTCTACTTAGGCACGCTGTGGGCCATCGGCTTCAGCATGATCGCGCTGGGCGGGCTCGTCTGGTTGCCGCAGCGCGGCGTACTGCCAGTCGGGGCGTTGATCCTGCTCGGCCACAATTTGCTCGACGGCGTCCACGCGTCTGAATTTGGCGATTGGGCGCCGTTGTGGAGCATGCTCCATGAACAGGGCCCCTTGCCCTGGGGCCTGCGCGGAAAAGTGGTCTACCCCGTGGCGCCCTGGATCGGCGTCATGGCCGTGGGCTATGGGCTGGGGCCCCTGTTCCTGGGGCCGGCCGCGCAGCGCGAGCGGCTCTTAAGCCTGCTCGGGTTGGCGTCGATTGCGCTGTTCGTGCTGTTGCGCGGGACCAACCTTTATGGCGACCCGCGCCCGTGGAGCGCGCAAAGCGACCACGTCATGACGGCGCTTGCGGCGCTCAACGTCACCAAATATCCGCCCTCGTTGCTCTATGTCCTCATCACGCTGGGGCCGGTGTTTGTCTTGCTGCCGGCCATGGAGCGGCTCGGAGGGGTCGCTGGCGAGATGCTTGCCACATTCGGCCGGGCGCCGCTTTTCATTTACGTGCTGCACCTTTATGTCGCCCTTGCCGCGGCCGGCGCGCTCGGGCTTGCCCAGGGTTTTGATTTTCACCAATTGCGCGGCTTCGCCGTCCGGGGCACTCCGCCGGAAGGGTTCGGCACGAATCTGGCCGGCGCCTATGCCGCGTGGGTTCTTATCATGGCCGCGCTCTACCCGGCCTGTCGATGGTTCGCCGGCGTGAAACGGCGGCGGCGTGATTGGTGGTTGAGCTACTTGTAATACGGTTTCCGTTTGATCAGTTCGGGCATTACCTCTCCCCGCTTGCGGGGAGAGGTCGAGCGAAGCGAGGGTGAGGGGCTTGGGGTTTTGCCAGGAATGCTGCGGATTCCTGCGCACTCTGTGGCTTTCATCAGCGTTTTCGAGAATACCCCTAAGCCCCTCACCCCAACCCTCTCCCCGCAAGCGGGGAGAGGGAGAAATCCGAGCGGAGCGCCCGGATTTCATATAACGCCGGCGTTGTTCGGCTTGTTAATGTTTGGCGCCGATCGCCGGCGAGAGGAGATATAGTCGCCGCGATGAAGACGCAGCCGCCTGTCGACGCCCTCACCCCTCTAGAAGCGCACGCGGAACATGCGCGGCTTGCGGAAGAAATAACCGAGCACGATCGCCGCTATTACCAGGAAGACGCGCCGACCGTCTCGGACGCCGAATACGACGCTGTTCGCCGCCGTTACGAGGCGTTGGAGCGGGCGTTCCCCGAGCTCGTTACGGCGGCCTCGCTCACCCGCAAGGTCGGCGCGCCGCCGGCCGAAAAATTCGTCAAAGTGCGGCACGCCGTCCCGATATTCTCGCTCGCCAATGTCTTCTCCGACGAAGACGTTCATGAATTCGTCGCGCGCGTGCGGCGTTTTTTGAAGCTGGCGCACGACGCTCCCCTTTCCTTCACGGCGGAGCCGAAAATCGACGGACTTTCCTGTTCGCTGCGCTACCAACGCGGCCTGCTCGTTTCCGCCGCGACGCGCGGCGACGGCTTCGAGGGCGAGGATGTGACCGCCAATATCCGCGCCGTGCAAGAAATACCGCAACGATTGCACGGCGCGAAGCATCCGGACGTGCTCGAGGCGCGCGGCGAAGTCTATATGACGCGCAAAGACTTTTTCGCTCTGAACGAACGTCAGGCGGCTGCTAGCAGGGCGGTCTTCGCCAATCCGCGCAATGCGGCGGCCGGCTCCTTGCGTCAGCTCGACGCGAGCGTCACCGCGAGCCGCCCCTTGCGCTTTTTCGCCTACGCCTGGGGCGAGGTCAGCGACATGCCGGCGCAAAGCCAACACGCGATGCTGGCCGCGTTGGCTCGCTTCGGCCTGCCGGTCAATCCGCTGACCAAATTCTGCGCGAGCGCCGAGGAGATGCTGGCGCATTACCGCCATATCGAGGAGCAGCGCGCCACGCTCGGCTATGACATCGACGGCGTCGTCTACAAGGTGGACGACATCGCGCTGCAGACGCGTCTCGGCTTTGTGTCGCGCGCGCCGCGTTGGGCGACGGCGCATAAATTTCCGGCCGAGCGGGCGACGACGATCCTGCGCGGCATCGAAATTCAGGTCGGGCGAACGGGCGCGCTGACGCCGGTTGCGCGCCTTGCGCCGGTGACGGTCGGCGGCGTCGTCGTCGCCAACGCGACGCTGCACAACGAAGACGAAATCGCCCGCAAGGATGTTCGCGTCGGCGACACAGTCGTGGTCCAGCGCGCCGGCGACGTCATTCCGCAGATCGTCGAGGTGGTCGCAGCCAAGCGCCCCGCTGGCGCAAAGCCTTATCAGTTTCCGCAGCAGTGTCCGATTTGCCACTCCGCCGCGCTGCGCGAGATCGACGAGAAGACCGGCGAGGCCGATGTCGTGCGTCGTTGCACGGGGTCGCTCGTCTGCCCGGCGCAGGCGGTCGAGCGGCTGAAACATTTCGCCTCGCGCAACGCCATGGACATCGAAGGCCTCGGCGATAAGCAGATCGAGTTCTTCTATGCCGAAGGACTGATCAAGACGGCCTCGGATATTTTCACCCTGGAGGAGAAAGACAAGACCATGTCGCCGCGCCTCGCCGAGTGCAAGGGCTATGGGGAGACATCGGTAAAAAACCTGTTCGCCGCGATCAACGCGCGTCGACGCGTTCCGCTCAACAGATTTATCTATGCGCTCGGCATCAGGCATGTGGGGGAGACGAACGCGCGGCGTCTTGCGCGTCACTTCGGCGAATTCGAAGCGCTGCGCGCGACCGCGCGCGAGGCGTCTCCTGGCAGCGAGGCGCGCACGCGGCTGGAAGAGATCGATGGCGTTGGCGAGGTCGTCATCGAAGCGCTCCATGATTTCTTCGCCGAGCCGCACAACGAACGCGAGATCGACGCGCTGCTGCGGCAGGTCACGCTGGAGCCGGCGCCGGCGACCGCCAAGTCTTCGCCCGTCGCCGGCAAAACCGTGGTCTTCACCGGCGCACTGGAGCGGCTGACGCGCGACGAGGCCAAGGCGCAGGCCGACCGCTTCGGCGCTCATGTCGCGGGCTCGGTGTCGCAGAAGACCGATCTCGTCGTGGCGGGACCGGGCGCCGGCTCCAAACTCGCCAAAGCGCGCCAACTCGGCGTCGAAATCATCAGCGAAGAGGAATGGTTTGCGCGCACCGGGCAGGGGTAGCGCCGTGACGCCAGCGTGGCCGGCGCGGAGTTAGAGCGGGTTCCGAATAGCTGGATCGGGGCTGTCTCGATTTGCGAGCCTGAAGGCTCGCGGTCCAATTTTAGCGGCGCTTGGGACCGCGAGCCTTCAGGCTCGCATCGTGGTTCCGCCTATGAAGGATATGCGCACGTATATACCTGTATTGACATCGCGACGCCGGCATGGGAAACTCCGCACATGCCGACCACCCGCATCTTCAAATCAGGCAATAGCCTCGCCGTGCGCCTCCCCAAAGAGATCGCCTTCGACGAAGGCACGGAGGTCGAAATCAAGCGCGAGGGCTTAGCCATCACGGTGACGCCGGTGCGAGGCGACATGGCTGCTTTCGTCGCGCGGCTGAGCGAATTGAGCGAGCCGGACATGGTTTGGGAGCGGCCCGAATTCGAGGCGCCCGAGCGCGATTGGTCGGGCGCGCGGATCAAGACTTAGCGCATGACGCGCTATCTTCTCGACGCCAATATCGTCATTTACGCCAGCCTCGGCTGGCCCGCCGTTCTCGACCGGCTTTCCGCGCACGCGATCGGCGACGTCGCGATCTCGTCGCTGACATACAGCGAGTTGCTGGTCGGCCCGACAAGCCCGGTTGGCGGCGGCGTCCGTCACGACGAACGGATGGCGCTGATCGCCGAAAGCCTCGACATTCTGCCCTATGATCGCGCCGCCGCCGAGGCCTATGGCCGCATCGCGCGGCGACTCGCCTTCAATCGCCGCCTCGTGCTCGACCGCATGATCGCCGCTCATGCGCTGAGTCTCGGGCTTACGCTCGTCACCAACAATGCGGCGGATTTTGCGGATGTGCCGGGGCTCAGGGTGGAGAACTGGGCTGCGTGACAGATCGACGAATCCGATGTATTTTTTATTGTAGAGCCACGAACTTACATCTTCTCCTAAAAGGGAAAGTTATGAGATCAAAACCATTCGGACGCACCCTGTTATTATGTGTATTATTTTGTAGTAATTATTGCTATGCTCAGAGTTTTGACATTACAAAAGCTCAATTCGTGGAAAAATACAATGTTGCGTTGCGAGTAGATGGCGGAGAGCAAATAAAAAAGTGTCGAAAAGTAAAAGATAGCATCGCCTGTGAGTTCACAGACGTATCTTTTCAAAAATCAGTAAGCGGCTTTAAAGCGTTAAATTTGGCAAACGGACGATTCGACATGGCAACTAAACTGCTGCTCAGCGAAAAGAACGGCAAGGTCTCCCAAATTATCCTTAGTGGCGATCGAAAGGATCCTATGAATCTTTTTCATTTTGTCGGACACTTGGGAAGTATGATGCACGCTCTCGGCCAAGAGGCAAACAAAAACAATGATTTGTCAAAGGAATTGTTAGAGTTAGGGCTAACTAGAGGTGATGATGATCCAACAATTGGAAATCCAAAAACTCTGATCGAAGCTTACGCTGCGATTAGATGCAACAACCAAGTATCTTCGGTTACTACCACGATAGGTTGTGTTTTGGAGCCAAGATATTGAAGCATCAAGTTTCTGCTAAATGCAACAATTTGTAACTTATCCCTGAATCTCTACTCCACGTCCTCGACGCTCGCAGGCCCGCCGCCGAGGATGCGCTGCGCCAGCGACGCCTGCATAAAATCGTCGAGATCGCCGTCGAGCACGTCCGACGGCGTGCCTGAGGTGACGCCGGTGCGCAAATCCTTCACCAGCTGATAGGGTTGCAGCACATAGCTCCTGATCTGGTGTCCCCAGCCGATCTCGGTCTTGGAGGCGGCCGCGGCGTTGGCCTCGGCCTCGCGCTTCTCCAACTCTTTTTCATAGAGTCGCGCGCGCAGCATGTTCCACGCGGTGGCGCGGTTCTTGTGCTGCGAGCGCTCCGATTGGCAGGCGACGACGATGCCGCTCGGAACATGGGTGATGCGTACGGCCGAGTCGGTGGTGTTGACGTGCTGCCCGCCGGCCCCGGATGATCGGTAGGTGTCGATTCGGCAATCGGCCTCGTTGACAGAAACGTCGATCCGATCGTCCACCACCGGATAGACCCATACGGAAGCAAAGCTCGTATGCCGGCGCGCGTTGGCGTCGAACGGCGAGATGCGCACCAGGCGATGCACGCCCGATTCCGTCTTGGCCCAGCCATGGGCGTTGTGGCCCTTGATGAGCAGGGTGCCGGACTTGACGCCGGCTTCTTCGCCGGCCGTCTCCTCGATCACCTCGACCTTGAACTTGTGCCGCTCGGCCCAGCGCGCGTACATGCGAAACAGCATGCGCGCCCAGTCCTGGCTCTCGGTGCCGCCGGCGCCAGAATGGACTTCGATGAATGTGTCGTTGGCGTCGGCCTCGCCGGAAAACAGCGCCTCGACCTGCCGGCGTTGGGCCTCCCTCAGCAGAGCCTCGAGCTGCGCTATGCCTTCTTTTTCGGCGGCCGCGTCGGCTTCGGCCTCGCCGAGCTCCACCAGGGTGACGGCGTCGTCGAGATCACGCTCGAAGCGCGAAAGCGAGCCGAGTTGCTCCTCGAGCTGGGTGCGCTCGCGCATGATCTTCTGCGCGGCTTCGGGGTCGCTCCAGAGATCGGGGTGTTCGGCCATGACGTTCAGCTCGGCGAGACGACGCGTGGCGGTCGCGACGTCAAAGATGCCTCCTCAGCAGTCCCAACGACTGCTCGATCTGATCCTTCAGCGCTTGCGGCTCGGCGCGCATGGGTCTCTTTCTTGTTCTTGCAACAGGCGGAAGGCGAAGCGCCTGCGGTCAAAGACCGCAAAACATTTACCCGTCATGCCCGCGCTTGTCGCGGGCATCCACGCCGACAAGATGCGATGTGGTGAGAAGGAGAGGAGGGGCATTTTCGCTTCCTTGTCAAGAATCCCTGTGGCGCCCCGGCGTGGATGGCCGGGACAAGCCCGGCCATGACGCGGGTCAACATTTTGCGCGCGGGCCGCGTGTAAACCCCGCGCTTTCGTGTCTTGCGAGTTACGCTCGCGTCCTCAATCCGAGGAGAGAATGGGGCCGTTGGGCAGCAAAGAGGCAACCTCCAACGGATGCGGCTCTTTCTTGGCGCGGCGCGCGGCGCGCTCCAACAGCGCCATGAACGCGTCGATGTCGTCTTCGCCGGTGCGATGATTGATAATGGCGGCGCGGATCGCGGGAACTCCATCGAGAATGGTCAGCGACGGCGCCGCTTCGCCGCGCTCATGCAGCTCCATGACGATTTCCCGGTTCAACTGGCCATCGTGATCGTCCTTGACGCCGAAGCAGACGATATTGAGGGTGACGGGCGCGCGCATCGCGAAGTTTTCGGAGGCCTCGATGTGGCGCTCGAGACGCGAGGCCATGCGGCATGTCTGCTCGATGCAGGCGCCCAAGCGCTCCGCGCCGAACACCTCAATCGTGAACCAGGTCTTGAGAGCGCGAAAGCCGCGCGAAAGATCGGGGCCAAGATCGCAAGGCCAGGTTTCGCCAGCTGCGAGGCCGCGCGGCGCGCGCGTCAGATAGGCGGCGTCGGCGGCGAAGGCGCGCCGATGCACAGCCGGATCGCGAACGATGAAGAAGCCTGCGTCGTATGGAACATGCAGCCACTTGTGAAAATCGAAGGCGATCGAATCGGCGCGCTCCAGTCCGCGAACCAGCGGGCGTAAGGTCGGCGAGAACACGGCGAGCGCGCCGAACGCGCCATCGACGTGAAACCACAGGTCCTCGGCCTTGGCGATATCGGCGATGGCGTCGAGATCGTCGATCGCGCCGGTATCCACCGAACCCGCCGTGCCGACCACGAGAAACGGATGCAGCCCGCGCGCGCGATCCTCGCCGACGGCGCGAGTCAGCGCGTCGATGCGCATGGCGCGCCGCTCGTTCGACGGAACGAGGCGCAGATGTCGCGCGCCCAGCCCGGCGAGTTCCATCGCCTGACGCACGCAATTGTGCGCCTCGCGCGAGGCGTAAGCGACGAGCTGCCCTTCGATCGCCGCCAAGCCGTTGCGGCGAACGTTCTTTACGCCCGAGGCGTGTTCGCGGGCAACGATGAGCGACAGGAAATTGGCGATCGACGTTCCGGTGACGAAGAGGCCGGTGGCCTCGGGCGGAAAACCGAACGCCTGCGCCATCCAGGCGACGACCTGACGCTCCACGTCGATCGCGATGTGATTGCGGCCGCCGCAATTCGAGTTGAGGCCGGCGGCCAGCATCTCGGCCACCATACCGACCGGCGTTCCGGCGCCATGCGCCCAGCCCATGAACAACGGGTGGGTGTTGCCGTTGGCGTAAGGCTTGATGTAACGCTCGAAATCGCCGAGCACGTCTTCGAGTTCGCGTCCTTTCGCTGGAAGCTCGCGGCGAAAACGTTCGCGAACCTCGTCGGGCGCCTGCCGCCAGACCGGCCCTTCGCGCGCGCCTTTCAGAAAATCGATCATCATGTCGAGAGCGCGGCGGCTGTCGGCGCGAAACGTCTCCCAATCGCGCGGATCGAGATCGACCTTGGACCTCTTCATCGCGCGCTCGCCCGATTGACGAATAAAGCCGCCTCCCACCGCAGCGCCATGCCGAGGTTGGCGGCGGCGAAACTGCCATGACGGAGCGCTCCCCTCAAGGCAAAAGGCCAGTCGAACCCGGCCGAACGGGCGGGAAAGCCGGGCGGCGCCCGCAAGCTGCGCAACCTTCTGGCGCCCCCGGGCGGAACGAGGAGCGCTCCGCAAAACGGCGACCCGGCGGCGAATTTCGATCCGGTCATCATCGCCAGAAAGCCGGAACGCAGATCGGCCTTGATGTCAATGGCCGAACGCCGTAGCTGACACGCGTCAGCGACGACGACGAGTCGAGCCCAGCAACGGCTGACGGTCAGATCATCTGTTGCTGTAGTGAAATTGGATCGCGTGCGGGTAACCTCGGGGCGGCGCGGGGAATGGCGCCGCGCGGCGGACTGCGGCGAGAGCGGCGGCGTCGAGGTCCTGCTGTCCGCTCGAACGAAACACCGCCTGATGGGTAAGGTTGCCCATCTCGTCGATGTAGAACGAAATAATTACTTGGCCTGTTATGGATTTTGTGCGGGCGCCCGGCGGAACATGCATCTGGCGCATAATCAAGCCGAAGAGGATCGACAAGTAGGTCGTCCTTGCCGTTCCGCCTGCAACGGGCGCAGGCTTGGCCGCGGCTCCGAGCTGATAGTCCGGCAGCGGCGCCAAGGCGGCGATCTGGTCAGCTATCGTTTGCTTTTTTGCTGGCGCAGGCGGAGCTTCGGCCTCGGCCAGCGCTTGCTTCTCTTCCGGCTTCGTTTGCGGCGCCGGCTCGGCCTTGTCGAGCGTTTCGGCGTCGGGCTTGGCGTCGGCCAGCTTTTGCGGCGCGGATTGCGGCGGCGGCTGGATCGCCCCCACTTGCGCGGCGCTAGGCTTCTTCACAGGCGCGGGTTTGGGCGCGATCTGCTCGGTCGGCGGCGCCATGCGCGCGGCTTTCGTTTCCTTGTCTGGCGCGTCTCTCTCGATCGTCTCTTTATTTGCCGCTCTCGGCGCATCGAACGCGGGCTTCTCGTCGATTGTCACTTTTTCCTTCGGCGGCTTTTCTCTCGGCTGAGGCGGCTCGACCTTTTTCTCCCGCGGCGGCTCGATAATGACTTCGACGGAAATCTCTTGTTCCTGCATCGCCGCCTGAGCGCTGTCCTCGGACAACAGGAGCGCCAGCGCGGTCGCGTGGAACACGAGGCTGAAGGCGAGAAGCATGACGAAGCGCAGCAGCGGCGCCGCCGCCAAGGGTTCTGGCGGCGCGACCAGACGTTCGGTTGGGTCCGCCTCGAGGGTCATGTTCCAGCGTCACGATGAGTCGCGTTCAAAATTGCGTTGCCGCCGCGCTGGCAGCGCCGCCGGGATAGCCATTGATGCGTGCTCCGCGAACGAGACGCAAGGCCCTCTCATAGACGCTACGACGCCGACTCGACAAGCCAAGTGCTACAGCCAAGTGCGCGGGCCTCTAATCATTGCGAACGTCGAGAGGGGCGCTTGCTCCGCTCGAAACCGG
>JACOUB010000061.1 GCA_016178015.1 Methylocystis sp. | reverse complement strand
CTTTTCGTTGATATTTTTATCGTTCGTGATGTATCGCGGATGCCTGTGCGCTCATGAAGCATTGCGCTAATCCCCTGGCCCCTCACCCAACCTCTCCCCGCAAGCGGGGAGAGGGGCGCGCCCCAATGGGAGAGGGACGCGCGAGCCCCAGCATGTCGTTTCTGGCCGTCTATCTCCGCGTTCTCGGGCAGCTGCGGCCCGAAGCGCGGCTCGCCGTCGTCTTGGTCCTCGCCAATCTCGCGCTCGCCGGCGCGCAATTTGCCGAACCGCTGCTGTTTGGCCGCATCGTCGATGTGCTCACCGCCGCCCAAGGGTCGGACAAGCCCCTCGGCTGGAGCAATCTTGCGCCGCTGGTTTCCGCCTGGGCCGGGTTCGGGCTGTTTTCGATTCTCGCTTCGGTTATGGTCGCGCTCCACGCCGATCGCCTCGCGCACCGGCGCCGCCTCGCCGTCATGGCCGGCTATTTCGATCATGTGCTCAATCTGCCGCAGAGCTTCCATGCGACGGCGCATTCCGGGCGCTTGCTCAAGGCGATGCTGGAAGGCGCCGGCGGCATGTTCGGCCTGTGGCTGTCGTTCTTTCGCGAGAATTGCGCGTCCTTCGCGGCGTTGTTCATTCTTCTGCCCGCGACGCTTCTCGTAAACTGGCGTCTTGCGCTCCTGCTCATGGTTCTGGTGGCTGCCTTCGGCGCCGTGACCACGTTCGTCTTGCGCCGCACCGAGGATTTGCAAACAACCGTCGAACGACACAATTCCGATCTCGTCGAACGCGCCTCCGACGCGCTCGGCAACGTGCCGGTCATTCAGAGCTTCGCCCGTATCGACAGCGAATCGCGCGCCCTGCGCGGCGCCATCGACGCTCTGCTGGCGGCGCAGATGCCGGTGCTCTCCTGGTGGGCGGCGGCGGCGGTGGCGAGCCGCGCTTCCGCCACTCTCACCCTGCTCGGCGTGTTCTTGCTTGGAACATGGCTGCACCTGCAAGGCCTCGCCTCGATCGGCGAGATCGTCGCCTTCATGAATTTCGCAACCATGCTGATCGGCCGCCTCGAGCAGGCGGTGGGCTTCGTGAACGCGCTGTTCTTACAATCAGCGAAGATGCGCGAGTTCTTCGCCATTCTCGACACGCGGCCGGTGGTGGCGGACAGGCAGGGGGCAAGGGACGCCGGCCGGCTCGAGGGCGCCGTCGCTTTCGAGCTTGTGAGCTTTTCTTATGATGGCAAGCGCCAGGCCGTGCGCGACGTGTCGTTTACCGCAAAGTTCGGCGAAACGATCGCGCTGGTTGGCGCCACCGGCTCCGGCAAATCGACCACGCTCGGCCTGTTGCATCGGGTGTTCGATCCCTTGCAGGGACGCGTCGTCATCGACGGCGCCGATATACGCGATCTGACGCTTGCTTCGCTCCGCCGCAACATTGGCGTCGTGTTCCAGGAGCCGATGCTGTTTGCGCGTTCGATCGACGAGAATTTGCGCATCGGCAAGCCGGACGCAACGCGAGCAGAGATCGCCCGCGCGCTGGAGTTGGCGCAGGCCAGCGAATTCGTGGCGCGCCTGGCCGAAGGCGCGGCGACGCGCATCAGCGAGCGCGGCCGTTCGCTGTCGGGCGGCGAGCGCCAGCGTCTCGCCATCGCGAGGGCGCTGTTGAAGGACCCGCCGATCATGATCTTCGACGAGGCGACCAGCGCGCTGGACGCCGCAACCGAGCGCCAGATTCAAGCAGCGCTGGAGGCCGCGACCAAGGGGCGCACGACCTTCGTCATCGCGCATCGGCTGGCGACGGTGCGCAACGCCGATCGCATTTTGGTGTTCGACCACGGCGAGATCGTCGAGAGCGGCGCCTTCGGCGAGCTGATGGCGAGAGGCGGGCTGTTCGCGGGCTTAGCCGCGGCGCAGTTCATGGCCGGAGCGAGCGCCTCTGCTCCGGTCGATGGCGCCGCTTCGGTCGGGCGTATCCCTCTCCCGCTTGCGGGCTAAGGGAGTCATACATCTCGTTTTCTGCTCCAGCTTAGAGCATTTTCGCCGAAGTAGACGCCGGTTCGGCGAAGAAAATGCGTTACATGAAAAAGCTCTAGTGGCCCGCGTCACGCAAAATGAAGGGTGCGCTGGAGAGTGGGTTCGATTTGCGAGCCTGAAGGCTCGCGGTCCAGGGCCGCTCTTGGACCGCGAGCCTTCAGGCTCGCACAAATAAACCCATCAATTTGGCTGACGCAGGCCTCTAGTGTGATGGCGGCAAGCGTTGCGCCACGCTCCGACTTGTGTGCATGCCGTAGCTTCGCTTAGAGAGAGAGCGCAGGTTGCGCATCTGTCTGAGCCAGCCCAGCTTTCGTCGCTTTGGCCGCAACCGGGCGGCGGCTTGAAGACAGAACGCCGGCGCGCCCGCCACGCAGGAACTCTATTTGTCACGCTACGATTTTGCCGCGCAACGTTTGTTCGTCGAGGCAAGCCTCGAGGCGGGCGCGCGGCTGACGCCCTCAAGCGATCAGCGCAACTATCTGTTGAACGTGCTGCGGTTGCGCGAGGGCGACGGCGTTCTTCTTTTCAACGGCCGGGATGGCGAATGGCGGGCTGTGCTGGAAAAAGTCGCGCGCCGGGCGGCGACGCTCGTCGCCCAGGTTCAGACGCGCGAGCAGGACCACCCGTTCGATCTCGACTATTGCTTCGCGCCGCTCAAACGAGCCCGTCTCGATTATATGGTGCAAAAAGCCGCCGAAATGGGAGTCGCGCGGCTCTCGCCCGTCGTGACCCATCGCACGCAAGTCCAACGCGTCAATCTTGCGCGCCTGCGCGCCAACGCCATCGAGGCGGCGGAACAATGCGGCATTTTGTCCGTGCCGCAGGTGGTCGAGGAGACCGATCTGCCGAATTTCTTGAGGAGCCTTGCTTCCACGCGTCTGCTGGTCTTTTGCGACGAGAACGCCGAGACCGAAGATGCGATCGCCGCCTTGCGAGCGGCGCCTGCCCATGATGGCGTCAGCCTGTTGGTCGGACCGGAAGGCGGCTTCGACGACGCCGAGCGCCAGGCCATACTGCGCTTGACGAATGTCGTGCGCTTGTCCTTGGGGCCGCGCATCTTGCGGGCCGATACGGCGGCGGTCGCCGCTTTGGCGCTGATCCAGGCGGTAATCGGGGATTGGCGCAAAGATCCAAGTTAAGGCCACGATCCTGCCACGATGTACGAGTCTGGTAACAAAATTCGATTATCAGAGCGGCGACGAGCCGGTTATCCATATCGGGGCGAATCGAACAATGAATTTCATGACCCGCTGCGCCAGCACGCTCACCGTCAATCGTCTCGCGGCGTCGGCATGGGCGCTCGCCGTCCTCGCTGCGCCAACGCAGACCAGCGCGCAAACGATCGAAGCCAGCCGGAGCAATCGTTGCGCCAGTCTCGGCGAAGGGTTCGTGGCGGTCGCGGGCTCGGACGCCTGTGTGCGTATCGGCGGCCATGTGCGCGTCGAATTCGGCAACGGCGGAGCGGCGCCCGGCGGCGTTTATTCCAGTTCGGTCAGGGACGGCGTGCAGCCCGCTTCGGAGCGCTCCCACGTTCGCGCCGGCTCCGGCTGGTCGGATTTGTTCCCGCGCTGATTGGCTACAGCGCACACTCCTCGAAAGCCGGTTCGATCGAGCCGTTCCAGGCGCCGCGGTAGGCGTCGAGACGCTGCTCGGCAAGCGTGCGGCCAGTTTCCACGATCGTCTCCAGCGGCTCGAGATAAATAGTCTCGTCGCAGCCCCCGGCGTTGCGCCTGGCGCGCCGCGTCAGGCCGGCCCTGGCGAGCGCCAGCGCGTCGCGGGCGATGTCGCGGACCTGCCGGCCGCCGATAAATGCTCCGAGCGCGAGACGCGGAACCTCGGCGCGCAAGCTCTCGCGCTCCTGCGCGTTCCACTCGCGCGTGAGTTCGGTAGCGCCGTCCAGCGCCGCGCGGTCATAAAAGATTCCGGCGAACAAGGCCGCCAATGCCGTCATATGGGGGCGCGGACCGGCGTCGGCGCCGCGCATTTCGAGATAGCCCTTGAGCCGCACCTCCGGGAAGATCGTCGAAAGATGGTTGGCCCAATCCGAGATCGTCGCATGTTCGCCGGGCAGCTGCGCCAATTGGCCGGCCAGCAGATCGCGAAAGCTGGCGCCGGTCACGTCGTGATAGACCTCACCGCGCTTGACGAAATACATGGGCACGTCGAGCGCATAATCGACATAGCGCTCGAATCCCATGCCCGGCTCGAAAGCAAACGGCAGCATTCCCGCGCGCGCGTTGTCGGTGTCGCGCCAGATTTCCGCACGCCGCGTCAGAAAGCCGGACGGTTTGCCATCGAGAAAGGGAGAATTCGCAAACAGCGCCGTGACGATCGGCTGCAAGGCGAGACCCACCCGCAGTTTTGCGACCATGTCGGCTTCGCCGACAAAGTCGAGATTGACCTGAATGCTCGCGGTCCGAAACATCATGTCGAGGCCGAGCGCGCCGACCTTGGGCATATAGCCGGCCATGATTTTATAGCGCTGCTTGGGCATCGCCGGCGTCTCGGCGAGGCGCCATTTCGGGCTGAGGCCGAGATCGAGAAACGATATTCCCAGCGGACCGGCGACGGCCGTCAGCGCCTCGAAATGCCGGTCGATCTCCGCCTCGAGGCAATGAATGTCGGCAAACGGCGCGCCGGAGAGCTCGAACTGCCCGCCCGGCTCTAAGGAAATAGCGGCTTGGCCTCGTGCGTCGTAAAGGCCGATCAAGGCGTCCCTGTCCATGATCGGCAGCCAGCCGAGCGACGCGCGCAACCCCTCGAGCAACGCTTTGATCCCGCCGCCGTTCTGGGGCGCGTAAGGAACCGGCGCGTGGCTTGCGGCGTAAAATGGAATTTTCTCGTGTTCGGCGCCGACGCGAAGGTCGCCCGTCGTTTTAATGCCTGCTTCCAGCCACTCGACGAGCGCATGGCGCGACGTGATTGGCGTCGTATCGGTAACGTCGCGGGCCATCGAATGCTTTCATCGGCTGGAGGCTCGAGAGCGGCTCCATGTCTCAAGGAGAAACATGAAACTGCTCCAGTCTATTGCTCCATTGCATTTTTCGAGCAAGGAGCCGGTTCGCGTTTCGCCCCGAACGCTCTTGTGTAACGGGCCTTGGTAAGTCAATCCCTTCCAGGGTCATCCGATCTCAGACCATCAGCCCGAATCGTCGACCCGTCATGCCCGCGCTTGTCGCGGGCATCCACGCCGACAAGCTACGACACATTTCAAGGAAGGAGAGACGGAACACTTTGATTTCACTTCGATAATGTCCTGTTGTGTCCCGGCGTGGATGGCCGGGACAAGCCCGGCCATGACGCGCTGAGGAGTCAAGATTTCCGGCGGTCGGGATCAGGGGGCGCTTTCCGCGAGGTGTCTTGCCTCGCAGGGGCGTCGTCCCGTAAACCTCACCTTGCGGTCTGGCCATCAGATCGCCAGGTCCGGGCGGTTAGCTCAGTTGGTAGAGCATCTCGTTTACACCGAGAGGGTCGGCGGTTCGAGTCCGTCACCGCCCACCAGCCTACGCTCTTCGAGCTTCGGCTCGGCAAGCCATGGGCTTGACGAGAGAAGCGAGGTTAGAGCGGAGGCTGCCGCGCCGAAGTTCCGAAGGAACGAAGGCGGGCTGGACAATAATGAAATATGTTTACATTGTTCAGAGCGCTTTTCCTGACCATTACTACACCGGCATTACGGAAGACTTAAAAGCGCGACTGGCGAGACATAATGCAAGGGAAGTCCCACATACCTCAAAATATGCTCCTTGGAAGCTCAAGACGTATGTTGCTTTTTCCGATGAAGCACAGGCATTTGCATTCGAGAAATATCTAAAATCTCCTTCCGGCCGCGCATTTGCAAAGAAAAGGCTGTAGGGTAGAAATTATGAACGACTTTACCGCTCGAAGCTGGCGGAGCGATCAGGAATGCTCGACAAACTGGTTTGGCGTGATTTCTTCTTGATGCGATTTCGCTCTAGCGATCGCGCCAGAGCGAGAAGCCGCGCCAAATGATCAAACCTTCCCCATTGCTCATCTTGGGACTGGCCGCCTTCCTTGCCGCCGCGCCGGCGCGCGCGCAAAACATGTCATTTACGCTGACGACGCTCGGCGGCAGGCAGTGCGGCGCGCATTGTCCGCAGGTAATCGCCGCCGACGGCGAAATCGTCGAAGAGACGCCGGACGCCTTTGTGAGCTTCGTTCGCCGGCGTGGCGCCAGCCCACAACTGCGCAGCATCATGCTGCTCAATTCGCCCGGCGGCAAGGTCTTCGCCTCGATGGCGCTCGGCCACGCCTTGCGCAAATTGGGCATGGCGGTCATCGTCGCGCGCGTGGCCCCCGACACCGAGCGAAACGGCGCCCTTGCCGCCGCGCGCTGCTATTCGGCTTGCGTCTACGCGCTGATGGGCGGCCGCAAGCGAGTCATCCCGCCGCAGAGCAGCGTCGGCGTCCATCGCATGTTCAATTATTCGACCAGCCTAAGTCCCGCCGGCGATTATCTGGTGCGCAAACGCGTTTACGACCATGGCGGCATGGGCGCAATGCTCTCACGCTATGCCCTCATGATGGGGATCAGCAGCGATCTCATAGCTTACGCTGAGCGGACGTCGCCGGATCGCCTTCACGTGCTGACGGCGAGCGAAATCGCGCGTTGGCGGCTCGGCTCGCCGAGATTGTAGACCAGCAAGCCAGCTTATTTCCTAACCTAAAGTTCAAGGCGAGAAATCTATGAAGCATATTCTCGACGCTCTCGAACATCGCCGCGCCTCGGCGCGTCTCGGCGGCGGCCACAAGCGCATCGAAGCGCAACATGCGCGCGGCAAGCTGACGGCGCGCGAGCGCATCGATCTCCTCCTCGACCATGGATCGTTCGAGGAATTCGACATGTTCGTCGAACATCGCTGCGCCGATTTCGGCATGGACCAAGGCGAGAAGATTTCGGGCGACGGCGTCGTTACCGGATGGGGCACGGTCAATGGACGCGCAACGTTCGTCTTCGCCAAGGATTTTACCGTGTTTGGCGGATCACTGTCGGATACTCACGCGCAGAAAATCATCAAGGTTCAGGACATGGCGCTCAAGAACCAAGCGCCGATCATCGGGCTGTTCGACGCCGGCGGCGCGCGCATTCAAGAAGGCGTCGCGGCGCTCGGCGGCTATGGCGAAGTGTTCCAGCGCAATGTTCTGGCCTCCGGCGTCATTCCGCAGATTTCGCTGATCATGGGTCCGTGCGCCGGCGGCGACGTCTATTCGCCGGCCATGACCGACTTCATCTTCATGGTGCGCGACACCAGCTACATGTTCGTCACCGGGCCGGACGTGGTGAAGACGGTGACCAACGAGACGGTGACCGCCGAGGAGCTCGGCGGCGCCTCGATCCACACCACCAAGAGCTCGATCGCCGACAAGGCTTATGACAACGACGTCGAAGCGCTCTTGCAATTGCGCCGGCTGCTCGATTTTCTGCCGTCCTCAAACCGGGAAGACCCGCCGGAATGGCCGAGCTTCGACGAGGCGGAGCGGGTGGACGCCTCGCTCGATACGCTCGTCCCGGATAATCCCAACAAACCCTACGACATCAAGGAACTGATCGTGAAGGTCGGCGACGAAGGCGACTTCTTCGAGATCCAAGACACGCATGCGAGAAACATCGTCGTCGGTTTCGGCCGCATCGAGGGCCGCACATTGGGTTTCGTCGCCAACCCACCGATGGTGCTGGCCGGCGTGCTCGACATCGACGCATCG
>JACOUB010000060.1 GCA_016178015.1 Methylocystis sp. | reverse complement strand
CGGCGAACGCTGCGGGCGGCCCCCTTGCCTGTCCCGTTGCGCACCGTGGCCGCGAGTTTTTTGATCTCGGCCATTTCGGCGTCCCTATTGCTCGAGAAAACGCGCCGCTCGCCTCCAGGGGTGTCGGAAACACGGCGCGCGGCGCTTATAGGGGAGCGCGCGGGGCGAGGCAAGGCGCGGGTTTCGCCGCTGCTTGCCTCCCGGTCGGCAAACGCCTAGGAAGGCCTGTCTCGTGAAGGGGCTCGGGGCGAAACGCGCATGACCCAGGACGCCGACCAACGCGGCAAAAGCCCGGCGCCCCAGCAAAGACCGGGATCGGCCAACAAGAACGCGGCGGCTCTTGCCGCAGCGCTACGCGCCAATCTTGCCCGCCGCAAGGCGCGTCAGCGGGCGCTGCGCGCCAAAGAGCGGCAAGGCGAGGCCGAACCCGCCCAACAAGACGAGGCGAAATGGACAAAATAAGAATTGTCGGCGGCAACCGGCTGAAGGGGATCATCCCTATTTCCGGGGCCAAGAACGCTGCGCTGCCGCTGATGATCGCCTCGCTGCTCACCAAGGACACGCTGACGCTCGAGAATCTGCCGCAGCTCGCCGACGTGGGACTGTTGCAACGCATTCTCGGCAATCACGGCGTCGATTGCGCGATCGCCGGCAAACGCCCAGGCGAGACCTCCGATTCCGGCCGCACCATCCATCTCACGGCGGGTGAGATCGTCGACACCACGGCGCCTTACGAATTGGTGTCGCGCATGCGGGCGAGCTTTTGGGTGATCGCGCCGCTGCTCGCCCGCATGGGCGAGGCCAAGGTGTCGCTGCCGGGCGGCTGCGCGATCGGCACGCGGCCGGTCGATCTTCTGCTGATGGCGCTGGAGAAGCTCGGCGCCCGCATCGAGATCGAGAACGGCTATGTCGTGGCGACCGCCGCAAAGGGGTTACGCGGCGCCGAGATCGAATTCCCCAAGGCGACGGTCGGCGGCACGCACACGGCCATGATGGCGGCGTCGCTCGCCCACGGCCACACTGTGCTGCACAACGCGGCGCGCGAGCCCGAGATTGTCGATCTCGCCGCCTGTCTCGTCAAAATGGGGGCGCGCATTAAGGGCGCAGGCCAATCCGTCGTGGAGATCGAAGGCGTCGGCTCGCTTGCGGGCGCCCGACACGCGGTGCTGCCGGATCGGATCGAGGCCGGCACCTACGCCATGGCGGTGGCCATGACCGGCGGCGACGTGCTGCTGCAAGGCGCGCGCGCCGATCTGTTGCAGGCCGCGCTCGACGCGCTGCAACGAGCCGGCGCGCATGTCGGCGAGAGCAACGAGGGGCTGCGCGTCACCCGCGATGGCGGCGCCATCGCGCCGGTCGACGTCGTGACCGCGCCGTTCCCGGCCTTTCCGACCGATCTGCAAGCGCAATTCATGGCGCTGATGACGCGCGCCAACGGCGTTGCGCGCATCACCGAGACCATCTTCGAGAACCGCTTCATGCATGTGCAGGAGCTGGCGCGGTTCGGCGCGCATATCCGGCTCGAAGGCGACACCGCCATCATCGAAGGGGTGGACCGTCTCGAGGGCGCGCCGGTCATGGCGACGGACTTGCGCGCGTCTGTCTCGCTGGTCATCGCGGCGCTTGCCGCGCGCGGCGCAACCACGGTCAGTCGCGTCTATCACCTAGATCGCGGCTTCGAGCGGCTGGAGCACAAATTGCAGGGCTGCGGCGCGGAGATCGAACGGCTGAGCGGGCAGGAGTGAGGCCCCCTAATCTGGTCGGAAAAATTCGCTTTACAGGATAGGAAGACAGCTCATGACAAGCTTTCTTCTCGATCCCTTCTATCTCATCGTCGATGACGCCGCATGGCTCGAGCGCTTGCTGCCGCTTGGCGTGAAGCTCGCACAATTGCGGATCAAGGATCGGGCCGAGGGCGAGCTGGGCGAGCAGGTGGCGCGGGCGCGCGATTTGTGCGCGGCCGCTGGCGCGCAGCTCGTCGTCAACGATTACTGGCAGATCGCCATCGACGCGCAATGCGATTTCGTGCATCTCGGCCAGGGCGATCTCGACACGGCCGACGTGCCGGCCATTCGTGCGCACGGGCTCGCCATCGGGGTCAGCGCCCATGACGACGCCGAGCTTGAGCGGGCGTTGTCGCTTGCGCCCGATTACGTGGCGCTCGGACCGATCTATCCGACGCTTCTGAAGCAAATGGCGTTCGCGCCGCAGGGCCTCGACAAGATCGGCCTGTGGAAGCGGCGCATCGGCGAGGTTCCGCTGGTCGCCATCGGCGGCCTCACCCCCGAGCGTGGACGCGCCGCGCTCGCCGCCGGCGCCGACAGCGCCTGCGTCATGACCGACGTGCTGCGGGCCGGCGATCCTTCGCTTCGCGCGCGCGAGTGGGTGGAGGCGACGGAAGAGTGGCGGCGGTAGGCGGACTCCCGTCCGCAAGGAGACAACCATGACACTCGACACGGACAAGATCGACGATGCGGTTCTGGCGCTGCTTCATCTCGGACTGCACGACGGCGCCCGGGCCTGGAAAGGGTTCGATTGGGATGCAATGGATCGGCTTTTCGAAAAAGGCTTCATCGCCAATCCCGCGAACCGGGCCAAATCCGTCGTCTTCACCGAAGAAGGCCTGCGCCGCTCGCGCGAGCTCTTCGAGGCGATGTTCACGAAGTAGGCGATGTTCATGAAGTAGTTGTCGGGCATCGATGCGATCGGGGTGATGGACCAGGATGGCGCCAAGCAGGTCGCGCCTCTCGTAACGCTCGTCAAGTCGCGTTCCGCGACTGCTCCGCTTCGCTCCGCCCCTGCGGGTGACGAGCGCTACGAGAGGCGCAAAGCCGCTCTCCATGTCCTTTGGTGAAATTTGCCGCGCTTTGGCGCGCAAATTTCACCAAAGGACATGAATGCCAAAATGCCCCATCGGCCGTCGCCAGCCACCCGAAGGGCCGGAGCGCAGCAGAGGAACGGCTTGCAGAGCGAAGCCGCGCAAGCCGTTTGACGGGCGACGGCCGATGGGGCAACAGGGTCGCAGGCTAGCCAGCCTCCCGTTTTTGGTGTAAGCGCCCACGATTGGTTTCGCCCCGGCGTCAGCGTGCGCGCCGAAGAGTTCCTGGAGACAAGACGTGGCCGTTCCGAAGAGAAAGACCTCGCCGATGAAGCGTGGATTTCGCCGTTCCGCCGACGCGCTGAAGGCGCCGACCTATGTCGAGGACAAGGATTCCGGCGAATTGCGGCGTCCGCACCATGTCGACCTGAAGACCGGCATGTATCGCGGCCGGCAGGTGCTCAAGATCAAATCGGAAGAGGCCTAATACGAACGGCGGGAAACTATTGACCCGTCATGCCCGCGCTTGTCGCGGGCATCTACGCCTTTTTTTCTCTTGTTAAATCAAAGACGTGGATGGCCGGGTCAAGCCCGGCCATGACCTGCTAGTGAATTAGCGTCAGTCGCCATTGCTATAAGCGGGCTCCGTCAGGAAAATCAGGCCAGATTGCTATTTCGGCCTCACGCCCTTGCCCTCTGCGCCCGGGCCAGCAGCGGCAGGAGAATGGCGCGCGGCGCCGTCCTGCTGACGAAGACGATGATCTTGTTGACGAGGCCCGGCACGACGACGCGTCGGCCACTCATCAGCGCATCGTATCCGGCCCTGGCGACCATGTCGGCGGGCAGCAGCGCCGGCGTCATGGCCTTCATTTCGCCGGTGAAGTCGAAACCGGCCCGCGACTGAAAGCCGGTGCGCACCGGTCCTGGGCACAACGCCGCGACCTTCACTCCCAGAGGGCGCAGTTCCTCGGCGAGCGCTTCGCTGAAAGAGCGCACATAGGCCTTGGTCGCATAATAGACGGCGAAACCCGGCCCCGGCATGAAGGAGGCGATCGACGCGACGTTGAGGACGCCGCCGCGCGCCGCGACGATCGGCTTCAGGAAGCGCAAGGTCAGTGCGGTGAGCGCGCGGACGTTGAGATCGATCATCGCCAGTTGCTCGCTGGCGTCGAGATCGACGGCGCGCCCGATGAGGCCGAAGCCGGCGTTGTTGACCAGAATCTCGGGCGCGAGGCCGGCCTCCGCCAACGCCTGCTCCAACCGGTCCAGCGCGCCGTCGGCCAACAGATCGAGCTCGACGACGAGCGGCCTCTTCGCCGCGCCCGATGCGGCGATCTCGCCGGCGAGCGCCTCCAGGAGGTCGCGACGGCGCGCCACCAGCGCCACCTCGTGGCCTTTGGCCGCGAACACGCGGGCGAGTTCGGCGCCGATGCCTTCGGACGCGCCGGTGATGATGGTCGCCTTGCGCAACCCAGTCGCCGCCGTTTCGTTCATTTCACAATCCTCTCCTATGGCACGTCCTGGCGGCGACTGCTCGCCGGCCCGTCGACGCGCTCTCGCGGAAGTCGACGCGATCGCGGGTGCAATTGCCCTGCAATTTCGCCAAAGCGATGTGGGCATATGCCCCTTTATTGCGAAAGTCAAGGAACGGGAGCGGTAGCGCTTTTCATCGAGGGTTGGAGATCGAAGCGCGATGAATGAGCAGCGCCGCCGCTGCGAGTCGATGGTCGACCGCCTCTAAAGCATACCCTTCATAGGCGGAACCATGGATGCGAGCCTGAAGGCTCGCGGTCCAGTTTTGGCGGCGCTGTGGACCGCGAGCCTTCAGGCTCGCAAATCGATACAGCCCCGATCCAGGCGCGCTTCGCTCATTCGGACTTGCTCTCTGTATCGGACCACGGACCCGGCGGAAGCTGTTCGGCCGCGCGTTTGGCGTCCTGGCGCAGCCTGACGCGATCGCGCGTGGAGACGCCGAGCAATTCGGCGACCCGCCAGATGACGTTTTCCTCGAATTCGTCAACGACGCCGTCGGCATAGGCCATTTCCCACAACATGGCGATGACTTGGCGGCGGCCCTCCTCGTCGAGGGTGCGCGCGAGGACGCTGGTGAATCGATAAAGATCCACCGCCTCGCGCTCGCTCTCCCAGGCGGTCTCGATCAGTTGTTGGGCGGCCGCGTAGTCGAGACCGAAACGCGTCGCCACCGTGCGCTGGAGAGAGGCGCGCTCCTCGGCGCTGAACCGGCCGTCGATCGAGGCGAGATGAATGAGCAGCGCCGCCGCCGCGAGCCGGTAGTCGGCGGCCTCGAACGGGCGCGCGCGGGGCGCGTCGGCGCCGAGTTCGCTGAGAAAAGTCTTCAATGCGTTGAACATCGACCGCTTTCTGGGGCTGGCGTCGCCAGGGCGCATATAACGCAGGCAAGGGCGAATGGATAGCGGGAGAGGCGGCGACGCCCTGTGGCGCTTTTCCCCCGGCAAGCCTATTCTTCGCTGATCGAAAGGACATGGCATGAGCATTGCGGCCAGATCCCTGCGCTTCGACGACGACAGCATGTGGATCGAGTTGTCGGACGGGCGCACTTTGGGCGTCCCGCTGGCGTGGTTTCCGCGCCTTTTGCACGCGACGCCGCAACAGCGGCTCGCCGGTGAAATCAGCCGGAGCGGCCTGCATTGGGACGAACTCGACGAGGATATTTCGATCGAAGGATTGCTGGCGGGTCGGGGCGACCAGACCAAGCCGCGCTCGGAGGCGGCGTAGGGGCGACCGTGATCCAGTTTCACTCGCGGCGCGCCGGCGGCGCCCGTCCGCAAGCCGATTGGCGCGGGAACATGACGCGAGCGCGAGGCTGTGGACATGATGGACAACGCATTCGCGTTTCCGTGAACGCCGTAGCCTCAGAGGGACGGTAGAATTGGCGCGGCTTTTTCGCGGCGCCCGGCAGGTAAGGAAACGCGACGGCTGTGAGGCGAGAAACTGACGACGGCAATCTCTGGGTGTTCGGCTATGGTTCGCTCATGTGGCGGCCAGGCTTCGATTTTCTGGAAAGCGCGCTCGCCTGGGTGCACGGCTATCATCGTTCCCTGTGCGTGTTGTCGCGTGTGCATCGGGGAACGCGCGAGCGGCCTGGCCTCGTGCTCGGCCTCGACCATGGCGGCTGTTGCCAGGGCGTCGCCTTTCGCGTTGCGGCGACAGCGCGCGCTGCGACCATCGCCTATCTGCGCCAGCGGGAACAGGTGACCTCCGTCTATCTCGAGAAGACGGTCAACTTGCGCTTTGCGGAAGGCGGCACGGCGCGTGCGCTCGCCTTCGTCGTGGACCGCGCGCATGAGCAATATGCGGGCCGTCTGCCGGCGGCCGCGGCCGCGGCGCTGGTGGCTGGAAGCGCCGGCGCTTCGGGCGACAATTCGGCTTACGTGCGCAACACTTACGAGCATCTTCTGCGGCTCGATATCCGCGACGAAGTCTTGGCGGAAGTCGTTCGCCGGTTGGACGCGGCGGTCGCGTCGTGATTTTGGAGCGGGGGCGAACCAGCGCCCATTGTTAACCGGCCTCATGGTAGGAAAAGCCGGGCCCACGCTGCGAAATCGGCTTTTCGCCTTATCCTTAAGATTCCGAGGCGCTCCATGTCCCGTCCGGCCGTTCTCGAAGCCATGACCGCCCTGCAAGAGCACGCGCGCGTTCTGCGGGGGCGCCGCACGCTGGACCTGTTTGCTGAAGACGCGGGTCGCTTCGCGACGTTCGGCGTGCCGCTGGAAGATTTTCTGTTCGATTTCTCCAAGCACAAGGTTGTGCGAGAGACGCTCGACCTGCTGATTGATCTTGCTCGCGCGAGCGATCTCGAGGCGCGGCGCGCCGCGCTCTTTGCGGGGGAAGAGGTCAACGCCACCGAGCATCGCGCCGCGATGCACATGGCTTTGCGCGATCTCTCAGAAAAGCCGCTCGTCATCGGCGGCCATGACATGCGGCCCGCCATTGCTGCCGAGCGGGAGAAAGTCTACGCCTTCGCCAACGCCATACGGGCCGGCAGTCTCAAGGGCGCGAGCGGCCTCGCGTTCACCGATGTCGTCAACATCGGCATCGGCGGCTCCGACCTCGGCCCGGCCATGGCGACGCGCGCGCTTTCGCCCTTTGCCGCCGGCAGCCCGCGCACACATTTCGTCGCCAACGTCGACGGCGCCGATATCGCCGACACCTTGGCCAAGCTCAATCCCGCCCGCACGCTGTTCATCGTCTCCTCGAAAACCTTCACCACCCAAGAGACCATGGCCAACGCCGCGACCGCGCGCGCCTTCGTCGTTGCGGCGCTCGGCGAGGCGGCGGTCGCGCGCCATTTCGCCGCCGTCTCGACGCGTCTCGACAAGGTCGCGGAGTTCGGCGTCGATTCTTCGCGCGTGTTCGGCTTCTGGGATTGGGTGGGGGGGCGCTATTCGCTGTGGTCTTCCATTGGTCTGGCTCTGGCCATCGCCGTCGGGCCGGAGAACTTCACGCAATTTTTGCGCGGCGGGCAGGACATCGACGACCATTTCAAAACGGCGCCGCTTGATCACAACATTCCCGTGCTGATGGGGCTGCTCGGCGTCTGGCATCGCAATGTCGAGGGACGAGCCGCCCATGCGGTGATCCCCTATGATCAGCGCCTCGCCCGCTTTCCCGCCTATTTGCAGCAGCTCGACATGGAGTCGAACGGCAAGTCGGTTGCGCGCGCAGGGGCGCCGGTGGAGTTCGCCACGGCGCCGATCATTTTCGGCGAGCCCGGCACGAACGGCCAGCACGCGTTCTTCCAGCTGCTGCATCAAGGAACGGACGTGACGCCGATCGATTTCCTCGTCGCCGCCGAGCCGATCGAAGCCGATGCGCATCATCACGCGCTGCTGTTTTCCAATTGCCTCGCCCAAAGCGAAGCCTTTATGCGCGGGCGAACGCTGGAGGAGGCGAAGGCGCAATTGCGCAAGCAGGGCCTCGCCGAGGCCGAGGTCGAAGCGCTCGCCCCGCACAAGGTGTTTTCCGGCGATCGGCCGTCGAGCACATTGCTCTATCGCCGGCTCGATCCGCGCACGCTCGGCCGCCTCGTCGCGCTCTACGAACACAAGGCGTTCGTGCAGTCGGTGATTTGGGACATCAATCCCTTCGATCAATGGGGCGTGGAGCTCGGCAAGGAACTCGCCGGCCGCCTTGCGCCGATCGTGGAGAGCGCGGGCGCTTCGACGGAGGGGCTCGATCCTTCGACCGCGGGGCTGATCGCGTGGAGGAGGGGGTAACCAAGATTCCGATTGACGCTAGCGTGGGCGAGCCCCTCTCCCGCTTGCGGGAGAGGGTGGCCCGGCGAAGCCTTAGTCGGGTGAGGGCCCTCATCCGTCGCGCATGCGCGTGGCGCCTTCTCCCGCTTTGCGGGAGAAGGATTCGCGCCCAGCCGAACTGATCACACATCCAAATTCGCCACGTTCAGCGCATTCTCCTGAATGAATTCGCGGCGCGGCTCGACGACGTCGCCCATCAGTTTGACGAAGATATCCTCCGCTTCGGCGACTTCCTTGACCTTCACCTGCAACAGCGAGCGCGCGTCGCGATCGAGCGTCGTCTCCCACAATTGCTCGGCGTTCATTTCGCCAAGGCCCTTGTAGCGCTGGATGGCGAGCCCCTTGCGGCCGAAAAGGCTCATCGCCTCATAGAGCGCCAGCGGGCCGGGAAGCGACGTTTCTTCGCCGCGCCGCACGAGCGCGGCGGCGCCGCCGAATATGTCGCGCAGCGTTTGCGCGCGCTCGTCGAGCTTGCGCGCTTCGCTCGAGGCAAGCAGCGCCGCGTCCAGAATGACCGCCTGCTCGACGCCGCGCATGGTGCGGCGGAAAACATAACCGCCGTCACGAATCTCGCCGCTCCAGCCGCGCTCGGTTTCTTCGGCGATGGCGTCGAGCCGCCGCGCCACTTCGCCGGCGAGCGCTCGCGCCTGCGTTTCGTCCTGCGGCGCCGGCGCCAGCGCGCCCACAACCGCCGCCTGCTCGACAACGTTGCGATCGTAACGCGAATGTAGGCTGGCGACGATCTGCTTGAAGGCGCGCGCATCCTCGAGCGCCTGTCGCAAATCCTTGCCGGCGCGTTCTTCGCCCGAGCCACAGCGCAAAACCGTCCCATCGAGAAGCGAGTCGATGAGATAATCCTCGAGCGCCCGCTCGTCCTTCAAGTATTGCGTCGACTTGCCCTTCGTCACCTTGTAAAGCGGCGCCTGCGCGATGAAGATATGGCCGCGTTCAATGAGCTCCGGCATCTGCCGGTAGAAGAAGGTGAGGATCAGCGTGCGGATATGGGCGCCGTCGACGTCGGCGTCGGTCATGATGATGATCTTATGGTAACGCAGTTTGTCGATGTTGAATTCGTCGCGGCCGATGCCGGCGCCGAGCGCGGTGATCAGCGTGCCGATTTGCTCGGACGAGAGCATCTTGTCGAAACGGGCGCGCTCCACGTTGAGAATCTTGCCGCGCAACGGCAGCACCGCCTGGAACTCGCGATTGCGGCCTTGCTTGGCGGTGCCGCCGGCCGAGTCGCCCTCGACGATGAAGAGTTCCGACTTCGCCGGATCGCGCTCCTGACAATCGGCGAGCTTGCCCGGCAGGTTGGCGACGTCCAGCGCGCCTTTGCGGCGCGTCAGTTCGCGCGCCTTGCGCGCCGCTTCGCGCGCCGCCGCCGCCTCCACGACCTTGCCGACGATGTTGCGCGCTTCCTGCGGATGTTCCTCCAGCCATTGGTAAAGAATTTCGTTGACGACATTCTCGACGGCCGGGCGCACCTCCGAAGAGACGAGCTTGTCTTTCGTCTGCGACGAGAATTTTGGATCGGGAACCTTGACGGACAGAACGCAGGTGAGGCCTTCGCGACAATCGTCGCCGGAAAGATCGACCTTCTCGCGTTTCGTCAGCCCCGAACGTTCGGCGTAGCTGGTGACCTGCCGCGTCAAAGCGGCGCGAAAGCCGGCGAGATGCGTGCCGCCGTCGCGCTGCGGAATGGTGTTGGTGAAAACCAGCACATTCTCGTGATAGCTGTCGTTCCACCACAACGCGACATCGACCGTGATGTGTTCGCGCTGGCCATGGATGATGACCGGCTGCGCGATAAGCGCCGTTTTCGCCCGATCGAGATAGCGAACAAAGGCCTCCAGCCCGCCTTCGTAATAGAGCTCTTCCCGTTTTTGTTCGGCGTGTCGCGCGTCGGTGAGCACGATGCGCACGCCGGAATTCAAAAAGGCGAGTTCGCGCAGACGACGTTCGATCGTCGCATAGTCGAATTCGACCATGGTGAAGGTCGCGGGCGAGGGGAAGAAGGTCACCTCCGTCCCGCGCTTGGCTCTACCGTCCTCCTTGGGCGCGGCGCCGACAACGGCGAGCGGCGAGACGGCGTCGCCGTTGCAAAACTCCACGAAATGCTCTTTGCCGTCGCGCCAGACGCGCAGCTTCAACCAGCTCGACAAGGCGTTGACCACGGAGACGCCGACGCCGTGCAGGCCGCCGGAAACCTTGTAGGCGTTCTGATCGAATTTGCCGCCGGCGTGCAGCTGGGTCATGATGACCTCGGCCGCCGACACCCCTTCTTCCGAGTGGATGTCGGTCGGAACGCCGCGCCCGTTGTCGGTGACCGTGCAGGAGCCTTCGGCGTTGAGCGTCACCGTCACCAGCGTCGCATATTTGGCGAGCGCTTCGTCGATGGCGTTGTCCACCACCTCGTAGACCATGTGGTGGAGACCGGTGCCGTCGTCGGTGTCGCCGATATACATGCCGGGGCGTTTGCGCACGGCGTCGAGCCCGCGCAGCACCTTGATCGACTCGGCGCCATATTCCGCCGCCGGCGCGGCGACGGGACCGGCGTTGTCTTTTGAGGTTTCGTTCATGCTTTCCTTCGGTTCGCGGCGGCGCTTCTCCGCCCTT
>JACOUB010000055.1 GCA_016178015.1 Methylocystis sp. | reverse complement strand
TGGCGATCGAAGGCGACGAACGACGCAACGAAAAGCAGGGTGATCGTCGCCACGGCGACAACCGCCGACACGACTGGCGGCGCAACCAGCAACAGGGCCGTGACCGCGACGAAGGACAACAGAGCGACGATGAATTCGAGCCCCGCGCCCCAATCGGGTCGCGACAGCAGATTGCCAGACAACAGCGACTCGACGATTTGCGCATGGATTTCGACGCCGGCAACCGTCGGCTCCAAAGGGCTCGCGCGGACGTCGCCGAGGCCGACCGCCTCGACGCCGACGAATATGATCTTGCCGTCGATTTCGCTTTGCGCCACGCGGTTTTGCAACACCGCGGCGGCTGAGATCATTCGCTCGGAGCTGCGATGCGCGTAACGCGGCCGAATGGCGCCATTTGCGCCTGTCGCTATTTCGATCGCGCCAACCTTGACGGCGTTGACGCCTGTGTGTCGGCCAAACGCCGACTGACCGCTGGCATTGGACGATCTTACCACATAGGTCGTTTCGCCTTGCGCGACGCGCAATGCTTCAAGCGCCAGCGACGGCTCAACGCCGGAGGGACCGGCGCCGAAGAGCAGGACCCGCCGGACGACTGAATCGCGATCTGGCAGCCAGTTCGTTACGCCCAGCCCGCGCGCCGCCGCGGCCAAAACGGGAAGCGGCGCGAGCAGCGCCGCAAAGCTGGGCAGAAAAGCTTCGGCGTCGTCGCCGGCCATGACCAGGCCCGCCTTTTGCGGCGCCGACCCGATTGCGCCAAACTCGGTAAGCGTCATGCCGAGAACAACCGGCGCCGAGCCGATCGAGCGGGCGAACAGTTGATCGTTGGCGGCGGCGTTCGTCAAGGTTCGCGACAATTCCCGTTTGGCGACCCCTTCTGGAATCGATTGAACGACATTCTCGAGGCTCAGTCGGTCGGGCTCGGCAAAAACGAAATCGAAGGCGATCGCGGCGGCGTTTAACGCCGCGAGCTTCTCCGTCAATTCAGCCAAGCGCGTTCGCGGCCACGGCCATTGGCCGAAGACCGCCAAGCTTTCCTCGTCGATGCCGATAATCCGCACCGGCGCTTCGCGATCGTATCGTCTTGGGGCGATGCGCTGAAAGGAATCGAACACAAAATTGCGCAGATCGTCGAGCAGCCGCGGTTGCAGCAATCCGAACGGGAAGATCGCCATCGCCGCCACTGTCAAAGCGACAAGATAAATTTGTCGTCGCCTGCGCATTCATCCCTCCGATCGAGCGGCTCAATCGCAGGTCTCATGGGGGTCACCCACACATGCCGCAGGGGCATGACGGCGACTCTGGCGGCGGCGGCGGCGGCGGCGATGGCGGCGTAAACGACGGCAAAGGGTGGTGAACGACGCCGGCGCGGCTTTGCACGAACGCATTGCCTGTCCAAAACAGGTTCAGCATGTCGAGCCCAGGCGTATCAGCTTGCGACGCGAGGTCGCTCGGCGGCTGGCTGTCGCCGAGGCGCTGCTGAGCCTCGGAATTGGTCGGCGGATCTGTCGCGCCGCCGGCTTGCCCGGGCCCACTGCCGAGCTGTGCGTTGAGCCAGGCGATCATTTCGGCGGGAACGAGGAACGGCTCCGAGATCGGCCCATTGCTCGAGGGAACGTAGACGCCGAACCCTGGGCGCGAGAGCGTCACCGAGCCGCTCTGGTTGGCGACCGTCAAGACGCCATATTGATTGACGATCAGCGTTCCCTGTGGCCCGCCCAAGGCAAACAGGCCAATCCCGCCGCGCACGCCGACCGAGGCGGTCGGCGTTCGCACGTTGGCGCCGGCGCCATGGCTGACCTCTCCGCCGACGAAACGCAACACGCCCTTGGCGAGTGACACGCTCTGCGCGCCCCCGCCCGCATTGGCGTCATAAACGAAGCGATCGATCGTCACCGCGCTGTTGCGCCCGATCGTCATCGTCGATTTGTCGAGGAAGACGATCTGCGCATTGCCCGCGCCGCTCGTCTCGACGCGTTCGCGATTGACGACGCCGGCGCCGATCGACAGCGCGCGCGCCGACTGTCCCGGCGCCGTTCCCCGCGCCGTCTGGTTGACCGCCCCGACATTGCCGACGCTCTGCGCCTCGGCGCCGAACGCGATCACCGCGAGGCTGGCCGCCAACAGCAGGCGTTTTGCCGCAAGGGTCATATCGTCCCCCTTTAGAACCGTGCTACCGGCCCGAACAACACGGACACGTTATTGGTGCGGAAATTCGGCAGATTCGAGCCATTGCGCGAATATTCGACGACGCCTGAAAAACCGAATGCGGCGGTGACCGGCGCCTCCAAGGTCACCCCCGCGCTCCAAGCGACGTCACGACGCGCCCGCCAGGGATCGACCATCGGGTTCGCCGCGTCGAAAGATATCTGGAAGATCCGCGCGAAAGGCGCGATCGTCCACTTGCGTCCGATCCATGCGAACGGCGGATCGACATCGACGCGCAGCAGGGCCTGCCCATCGATTTGATCGAATGATTGTGACGCCACAGCCGCGTTGGCGCGGGTGAACAATGCCCGAGTTTCGAGCTTCACATCGTCGCTCGCTGTGAAAATGCCGGCAACCGACGCCGTCACGGCCTCTCCAGTGGCGAGCGTCGCGATCGTCGAGAATAGACCTCTCGAGTTGACCCCCAGATGACGCCACTCGACGCCCGGCTCGATGGCGGCCTCAGAGCCGAACGGCAAACGCAAACTGACGCCGGCGCCGCCGGCATTGAGATAATTGATCCCCCCGACCATCGACGTCAGACCGGTCGCATACGGTTTTATGCTCGCGCCCCGCCAAAGCTCGGAGTCCAAGGCAAAGCGCGGGCCGGCGGACAGGCTGAGCAGGCCGACGCTGAACTGGCCCAGGTGGAACTGCTCGGTCGCGTAACCCTTGGCGCGCGTTTCGAACTGGTTGACGCCTTGCGGGTCAAGATCAATATCGTTGGCGATTTCGGCGAGTTGAAATGCATTGACGTCGGCGCGGCGCTGCAGCGGCGCGAACACGCCGACGCCGCCCACGAGAAACAATCCGTTGGCGGGAAAGAACGAGGCGTTGGACTGCGACCGGAGCCCGACTTGGAGCCGGCCCGACCAACGGCTCGTCAACGTCTGTTTGTCGATATCGGGCAGATAAGTTTCGATCTGGGCCGTTTGAACAGGATCGAGATCGCCGACGGCCAACGCCGCGCGCAGATGTACGGCGGCTGTCTGATAGGCGCCGAGCCTCGCATAGAGGAACCCGAGCTCCTTTTGGGCGCGCGATAGAGCAGGGTTGAACGTCAGCAGCCGTTCGAGCGCGCCGATCGCCGCCTCATAGTCTTTGAGCTCGATCGACAGGAGGACGTATCGATAGGTCGTTTCATAGTCCGTCGGATGAACACGAATGACATCGGCCAATTGCGCTTGCTCGGCGCGCGGGTCTTGGGCGAACGCCGGCGCCGCCAGCAGCAACAGCATGCCGGCGACCGCGCACGTTTTAGGTGCGGCTCGGGCGCGCTTCGACACCATTGCCTCGTTCCTCGCGACGAACTGAAAAAGAAAAAGCGGCGCAGCATTGGGCGACGGTCGCGCCAAGCTTGGCAGTATCCTGCGCAAGCTGCCCCGATTCCCGAGGAGAGGCAAGGCGGCGGCCGACGCCAAAGACGCCAATTTACGCGAGTGTTGCCGATAAGGCACAGTTTCGCTCCGTCTAACCCGGTGAAGGTCTCGGGGCGCCCCGTCAGCTCGGCGGCGCTCGAGACGCGCGCGAGGATCGGGCGCAATAGAGAAGCAAGATATTGTCTCCTCCCCCTCCAGCTCCGACGCGATCCGCCCCGTGCGTCGCCCGCGAAAACGGGCGCCCGCCGCGGCCCCGGGGACAGACGCAATCGAGACGATTTTCGCCGTTCCTTGCAGACGGCTGGCCTTCAGCCGCTCGCCAAGCAACCGGCGCAGCACGATCAGCAAATCCGCGGCGCGCCGCAACGCTCCGAACTCCAGTGAAGCACGGAGATCGGCGACGATCATGTCGCGCACGATCTCCCAGCCTTGTTCAAGGTGAAGCACGTAGTTCGCGTAAAGCAGTCGATGCAGGGCGGACGGGGTCACGCCCAGCACGAGCTCCTCCGAGCCGAGGTCGGACAATGCGGCACACTGCGTGAAGGTAATCAGGTCGGACGTCATCGGCGCCCCCCCTTTGTGGCGATGGCTCGGAGCAAAAATCGGCGCGCGCGGCGTCCGCGAGTCTCGCTACGCTAGTTCCTTGCAAGGGAGGTGTTTGTGCGCTGGCGCACGGCGCGACCAAAGAAGCGCGACCGGCGTGATCGCGCCAATTGCGCCAACCGATCGTTGACGCCCGGCTCAGCCTGCTTGATCGAGGTTATGCAAAACGCGCTTTTCGAGCAGCGAAGGTTGCAAGATCGCCAACCCGCCGCGTATCTTTTCGGCAAGGCCTGCGTGGATCATCGATTGAATCTCGCGACTGACCTGCTCGCGGCGACAGCCGATGCGCGCTGCGAGGTCATGCTGGAGAGGCGGCGGCGAGACGATGGACTGCCCGACAAAACCCTTCCGCGGCTTGGCCAAACGCAGGAGCTCGGCATAGAGACGATGACGCAAATCGAGAACCGAGCGCTCGAACAGACGCCCGTTCAACTCTCTTATGCGGCGGGTGAGAATCTGCAACAGCCGTTCGCAAATGGCGGGCTTTGACAAGACGATGTTCTTAAAAATCGAGGCCGGCACGATGCACAATTCAGCGTTTGTCAGCGCCGTGACGTTGGCCGAGCGCTTGATGCCGTCAATCGCCGCCATTTCCCCGAAGAAACAGCCTGCCCCGAGTTCTCCGAGGATCATTTCGCGGCCGGCCGCCGTGCGCACGAGAACCCGCACCTCGCCGGAAACGATGAAATAGACGTCGGTCGAAACGTCATCGAAATCGAGAACGAGCGCTCGTTCGTCAACGCGCTTCCATGCGCAATGGCGGGCAAAGCTCTCGGCCTCGAGCGGCTCAAGACCCTGGAAAAAAGGAATGCGTTCGAACGCCGTCAAGGACAAGAGCTCCCCAAAGCCGCCTATTTGGTCATATTGGCAAGGAATTTACATTCCGTCGAGCGCAGCGCTCATCAGACCAGCGGCCTTTAAATATGACTCCATGAGCAGCGCGGAACGCATCGCTGTCATTGCGAGCGAAGCGAGCCAGGGCAGCGAGGCGACCCTCGGGCTTGCCCCGAGGGCTGGATTGCTTCGGAGCTGACGCTCCTCGTAATGACGGCGTCAATTCCCAGGGCCGCTGGCGTCAAACCGAGATTGGAGCGGTTCAGCGCCGTCCGCAAAAAAAAGCCCGGCGTTGCGCCGGGCTTTGTCGTTTCGAGAAGCTTGCGCTCACACTGGGTGCGGCTCGAGCCCGCCCGCGTCGTGCGTGGGCCGGCTGCGGCCCGTCGAGGGCACCGGCGACGCCCGCGGCGGTTGCGACGGGAGCGGCGCCTCCTCGCGCACCGGGGTCTTGCCTTGCAACAGGCCGATCAGCTCCTCGCCGGTCAGCGTTTCGTATTCGAGCAAGCCGTTGGCCAAGATGTCGAGATCGCCCCGCTTCTCGGTCAGGATGCGCCTGGCGGCGGCGTAGCCTTCCTGAACGAGGCGGCGCACTTCCGCGTCGATCAACTGTTGCGTCGCCTCTGACAAGGTCTGCTGACGGCCCATCGAATAGCCGAGGAACACTTCCTGCTGGTTCTCCCCGTAAGCCACGGTGCCGAGCTTATCGGAGAAGCCGAGCTGGGTGACCATCGCCCGCGCGATGCGCGTGGATTGCTGGATGTCGCTCGCCGCGCCCGACGTCACCTTGTCGTGGCCGAAGACGAGCTCTTCCGCGACGCGGCCGCCCATGGCGAGCGCCAGCATCGCCACCAATTGCTCGTAGGTCTGGGAGATCTGGTCGCGTTCAGGCAGTCCCTGCACCATGCCCAGCGCGCGTCCGCGCGGGATGATCGTCGCCTTGTGGATGGGAATGGAGCCCGGCATGTTGAGTTGCACCAGCGCGTGTCCGCCCTCGTGATAGGCGGTCAGCCGCTTTTCTTCTTCGGTCATCACCAACGTGCGGCGTTCCGCGCCCATCATGATCTTGTCGCGCGCATCTTCGAACTCGGCTCGCGTGACGATCCGCTTGCTACGTCGCGCCGCCAGCAAGGCGGCCTCGTTGACGAGATTCATCAAATCGGCGCCGGAAAAGCCCGGCGTGCCGCGCGCCGCCACCTTGAGATCGACGTCCGGCGCCAGCGGCACCTTGCGGGCGTGCACCTTCAAGATTTTCTCGCGACCGATGAAATCGGGGAGCGGCACCTGGATCTGCCGATCGAAGCGGCCGGGCCGCATCAGCGCTGGGTCGAGCACGTCGGGGCGGTTGGTCGCCGCGATGAGGATGATGCCCTCATTGGCCTCAAAACCGTCCATCTCGACCAGCAGCTGGTTCAGCGTTTGCTCGCGCTCGTCATTGCCGCCGCCAAGGCCGGCGCCGCGATGACGGCCGACGGCGTCGATTTCGTCGACGAAGATAATGCACGGCGCGTTCTTCTTCGCCTGCTCGAACATGTCGCGCACGCGCGAAGCGCCGACGCCGACGAACATTTCGACGAAATCGGAGCCCGATATGCTGAAGAACGGCACATTGGCCTCGCCGGCGATGGCGCGCGCCAGCAAGGTCTTGCCGGTGCCGGGCGGGCCGACGAGCAGCACGCCGCGCGGGATGCGGCCCCCTAAGCGCTGGTACTTCTGCGGATCGCGCAGGAACTCGACGATTTCCTGAAGGTCTTCCTTCGCTTCGTCGACGCCCGCGACATCCTCGAAGGTGACGCGCCCTTGCGTCTCCGTGAGCAGTTTCGCCTTGGACTTGCCGAACCCCATGGCTCTGCCGGCGCCGCCTTGCATCTGGCGGGACAAGAAGATCCACACGCCCAGAAAGGCGATCAGCGGCAAGCCGTTGAGGAGCAGGGTCATCAGCCAGGAATTGCCGTCGTTCGGCGGACGCGCGCTGATCGCGACGTTCTTGCTGGTGAGCTTTTGCACCAGCGTCGGATCATTCGGCGTATAGGTCGAGAACGGCCGGTTGTCGGAGAAGTGGCCGCTGATTTCATTGCCGGCGATGGTCACGTCATGAATGCGGCCCTGGTCGATCTGCGTGAGCAGCTCGCTGAACGTGATGTCCCGGATCTGGGTGCGCTGGCCCGGCTGTTGAAACAGCATCACCAGCGCCACCACCAGCAAGCCGATGATGGCCCACAAGGCGATGTTCCGGAAGTTTGCGTTCATGTGGCGCCTACGTCAGGAAACTCTCTGCTGCGGGACCATCCCTGGAAGAGTTCCATTTTCTTGTAATCTATGCCTCGCTGCGCTGGTTGCCAAGTGCGCTTTGCGCGGCCTGGCCGGCCCATTCGCTCGGCCGTCTTTGAAAAATCGTGGTTTTTTGCTGGTTCTCGGCCGTTTTCGAGCGCGGCGAGGTTGGCGCGCGCCGCGAAAATGTCACCAGAAAACGCCACGCAATAAAACTTCTGACGCGAGCTTTAAGCGGTCGTGTTGCGGCGCGGCGTCTCGCGCCGCATGGTCAACGCATCCTTGCTCACCGCGACCGCAGTTCCGCCGATCGTAAGTTTGGCGTTGGTTCCTGCGGCGAGCGCCTCGGCAAGCTTAGCTGCGGCGCGTTCCAGCCGTTCGAGCCGCGGCGACGCGCCGGACAGGCGGGCGATCTCGGCGGCGAGGATGCGCTGCAAAATATCGCGCGGCATCTCGCGCAGGGCGCGCGCGGCGACGCTGAATTCGTCGAGGGCGCGCAAGGCCGGCAGGGCGTCGGCGATGCTCGCCGCGCTCCAGGCGAGGGCAAGCTCGGCGCGGGCGGCGCGTTCGCCAAGCCGGGCCAGGGCCGCCGCGTCGAGGCCTTGCGTCTCCAGAAGACCTCGCAATTTGCGCAACCGCGTGCGGGCGAAGGCGGGGTTTTCGTTGGAAGGGTCGCGCAGGAAGGGATGTCCCGCCGCAATGCAATACGCTTCGAGCTGTTGTTTGCGTAAGCCCAGCAGGGGGCGCAACAATAGGCGTTCGCCCAGCTTCGAGCTCGCCGCCATGCCGGCAAGACCGGCGACGCCGCTGCCGCGCGTCAGCCGAAACAGGATGGTTTCCGCCTGATCGTCGGCGTGATGCGCCGTTACGATCGCCTCGGCGCCGATCTCGAGCGCGCATTGCGTCAGCAGCGCGTAGCGCGCCGCGCGGGCGCGTTCCTGGATGCGGGTCACAGGCTTGTCGCCTGCAAAGGTCAGCAGATGATGGGTGAAGCCGAGCGCCGTCGCCCATTCCCCGACGCGTCGCGCCTCGTCGCCGGAGCCCGGCCGCAACCCGTGATCGACCGTCGCCACGGCGATTGCGCGACGGCTGCGTCCCGACCATCGCGCCGCCAGCAGCATGAGCGCGACGGAATCCGGCCCGCCCGAAACAGCCAGCAGCAGCGCTCGGGCCTTGGCCAGCGGCGCCAGCAGCGCTTCGCAATCGAGGGCGTTCATCCCTCTCCCGCAAAGCGGGAGAGGGTGGCCCGGCGAAGCCGGGTCGGGTGAGGGCCGATGGGTTTGCGCGGCGGCGTCGCCCTCATCCGTCGCGCATTCGCGCGCCACCTTCTCCCGCAAGCGGGAGAAGGATTCGCGCCCAGCCGAATTGATCATCTTAGATTTCGCCTCACTCGCAGAGGCGTTTGTTGCGACGCGTCGCTCGATGTCCATATCGTCAGGATAGCCAGGCCAGCGTCAAGGAAAACCCCTCAGCATTCGTCTTTTTTGGCCTCGCGCTGCGCCGCGTCTTTTATCAGCGCGGAAGCGTTTGGATATTTGATCGGGATCTCGCTGAAGGAGGCGCAGGCCTGTTCCTTGGCGCCGATGGCCTTCAGCGACTGACCGAGTCGCAGCATCGCCTCCGGCGCCTGCGCCGAGGAGGCGTATTTGGTGGAGATCTCGAGGTATTTTTCCGCCGCCTCGCGATGGCGCCCGCGCAGGAAAAAGCTCTCGCCGAGATTGAACGTCGCTTGCGGGACGAGCCGGCTGGCGGGGTTTTTGGCGAGGAAGCCGGAAAAGCCCTTTTCGGCGGCCTCATATTGCCGCTGTCGCAACGAGGCGACGGCGGCATCGAATTCGTTGGTTGGCGGCGGCGGCGCGGCGGCCGGCGCCCCGCCGAGCGCGGCCGCCGGACCTGGCGCGGGGGCGGGCGTCGGGGCAGCCGGGGCGGGCGCCGGCGCAAACGGGTCTTGTCCCGGACGCCCGTGAGTCAGATCGAGCGGCGCGCCGGATTCGCGCAACGGCGCGGCGGCAGGCGCCCCGGAGGAGCCCGCGACGCCCGGCTGCCTCTGAGGATTGGCGAGCGGGGCGCTCGGCGCGGTCGCGCCCAACGGACGCGGTGCGCCGGCTGCGCTGGGGTCGCGGCTGGGGTCGAAGGCGTCGCCGCGCCCCAGGCTCGCGCCTGGCCGGGTCGCCGGCGCCGTCAAAGTCGACGCGGCGCTGCTGGGCGGAAGCGTCGCGCCGCCGCGCTCCGGCGCAAGCGAGACGTCCCGCGACGCGCGCAGCTGCTCGTCCAGGCGGCTGATGTCGTGCTGGAGTTCCTCGATCCGCCCGTTGAGCGAACGCATCTGGCTTTCGAGCTTGTCGAGCCGCACCGAGGGAGAGGAGGGGTCGCGGCCGGGGCCGGCGCCTTCATCGTCGAGGTCAACGGGCGGACGGTTATAGAGCTGCGCCATGTCGAGGCGCTGTCCGGCGCGGCCGAGATCCTGCTCGAGCCGCCGAACGCGCGACGCGAGCGCTGCGTCTTGCGCGCAGACTGAGAGCGGCGCGCCGGCGAAAAGAAGAACGAGCAGCGGCGAAGCGAAGGTCAGGCGCGAGATCATGGCGAATCGTCTGTTGCGGAAGCGGCGGTTGGCGTCGGCGGCGCGCGGCGCCTTTCACTGATGACGCCATATCATAGCAGCGCGTTCGGCCAAAGTTGGGCGGCGGATCGCGTTTCGCGACCGCTTGCGGCGGCGCGAGCTTAAAGCTCGCTCGATCAACGCCGGATCGAGCAAAGCCGCGCAATGCGGCGCCAGCGGCGCGACCTCGGGCTTGGAGGCTTTGGCGCGGGCGGGACGCATGGTCTTGTTCGGGGCTTGGCCATGGGCCGAATATGGGCCGTTGGGCCGACGGATGGAAGCGGGAAGGCAGCCCCCACACGGCCCGTGTGGGGGCGGCGCCATATCGGCGCAAGTTCCGATTGGCCCGCCACGCGGAAGGGAGTAGTTTTCGAGGCGTTCAGTTGCTTCGGCGCTTCGAGCGACACGTCCAATCGACTCGGGATATTTCCAAATGATACAAATTCTTGATGGGCTTAAGAGCTATGGACCGGGCCTTTCGCCTATTGTTATTGCGATATCGGCGTTAGTTGCATATGGCGCCATCCGCACTCAGCGTGATCTGGCGCGCAAACGTGCAACGCTCGACTTTTTCATAAGGACAGAAACCGATAGCGTAATGCTGGAACTTTGGAATAATTTTGCAGCCGGCGTCACCGCCTTTGAAAACGCCGCAGACAAAGAAAATTTTAAATCGGCGTCACCAAAAGAATACGAAAGCATAAGAGCATATTTGAACATACTAGAACTTATGGCATGCGGAATATGCGAAAAAATTCTAGATGAACAAATGTGCCGCAACTTTTTTGTAAACATAGTAATAGAATATTTCAATAAGCTAGAAAATTTTATAATTATCTTACAAAAAGAACACTACTGCTCTATAACTTACTGCGAATTTGTTAAGCTAGCACGGAAATGGAAGTAACCATACGAAGTGCGATTGCAAACCACCAGTCGCAATTTCTCCTCACAACCGCGCCTTCTCCGCTTCTTACTCATCTCTGACAGCGCCCAAGACGACATCGACGACTTCGCCCGCTACTGCCGAGACTACACATCCGCGCTCTGGGAAGAGCAAGAGGCGCGGCGCCTAACGCCTCCTCTCCCCGCTCGCGGGGAGAGGTGAGGTGAGGGGCTCGGGTGAGTTCCCACGGCCTCAACCATCGCCCCGAAGCGCGGCCGCATTGGCGAATCGGATGGCGCGATGGCCTCTCGCTTCGAGAAATGACGTGTGCAGGGCATCGCGCGTCATTTCCCCATCGCTCGAATGGGTCTCGCAAGCCGCATATGGCGCCCTCGTCGCAAATCCCCCAGGCCCCTCACCTTACCTCTCCCCGCAAGCGGGGAGAGGAGGCGGCCGGCGCCGCGCCCCACGTTCCGAGAGCTTTCGACAGGGTGCGCCCTATCGAAAGCGGCGGGAAAAAGGTGCATAAAGCGGCCACATGCGCATTCTCATCACCAATGACGACGGCGTTCACGCTCCCGGCCTCGCTCTCGCCGAGCGCATCGCCAGGACGCTCAGCGACGATGTTTTCGTCATCGCGCCGGAGAGCGAGCAATCGGGCGTTTCGCATTCGCTGTCGCTCAACGATCCGCTGCGCCTGCGCGAGATTTCGCCGCGTCATTACGCCTTGAAGGGCACGCCGACCGACTGCGTCATCATGGGGGTGCGCAAGATTCTCGCCGATCGTCCGCCCGATCTGGTGCTGTCGGGCGTCAACAGCGGCCAGAACGTCGCCGAGGACGTGAGCTATTCCGGCACCATCGCCGGCGCCATGGAAGGCGCGATTCTGGGCATCCCGTCGATCGCCTTGTCGCAGGTCTACGACTTCTTTGTCGGCCGCGCCAAAATCCATTGGAGCTGCGCCGAGACCCACGCGGCGGCGACGGTGAAGAAACTGGTCGAGGCGGGCATTCCGCCCAATGTGCTGATGAACGTCAACTTCCCCGATTGCCCGCCCGGCGAGGTGAGGGGCGTGGCTCTCACCGTGCAGGGGCGGCGCAGCAACGACCTCATGCACATCGACGCGCGCAAGGACGGGCGCGGGATTCCCTATTATTGGATCTCGTTCCAACGTGGCAATTTCACCGCCGGGCACGGCACCGACCTCGAGGCCCTGGAGCAGAACAAGATTTCGGTGACGCCGCTGCGCGTCGATTTCACCGATCGGCCGACCCTGACGCGGCTCGCCGCCGCTTTCGAATAGGCCGGCAATGGAGAGTTCGCCAAGCCCAACCTATACGATCGAGGCGCGCGCGGCGCTGCTGTTGCAGTTGCGCCGCGCCGGGGTGCGCGACGTCGGGGTCATGCGGGCGATCGAAACGGCGTCGCGCGAACTCTTTGTCCCGCATCGCTTCCAGGACCTCGCGGCGCGCAACATGGCGTTGCCGATCGGCTGCGGGCAGACCATGGAGGCGCCCGCGGTTCTGGCGCGGCGTCTCGAGGCGCTCGCCGTCGAACCGCACCATCGCGTGCTGGAGGTGGGGACGGGCTCGGGTTTCAGCGCGGCGGTGCTGGCGCGGCTCGCCGCCAAGGTCGTCTCCATCGAGCGCTTCGAAACGCTGGCCATCGAGGCCGCCAAACGGCTGGCCGCGCTCGCCATCGCCAACGTCCGCGTGCTGTTCGCCGATGGTCTTGCTGTTTCGCCCGCGCTTGGGCCGTTCGATCGCGCCATTCTGCATATGTCGGTCGAGCGCGCGCCGCAGCCGGTTCAAGATCTCCTGGCTCCCGGCGGCGTCATGATCTTCGGCCGCCGCGAGGCGAGCGGGGAGGGGGGCAGGCCCGCCGAGCGTCTCTTGCGGCTTGAGCGCGATGGGCAAGGCGCGTTCCATGCGACCGATCTCGGGCCATGCTGGCAAGGCGCGGCGCTCGACGGCGCGGCGCTGGCGTTGTGAATAGACGCTGCAGACGCGGCGCCGCATTGCCTCAAAATGTCGTTTTCGCGACGAACTCCTATTCATCTTAAACGCTCTCTTAACTCGCTAGAGATTAAATGACAGTGTTACAGTGTTGATGTAGCGTTCGAGTGGGTCGCGCCATGGCAGTAAAGCGTCGAGTTTTCCTCTCGCGAGCCGCATTGCGGCTCGTGTTTGCGGCCGGGATCGCCGCATGGGTCGCAGGTTGTTCCGACGCAACGCGCCTGTCCGACCCTTTCGCCGATCCATTTGGCGGTTCGCCGCGCGGCGTCGATCGCGCTCCGACCGGCGCTATCCTTGAGCCGCGCTCCGTCCAGTCACGCGCCATTCAATCGAGTCCGCTGCCGCCGGCGACCGACGCCTCGAGCGCCAACGCGCCGCCGCCGCGGAGCATGTCCGCTGGGCAGTCCGCGCTGCGCGCCGGCCGGGCTGGATCATACGCTCACTGGAGCGCCGAGGGCGGCACGCCCATCGTTGCGGCGCAAGGCGAGACCGCCGAAATGATCGCCATGCGTTATGGCGTGCCGGCGGAGGCGCTGTTGCGCGTCAATGGGCTGACGAGCGCCGCGCAAGTTCGGCCCGGCGCGCGCCTGGTGATTCCGGTCTATCGCGCTTCGGCCGCGCCGGCTTCCCCGCTAGCCCGCAAGCTGGCGCCACGTGCCGGCAAAGGCCGCGACAAGACCATGGCGCCGGCAAAGCCTGCTCGCGCCGCGGCCGAGTCGCGCTCCGAGACCAAGTTCGAACCAACGCCGCAGGCGCGGGAGGCCACAACCGCGAAGGCGGAGGGTCAGGCCAAAGCAGCGCGCGCCGGCGATGCGCAAGGCGCGGCGGCGCTGGTCGAGAAATCCTCCCTCAAGACGCCGGGAGCGCGCGAACCGGACGCAAAGCCCGCCGACGCCGCCCATCCCGAATTCCGCTGGCCGGCCCGCGGCCGCATCATTCAGGGTTTTAACTCTGGCGGCAACGACGGCATCAACATCGCGGTTCCCGAGGGCACGCAGGTCAAGGCGGCCGAAGGCGGCGTGGTGGCCTATGCCGGCAACGAGCTCAGAGGTTACGGCAATCTGGTGCTCATCCGCCACCCGAACGGCTTCGTCACCGCCTACGCCCACAACGGCGAGCTCGATGTGAGGCGCGGCGACCAGGTCAAGCGCGGTCAGACGATCGCCAGGTCGGGACAAACCGGCAATGTCGGTTCGCCGCAGCTGCACTTCGAGCTGCGCAAGGGGTCGACGCCGGTGGACCCGACCAATTATCTCGCCGGCCTGTGATCGCGGTCGCGCGTGGAAAGTTTCGGCGTTCGCGAGACAAACAGCGCCGGAGAAGGGGCGGCAGGACATGAGAAGCGCCTGCCGCCCGTTTCATTTTCGGCGAAACCTCGCTATATCCCGACCCGTCGCGCTTCAGCGCTGCGCCGGCGCGATGGCGCTGACCAATCGAGGACATGCGGCTCGTGAAACTTCGCTTGGGGCTCTTGTTCGCCGTCTCCATCGCAACTCCGGCTTTCGCGGTCGATCCGACCGGCATCCCGGAATGCGACGCTTTGCTGACGCGTTATGAGGCATGTTCCGTGCAATTGACCCCGGCCAAGGTCCATGCCGCGCAAAGAGAACTGCTCGAGGGCGCGATGAGCCTGCGCGCCAACTCCGGCGACCCCAAGCTTCGACCGAGCCTTGAAACGTTCTGCGCCGACACGTTCAAGCGCATGAAGACGGAAAGCGACATTAAGGAATGTATGGCGAAGTAGGAGGCATTCGAGCGCCGCGCGGGCTAGCGCCAAGGCCGCGCCAACGTAAATAGGAAGCCATGTGTTTCCCCTTTTTTCGTTTCCTGCCCAATTTCATCAGCATCGGCCGTCTGCTGCTGACGCCCGTGGCGATCGACATGATCCTGGCCGGCAAGTGGCTCTCGGCGTTCCTTGTCTTCGTCATCGCCGGCGCTTCCGACGCGCTGGACGGCTGGCTGGCCAAGACTTTCTATTTGCGTTCCGAGCTCGGGGCGATGCTCGATCCGCTCGCGGACAAGGTCCTCCTCGTCTCCGTTTACGTGACCACGGCGGCGGTGGGCGTCATCCCGGCGTGGCTCGCCATTCTGGTCGTCTCGCGCGACGTGATGATTGTCGGCGGAGTGGTGATTGCTTGGCTGCTCGGGCGCCCCATGAAGGTCAAGCCGCTATACGTGTCCAAGGCGACGACGGCGTCGCAGCTCGTCCTGGCCGCCGGCGTGCTTGGCGGCGAGGCGTTCGGCCTGAATGTCGCGGTGTTTGTGCAAATCTTCGCGCTGATCGTCGCGGCATTGACCGTTGCTTCCGCCAGCGTCTATCTGTGGCGCTGGGTCGAGCATATGGGACCGTGACATGTCGGACCGTGATCTCGAGGCGGCGCGCGGCCGAACGACCGGCGCCCAAGGGCCGGTGTTGACGCTCGAACGTCAGATCGCCCTCTGGGTTGTGGGCCTCGGCCTGTTCGCGGCGATCCTCTATTTGCTGAGTTCCGTTCTGACGCCCTTCGTCGCCGGCATCGTGCTCGGCTATCTGCTCGATCCGGTGGCGGACCGGCTGCAGGCGGCGGGGCTGAGCAGACTGGGCGCCACGCTGCTGATCCTGGTGGCTTTCGTCGTCTTGATGACGGCGGTTCTCGTTTTGATCGCGCCGGCGCTGTCGCGCCAGCTCGCCGGCTTCATCGACTCGCTGCCGGGTTATCTCACGACGCTGCAAGAGCTGGTGGCGCGGCTCAGCGAGAAGTTGACCAGCGATTTCGCCAACGGCGTGCTTCGCAAGCTCGGCCTCGCGACGAGCAATACGCCGGCCGATGCGCAAAGACATCTCGGCGATTTCGCCGCAGAAGGCGCCGTTTGGGCCGGCTCCTTTCTCAAGTCGCTGGTCTCGGGCGGCGCGGCTTTGGTCAATCTGGTGTCGTTGCTGGTCATCACCCCGGTCGTCGCATTTTACATTCTCCTCGACTGGGACGCCATGGTCGCGTCGCTCGACGCCCTGATTCCGCCGCGTCATCGCGACGACGTCCATGACCTCGTGCGCGACATCGACAAAGCTCTTGCCGGTTTCTTGCGCGGACAGTCCTTGGTCTGTCTGTTCCTCGGATTGTGGTATGCTGTGGGCCTGTCGCTGATCGGGTTGAATTTCGGCTTTCTCATCGGCGTGGCGGCGGGCGTATTGAGTTTCATCCCCTATGTGGGCTCGCTCACCGCCCTCGTTTTCTCGATCATCGTGGCGATCGTGCAGGGCTGGCCCGATTGGCGGCTGCCGGCGACGGCGATCGGCGTGGTGAGCGCCGGCTTGTTCCTCGACGGCAACGTGCTGTCGCCGCGTCTGGTCGGCGCGTCGGTGGGCTTGCATCCGGTGTGGCTGATGTTTGCGCTGCTCGCCTTTGGCGCCTTGTTCGGATTCACCGGCCTCATCGTCGCCGTACCGGTGGCGTCCACGCTTGGCGTCGTGTCGCGTTTTCTGGTTCGCCGCTACCGTCAGAGTCCGCTCTATCTCGGGCCGTCGCAGGCGCCGCGGCGCCAATCGTGAGCGCCATGCCCGACTTCGACGACGCGCCGCGGCGCTCGGCCGCCGCGCAACTGCCGTTGGAGTTGCCCACTGAGCCGCGTTACGGGCCTGACGACTTTTTGGTTTCGCCGTCGAACCGGGCGGCGTTCGAGATGGTCGGCCGATGGCCGGACTGGCCTGACCTTAGCCTGTTGTTGCTCGGCCCGCCGGGCGCCGGCAAGAGCCATCTGTGCGCCATCTGGGCCGGTCGCGCCAACGCTCTTGTCGCGCGGCCCGAAAATATCCCGACTCTCCCTGAACTTTCAAAGTCGGCGCCGAAAGCGCTGCTGCTCGATGGCGTCGATGCGGCGCGAGACGAAACGGCGCTGTTTCATTTTCTCAATTTCGCATCGGAGAGCGGCGCCTCGCTGCTGATGAGCGCGCGCCGTCCGCCGTCGCAAAGCGACGTGACGTTGCCCGATCTCTTGTCCCGGCTGCGTCGGGCGCCCATCGTCGAGATCGGCGCTCCGGACGATGATCTGATGCGGGCCGTGCTGGAAAAATTGTTTCGCGACCGTCAGCTCGTCGTCGATACGCCTTTGATCGATTATGTGGCGCTGCGTCTCGAGCGGTCGCTGGACGCCGCCCGGGCGTTCGTGCGCCTGCTCGATCGTGAGGCGTTGGCGCGGGGACGGGGCGTTACCCGCGTTCTCGCCGGCGAAGTCTTAGAAAAGTTTCAACGTTGTTGAGCAAAACCCAGAAAATTCATCCGCCATAAAGGCGATAATTATGGCATGATCGCAGTCAGACGACAGAGGACGGACGACAGAGGACAGAAGGCGCATCCGTCCTTTGTCGTCTGTCCTCCGTCTGCTGACGTGGAGAATTGCGCGTGACGCGGCACATCCAGGACAATCTCGAGGCCGAACGCACCGGCGCCGACGTTCCCCTGATGGACCGGCCGGGCGATATTTTGGCGCGCCCCGACGAGCTCGCTGCGTCGCCGCAGCGCTTCATTAACCGCGAATTGTCATGGCTCGAGTTCAATCGCCGCGTGTTGGAGGAAGCCTCCAACCGCAATCATCCCTTGCTCGAGCAACTGCGGTTCCTGTCGATTTCGGCCAATAATCTCGACGAATTCTTCATGGTGCGCGTCGCCGGCCTGCGCGGGCAGGTGCGCTCCGGCCTCACCGCTTTGTCGCAGGACGGCCTCACGCCTGCCGAGCAGCTCGTGAAGATCAACGAGCGCGCCTCCTTGTTGACCAGCGCGCAGCTGCGGCGCTGGCGTGAGCTGCGGCGGGAGATAGAAGACGCTGGCATCGTCATCGTCGAACCGGGCGACCTTTCGAAGACCGAACGCGAGTGGCTCGACGAGCATTTCATGTTGCGCGTCTTTCCGGTGCTGACCCCTTTGGCGGTCGATCCGGCGCATCCGTTTCCGTTCATCCCCAATCTCGGCTTCACGCTCGCGCTCGAGCTCGTGCGCCAGGGCGATCGCAAGACATTGCTGGCGCTCGTGCGCCTGCCGCAGAAGATCGAGCGTTTCGTCAAGCTGGCGGTCACGCCCGGCGCCGGCCCCGGACAGGGACGCGAGCGCTTCATGTTGCTCGAGACCTTGATCGCCATCAACGCGCAGAGGCTGTTCCCCGGTTATGTGGTGCGCGGGCAGGGGTTGTTCCGCGTCATTCGCGACAGCGATCTTGAAGTCGAGGAAGAGGCCGAAGATCTGGTGCGGCTATTTGAGACCGCGCTCAAACGCCGGCGGCGCGGTTCGGTGATCCGCCTCGAGGTCGCCTCCGGCATGCCGGACACGCTGCGCGCTCTGGTGGCGGAGGAGTTCGATGTCGCCGACGACGAAGTGTTCGTGCTCGACGGCATGCTGGCGCTCAACGATCTATCCGAGCTGGTCGCCTTGGATCGCCCCGATCTCAAGTTCAAACCCTATAATCCGCGCTTTCCCGAGCGCGTGCGCGACAATGGCGGCGATTGCTTCCTCGCCATCAAGCAGAAGGATCTGGCGGTTCATCATCCGTACGAGTCGTTCGACGTGGTGGTGCAATTCCTGCAGCAGGCGGCGCGCGATGAAAACGTCGTCGCCATCAAGCAGACGCTTTATCGCACCTCGTCCAACAGTCCCATCGTGCGCGCCCTGGTGGAGGCCGCCGAGGCTGGAAAATCGGTGACGGCGCTCGTCGAGCTGAAAGCGCGTTTCGACGAGGAGGCCAACATCCGCTGGGCGCGTGATCTCGAGCGCGCTGGCGCGCAGGTGGTGTTCGGGTTCATCGAGTTGAAGACGCACGCCAAATTGTCGATGGTCGTGCGCCGGGAAGGCGCCGGCCTGGTCACCTACTGCCATGTCGGCACCGGCAACTATCATTCGGTGACGGCGCGCGCCTACACCGACATTTCGGTGTTCACGGCCGACGCGGCGATCGGCCGCGACATTTCCCGCATCTTCAATTTCATCACCGGCTATGCCGAGCCGGCGGGGCTGGAGCGCATGGCGGTGTCGCCGATCTCGCTCAAATCCAGGCTGCTCGAACATATCGAGCAGGAGATCGCTTTCGCCCAGGCCGGCAAGCCGGCGGCCATTTGGGGCAAGTGCAACGCGCTGGTCGATCCGGAGATCATCGACGCTCTCTACAAGGCCTCGCAAGCGGGCGTCTCGATCGAATTCGTGGTGCGCGGAATTTGCTGCCTGCGCCCGGGCGTGCCCGGACTTTCCGACAATATCCGGGTGAAGTCGATCGTCGGGCGTTTTCTGGAGCATTCGCGCATCTACGCCTTCGGCGGCGGCCATGCGCTGCCCCACCCCCGCGCCCATGTTTACGTCTCCTCCGCCGACCTCATGCCGCGCAATCTCGACCGGCGCGTCGAAGTCCTGTTGCCGATCGCCAATCCGACCGTTCATCAGCAGATTCTCGATCAGATCATGCTGGCCAATCTCATCGACAATGAACAGAGTTATCGGCTCTTGCCGGACGGCTCGTCGTTGCGCATAACTGCCCCCGCGGGCGAAGAACCGTTCAACGCCCACAAATACTTCATGACCAATCCGAGTTTGTCTGGCCGTGGCAAGTCTCTCAAAGAATGGCGTCCTCGCTCTCTCTTCAAGCGCGGCGGCGACCGCTGAGCCGCCAAGGGAGGGCGCCGCCTTGGCGCGCGGCAAGGATTCCCCCCGACCGATCGCCATCGTCGACATTGGGTCGAACTCGGTTCGTCTCGTCGCTTATGAGGCGCTGACGCGAGCGCCGGCGCCCATCTTCAATGAAAAGGCGATGTGCGCGCTTGGGCGCGGCGTCCTCACCACCGGCAGGCTGCCGGAGGAGGGAGTTCAGAAGGCGCTGAAGGCGCTCTGTCGGTTCAGGGTTCTCTGTGAGATCATGGAGATCGGCAATATCGAGGTCATCGCCACGGCGGCGGCCCGCGACGCCGCCAATGGCGCATCATTTCTTGCCGCCGCGAAACAGGCGATCGGACGCGAAATTTCGCTGCTCTCGGGCGGGCGGGAGGCCCAACTTTCGGCGCTCGGAGTGGTTTCCGCCATTCATGCGCCGGACGGGGTGGTCGGCGATCTCGGCGGCGGCTCGCTCGAGCTCATCGACGTCGCCGGCGAGCATCTTGGAATGGGCGCGACCTTGCCGCTCGGCGGCCTCGCGCTGATGGACGCGTCCAGCCGCACGCCGCGCCGGGCCATTGACATCGCGCGCAAAGCCATCGCTGACGTCGAGCCGCTCTCGCATCTGCGCGGGCGAGCCTTCTATGCGGTGGGCGGCACATGGCGCTCGCTGGCGCGGCTGCACATGCGGCAGCGCCATTATCCGCTCGGCGTGATGCACAATTATCGCATTCCCACGCGCGACGCGGCGGAATTCGCCGGTCTCGTCGAACGCGTCGACAGCGACGCGTTGGCCGACATCGCCGCCGTTTCCGCGGCGCGGCGGCCGCTGCTCGCCTATGGCGCCATCGTGCTCGATGAAATCATCAAGAAGGCCCGGCCGAAGGAGATCGTCATTTCGGCCGCCGGGGTGCGCGAAGGTCTGCTTTACGAACGGCTGGCCGAAAGCGAGCGCGCCGCCGACCCGCTGCTCAGCGCGGCGCGCGAACTCGATCGTCTGTTGTCGCGGGCCCCTCGATATGGCGACGATCTCATATTATGGACCGACGCCTTCATGGCCTCGTCGAGCGTCGACGAAACAGCCGACGAGAAGCGCTTGCGGCACGCCGCATGTCTTCTCTCCGATCTCGGTTGGCGCGCGCATCCCGATTATCGGGCGCGGCAAGCGATCAACGTCATCACCCACGCCGCCTTCGTTGGCGTCGATCATCCGGGCCGCGCTTTTCTGGCGCTCGCCGTCGTCTTCCGCCATGAAGGACCGGAAGGCGAGGGCGCGCCCGCCCTGCGCGCCCTGCTGACGGCGCGGCTGTTGGATCGGGCGCGCGTGCTCGGCGCCGCCATGCGCGTCGCCTATCTATTGTCGGCCTCCATGCCCGGCGTGCTGTCCAAGACCCCGATGCTGGCGCGCAAAGGAAAACTGGCGCTCACGCTTCCCGCTGCGCTGGCGAACCTTGCTAGCGAGCGCCTGCTGAGCAGGCTAAAAGCTCTAGCTCGGCTGATCGGTCTTGAGGCGGCGATCGAGCGGGATGGGTGACGGGGCCATCGGTCGCGCGCTTCCCTCTCCCGCTCGCTTAGAGAGGGTGGCCCGGCGAAGCCTTAGTCGAGTGAGGGCCCTCATCCGTCGCGCGTTCCGCGCGACACCTTCTCCCGCGAGCCGGAGAAGGGACTCGCGCCCAAGCCGATATTGAAATCAACGGGTTCCATATCACTCGAGGTCCGGATTAGCGGCGAGATGGTCGAGCGCCAGGACGCTCATCGCTTGCGCCCCGGGTTTGCAGGCAAAGCGCAACGACTTGCCGTCGGCTGTGTCGAAGCGCGCGCTCTTGCCGGCGGAGATCGACGCTTGCACACGCGACGCCGCCCCGCGCTCTGCGCCGCCGGCGTGGTCGGCGACCATGAGGGTCAGCATGCAGAAGCCGTCGCCGCTGAGGAAATAGCTCACGATGTGCTTCGTTCCAACGTCGAGAGTGACCGCCATCAGCGGCGTCATCGTCAGCGGGTTCTCGGCGGCGCGGAGGCCGCCGCTTGCTGCAACGCACAGCATTCCGCCGAGCGTTGCCGCGACAATGCGTTCTGCTGCTTGCATCATTCTATTCCCTTCCAAGCGTTATGGAGGAGCATGGTTGCGGGGACCCGCCGTATCGGGGCGGGATTGCAAGAAACACGTCATGTTTTGGACGAGTTCCGCCGCGCTTTGCGGCGGTCAGCATTGCAGCATGGCAATATTGCGAAACCATAAATTTTGCGACGCAAGGAAAAATACCTTTTTGGAAAGGTATTTCGAAAATGACGCGATGCCGTCAGCCGGCCGGCGGCTCGTCCGTCTCCTGCCAGTTGAGAGTGACGACCTTGCCGTTGTCGACGGCGAGAGCCAGCTTGCCGCGTTTCAATTCGAGCGCTTGCTCGCCGAAGATGGCGCGCCGCCAGCCGGCGAGCGCCGGGGCCTTGGCGTCGTCGCTCGCCGCGATGGCCTCGAGGTCTTCGACCGTGGCGATCATTTTGGCCGCTACGCCGGTCTCCTCCGCCACGTGCCGCAACAGCACCTTCAGGAGTTCGACAATGGCGCTGTTGTTGGTTCGCCGTTCGCGCGCAATGCGCGGCAGCCCATCCGGATCGCGCGCCAGGCCGCGCTCGACGGCGGCGACGATGTCGGTGGCCGAGCGCGAGCGCTCCAGACTGCGGGGAAAGGCGCGCAGCCCCGCCAGCGCCTCGTGACCGCGCGGGGCGGCCAGCGCGATCTCGATCAGCATGTCGTCCTTGAGCACGCGATTGCGCGGCACATCGCGCGCTTGCGCCTCGCTCTCCCGCCACGCGGCGAGCTCGATCAGCACGGCGAGGTCGCGCGGCTTGCGGGCGCGGTGGCGCAACCGCTCCCAGGCGTTGTCCGGATGCTGCTCGTAAGTCGCGGGCGAGGTGAGGGTTTTCATCTCGTCCGCCAACCAGTGAAGGCGGTTCGAACTCTCCAGCCGCGCCCGCAAATGCGCGTAGATATCGCGCAAGTGCGTCACGTCGGCGATGGCGTAGTCGATCTGCGCCGGCGACAGCGGGCGGCGCGACCAGTCGGTGAAACGCGAGGATTTGTCGAGACTTTGCTTGACGATGGCCCTGACCAGTTCGAGATAGGAAGCCTGATCGCCGAAGCCGCAGACCATGGCGGCGACCTGCGTGTCGAACAGCGGCGCCGGGATGAGCTTGGCGAGCCGCCAAATGATCTCGAGGTCCTGGCGGGCGGCGTGGAAAACCTTGACCACGCTCGCGTCGGCCATCAGCGCGAAAAAGGGGGAAAGGTCGAGCCCCTCGGCGAGGGCGTCGATGGCGAAGGCTTCGTCTGGCGAGGCGAGCTGAATGACGCAGACCTTCGGCCAGAAGGTCGTCTCGCGCAAAAATTCCGTATCGACGGCGACGAAGGGGTGACGGGAAAGACGCTCGCAGGCCGCGGCCAGTTCGTCATTGGAGGTCAAAAGGGTCATTTGAAATTATTGTAGCGAACTTTCGGACCGAATGGAATCAACGTCGAGGAGACGCTGAAGCTGAACCCAGCCTTCAGCAGACGAAAGGGCGCCAACCGGACCGCGCGCCTTTAGGCGCGCTACATGGCGTCAGCAGACGTATGCGAGCCTGAAGGCTCGCGGTCCGTGCGCTCGGAGAACCCTCTCACAGCGCCTTCGCCGCCGCCAGCACCTCCTCGGCATGGCCGGGCACTTTCACCTTACGCCAAATCCTGGCGATGCGCCCATCCTTGCCGATGAGGAAGGTCGTGCGCTCGACGCCCATGTAAGTGCGTCCGTACATGCTCTTTTCGGCCCACACGCCATAGGCTTGCAATGTGTCTTTGCGCTCGTCGGCGGCGAGCGGCAGGGCTAGCGCGTATTTATCGCAGAATTTATGGTGGCTGGCCGGCGAGTCCGGCGATATGCCGACGATCGCCGTTCCGGCGTGCGTGAATTTGTCGCGCAGCCCGTTGAAGGCGATGGCTTCCGCCGTGCAGCCCGGCGTGTCGTCCTTGGGATAGAAATAGAGCGCCACCTTCTTTCCCTTGAAGAAGGCCAGGGCGATGCGCGCGCCGCCGGCGCCGGGAAGATCGAATTGGGGGGCTAAATCGCCTTCTTGCAAGAGCGGGACTTTTGCATCGTCAGTCATCGGCGCCATCCTTTCGACGCATCCGCCCCTAAAATAGATTTCCACAACGCGGCGGGGGCGGCGTTTTGCAAGCGCTTTGCCGGAAATTCGCCAGTTGGCGCACGTTCAAGCCAAGCGGGCGCCAGTTTGTGGTTAAAGAAAATGAAATTAAGCAAGAATCTAATGCAATCAAGCAAGAATCTTAAGGCGCTGCGCGGGCCTCTTGACTGTCGTCGCCGCGCCGCATCGAAATGGGCGCACAGCGTGAGCCGGCGTAGCAAAGCCAAAATCGTCAGAGCGAAGGATGTGGGCGGTTGACCGATCGAACCAGCGATGAGTCCATCGGCGAGCCCTTGGGTTCGAGTGTTTTCCTGAACCAGGGCGCGAACCATGTGGTTCGCGCCGCCGAGCGTCGGCGTGGCCGGAAAGCGTTGCGCTTTGCGGCTGTGGCGGCGGCGTGGGGAGTAGCCGGCGTTGCAATCGGCGTCGGAGCGTTTTTTATGGCGCTGGCGCGTGGTCCGATCAGCTTTGATTGGCTGGCCCCGGCAATCGCCGAATCGCTTAGCGAACTCTACGGGCCTCGTTACGATTTCGATCTGGGCGCCGCCGCCATCGCCAACACCGATCATGGGCCGACGCTCACCGTCGGCGGCCTGGCCGTCAAGATGGGGGGGCGCACCATCGTCGCCGCTCCGCGCGCCGAATTATCGGTCGATCTGCCGTCGCTGCTGTATGGCCGGCTGAGGCCGCGCCGCCTGGAGGTCCTGGATCTCGAGCTGCGGCTTGCCGTCATGGCCGATGGGGTGATCGCCATATCGGCCGGAACCGATCCGCCGATCGCCATTCCACTCGCTGCGATCGGCGCGTCGGGCGGCGAGGTCGCCCCGCACACGCCGGCGCGCGGCGGCGCTGCGGACGCCGTCCCGGCCGGCAAACTTGGCGCGCGCGCGGCGCTGTTGCAACAGGCGGCGGCCGCCTTGCGTGGACTGGTCGATCTCGCCACCAGTCCCGACAGTCCGATCGGCGCCATCGACAGGGTCGGGGTGGCGCGGGGGCGTCTCGTCATCGACGATCGCACCGTCGATCGCACCTTCAGTTACGACGATCTCTCGCTGAGCCTCGACAAGAGTTTGGGCGCGACGCATTTCAGCCTCGCCGCGACAGGCGCTTCGCGTCGCTGGACAGCGACCGCGACCGCCAAGGGCGCGCCCGGGGACCGCCGCACTTTCGATGTGCAATTGCGCGACCTGTCGCTCGACGAGATCGCTCTCGTCGGCGGATTCCGTAATCTGAAATTCGACACCGACGCGCCCATGTCGCTCAGCGTGCATTTCGCCTTGGCGGGCGATGGGCGCGTCATGGAGGCCAGCGGCAATTTCGGCGCCAAGTCGGGGTTCTTCCGTCTCGACGCCCCCGATCACGAACCCGTCATGATCGACGATATTTTCGGCGCGGTGCATTGGGACGGCAATTCGCGCCGGTTTCTGGCCGAGCCAGTCGAGATCAAGGCGGGGGGCGCCGATCTGATTTTCAAGGGATCGGCGACGCCGCCGTCTAGCGGCGCCGCCGGCGTCGATGCGAATCCGGACGCAGCGTCCTGGACCATTGCCGCCGAGCTGGCGCAACCCGGCGTTTTCGCGCCCGAAAAGCGCGGCGAACAGAACCTCGTTGTCGAACAGGGACGCTTGCGCGCGAAATTCATGCAAGCCGCCAACAAGGTGACTGTCGATCAGCTTGAGCTTGCCGGCCCCGATATCAAACTGGCCGCATCGGGGTCGATGGATTGGGCGGACGGCCCGCATCTGAAATATGGATTGACCCTATCCGAGACGCCGATGCGCGCCATCATGCGTTTGTGGCCGTCGCACGTCGAGGCGGCGACGCGCGCCTGGTTCTTGGAGCATGTGGCGGCCGGCGTGGTGCGGAGCGGGACCCTGGCTGCAGATCTCGACAACGCCGCATTGACGGCGATACGCTTCGAGCGCGCGGCGCCCGATGCGGCGATCCGCGCCGATTTCGAAATCGCCGACGCGACGATTCTTGCCCTCCTTCCCGGGCTGCCGCCGTTCACCGGCGTTGCAGGCCAAGCGCATATCACGGGCCACACGTCTCGCTTCCTCGCTTCGGCGGGAGCGATGGAGACGGCGCCGGGGCATCGTCTCGTTCTCAGCGAGGGCAGTTTCGTCGCGCCCGAAACCGACGTTAATCCGACGCCGACGGCTCTCGACATGCGTCTTTCAGGCAATGTCGAAGCCGTCGCGGATGTTCTCGCCGTCGAGAGCGTTGCGCCATTCGCTAGTCTTCCCCTGGAGAGCGGCGTTCTGAAGGACGGACAAATCGACGGCCGTTTGCGAGTCGATTTTGAGCTGGGCGCCGCCGCGCGCAGCGAGCGCACGGCCGTGGCCATCGACGCCGAGACGTCCAATCTGTCGATCGAGCGTTTCATCGGCAAAGAGCGACTGGAAAACGCGGCTCTGAAAGTCGTTGCCGATCGCAGCGGTTTGCATGTCGCCGGCGCCGGGCGTCTTTTTGGCGCGCCGGCGACGCTCGACATTCGGCGGCAGTTTGGGGAAAGGGGACCAGCGCAAGCGCAAGTGTCGCTCGTCTTCGACGAGGCGACGCGCGCCAAAGCCGGGTTCGGAGCGCCGGGCGTCGCGGGTCCGATCAACGTGGCTATCAAGACGCCGGTTCCGGTCGAAGACACAGACGCTCAGATCGAGCTCGATCTGACGAAAGCGGCTCTCAACAATCCGTTGCCCGGCCTGACGAAGCCCGCCGGGACAGCCGGAAAGGCGACGTTCAGGCTGGTGAAGCGTCCCGAGGGATTGACGCTCGAACAATTTACCCTCGACGGGAGCGCGGCGCAGGCCAGCGGCGTCGTCGAACTCACGCGCGATGGCGCGTTCCGCTCGGCGAAACTCTCGCAGATGCGGCTGTCTCCGGGCGACGACGCGCGCGTCGAGGCCACGCGCAGCGGCGATGCGCTGAAGCTCGTCGTTCGGGGCGTCAATATCGACGCCCGTCCGGTGCTGCAATTCTTGATGCAGGCTGATTCCGCGCCGCCGAGCGGCGAGCGCTTTGCGGCGGGCGGCGCCAAATCCTCGCTCTCGTTCGACGATTTGGACCTCGATTTTAAATCGCCCATCGTCAGCGGCTACGGCAGGCAAATCCTGTCGAATGTCGAACTGAAATTGGAGCGGCGGGGCGGCAGGCCGCGGGCCTTGTCGCTTTCCGGCAGTTTCGGGCGTGAGCCGCTGGCGGCGGCGCTGACGCGCAGCCAGAACAGTGGGCCGCAGATCGAGGTTTCGACCAGCGACGGCGGATCATTGTTGTCCTTCCTCGATCTCTACCCCCGAATGGACGGCGGCGTGCTGAACGCGAGCGTGGCGCTTGGCCAGAGCCGCGCCGATGGCGTGCTGCACATCCGCGATTTCTATCTTAAGAACGAACCGACGATGCGTCAGCTGATGACCCAAGGCGCGGCCAGGGCCGACAACCGGGGCGTCGTCCACTTTGATCCCGATTCGGTTATGTTCAGCCGCTTGCAGGCCGGATTTACGTGGTCTGGCGGAAGGCTGGGCTTGCGCGAAGGCGTGATGTCGGGGCCCGAAATCGGACTGACCGTCGACGGCTACGTCGATTTCGCGCGTGACCACATTGATGTCTCAGGCGCTTACGTTCCGGCCTACGCACTGAACAATCTGTTGTCGAACATTCCCGTGCTCGGCCTCATTCTGGTCGGCGGGCGGCACGAGGGCGTATTCGCGCTCAATTACGGCGTGTCGGGCTCGATCGACGGACCCGTGCTCACCGTCAATCCGCTGTCGGCGATCGCGCCGGGGCTGGTCCGCAAGCTGATGGGAATCGTGGATGGCACCGCGCGCCTGCCCGAGCCGGTGTCGTCGCCGCGCGACGACGGGCGGTGGTAGGCAACATTCAACTCAACGCCAGCAGGACATGCTTCTTCTTGCCGAGCGACAGCTTGACGACGCCATTGTTATCAAAGTCCTTCTCGCCGATGAGCGCACGGTCGTCCGTTACGGCCAAGTCGTTAACGCGCAAGCCGCCGCTTCTGACCTGACGGCGCGCCTCGCTGGTCGAGGCGACGAGCCCGGCCTTGACGAAAGCGCTGAGCACGCCAAGACCGTTCGTCACGTCCTCGGCGCCGACCGCGACCCTGGGCAGGGACAAAGCCAACGCGCCGTCCTCGAACGTGGCGCGCGCCGTCGCGGCTGCCTGTTCGGCCGCCGCGCGGCCATGGACGAGCGCCGTCGCCTCGGTCGCCAACGCCTTCTTCGCCTCGTTGATCTCGGCGCCGGCAAGCGCCGCAAGCCGCGCGATTTCGTCCAATGGCAAGAAGGTGAACAGTTTGAGGAAGCGCGCCACGTCCGCGTCCTCCGTGTTGCGCCAGTACTGCCAGTAATCGTAGGGCGACAACTGATCGGCGTTGAGCCAGACGGCGCCTGCGGCCGTCTTGCCCATCTTAGCGCCGGACGCCGTGGTCAGCAGCGGCGAGGTCAGCGCATAGAGCTGCGGCGTTCCCATGCGGCGGCCGAGATCGAGGCCGGCGACGATATTGCCCCATTGGTCGGAGCCGCCCATTTGCAAAATGGCGCCGTAGCGCCGGTTGACCTCGACGAAATCATAAGCTTGCAGGCACATGTAATTGAATTCGATAAAGGAGAGCTCGTGCTGGCGCTCGAGCCGCAGCTTCACCGAATCCATCGCCAGCATCCGGTTGACCGAGAAGTGCCGCCCGACCTCACGCAGGAAGTCGATGTAGTTCAGGCCCATCAGCCACTCGGCGTTGTCGAGCAGCAGGGCGTCCGCCGCGCCCGGCCCGAAGGCGAGGAACGTCTCGAACACGCTCTTGATCGAGGCCTTGTTGGCGTTAATGGCCGCGACGGTTAAGAGCTTGCGGCTCTCGTCCTTGCCGGACGGGTCGCCGACCCGCGTCGTGCCGCCGCCCATGAGCGGCAGCGGCCTGCCGCCGGTGCGTTGCAGCCAGCAAAGCAGCATGATCGGCAAGAGCGAGCCGACATGCAGCGAGGGCGCCGTGCAGTCGAAACCGATGTAGGCGGCAAGCCCGCCCTTGCGCGCTTGTTCGTCGAGTCCCTCGAGGTCCGAGCATTGATGCACGAAGCCGCGCTCGACGAGCCGCGCCAGGAATTCGGACTTGGGGCGGGAATCGTCGGACATGAAGCAGGGTGTAGGGGCAACGGGGCGAGGTGGCAAGGAGGGGAAAGAGGCGGCGCCTGCGCCGGCAGGAAAAAAATAAGGCAAGATAGGGCGCGAATTCCTTCTCCCGCGAAGCGGGAGAAGGTGGCCCTCGCGTCAGCGAGGGTCGGATGAGGGCGCTTGCGATTTACGACGCCTGTGGGATTTGCGCCCTGTCCAGGCCGTTTATTCTGCGTCGTTTCGGGGACGGCGCCGGCCCTCATCCGACCCGGCTTCGCCGGGCTGCGTTCTCCCGCTTCGCGGGAGAAGGATTTTCGCCCCATTTCTGCTAATCTCCCTTTCCTGAACCGCGAGATTCTGCCTTGGCCCTCTGTCGCGCGATCGGCCTGATGTCGGGCACCTCCATGGACGGGGTCGATGTTGCGCTGGTCGAGACGGACGGCGAGGCGGAGCTTGCCTTCGGGCCGACCGGCTTTCTGCCTTACGGCGACGCCGACCGCGCGCTGCTGCGCGCCGCCCTGGCGGAAGCTGCGGGCCTTGAGGATCGGCTGGCCCGGCCCGGGCGGTTGGCCACAGCGGAGCGCATGGTCACCGACCGCCACGCCGAGTGTGTCGAGATTTTTTGGCGCGACAATGGGTTAGAGGCCGCAAGCATCGACGTGGTGGGCTTCCACGGCCAGACCGTCCTGCATCGCCCGAAGCAACATCTGACCGTCCAGATCGGCGACGGCCCCGGCCTGGCCCGCCGGCTCGGCGTCGGCGTGGCCTATGATTTCCGCGCCGCCGACGTGGCGGCCGGCGGCGAGGGCGCGCCGATCGTTCCCGTGTTTCATCGCGCGCTGGTTGTGGCGGCCGGCATGCGCGGGCAGGTCGCCCTGCTCAACATCGGCGGCGTCGCCAACCTCACCTACATCGACGACGGCGTCGAGCTGATCGCCTGCGACGCCGGCCCCGGCAACGCGCTGATCGACGATCTCATGCTGGCGCGCACCGGCGCGCCGATCGACCGGCATGGCCAGACCGCCGCGCGCGGGCGCGTCAACGACGCCGCGCTGGCGCGCCTGCTGGCTCATCCTTTTTTTGAGCTTCACCCACCCAAATCATTGGATAGAAACGCTTTCTCTCTTAATGCAATAAGCGATCTCTTAACCGAGGACGCCGCCGCTACGCTGACTGCTTTCACGGCGGCGTCGCTGGCGCCGCTGCTTGCGCGCCTGCCCAAGCCGCCGCAAGTGTTGATTGTCTGCGGCGGCGGGGCGCGCAATCCGATCCTGGTGCGCGAGCTTGTCACGCGCCTTCCCTGCAAGGTGACGACCGCCGACGCGCTCGGCTGGTCGGGCGACGCGCTCGAGGCGCAGGCGTTCGCGTTTCTCGCCGTGCGGGCGCTGAAAGGCCTGCCGATCACCTTTCCCAAGACCACCGGCGTTGCGGCGCCGCTGGCGGGCGGCGTGCTGGCGTCTCCACGTCCAGGCGGGCCTGAAGGCCCGCGCTCCGAGGCGCCGCCGGACCGCGCGCCTTCCGGCGCGCAAACCTGAAACGCCGGGCCTCAATCCACCCGCGCCGGAATGGCGACGCGCGGCGGATTGCCGAGGCGCCGGTCCAGATAGGCGTCGACCTGGGCGATCAACGGCTCGATATGGTTCTCGAAGAAGTGGTTGGCCCCGCGCACCACCGCGTGTTCGATGACGATGCCCTTTTGCGTCTTCAGCTTCTCGATGAGGCCGGTGACCTCTTTCAACGGCGCGACGCGGTCCTGATCGCCATGCACGAACAGGCCCGACGACGGGCAGGGGGCCAGAAACGAGAAGTCGAAACGGTTGGCCGGCGGGGCGATCGAGACAAAGCCCTCGATCTCGGGCCGGCGCATTAGCAACTGCATGCCGATCCAGGCGCCAAACGACACGCCGGCGATCCAGCAGGCGCGCGCCTCGGGGTTGATGGCCTGCGCCCAATCGAGCGCCGCCGCAGCGTCCGAAAGTTCGCCGCCGCCGTGGTCGAAGGCCCCCTGGCTGCGCCCGACGCCGCGGAAATTGAAGCGCAGCGCCGAAAAGCCGCGCTCGGCAAACGCGTAATAGAGGTGGTAGACGATCTGATTGTTCATCGTGCCGCCAAACTGCGGATGCGGATGCAAAATGATGGCGAGCGGCGCGCCGCGCTGCGCCGACTGGTGAAAGCGGCCTTCCAGGCGGCCGGCCGGACCGGTGAAAATGACTTCGGGCATATCGCTCCCTCGCATGCAATGAGCGCGCCTTCTAGCACGCGAGCCCTATCGGAATGCAAGGGTTTTGAGAGACGGACGCGCGACCCTGCCGCCTTGAGGCAGGCGCCCGTTTTCCCGCTGGCGGGGAGAGGGGGCGCGCCGCGACCGTTGCATTATTGCAACAATCGGCCCGCCACCTTATAGAAGCGCATGGCCACCCTGCAAGATCAACCCGCTGACGCGCCGAAGGAGCGCGCCAAGCTGTCGCTTCGGCTCTGGTTCGGCCCGATTGCGGTGATTGGCGCGGTGGCTTGCGCTCTCGCGACGTTCTTCGTCATGGCGGAGCTCGGGCCGATCGCGCTGACCAGCGACGCCTTCTTGATGCTCGTGCTCGCCGACGCGGTGGCGCTCGTCCTGCTCATCGGCCTCGTTCTGGTCAAGGGAGGCGCGTTGCTCAGCGCCTGGCGGCGCGGCGAGGCGGCCGCCCGCCTCCACATCCGCATCGTCGGCATTTTTTCGGTCATCGCGCTGGCGCCGGCGATCATTCTGGCGGTCGTCGGGTGGCTCACGTTCGAGCGCGCGCTCAATCCTGGCTTCATGTCCGACGTGAAAGGTTTTGTCCACCAGACCGCCGAGGCGGCGCGGTTGTTCCGCGAGACGCAATGCCGCTCGCTGTTGCAGGACGCGCAGCTTTCCGCCTCCGATCTCGACCGCGCGCGCGTCATGTTCAACGCGGACCGCAGCCTGTTTCACGAATTCTTCACGTCGCGCGCGCGCTTCCTGGGGTTTTCCGTCGCCGCACTGGTCAAATCGAACGGCGAGGTCATCGACCGCGTCGATGTCGCCAAGAACGCGGCGGCCATCATCATCGCGCCGCCGCAATCTGATTTCGAGGACGCCAAAAAAGCCGAGCCTCTGTGTCTCGTCATCGACGAGGGCAAGAGCTTCGTCGCTTTGCGCACGCTGCACTCGTTCGAGGACACCTTTCTCTATGCGACGCGGCCGATCGACCCGTTCGCCGTCGAATTTCCACAGCAAGCAGCCCATCTCATCGCCAACTATGACGCTTTCGACGCTTACCGCGGCGCCATCAAACGCGGCTTCGTCATCATGTACGCCTTGCTCACGACGATCATGCTGCTGTCGGCGATCTCGGTCGGGCTTGACTTCGCCAATCGTCTGGTCGCGCCCATCCGCACGCTGATCGCGGCCACCGATCAGGTGTCCGGCGGCAATCTCGGCGTGCGCGTCGAGGTCGACAAATCGCAAGGCGACCTCGCCCATCTCGGCGCCGTCTTCAACAATATGACCACGGAGCTGCAATTGCAGCAAAGCCGGCTGCTCGCCGCCAATCGGCTCAACGACGAGCGGCGCGAGTTCACCGAGGCGGTGCTGTCGGGCGTGCCGGCGGCGGTCATCGGGGTCGATTCCAACGGCGCGATCAATGTGCTGAACCGCTCCGCCGAGGCGCTGTTGGCGCCGCGGCCGCGCGACGGCGCGGCGACGCCGACGGTCGGCGCCCCGGCGGCCGAGGCCATGCCGGAGATCGCCGCCATTTTGCAGGGCGCCGCCGACGTGTTCCCGCGCGCGATTCAGAGCCAGATCACCGTCAAACGGGGGACCCGGGAACGCACGCTCAATGTGCGCGTCACCTCGGCCAGCGCGCAGCACGGGCGCCGCAATTTCGTGGTGACGCTCGACGACATCACCGATCTTGTCGCCGCACAGCGCACCTCGGCCTGGGCCGACGTCGCCCGCCGCATCGCCCATGAGATCAAGAATCCGTTGACGCCGATTCAACTCTCGGCCGAACGCCTGAAACGCAAATACGGGCGGCTCATCACGACCGATCGCGACGTTTTCGACCAGTGCACCGATACGATCGTGCGGCAAGTCGACGACATCAAACGCATGGTCGACGAATTCTCGTCGTTCGCGCGCATGCCGAAGGCGCGTCCCGAGCGCGACGACCTGTGCGAGTGCATCCGACAAGTGGCGTTCTTGATGCGCGTCGGCCATCCCGATGTCGAAATGAACGAGAAGCTGCCGCAAACGCCGATTTTTGCGTCCTTCGATCGCCGGTTGTTGGCGCAGGCCCTCACCAACATCGTTAAGAATGCGACGGAAGGCATTGCCGCCCGGCCCGCGAGCGAGGCTCCGGACGCCAAGCGAGTCGACATTTCCCTCAACGCGCGGGACGGCTTCGCCGAGATCGACGTCACCGACAACGGCAAGGGTTTTCCAGCCGTCAATCGGCAGCGGCTGCTCGAACCTTATACGACGACGCGGGCGGATGGCGCCGGCCTCGGCTTGCCCATTGTCGCCAAGATTATCGAGGATCATGGCGGACGCCTCGAATTGCTGGACGCCGACAACGGACAAGGCGCCTGTGTGCGCGTATTTCTGCCGTTGGCCGAAGCGGCGCGAGCAGAGCCGGCCGCTCTGCAAACGCCAATAGTCGCCTCGTGAAGAGTGGAGAAAGATGCCTAGCGACATTCTCATCGTCGACGACGAACAAGACATCAGGGAGCTCGTGGCGGGCATCCTCAGTGACGAGGGTTATGAGACGCGCACCGCCGAGGACGCCAATGAGGCGTTCAAGGCGATCGAGGCGCGCCGGCCCCATCTCGTCTTTCTCGACATCTGGCTGCAAGGTTCGCGCCTCGATGGAATGCAGGTTCTGGAAATCATCAAGAAGCAACACACGGGTTTGCCGGTGGTGATGATTTCCGGACATGGCAATATCGAAACGGCGGTGAGCGCCATTAAGATCGGCGCTTACGATTTCATCGAGAAGCCGTTCAAGGCCGATCGGCTGGTGCTGGTCGCCGCGCGGGCGCTGGAAGCGTCCAAGCTCAAGCGTGAAATCAGCGAATTGCGCGTCCGCTCCGGGCACAATGGCCGCATCGTCGGCAGTTCGCCCGCCGTGCACCAACTGCACCAGATCATCGCCCGCGTCGCGCCGGTGAATTCGCGCGTTCTCGTCACCGGAGCGCCGGGCTCCGGCAAGGAACTTGCCGCGCGCCGCATTCACGACTCCTCGCCGCGCGCCGGGGCGCCCTTCGTCGTCATCAACGCCGCGACGATCACCCCCGAGAACATGGAGATCGAACTGTTCGGGCGCGAGGGCCGCGACGGCGAGCGCAAGATCGGCGCTCTCGAGGAGGCGCATGGCGGCACGCTGTTTCTCGACGAAATCGCCGATATGCCCAAGGACACGCAAGCCAAGATTCTGCGCGTCTTGGTCGAACAGACGTTTCAGCGCGTCGGCGGCGTGACGCAGGTCGAGGTCGACGTGCGCATCATTTCTTCGTCGGCGCGCGATCTGACGGCGACGATCGAAGAGGGCGGTCTGCGCGAGGACTTGTTCCATCGGCTCGCGGTGGTGCCGATCCGCGTGCCATCGCTCGCCGAGCGGCGCGAGGACATTCCGGAACTGATCGATTTCTTCATGGAGCATGTGTCGGCCTCGACCGGCATGCCGCGCCGCAAGATCAGCGAGGACGCGCTCGCCGTGCTGCAATTGCACGATTGGCCTGGCAACATTCGCCAATTGCGCAACAATGTGGAGCGTTTGATGATCTTGACGGCGGGCGACGCCAACGCCGAGATCACGGCGCAAATGCTGCCGGCCGAGGTCGGCGAGCTCGTCCCTGCGACGCCGGCGGGGGTGCGCGGCGAGAAGCTGATGAGTCTCCCCTTGCGCGAAGCGCGCGAACTGTTCGAACGCGAATATCTCGTCGCCCAGCTCAACCGCTTCAGCGGCAATATTTCGCGCACCGCCGAATTCATCGGCATGGAGCGATCGGCCTTGCATCGCAAATTGAAATCATTGGCGATCGAGTGAGGCGAAGATTGGCTCGCCTTGGGTCGGCGCCGGCGACGCGGGTCGCCTTGACGTGTGTTGGCGCCCGTTGTTGTTGGCAACCAACCAAATGAAACCGCGCCGCACGAAAATGGGCGTCCCGTAGCGGAAACCGTCCGACGCGACGCCCCATCCGAGTTAAGCGGCAAACGGCAACAATTTGACCGTGGCGCTTTCGAGAATTGACCCGGTGACGCCGATGGCGGATCGCACGCGAGCAAGCATTTGCTCGCTGACTTCGAAGAACCCTGCGTAGGTCATCGTCTTGCCGATCAGTCTCGGGGTTCCGATGATTTCCGCTGGACACCGCGCCAATTTGAACACGCGGGCCATTCTCACGTCAAAAACGGCTACGATGTGCGTCAAGCCAGCCATCAGACCGACTTCGAACGCGCCGCAGAGAAGTTCCCCCGTCGTTCGATTAAGATGATTGTGCACCCGTTCCGTTTCCATCGACAGATCGACCGCGAAGCGCGTGCCTTCCCAGATCGTCGCGCTTTCAACGATTTCGCCATCGGGCAGCAGCTGCGAAAACACGTCGCGCAGCATGTTTGGGCCGGTCGTAGAAAGCAGGCGCGTCGACCCGCAGTAGTTTCCTGTCAGCGGATCGATCGAGATCAAGTAAAGAGGGTTTGCATCGTCGAATTTATCTATTTCCCATCCATCGACGACGTTGACGTCCCATCCCAGACGACACGCGAACACTTGCGCACGATTGCGGTGCATTGCATCGATGTCCCGTTGGAAGTGGGAACGCATGATGCCTTGGATCAGTCTGATCATTTGGGTTGTCCTCCGCTGCAAAACGGCAGAGGAAAACCTTAGCTGCTGTTATCGTTTGCGAAATCCGGCTAGTCTGCCGGATTGACAGAAGCGCTTAAAAGGTGGGTGGAATGATTCGCATGGTCGTCGCTCTGGCAACGGCGTGAGCGATGCTCAGACAATTCAATTTGTGTCTTGCGGTATCCAAATAGAACTTCACAGTTCTCGATGAAATACCAATAATATCAGCTATATCCTCGAATGTCTTTCCATTTGCAGCCCATTTCAGGCATTCAATCTCACGATTGCTCAACTTAGGAGGATGCATCCGTTGACAGAACGAACCAATAATCATTTGATGAAGATAAACTGATATTATTTGCAAATCGGCCATGTTTTCGAATTTGAAGTCGACCCATTGTTTTTTATTGAAATTACCGCTCAATGCGACAAGAGATAGCTCGCCATGACAGCCTCGTATCGGAATGCTCAACCCCGTTTCGCCGATCCCAAATTCTCTCGCCTCGCCAAAAAGCTTTTTGACGTTGGGGATGCTCTTGTCGATATCGGACCAGTCCAACGGAAGCAAAGAATTCAATGCCAGATTTACGGCCGGGTCAACTTTCAAATAGCCTTGCAAAAGGTAATGTTCTTGCCATTCTTTCGGGTAGGTCAAGAATGAGAAGGGATCATCATTTTTGTAACTTTGTAGACCATGGACGCCGACGTAAGCAATATGGGTAAGGCCGTAGGCCTCGGCGATTACTTTCAATACTTCGTCATTAGCTCGATTAAAGACACATTTCTCGATTTTTTCAATCAGAGCCGGACGCATCATTGTTGTTCAAAGCCCATTGGACGCGACAGGGTTGTGCAGCGCAGTCGGGCGAATTCGAACCATCCGGGTCGGCTGGTTTTCCATAAGGCGCCGTCGCGGATCGAGTTGGAATTTGATGACGCGGCTCCGAGCGACGCGATGTTATCCGATCGTGCGGCCAGGTCAAAGCTATGATCGGAAGGCTTGTTGCCGCAGTCTCCGCGCAGGGGCGAAAGGTTGGCGTGTTGATCCGGCGTTGGAACGCTACATGCAGGCGCGCGATCGCATCAAACCAATCGCCCAAAAGCATGATGTCGGCGGCGACAGCGGCCATCTTCGTGCTCGTCTTCGTCATGGCGCGATCGCCTTTCCAACGCTCCGCCGCCGAAATCGCGCGGGTTCTGCGCCCCGGAGACCACGCCAACCAAATTCCAACCGGTCCCGCGACGCCGCCTTCCGAAATCGAGTTCGTCGGCGGCGAAGCCGATCATGGCGGCGACGCCCTGATTGTGGGAGCGCAGGGAGGATTGACAAATGCGCAGAAGAATCGAGACATGCGCCAGTTCGATCGGCAAGGATTGGCGGTGGGTCCTCATGTCGTTGCACTCCTGATCGTTGGAACCAAAAACCGCCTCATTGTTGCCGAATTGCTGAGCGTCCAAACCCCGGCCTTTCCGCCGTGTCCAATGTGACAGGCCAATTGGCCCAATGAGTTAGGCGGACATCGCGATATTTTCCGCAAAAGGCCAGGAGAGGCCATGTCTGGGCGGGGCGCGCCGGCGGCGCCTAAAGGTTCTGCGCTGAGTTACGGCTTGCGCGTTGCGCCCGCGCGGTCTCTAATGCGACGCGCAATGGCGATTATGGATTGACGCAAGGGCGGCGATAAGTCCGCTCGACACAACGAAAACGAACAGGATAGCCGATGTCTTCGGAACGCGCGCAGAACCTGCAGGATACTTTTTTGAATTTCGTGAGGAAGAACAAGGTTCCGCTCACCATTTTTTTGGTCAACGGCGTAAAATTGCAGGGGATCGTCACTTGGTTCGACAATTTTTGCCTGTTGCTGCGGCGCGACGGCCATTCGCAGCTCGTCTACAAACATGCGATTTCGACGATCATGCCGGGACATCCGATCCATATGTTCGAGCCGGGCGAGGACGCCGCCAACGGCGTTCCCGATAAACCGCGGTAGATCGCCGAGGACGCATTGACCGGCAAGAGACCAGGATTTCAAGACGCCGCCCGGGACCGAGGCGCTGCGGCGGTGCGGGCGCTGGTGGTCGGCCCTTACGCGGTGCGCTCACGAGCGCGTGCGTCGATCCGCGATCCACAGGCGCGGCTCGCCGAAGCGGTGGGCCTCGCGCAGGCGATCAATCTCGACATCGCCGGCCAAGTCGCCGTTTCCGTCGAGGCGCTGCGTCCGGCGACCTACCTCGGCAAAGGCAAGGTCGACGAGATCGCGCAGCTCATAGAAGCCTCCGACATTGGCCTGGTGACCATGGATTGCCAGCTCTCGCCGGTGCAGCAGCGCAATCTCGAGAAGGCCTGGAGCGCCAAGGTGATCGACCGCACCGGGTTGATCCTGGAAATCTTCGGGCGGCGCGCGCGCACCAGGGAAGGGGCGCTGCAAGTCGAACTCGCCCATCTCGGCTACCAAAAATCGCGGCTTGTGCGCTCCTGGACCCATTTGGAGCGCCAGCGCGGCGGCTTCGGATTCTTGGGCGGGCCGGGCGAAACGCAGATCGAGACCGACCGGCGCCTCATCGAACAGCGGATGGCGCGCATCGAGCGCGATCTCGAGCAGGTCAAGCGCACGCGCGGCCTGCATCGCAAGAAGCGGCGCGAGGTTCCCTATCCGGTGGTCGCGCTGGTCGGCTACACCAACGCCGGCAAGTCGACGCTGTTCAACCATCTGACGCAGGCCGGCGTTGTCGCTGAAGACACGCTGTTTGCGACGCTCGATCCCACGTTGCGGCAAATTCGCCTGCCGCATGGCGCGCGGGTGCTGCTCTCCGACACGGTGGGCTTCATTTCGGACTTGCCGACCATGCTGATCTCGGCGTTTCGCGCGACGCTCGAAGAGGTGACGCTAGCCGACCTCGTGTTGCACGTGCGCGATATTTCCCATGCCGATTGGGAGGCGCAAGGCCAGGACGTCGAGGCCATTCTTAGGCAACTCGGCCTTTCAAGCCAAGCGGGCAATCGCATTCTTGAAGTCTGGAACAAGATCGACGCGCTCGACGCGGCGCGACTCGAGGCTTTGAAACTCGCGGCGCGGCGCGGCGCGGCGGGCAGCCGGCCGGTTCTCGTCTCCGCCTTGAACGGGCAGGGGCTGAGCGAACTGCTCGAGCAAATCGAAACATCGCTCGCCAGCGGGCGCGTCAAACTCGAACTCGATTTGGATGCGGCCGAAGGGCAGGGGCTCGCTTGGCTTCACGCGCACGCCGAAGTGCTCGAGCGCGAGAATCTTCCCGATGGCGGCGTTCATCTCGTCGTCCGCGTCGAGCCGGAACGTTTCGACGGCGTGACGCGCCGCTTTCCGCAGGCGGAGGTGGTGCGCGAAAAAGGCGGGCGGCGGC
>JACOUB010000057.1 GCA_016178015.1 Methylocystis sp. | reverse complement strand
CGATCAGCTCGCCGTCGAACTTGTCGAGCACGCCCATGCGCTTGAGCGACAGCGCACAGTTGAGCGCCGTCTGGCCGCCCATGGTCGGCAGCAGCGCGAAGCCGCCGGCAATGGCGTGGCGCTCTTTCTCGATGATCTTGGCGACGATCTGCGGCGTAATGGGCTCGACATAGGTGCGATCGGCCATGTCGGGATCGGTCATGATGGTCGCCGGATTGGAATTGACCAGAACGATCCGGTAGCCTTCGGCGCGCAAGGCCTTGCAGGCTTGCGTGCCGGCATAATCGAATTCGCAGGCCTGGCCGATGATGATCGGCCCGGCGCCGATGATCATGACGGTCGAAATGTCGGTTCGCTTCGGCATGTTGGTCCTGGTTCGCCTCCCGGGGAGGGGGCGGGCGCGCATAAAAAAAGGCCGCGTTTCCGGCCCTTTGGACCGGAACGCGTCCCGAAAACGCCCTTCGAGGGCAAGCGAGCGGGCGCGCCCGGCTCGAAAGTCGCGCCCTACCTAGACGAGAATGCGGAGGCTGTGAAGGGTGGAGAAGTGATATCCTGCCCGCGAATCGTGCATTAATGACGGCGCTTCGAGAAATCGCGGACAACAGCGGCATGTCCCTTCCTCGCCAATTCACCGTCTTCGCGCTGGTCGGCGTCGTCGCCACGCTCATTCATTACGCGGCGCTGATCACGCTGGTCGAAGCCTTGGCCTGGCGGGCGGTGCCGGCGACGCTATGCGGTTATGTGGCGGGCGGGATCGTCTCCTATATCCTCAACCGGCGCCACACGTTTGACAGCGACCGGCCGCATGAGGAGGCTGGCTGGCGTTTCGCGCTGGTCGCCTTCGTCGGCTTTTGCCTCACCTACGGCTTCATGCATGTTTTCGTCGACAGGCTCGGCGCCCCTTATCTGCCGGCGCAAATCGTAACGACCGGCGTCGTCCTGTTCTGGTCGTTTCTGGCCAATCGGCGGTGGACCTTCGGCGCGGCGTGAACGGTGGCGCGTCACTCCGCGCCAGCGGCGCCAAATTGCGCGCCGAGGCCGTAAACGATCGCAGTGCGCACGTCGTGACCCTTGTCGGTCAGCTTCAGATCATAGCAATCGAGCGGATAGCCGATATCGGAATCTTTGCCAGTGGCGGCCTCCCGCTTCCGGATGTCGGCGCGAACCGCATTCGTCGTCTCGGGGTTGCGCACGAGCGAGACCAGTTGCTTCTCTTCGAGACCCTTGTCCGTCGCAGTGTCGGCGAGAATATCCGCGTTCGCTTTCTCGAATTGGCAGATATTGGCGAGGAGCCCGACGTTCATCAGCCGGATCAAGCCTCTCTTGTCGAGACTCTTCAATCCCTTGGACGCATTGGCGACTTGCGCGTCGCCCCAATATTCCCGCAGGGAGCCCGTCGTCAGGTCTCGCGCCAGGACGGTCTTTTTGCTGACCGCCGAATTGAACTCCACGCCTAACCCGAAAGCGCTCACTTTCGCGAGCTCGGGCAGTTTTTCGAACAGCGTGCGAAAGCCCAACTGGATGACGTCGAAATTCAGAACCGCCACGGCGATCACCACGCCGAGGCCAACCGCCTTGATAAGGCCGTTGAGCGACGCGAACATGCGCTCGAGGAGGGCGAAGAACTCTTTAAAAGCGCCGTTGTTCATGTCCACGGCCGAAATGATCCATGCTCGAAAGGAGCTTTTTCAGTTTGCAATTACTTAATGATAGGGCGGATAGGAAGAATGTCAGCAATTGTTTAGTCGCTTGCTTCGGCGTTTAATTGAAAGGGCTTGGCTGTCATGAACAACCCCCTCCCTGTCTCTCCTTATAGCGTTCCGCGGGAGAGGAGACCCTAACGATCAACGTTGGCGTGGTCTCGATGCAGCGCCCCAATCTGCCCCCTCTCCCGCAAGCGGAGCGCTAAGGCGGAGGCTTGGGGAGGGGAATGCAACCTTACAAATTTGATGAAGCCGGCTGCTGGCCGTCACATCGCTGTCGACGCTTCTTTACGCTTTTTAAGCGACCGGCTTGCAAGATAGAGGATCCCCAAGACTTGCGCGCGCGCTGTCGACGCCATCGAGCGAGATGAGCTTTGATTCTCAAGACTGTCGCCAAGAATGCAGGTTGGCTAGGGCTGATCCAGGCCCTGAACTATGTGGCGCCCGTTGTGACGGTCCCGGTCGTCGCCCGCGCCTTCGGACCAGACGTCTATGGAATTCTTGCGACCTTTTACGCCTATGGGGCGTATATCGCGCTCGCCACCGAATACGGCTTCCCGACCATAGGTCCGCGGGCGATCGCCGGCGCGCACGTTAATACCCAATTCTTATCGCAAACGGTCTCCACCATCGTCAGCGCCCAATTCGTGCTGGGGGCCACGGCGCTCGTCATTTTTGGCGCCGCAATGTCGATCGCCCCCTATGGGGGAGACTATAAAATCGTCGCTGTTATGGTGTCGGTGCAGACTTTTGCAACGTCAATGGCGCCGCAATGGGTTTTTGTCGGCCTCGAGCAAACGCGCAATTTCGCGCTGGTTCAAACGGTTTTTCGCGTGGCTGCCGCGGCGCTGGTGCTGCTCGTCATCCGCACTCCGGGCGATTTGCTGTTGTTTGCCGGCATTAATTGCGTCGCCGCCGTCCTCATTCTTGTCTTTTCGCTGTTGGCCATGGCTCGATTTGACATTCGATGGCGGCCGCCATCGCTCAAAGAGCTTATCGAGGTCATTCGCCAAGCGTCGCGCCTGTTCGTCTCGTCAGTCTCCATTAGCTTTTACACGACCGCCAATGTCCTCATTGTGGCGCATGTCCTGGGGCCTATCGCCGCCGGAGCGTTCGCGCTCGCCGATCGGCTGCGCCTGGCGACGGCGGGCGTCATCGGACCCATGATACAAGCCATATACCCGTTCGTTTGCCGGGTCGCCGGCCGTGAGGCGACGCACGAGGAAGAGTGGGCAAAGCGCGTCTTCTTTCGCTGCATTGTGGCGATGTCGGCGCTCATCTCGCTCACCCTGTTCGCATTCGCGCCATTCATCATTTGGTTGGCGGGAGGAGAAAAATTCGCGGCGGCGATCCCGGTGCTCCGCATGATTGCTTTCTTGCCCGTCATTATCGCATTGTCCACCACGTTCGGCATGCAAACTCTGCTCCCACTGCACATGGACCGCCAATACACGTGGGTCGTGTCGTCAGCGGCCGTGCTCGGCGTTACGGGCCTGTTCGCGCTGACCTACGCAGGCGGTCTGCCAGGGGCGGCGCTAACCATGCTGGTGGTCGAAAGTTACGTCGCTGTGGCGTTTGCGGCGCTTGTGCAACGCCGGATGAGCGTTTTGTCGCTGTTTTTCAAGCGCCCCTGAAAGCGACAGGCGCCGGCATAAACTGCAGCTTGCCCCCGAAAGCGGCGTGTCGCTCAAGGGTTAGGCTGTTGCGGCGAGCGTAAAAGGGGCGTTGCAAGCCGCTTCGGCCATCGAAATCGCTGATTTTTCATGCCGGGCGCACTTTGGCGCCCTTCTTGCGTAGAAGTCCCCGGTCAACGACGACTTCCCGTCCCTGGGAACGGAAATCCATTGCCGGATTCCGGTCACGGACGATGCCCAGCGCACCCGCTTCGCATGCGGGCGCGTTTAGAGCATCCGAGGTCGTCCACCCGCTTCGATCGATGTGGTGAACGAACGCCGTGACGGGACCGGGAGGTCGCGCAACGGGGTTGGAACATGACGCTGCCGAATGGGAAGCGTAAGCCGGAAAAGCTGGTGGCGGTCGGCAACGGCATGGCGGCGGGACGCCTGCTCGAAGAGCTGCTGGCGCGTTCGCCGGGCCGGTACGAGATCGCCGTCTTCGGCGCGGAGCCGCGCGTCAATTACAACCGCATCATGCTCTCCCCGGTGCTCGCGGGGGAGAAGGCCTTCGCGGACATCGTCATCCACGACGACGCCTGGTATGCGAACAACGGCGTGACGCTGCACAAGGGCAAGACCGTCGTCGCGATCGATCGCGCCGCCAGGACGGCGACCACCGCCTGTGGACATGTCGAGACTTACGATAAGCTGGTTATCGCCACCGGCTCGACGCCCATCGCCATACCGGTGCACGGCGTCAATCTGCCCGGCGTCGTCACCTTCCGCGACCTCGACGATGTCGACGCCATGTTGCGGCAAGCGCGCCAGGGCGGACATGCGGCAGTGATCGGCGGCGGCCTGCTCGGTCTCGAAGCCGCCGCCGGACTGAAGGCGAACGGCATGGGCGTCAGCGTCGTCCATCTCATGCCGACGCTGATGGAGCGCCAGCTCGACGCTTCCGCCGGCTATCTCCTGCAAAAGGCCATCGAGCGGCGCGGGATCGACGTCTTCACCGGCGCCAACACGCAGGCGATCCTCGGCGAAAGCAAAGTCGAAGGCGTGAAGCTGGACGACGGGCGCACCATCGACGCCGACATGGTGGTGATGGCGGTCGGCATTCGCCCCAACGCTCGCCTTGCCAAGGAGGCGGGGCTTGCCGTCGATCGCGGCGTCAAGGTCGACGACGCCATGCGCACCAGCGATGCCAATATTTACGCGGTTGGCGAATGCGTCGAGCATCGAGGCCAATGTTATGGCCTCGTCGCGCCCTTGTTCGAGATGGCCAAAATTCTCGCCGCGCAACTTTCCGGAGAAGACTCCGCCGCCTATCATGGCTCCGTCGCCTCGACCAAGCTGAAAGTCACCGGCATCGATCTGTTCTCGGCCGGCGATTTTTCGGAGAGCGACGAGAACGACGAGATCGTGCTGCGTGATCCTTCGCGGGGCGTCTACAAGCGCATCGCGCTGCGCGACAATCGCATCGTCGGCGCTGTTCTTTATGGGGATACCGAAGACGGCCCCTGGTTCCTCGATCTCCTGAAGAAGAACGCCGACATTGACGCCATGCGCGGCACGCTGATTTTCGGCCGCGCTTATCAGGGAGGCGCCCCCCTCGACCCTATGGCGGCCGTTGCAGCCTTGCCGGATGATGCGGAAATCTGCGGCTGCAACGGCGTCTGTAAGGGAACGATCGTCGCCGCGATCACGGCCAAGGGCGCCGCCTCGCTCGAACAGGTGCGGGCGCACACCAAGGCTTCGGCCTCTTGCGGCCAGTGCGCGACGAAGGTCGAGACGCTGATCGCGGCGACGCTCGGCAACGGTTATCGGGCGTCAAACCGCAAACCCATGTGCAGATGCATCGATCTCACGCATGAGGAGGTGCGCGGCTTCATTCTGTCGAAGTCGCTCGATTCGATGCCGGCGGTGATGCAGGAGCTCGGCTGGAAGACGTCTTGCGGCTGCCCGGCGTGCCGGCCCGCGTTGAACTACTACTTGCTCTGCGCCTGGCCGGGCCAATACCAGGACGATGCGCAATCGCGCTTCGTCAATGAACGCGTCCACGCCAATATTCAGAAAGACGGCACATTCTCGGTTGTTCCGCGCATGTGGGGCGGCTTGACGACGCCCAACGAGTTGCGCGCCATCGCCGATGTGGCGGAGCGCTTCGATATTCCGACCGTGAAAGTCACCGGCGGCCAGCGTATCGATCTGTTAGGCGTGAAGAAGGAAGACCTTCCCGCCATCTGGGCGGACCTTGGCAAGGCTGGACTGGTTTCGGGCCACGCCTACGCCAAGGGGGTGCGCACGGTGAAGACTTGCGTCGGCAAGGAGTGGTGCCGTTTCGGGACGCAGAACTCGACCAGTCTCGGCGTGCAACTCGAGCGCCTGCTGTGCGGCTCGTGGACGCCGGCGAAAGTGAAGCTCGCCGTTTCCGGCTGTCCGCGCAATTGTGCGGAGGCGACGGTGAAGGACATCGGCGTGATCTGCGTCGATTCGGGCTTCGACATCCACATCGCCGGCGCCGCCGGGCTGCGTGTGCGCGCCACCGATCTGCTCGGCCATGTCGATACCGAGCGGGAGACGCTCGAATGCGTCGCCGCCGTGTTGCAGCTCTATCGCGAGGAAGCCGCCTATCTCGATCGTCTCTACAAATGGGTCGAGAAGACTGGGCTCGAGCGCGTGCGGCGCATCATCATGGAAGATCGCGCCGCCCGCCAAGCGCTCTATCAACGCTTCCTGGTTTCGCAGCGCGCCGTGCGCAAGGATCCGTGGGCCGAGCGCGCCGCCGGTTTCGGTTTGCAGGAATTTTCCCCGCTCGCGATCGTCATGCCGATCGCCGCCGAATAGGAGACGCCGCCATGACTTGTCTTTCGCCGAACTGGTTCGACATCGGACCACTCTATCAGATACCGCGGCGCGGCGCGCGCACGGTAAAGACGGCGCGCCGCGACATCGCCGTGTTCCGCACGGCCAGCGACGAAGTCTTCGCATTGGAGAATCGCTGCCCGCATCGCGGCGGTCCGTTGAGCGAAGGCATCGTGCACGGCCGCAAGGTCGCTTGTCCGCTGCACAACTGGATCATCGATCTCGACAGCGGCTTAGCGACCGGCGCCGACGAGGGATGCGCCAGGCGCTTTCCGGTGAAGATCGAACAGGGCCGCGTCTATCTTGAAATGGGCATGGCCGTGACGCCCTGACGCCAATCGAAACGACGGCCAGCGATGAACGCGACCATGACCGCAATGCTGAAATCCATACGCACGACATGCCCCTATTGCGGAACGGGATGCGGCGTGACAGCGCTCGCCTCGGCTTCAGGCGGGATAAAGATCGTGGGCGACCCCGAACATCCGGCCAATTTCGGACGCCTGTGCGTCAAAGGCGCCGCTCTGGCCGAAACATTGACGAGCGAAGGGCGCCTTCTTCATCCCAAGGTTTTCGGAGAGCGTGTGCGTTGGAGCGATGCATTGGAGCGCATCGCGAGTAGCTTTCGCCGGGCGATCGACGCGCATGGGCCGCACAGCGTCGCGTTCTATGTTTCGGGCCAGATGCTCACCGAAGACTATTACGTCGCCAACAAATTGATGAAGGGGTTCATCGGCTCAGCCAATATCGACTCCAATTCACGTTTGTGCATGGCGTCTTCGGTCGCTGGCCACAAACGAGCCTTCGGCGCCGACACCGTCCCCAATGTCTACGAAGACCTCGAGCAAGCCGATCTCGTCGTGCTCGTCGGCTCCAATCTCGCCTGGTGCCATCCGGTTCTCTATCAGCGTCTCGAACAAGCGAAAGCCGATCGCCCCCACATGCGCGTCGTCAACATCGATCCGCGCCGCACCGCGACCAGCGAAATCGCCGATCTGCATTTGGCTTTAAAACCCGGCAGCGACGTGGCGTTATTTGCAGGCCTTTTGCGCTTCCTGGCAGGCGCCGGAAAACGCGACGCGACATTCGTCGCGCTGCACACGAATGGCCTTGTGGACGCACTAGGCGCGGCGGAGCCTTGGGATAGCGCCGCCGTCGCGCAAACGACCGGCCTCGACCGCGCCTCAATCGCCAAGTTTTACGATCTCTATGCGAAACACGAAAGAGTTGTGACCGTTTATTCGCAGGGCGTCAATCAATCCGCCTGCGGCGCGGACAAGGTCAACGCCATCATCAATTGCCACCTATTGACCGGGCGCATCGGCAAGCTGGGCTGTGGTCCGCTGTCGGCGACTGGACAACCAAACGCCATGGGCGGACGCGACGTCGGCGGACTCGCCAATCAGCTCGCCTGCCACATGGAGCTGCAGGACCCACGCCATCGGGAGCTCGTCCAGAGATTTTGGAATTCTCCGGTCATCGCCAGTGCGCCGGGGCTGAAGGCCGTCGATCTGTTCGAGGCGGTGCGCCAGCAACGCATCAAGGCGCTGTGGATCATCGGCGCCAATCCGGTCGACACCCTGCCGGACGCCGATGGCGTTCGTCAAGCGCTTGCATCTTGTCCGTTCGTCGTCGTCTCCGACGTCATGGAGAAGACGGATACGACCGCGCTCGCGCATGTGCTGCTCCCGGCGCGACCGTGGGGCGAGAAAGACGGCACCGTAACCAATTCCGAGCGACGCATTTCGCGCCAGCGCGCGCTGACGCCGGCTTTGGGCGAAGCCATGCCCGACTGGTGGGCGCTCTGCCGCGTGGCGCAACTCTTGGGCTATTCGGAAGGTTTTAACTTTGCCGGCCCAGCCGACATATTTCGCGAACATGCCGCTTTGTCCGGCTACTTGAACAGGGGCGAACGCGATTTCGACATATCGGCCTGCGCGGCCATCGATCGCGCCGGCTACGACGCATTGGCGCCGTTCCAATGGCCGTGGCGGCGCGGCGAAGCTGCGACGGACGCGCCCAAGCGTTTTTTCGCCAACGGTCGTTTTTTCACGCCCGATGGGCGCGCCCGCTTCGTGGCGACGGCTTACCGTCCGCCGGCAAGCGCAACCGGTTTGGCGGCGCCATTCGTGCTCAACACGGGGCGCGTGCGCGATCAATGGCACACCATGACGCGCACAGGCGTCGCGCCGCGTCTTTCACAACATACAGCTGAGCCCTATGCAGAGCTGCATCCGATCGACGCTCGCGCCCTGGGAATCGCGCCAGCCAGTTTGACGCGCATTTCGAACGTGCGCGGTTCGATCGTGGTTCGCGCGCTCGTCACGGACCGTCAGCGACGAGGCAGTGTTTTCGCGCCGTTCCATTGGTCAGATCAAAACGCCAGCGCGGCCCGCGTCGACGCGCTAATTGCCGCCAACGTCGATCCAATTTCTGGTCAGCCGGAATCCAAGGCCTGCTCCGTAAAGGTCGAGCCCTGGCCGGCGGCATGGTTCGGCTTCGCACTCACGCGTAAGAAACCCGGGCATATTCCGGCAGGCTATTGGGCGCTCGCCAGAACGCATTTTGGCTGGCGCATCGAATTGGCCGATACCGACAGCCCGCCGGATTGGCGCAGCTTGGCGGGCGCCGTGCTGGACGGGCCGAAAGACGCCGATTGGTCTCTCTGCGCCGTTGAAGATCAGCGGGCGGGCGATTTCCGTTGGCTCGCACGCGAGCACGACAAGGCGATGGGTCTGTTGATCGTCTCGCGTCAACCGGTCGCCGCCTCGCGCGCCTTCTTGTGCGAGCAATTTGAGTCTGTCGATGGTTGGCGCGCCATGTCGCTGCTTGCGGGACGGCCACCAGCGAGCGGCGCCGATCATGGCCGCGCGCTGTGCGTGTGTCACGGCGTCGGCTCTAAAGACATCGAAAGCGCGATCGAGGACGAGGAATTGGACAGCGTCGAAGCGATCGGCCGGATCACGCGAGCCGGGACCGGATGCGGGTCGTGCAAACCCGAAATCGCGCGAATGCTACACGAAATGCGGCAATCGACGCATGGACGGCGCCTGCGCCAATCGCCGGCGGCCAGCATCGCGCGGTTGGAAGACGCTTGATGGCGCCGTGCGCGCGCCGCGGACGCGGGACGACGTCATCCCATCCGACACGTATGAACCGAGGTGAGCGAACATGAACCTCCAAGATTTCAAGAAGGCCGGCCATTGGCCGACGCTGCTGGCGGCCTTTCTCTATTTCGACATCAGCTTCATGGCCTGGGTCTCGCTCGGACCGCTGATGATCTACATCACCAAGGACATGCAAATTCCGGTCGAAGACAAGCTTTCTCTGGTGGCCATCCCCGTTCTCGGAGGCGCGTTTTTTCGCGTGCCGCTCGGCTCGATCGCCGACGCGATCGGCGCCAAGCTCACCGGCGTCATCGCACAGTTGATCGTTCTCTTAGCGGTCGTGGTCGTATATTTTTTTGGCCTTGGCGGCCCGATGGCGATCGCCATTTTCGGCATGTCGCTTGGGGTGGCGGGCGCCTCCTTCGCCGTCGCGCTGCCGCAAGCGAGCCGATGGTATCCGCCCCACTATCAAGGAGTCGTCATGGGCATCGCCGGCGCCGGCAACATGGGCGTCGTGCTCGATGCGCTGTTTGCCCCGTGGATCGCCGAAAATTTCGGCTGGCAGGCGGTCTATGGGGCATTGCTCGCGCCGATGCTGGTCATCCTGGCGTTTTACATGCTCGTGGTCGAAGACGCGCCCGGCTCTTGCGGCCCGATCAATTGGGCCGCCTATGGCAAGCTGCTGCTCGATGCGGACAGCCGCTGGTTCATGTTCTTTTATTTTATTACCTTCGGCGGTTTCGTCGGTCTTGCCGCCGCTTTGCCGCTCTATTTCACCGTTCACTTCCACGCCACGGGCGTGGCCGCAGGCGTCATGGTCGCGTTAATCGTCGCCTTCGGCTCGGGTTTCCGGCCGGTTGGCGGCTACATCGCGGATCGAATCGGCGGCATCAAGACGTTGTCGATCCTCTTCACGATGGTCGCCGTGTGTTATCTCGCCGTCGCTTTGATGCGGGAGGGCCCGGCGGCTCCGGCCGGCGCCGCAGGCTGGAGCCTTCTCGAGCTGCCACGCGCGACGTGGTTCGCAGTATCCTTGTTCTCGCTCGGCGTTCTGTGCTTGGGGATGGGCAACGGCGCAGTATTTCAGCTGCTCCCACAACGCTTCCGCAAGGAGATCGGCGTCATGACGGGTCTGGTCGGCGCGGCTGGCGGCCTCGGCGGCTTTTTTCTCGCCAAGGCTCTGGCCTATTCCAAGGGCATGACCGGAGGTTTTGGCGCGGGCTTCAGTTTCTTCAGTCTGCTGGCGCTGCTAGGATTTGTCGGCTTGGCTCTGGTCAGGGCGCGCTGGCGCACGACGTGGGGCGCCGTCTCCGGGGCGAGAATCTGACAGGTCGAGGGCAAGCCTCTTGCTGACGCGCTACGATCACACTCTTCGAGTGGACGTCGGTTTTTCTACCGAGACGGGGAAACGGGCGGAGAACGAGGATTACGTCGCCGCCTGCTTTGGTTCGCCTGGCGCGAGGCCGCATCTTGGAATCGTGACGGCCATCGCGGACGGCGTCGGCGGCTGCAACGGCGGGCGCGAAGCTGCCGAGCTCGCAGTTCGGTCGTTTATCGACGGCTACTATGCACAGCCTGAAACGCTGGGCGTTTTGCGCGCTTCAGCGCGCTCGCTGGAAGCGATCAACAGTTGGCTCGCCGCGCAGGCGCGCGTCGATCCAAAGCTGCTTGGCATGGGCGCGACATTCACTGCATTGATCGTTGCGCGGCGCATGGCGCATGTCGTGCATGTGGGCGACACGCGTCTCTATCGTCTCAAAGACGGCGGCTTAGAGCTTCTGACGCAAGATCACACCGGACGCGGGGATTTCGCCCACGCGCTGCAACGCGCGGTGGGCTTCGAGGACGCCATCCGATTTGATCACGCCGCGTACGGGCTTAACCTGCATGATCGCTTCCTTCTGTGCAGCGATGGCGTGCACGGCTGGTTGCGTGATCAGCGCTTGCGGGAATTGCTCGGCGACCGCGCTTCGCCTGAAGAAACCGCGCGCCTAATCGTAGCGTCGGCGCTCGACGCCGGCGGCAGCGACAACGCCACGGCGCTCGTCGTCGACATCGTCGATCTTCCTCCAGCCGATGAAAGCGAGATCACGCGCGCCGTCGCGGGGTTGCCGATACAAAAATTGCCCGAGCTCGGAATGCTCGTCGATGACTTTCGGATCGATGAAGTCATTGCCAACGGACGCTACAGCCGGCTGATGCGAGCCACTGATCTACAGAACGGGAAAAGCCTGGTCCTGAAATTCCCGCATCCCCGCGTCGCCGAGGACGCGTCCCATCGGCTCGCCTTCGTCAACGAGGCATGGGCGTCCGCCCGCGTGCGCAGTCCTTTTATAGGAGAAATCATCGAACTATCGCCCGGCAGGCAAACCCGCCTTTACTCGGCGATGCCCTTTTACGATGGCGAAACGCTCGAGGCGCGGTTGCGCAGACTTCCGCGAATCGATTTAGCGGAAGGCGTTCACATCGCCACCCGTCTTGCGCGCGCCATCGTCACATTGCACCGGTCGGGCATCATTCATCGCGACATCAAGCCTGACAATGTCATCCTGCTGAGCGACGGCGGATTGCGTCTCGTCGACCTCGGCGTTTGTCGCGTGCCGCAGCTCGAAGACTTTCCCGAGCAGGACATCCCCGGCACGCCGAGCTACATGGCCCCGGAATTGTTTGGCGGCGCGGCCGGCGATGAGCTCTCCGATCTCTATGCCCTTGGGGTGACCGTCTACCGCGCCTTCAGCGGCGGTTATCCCTATGGCGAGATTGAGCCCTTCAGCAAGCCGCGCTTCGGCAAGCCGCAGCCGCTGTGCTCGAAGCGGCCGGATCTTCCAGCTTGGCTCGACGCTGTGCTGTTGAAAACTGTCGCAACCGATTCTCGCGACCGTTATGGAGACGTTCTCGAATTCGCTTTCGAACTCGAGAACGGAGCGGCGCGCACCCGTCCTTTGGCGCGGAAAAAAAAGTCGCTCTATGATCGAAGCCCGCTCGCCTTTTGGCAAGGACTGAGCGTCTGCCTCTTGCTGCTGCTCATTCTATCGCTGGCGTGGCGCTGACGTCGCGACCGTCCAATTGCTGGGCTTCGTGGCGACTGACGCTGATCCATCAGCGCGTCATGGCCGGGCTTGGCCCGGCCATCCACGTCTTTGATTTAACGAAAGAAAAAAAGGCGTGGGCGCCCGCGACAAGCGCGGGCATGGCGGGTCAATATTTCCTGCCGTTGGCCACACGGGCGCGCCGAATACGGCTCAGCTTGGCCCAAAACCCGCTCACGACAAATTGGCTTTCGAGGCGACATGCGCGCGTAAGATGGTCCATTGCCGGGCGAAGCGGACTTTCTCCCGTCCGCATGCCGCCTCGACGTGATTGCGAAGAAAAACGAGAACTTCGCGTCGGCGCGACCACACATGAGCAACCAATTCTTCCGCCCGAGAGAGCGCGCCCAAGATGAGGCCATCGAGGAAAGCAAACCAAGTCATCTGAAAAAGTTTGTCGCGCCACAGCTCGAAAAGAAAAGCCATTGTCGCGAGCACGAGCGTCTGACCGGCGAGAGCGATAACAATCCCCAACCAAATGTGTCCCTCCGCCATCAAGGCGAGGGCCGCCTGCAGCAGCGGCGGCATCAGCGCAAGGGGAAACAAGAACGCCACAAACGTCAAAAGCGGAGAGAAGTCGGCAACGCAGCTCTGCAATCTGGTTTCGAGGCGGGCGCCGCCGCCGTGGCGAACGAGCGTCTGCACGCCGATCTTCCCATGGTCCCAGAGCCAGGTTTCGCCGATGAAGATTCCGGCGAGCGAGAACCGCAAACCTTCAAAGAGCGCGCGTTTGGTAGATTCCACAGTCATGGTCTATCCTTTCTGAGTTGATGGGCAGCGAAGTCGCTTGCCGACTCTGGCGAGGCGCTGAAGCTTTGACAGCGCGACCGCCGGATCGGCTTTGGCAAGAGCGTCGCCTGTATTTACGGATGAGATTCTTTATTTTAATGGTTAACGGCGCCTTAATGGCGGACGTTTCGATCGAAACAAATTCAAAAAGATGCACCCAAGAGACAAGGGGCGCCGCGCCGGTGACGAGCTTGAGATTTGATGCAACGTGCAGCGTCAGAGCTTCATGATTTCCCTCAATCATCGCGTCAATGGCCGCGGCGACCCCGACAGGAGCGGCGCGGCGCACGCGACATGGCCGCCATAGCGAGGAAACGCCAGATGTCCGAAAAAATCTACGCCGTGCCGGAGGCATGGAAGAAAGAGGCTTTCATCGACGAGGCGACATACCGCGAACTTTATGCACGCTCGCTGAAGGACCCCAACGGCTTTTGGGCCGAGCAGGGAAAGCGCATCGAATGGATCGTCCCGTTCTCCAAGGTCAAGAACGTCAGCTTCGACACCCATAATGTGTCGATCGAATGGTATGCGGACGGCACGACCAATGTGGCGATGAACTGCATCGACCGCCATCTCCCGGCGCGCGCCGATCAGACGGCGATCATCTGGGAAGGCGACGACCCTTCCGTCTCGCGGCGCATTTCCTATCGGCAATTGCACGACCAGGTCTGCCGTTTCGCCAATGTGTTGAAGGCGCATGGGGTGAGGAAAGGCGACCGGGTGACGATCTATATGCCGATGATCCCCGAGACCGCTTACGCCATGCTGGCCTGCGCGCGCATCGGCGCCGTGCATTCGGTGGTGTTCGGCGGCTTTTCCCCCGATTCGCTCGCCGGCCGCATCGAGGACGCATGCTCCGACGTGCTCATCACCGCCGACGAAGGCCTGCGCGGCGGCCGCAAGATACCGCTCAAGGAGCACGCCGACGCCGCCTGCGAGAAGACGCCTGTGAAGACGATGATCGTCGTCACCCGCACCGGCGCCGCGGTGGACATGAAGCCCGGCCGCGACGTGCGCTACGAGGAGGAAGCCGCCAAGGTCGCCGCCGATTGCCCTTATGCGGAAATGGCCGCCGAGGACCCGCTGTTCATTCTCTATACGTCGGGTTCGACCGGCAAGCCCAAGGGCGTTCTGCACACGACGGCCGGCTATCTGGTCTACGCCGCGCTGACCCACCAATATGTGTTCGATTATCGCGACGGCGATGTCTTTTGGTGCACGGCGGACGTCGGCTGGGTCACCGGCCACAGCTATATCGTGTATGGCCCGCTCGCCAATGGCGCGACGACGCTGATGTTCGAGGGCGTGCCCAATTACCCCAGCGTCTCGCGCTTCTGGGAGG
>JACOUB010000056.1 GCA_016178015.1 Methylocystis sp. | reverse complement strand
TACTTGCGCTCGATCGTCGACGCCATAGAGGTCGACGACAAAGCCGTCCGCATCCACGGCTCCAAGGCGAGCCTTGAACAGGCCGTCATCGCCGGAGAACAAATCGGCAAGGGTGTTCGCAGTTTTATACGCAAATGGCGCGCCCGGAGAGATTCGAACTCCCGACCCCCAGATTCGTAGTCTGGTGCTCTATCCAGCTGAGCTACGGGCGCGTGAGACGCGGAACTCGAAAACCGCGCGGAACGGCGCTGTTCTGCGTTTGGCGTCGTTTAGCGACTATGAGCCGGCTTGGCAACAAGGCATAGTTCGCCGTTGGGTAGTGTCTCAGTTTGAAATTTCTTCGACCGCCTTTTTGTAGGGGCCGCGTTTCTTAGCTGGCGTGCCCGCGTCCATTGCTGCGGCGATATCCGCCCAAGACATAATCGTCTCGCTTATCCCCGCTGCCATGGCCGGTGTTACACGTAGGCTCTTGTGGATGCGAATCCAGTTGTACCAGACGGCATAAATGGCTACCATATGAGCATGATTTTCGAATTTCTTGGAGAACGCATTCGTCAGCCTGGTAAAGCGGCGATTGTGCATTCGCATCGTGAGGTTCGCGCGCTCTGCGTAGGACGTGCTGACGTGCTTCATGTCGGGATTGCCTTCGATGCGCTCTTTCTTCGCGCCGACGCATTCGGCCGGGCTGTAGCGGCCCTTGGCGCTTTCGGGCGCCGAGCCATAAATCTTGTTCAACATGGCGTAGTCTACATCCGCGCCGAACGCGCCCTCGACGGCCTCCAAATAAGCCCTATGGCCGTCGCTCGTAAGCTGAATACGATTGGTGACCCGCGAAGCCATGTCGTCAATGAACCACTTCGCGCATTCGCCATCGCGTCCGCCTACGAAGTGGGAAATCAGCAATTTCGTGTCGGCTTCGATCGCCGTCCAAGTCCAGACGCTTCCAGCGCCATCAACCGGCGCTTTCATGGTCGCGACGTTCTTATCTTTGGCAGCGCAAAACGACCAAATCTCGTCAACCTGGACGCGCTTGGCTTTCACTCCTCGGACCTTCTCATCATGGAAGCCCGCACAAAAGCGGCCCGAGTCCTCCAACAGCTTCGCAACAGTGTTGATCGATACCTCTGCGAGGCGCGAGACAGAGCGCATCGAAGCGCCTTCGCAGAGCATCGAAAGGATTTGGGCGCGCGTAGCGATAGGGAGCTTGTTCATGCTTTGCATGATATGAACTTTCATACTTAGCGTCAAGTATGAAAGTTCAATAACGTAACTTTTACCCTTGTCGGGGCGTTCTAGAAAAGGCTAAGGAGAGCTATCATGAACACGACAACTCAAAATTCAACACTCGCGCAGCGCTTGGAAGAGCTGGTCCAATCTGGCGTCGTGACCATAAACCCGTGGTCTGTAAATTCTTTCCCAACGGCCCGGATCGTTGTGCCTGTTTATGATTCTAACGGAACCTTTATGGCGTCGCCTCCCGCAAATCAGATGAGTCCTAATGAGCAATTGGCACGACATTCTGAACGAGCTGAATGAGCATCAGCAGAGACATAATCAGGCTGCTGCACAAACAATGGACTTGGTGAGGCGAAAGTACCTCGCCCAGTTATCGAGCCTGACAGGGCGGAACACCATTGCATATTATTCCGGATTTTTAACCAAGCCAAACGTTGATGGCATCGATATAAACGACGACGACATAAATGCGTTTATGGCCTGCATCCATGGAATGGATAGAGACAAAGGTTTAGACTTAATCCTGCACACGCCAGGTGGCGCTATTGCGGCCACAGAAGCCCTGTCTAATTATTTGCGACAAATGTTCAAAGAAAATATTCGAGCCATCGTTCCTCAAATAGCGATGTCAGCAGGAACTATGCTGTCTCTTTCCTGCAAATCCATAGTTCTAGGAAAGCAGTCGCATATACAGAGATAAAACAAGACCCTGCCAAAGCACAGGTGTGGGCTCCGATCCTTGGTCGCTACATGCCGTCATTTTTGACGCAGTGTGAATATGCTGTTGATTGGTCAAAGAAATTCGTCCAAGAGGCGCTAGAAACAAACATGTTGGTTGCTGATCTCGACAAGAACCAAAAAGCGGCTCATATTGTTTCCTCCTTATCCAGCGCGGCAGTGAACAAGGCTCATAACAAACATCTACACATAGATCAGCTAAAAGGTCTTGGGGTGATTGTAGAATGCCTTGAAAGCGATCCAAACCTGCAAGACGCGGTGCTGACAGTGCATCACTGTTTTATGCATACGCTGACAAATACGACAGCTATTAAAATTGTCGAAAACCATGATGGGAAGGCTGCGGTTCGCCACATGGCGCAGCCTCGGCCGCCTCAATCTATTTCAATTGGACTTGGCAGCCCATCTTAATTTGGCGGCCTTTTTTGCGATTTCAGCGCGCCGCTCCGGCGTCATGCTCTCGGCGCGCTTCTTTCCGCCCTTGCGGCCGAGTTCTTGCGCGGCTTGGTTCTTGGCAGGCGCGTTGCCGTAATCCTCAAGCTCTTCGCCCGTGGCAATGCGCATGACTTTGACGGCGGCGCCGATCACGTCGGCGGGGCGCTTTTCGCCTTTAGGTCCGGTTGGCATGGCGTTTATCTAGTTCTGATTGAATCGCTGTTATTGTCTGGCGCACTTCGGCCATCTTCGCTTCCTCGCGGCCCTCGAAATTTTGTCCAAGGGGCGCTCCGCTCATGAGTGCGGCCAAGTACTTTTGCGCTCCGTCCAGCTCGTCCTTTAATTCCTGATCGGTAGCGTGGGGTAAGTCCAAGGCAGCCTCCTGCTTTCCGCTAAGCATAGCAGGGAGTTGGGTGGCGCGCGAGCGCCCGTCAAGGGCCTCAGATTTCAAACTGAGACACCACCCGCCGTTGACGATCCTTGGAACGATCGCGTTCACGAGCTAAGCTTCGCCCTGGCGCCCCGAACGACAGGCGCGACGAGGATGACCCATGCGAGATCCTGCAACCCGTGCCGCTCTTTCCGACCGATCGAGCCTCGACGGCCGCATCGCTTTCGTGGTGGCGACGTTCGCGCTGGCTTATGCTCTCGTGGCCTTGCTTGATCGGGTCGGCGCGCCCGAGCGCTTGGTCGGCGTCATCTCGCCCTATTTCACCATCGCCGCCATGGCGCTGCTCGGTTTTCTGCTCCATTCCATGCGCATCTCGCGCTATTATGCGGCCGGCCGCGCGGTTCCCGCCTCTTACGCCGGCTTCGCCAATGCGGCGATCGTCATCAGCCTTGCAGCGCCCTTCGCGCCGCGCCTTGCCGACGAAGCGCCGCTGGGCGGGGTCCTGGCCGGGTTCCTGATCGGCGTCGCCGGCGTCGCCTTGTTCCTCGGCCCGCTGCTGCGCAAGACGGGGGCGTTTTCCTTATCGGATCTGCTCGCTGCAAGATTTTCTCGCCTCGAACCGCGCCTTGGCATGATCGCCGCCACGGCGGTCGCTTCGGCTTGCGTCGCGCTCGCCGGATATCAAAGCGCCGTCGACGTTCTGACGAGTTTTACCGGAACGGGGCGGGTGGTCGGCGCTTTTGTCACCGGCGCGGCCATTCTCCTGATCGCCGGTCCAGGCGGCCTTTCCGGCGTGATCTGGGTCGCCAGCGCCGCCGCGGGCCTGATCATCGCGGGGTTCGGCCTGCCGGCCGCCATTTTGGGATCGCGGGGATTTCCGGCGCCTTTGCCGATCCTGGGCGATGCGCAGCTTTGGAGCGAAGCCGTCGCGCGCATGGAGGCTTGGCGCATCGTGACGCCCTCCGCGGCGCTCGGCTTGGATGTCGTGACGGCGCTGGCTGTGGCGCTCGGCATTTTCACGCTCGCGCCGGTGCTCGCGCCTGCGGTCGCGACGCCTGAGGCGGCAAGCGCCCGCCGGGCGGGATGCGCCACGTTGTTTTGGACGTTGGTCATGGCGGCGCTGGTCGTCTCGACGATCGCCGCCTCGACGCTCGCTGTTTCGCGCCTAACGGCGGGACAAGCGCCGGAACGCCTGCCCGACGCGTTTTACACGGCGAGCGCGCACGGCTTCATTGGGATTTGCGGCGCGCATGTCCAAGGCCCGGCGGAGGCCCATCAAGCCTGCGCGGCGCGCCAACTCCCGCCGGCGACGCCGTTGCGCGCGGAGGATGTCGACGCCAGCGGCGAATATCTTGTCAGAGGGCTTCCAGAACTCGCCGGCCTCGGCGCCGCTCTTTCGGGGCTGGTCGCTTCGGCCTTGATCGCCGTTGGGTTGGTTCTCGCCGCGTCGGGTCTGCAGGCCTGCGCCACCGCACTGGGGCACAGCGCCTTCTATCGTCTGCGCGACGAAGCCGCTCTGACCAGCCGACGTCTGGCCATCACGCGACTGGTTCTGGTCGCCATCACGGCCTTCGGCTCGGCCTCGAGCGCCGCCGACGCGTTCGATCCCCGCGCCCTGGCCGGATTGGCTCTGGCCCTATCTGCGGCGGGCGTCACGCCGCTCGTCGTTCTGGCCTTGTGGCCGCGCGCCGGGGAGCGCGACGCCATGGTCGCGCTCTTTTGCGGGCTCAGCGCCATGGCGCTGGTGATCGCGGCGAACGGCGGCGCGCCGGGAATCGCCGTTTTCGCCGTCGCCGGGCTCGCCGGATTTACGCTGGGCGCCGGCGCCGGCGCCTTGTCCGCGCTGTGCCTTTCTGGCGGCAGCCCCGAATCGAGGGCCTTCGTCAATCAGGTTCTGCGCGGCGAGGGCGAGACATTGGGGCCCGACAAAGGCGCGTGAGACGGGCGGCGTTCGTCTCGCCTTCCGGCAGGCTTCGCGCGACCCTCACGGCCGCAGGTAAGCGTAACCCCGATGCTGCAACTCGGCTAGAGCGTTTCCCGCCGAAGTGGATGCCGGTTCGGCGTAGGAAACGCGTCAAAACAAGAACATAGAGTCTTTGCCGTGTTTCAACGAAACACGGAAAGACTCTAAGCGGACGACGCCCCCGGTTTCGGCGACGACAAATCCCGGCGGCAGATCGGCCGCCTTAAGATTCATGGCGCGCATGATTGGCGAAAGGAGCGCGATCTTGGCAACCGTCAATGCCCGCCGCGCAACAGCATCTGGATGACCGAGATGACGATCTCGGCGAGAATGAGCACGATGATCGTCGCCTCCAGCCGCACCGAGCGGTCGGCGTCGATGATCTCGGTCAGCGCCCGCGCCGTCTCGCCGATCACGTCCAGCTTCGCCTTGAGCGTTCTCCCACGCGCCTCGAGTTCATATTCGTCCTCGAGGCGGGCGTAAAGACGTTCGAGATCGGGCCGGTCCCACAGCACGTCCGGCTTGTCCTCGACCGCGACGCGCCCCGACACGCGGTGTTGAACGAGCAGCGTCTGGCCGATGAGCTTCAGCATGGAGCGCCGCTTCCAGGGCGGGCGCCCCTTGCTCGCGAGCTGCGCCGCAAACGGTTCGATCGTATCGAACACGGCGTTGACCCGCCGCTCGTCGCGCGCCAGGGCGACGCTCTTGGCCAACGCGTCGGCGATCACCAGCAGACGCGGGCCGGACATATCTTTGACGGCGAGACGTCCGTTGGCGAGCGCCTTATCCTCGCTCTCGGAGGAGATTTCCATCACCAACGTCTCGTCGTCGCCGCGCGCCGCGGGGCCGGCGACTCGCGCGCCGACCCTGGCGAGTATCTCGTCCTCCTCGAGCGGCGAGAGGCCGAACAGGACGGCGACGCCGAAACGATACAGCACGGCAAAGCCCGATTGCCCCGCTGGGAACGCCAGCGGCGCCGTCGAGACGAGATCGGCGCGCTCGAGACCGCTGGTGTCGATGCGCTCCCCGAGCAGCAGCGCTCGCGCCGTCACGCCGCGCGGCGCCGGATGGGCGGGAGAAGTTTGTGGTTTCGACGCCAATTCAGTCATGACAAGAGCCTTTACGAGCCCCATATGACGCTGCGCACCGTTATGGCCAGAGACACGCGCATCGACCGACGGCGCATTCCCAGCAAGCGACTGGTTGCGCGGCGCACACAAAAACGCTAGCTAGCGCGTCGATCGCCGAGGAAGCCACATGACTTATGTCGTCACGGAAAATTGCATCAAGTGTAAATATATGGATTGCGTGGAAGTTTGTCCGGTGGACTGCTTCTATGAAGGCTTAAACATGCTGGTGATCCATCCGGACGAATGCATCGATTGCGGGGTCTGCGAACCGGAATGCCCCGCGGAAGCCATTAAACCCGACACCGAGCCCAATCTCGAGAAGTGGTTGGCGCTCAACGCCGACATGGCCCAGAACTGGCCCAACATCACGATCAAGCGCGATCCGCCCGCCGACGCCAAGGAATGGGACGGCAAGGCCGGCAAGTTCGACGGCCATTTCTCCCCCGACCCCGGTCAAGGCGACTGAAAACTCGTCGCGGCCTGAAACTTGCTTACTGAGCCGCGACGATCCTTGAGAAATGTTGGGTCATTTTCACTTTCACCAATAGATTCAATGCGACAGGAGAGCGGATCGTAACCATGCCGAACGATGGCGGCGGCGTTTCCTTTGATTTTTCCCGTCAGTCGTGATATACAGTTTGTTAATAGACAGTTTCTCGAGCACCAGAGGCGTGGGCGTCGCGCTTCCCTCGAAGGGGAAGGGAAATATTCAGATCGGTGAGAGCGGCCGCGGACGGGCGGGCCGGGTGGAAAGTCGCCGTCGACCTCGCTTCCAAGATTCTGCAGCAACAGGGCGTCGCGCCCTCAGCGTTCGCCTTAAGTGCGACGGAAGGCTGGTTATTTTGTCTCGAGATATCGGTCCCGTCTCCGAAACGGGACAAGAGGGGGAGTGACCCGCGTATGTCGTCCACCAAGAAAAATGCGAAAAGGCAAAAGGCGGTTGCTTCAGCCGGAGAGCGTGGCAAGACCGGCAAAATTCGAACCAAGGCGGTGAAATCGTCAGGGGCGGCCGCAGCGCGCAAAAGAAGCGCGGCCGCGACGCGCGTGGGCGCTGCCCGAACGACGGGCGGCTCCAGAAGCCGAACGGTAAAACATGCGGCGCCCAAGACCGCCCCTCGGAGAACCGCCGCCTCCAGGATAGCGTCCGCAAAGACAGCGTCGGCAAAGGCTTGCGCCACGAAGGCCGGCGCCACGAAGGCCAGCGCCAAAAAAGCCGCCGCGAGCAAGAAGGCTGCGAGAGCGGCGGCGGCGCGCGCGCGCAGCGCGGCGACAAAGGCGGCGAGCGCCGCGAAAACCGCCGCCAGGAAAGCTGCGGCTGCTCGGGCCGGCGCGAAAAAGATCAGGGCGAGAAAGCTCGCCAGCGTCAAGGCGGCGCGGGGAAGGACCAATAGAGCGCAAGCAGCGGCGCGGCAAAGCGCGACCGCCAAGAAAATCACCGCCGAGAAAATCGCTCACAAGAAAATTGCCGACCAGAAGGTCGGAAGCAACAAGCTCGAGAAACGTCTCGTCGCGCCGGCCGCCGCCCAACCGGCGAGCGCGCCGCCGGCCCAAGCGCCCAGACCGCCGATGGCGCGGACAACGCCGGCTTCGAGCGAACGCATTGTTGTGGCCAAGAAGAGCCCCGACAAAGCGGTCGGCGTCAAATCCGCCATTTCGTCCAGCGCTTTCCTGCCGCCCTCGAGCGCCTTGAGCGCGGCGATGGTCGAGCCGCGGGCCGCCGCCCCGGCGGCTCAGCCCGCCAACGCCGCCGCGCCGCCGGCCAAAGCCAAATTGGCGAGCCATAAGCTTGGCTTCAAACCGAACGAATTCGTCGTCTATCCGGCGCACGGCGTCGGACAGATCGTCGCCGTCGAGGTTCAGGAAGTGGCGGGCTTCAGCCTCGAACTGTTCGTGGTCAGCTTCAGCAAGGACAAGATGATTCTCAAGGTGCCGACCAGCAAGGCGCCGAGCGTCGGCATGCGCAAGCTCGCTGAGGCAGAGGTCGTTGAGAGGGCTCTTGCGACCCTCACCGGCCGAGCGCGCATCAAGCGCACGATGTGGTCGCGGCGCGCCCAGGAATACGAGGCCAAGATCAACTCGGGCGATCTCGTCACCATTTCCGAGGTCGTGCGCGATCTCTACCGGTCCGACACGCAGCCCGAACAATCCTATTCGGAACGCCAGCTCTACGAAGCGGCGCTGGATCGGATGGGCCGCGAAATTGCCGCCGTTCGCAAGCTGATCGACTCGGAGGCGCTCAAGCTCATCGAATCGTTTCTCCTCAAAGGTCCTCGTCGCGGACAAAAAAACGAGGCCGAGGCGGGAGGCGATTCGGGCGCCGACGCGGACGTCGGCCGGGCCGCTTGAAAATACCCCGCTGCGGCGAGCGATCGACGTCGGCCGCCGCTTCTATCCAGCCAGTTGGCGCAGCACGTAGGGAAGAATGCCGCCGTTTTTAAAATATTCGAGTTCGTCGAGGGTGTCGATGCGGCAAAGGAGCGGCGTCTTCTTCACCGACCCATCCGCAAAGACGAGTTCCGCCTCGAGTTTTTGACGCGGCGTCAGAGTTTGCTGAAGGCCGCGAATGGTTACGCGCTCGCGGCCAGTCAAACCCAGCGAGGCCCAACTCGTTCCCGGCTCGAAGGCGAGCGGCAGGACGCCCATGCCGATCAGATTGGAGCGGTGGATGCGCTCGAAGCTTTGCGCGATGACCGCGCGCACCCCCAACAGCGCCGCGCCCTTGGCCGCCCAGTCGCGCGACGAGCCGTTGCCATATTCTGCGCCGGCGAACACGACAAGGGGCGTTCCTTCTTCGCGATATCTCATAGCGGCGTCGAAGATCGACAGCGTCTCGCCGCCAGGGAAATGGCGCGTGAGGCCGCCTTCCGCGATATTGCCGGCCGCGTCCTTCAACATGTGATTCTTGATGCGAATGTTAGCGAAGGCGCCGCGCATCATCACCTCGTGGTTGCCGCGCCGCGTGCCGTATTGGTTGAAGTCGGCCGGGGCGACGCCGCGCTCTTGCAGCCAACATCCGGCGGGCGAGGCCGCCTTGATGGCGCCGGCCGGCGAGATGTGGTCCGTCGTTATCTTATCGCCGAACAGCGCCAAAATGCGCGCCTGCTCGATGTCGGCGACGGGCTTTGCAGTCTTCTCCAGTCCCTCGAAATAGGGCGGATTGCGGACATAAGTGGAGTCCGGCGCCCACGCGTAAGTCTCGCCCGCCGGCGCTTTCACCTTGCGCCAGTTCGCGTCGCCCCCGAACGCTTGGCGATAGCTCGCGCGAAACAGCGAACGCGTCACGTTCTTACGGACGAAGTCCCGGATCTCCGCGTCAGTCGGCCAGATGTCGCGCAAGAACACCGGCTCGCCATGCTTGTCCAGTCCCAGCGGTTCCTTGGTCAGATCCTTGACGATGGAGCCGGCGATCGCGAAAGCGACGACGAGCGGCGGCGAGGCGAGATAGTTCGCTTGCGTATCGGGATTGATGCGGCCCTCGAAATTGCGGTTGCCCGATAGCACCGACGCCGCGACGAGATCGTGATCGTTGATGGTCTTTGAGACAGGCGCCGGCAGCGGACCTGAATTGCCGATGCAGGTGGTGCAGCCGAAGCCAACGAGATTGAAGCCGAGCTTGTCGAGATATTTCTGCAGGCCCGCCTTCACGAGATATTCGGCGACAACCTTGCTTCCCGGCGCGAGCGAGGTTTTCACCCAAGGCTGCGTCTTGAGGCCGCGCTCAACCGCGTTGCGCGCGAGCAGCCCCGCGCCGATCAAGACGCTGGGATTGGAGGTGTTGGTGCAGGAGGTGATCGCCGCAATGACCACGTCGCCGTGGCCGAGATCGTAGTTTGCTCCCTCCACCGGAAAGCGCCGCGACGCGTCGCCTTGCTTTTTGTATTCGCCAGTCAGCGCCGTCTCGAACGCCGCGCCGATGTCTTCGAGCGCCACGCGGCCTTCCGGCCGCTTGGGGCCGGCAAGCGAGGGAACGACGGTCGCCAGATCGAGGACGATCGTATCTGAAAATTCGGGGTCCTCCGCATTGCGGCTGCGAAAGAGGCCTTGCGCCTTCGCGTATTTTTCGACGAGCGCGACGCGCGCCGAGGCGCGGCCCGACGTCTTAAGATAGTCGAGGGTCTCGCTGTCGATTGGGAAAAAGCCGCACGTCGCGCCATATTCGGGCGCCATATTGGCGATGGTGGCGCGATCGGCGAGGCTCAAACGCTCCAGCCCGTCGCCGTAAAACTCCACGAACTTGCCGACGACGCCTCGTCTGCGCAGCATCTGCGTGACCGTGAGCACGACATCGGTCGCGGTGACGCCTTCCCTTGGCGCGCCGGCGAGCTTGAAGCCGATCACCTCCGGGGTCAGCATCGACAAAGGCTGGCCGAGCATGACGGCCTCCGCCTCGATGCCGCCGACGCCCCAGCCGAGCACGGCCAGGCCGTTGACCATGGTCGTATGCGAATCCGTGCCGACCAGCGTGTCGGGATAGGCGAACTCCACCGTCTTCGCCCTGCCGCGCGCGCGCTCTTTGTTCGTCCACACTGTTTGGGCGAGATATTCGAGATTGACCTGATGGCAGATGCCCGCGCCCGGCGGCGCCACGCGGAAGTTGGCGAAGGAGGACTGGCCCCATTTCAAGAAGCGGTAGCGCTCGCCGTTGCGCTGATATTCCAGCTCCACGTTCTTCTTGAACGCCCTTTTGGAGCCGAAGGCGTCGACGATGACCGAGTGGTCGATGATGAGATCGACCGGCACGAGCGGGTTGATCTTTTGCGGATCGCCGCCGAGCGCCACAAAAGCGTCGCGCATGGCGGCGAGATCGACCACGGCCGGAACGCCGGTGAAATCCTGCATCAGCACGCGCGCCGGGCGGAAGGCGATCTCACGCTCGGTCTTGCCCTTCTCGACGAGCCACTTGGCGAGGCCTTCGATGTGTTCCTTCTTGACCGTGCGCCCGTCTTCGTGACGCAGCAGATTCTCGAGCAGGATTTTTAGCGAGTACGGCAGGCGCGAGACGCCTTCAAGGCCATGCTTTTCTGCGGCCTTCAGCGAATAGTAATGATAGGTCTTGGTTCCGACCTCGAGCTTTTTGAGGGATTTGAAGCTATCGAGCGAGGTCATTCGATTCTCGTTCTTGCAGGGTAATAAAGCAGCCTTGTAAAGAATTTTGCGCCGGAGAGTAAAGAGAAACGAGAGCGCCGCTCGCTGGGCGCGCCCCTCTCCCCGCGAAGCGGGGAGAGGTTGGGTGAGGGGCCAGGGGATTAGCGTAAAGCGGGGGAGCGACGCCCTCAACCTCGCGATGCGACGATTCGAAGATCGTGCCCAATCGCCTAGCCCCTCACCTCACCTCTCCCCGCAAGCGGGGAGAGGAGGCGGCAACGCGCCGCCTCGGGAGTCACTTGCATAAGTCCCGTAGGCTCGCGGGGAGAGGTGGGCGCTCACCCCGCCTGCATCGCCTCTGGCTTGGTCTTGCCGCGCTTGGCGATCAGCTTGTTCAGCGCCGCCACATAGGCTCGCGCGGACGCGACCAGCGTATCGGGATCGGCGCCGCGCCCGGTCACCGACTTGCCGTCCTCGCAGAGCCGCACCGAGACCTCCGCCTGCGCGTCGGTGCCTTCCGTCACGGCATGCACCTGGAACAGTTCGAGGGTCGCCTCATGCGGAGTTAATGCCTTGATGGCGTTGAAGATGGCGTCCACGGGGCCGTTGCCGGTCGCCTGATGGGTTTTCTTTTCGCCGTCGATGTCGAGCGTCAGCGCCGCGCTCTGCGGCCCATTGGTGCCGGCGATCACCGTCAGCGCGGCGACCTTGATGTGGTCGTGGCGCTGGACGATCTCGTCGTCCACCAGCGCGATCAGATCTTCGTCATAGACGAGCTTCTTGCGATCAGCGAGGTCTTTGAAGCGCTTAAAGGCCTCCTGCAAGGCGTTCTCCCCCAGCTCGTAGCCCAGTTCCTTCAACTTCTCCTTGAAGGCGTGGCGGCCCGAATGCTTGCCCATCACCAACGAGGTCTTGGCGACGCCGACGCTCTCCGGCGTCATGATCTCGTAAGTGTGGGCGTTCTTCAGCATGCCGTCCTGATGGATGCCGCTCTCGTGGGCGAAGGCGTTGCGGCCGACGATCGCCTTGTTGTATGGAACCGGGAAGGACGTCACCGCCGAAACCAGCTTGGAGGCGCGCGTCAGCAATCTGGCGTCGATTTGGGTGTGAAATGGCAGGGCGTCGGCGCGGGTGCGCATCGCCATCACCACTTCTTCCAGCGCGGCGTTGCCGGCGCGCTCGCCGACGCCGTTGATCGTGCATTCGATCTGCCGCGCGCCGCCGCGCACGCCGGCCAAGGAATTGGCGACCGCCATCCCCAAGTCGTCGTGGCAGTGCACCGAGAAGATCGCCTTGTCGGAATTGGGCACACGGGCGCGCACCATGCGAAACAGCGCTTCGTACTCCTCCGGCGTCGCGTAGCCGACCGTGTCGGGGATGTTGATCGTCGTCGCGCCGGCGCCAATCGCCGTCTCGACGCAGCGGCACAGAAAATCATGCTCGGTGCGGGTGCCGTCTTCCGCCGACCATTCGACGTCAGCCACATGATTGCGCGCCCGCGTCACTGAGGACGCGATCATCTCCAGCACCCGCTCCGGCGCCATCTGGAGCTTGTATTTCATATGCACGGGCGAGGTGGAGATGAAGGTGTGGATGCGCGGCCTCGCTGCGCCGCGCACCGCTTCGGCGCAACGGTCGATGTCCTTGGCGCCGGCCCGCGCCAGACCGGCGATTGTAGCGTTCCGCACGCGCTTGGAGATTTCCAGGACGGCCTCAAAATCGCCCTCGCTGGCTACGGGAAACCCCGCCTCGATGATGTCGACGCGCAAGGCGTCCAAGAGATCCGCGACCTCCAGCTTTTCCTCGAGCGTCATGGAGGCGCCCGGCGATTGCTCGCCATCGCGCAAGGTGGTGTCGAAAATCAATACGCGATCGGCGTTTGAAGCGGCGGCGCGATCGTTGTCGGTCGAGGTGATCATGAGGTTTTTGTCCTGGACTGCTTCGCCCGTTGTCGGGCGGACCTTGTCATTAATCTGGATCGGGGTCGCTCTCCCCTGAATGCCCGGGCCAAAGCCTCACAGGCGTTCAGGGGCGGCTAAGCAGCAGCAGGCTGGCAAAAAAAGGACGCGTGAAATGCCGCGCCAACCGGCGCGTCGCGATCGCTGTGGTGATGGCGGCCGTACTCGCCACGTCTTTAAATCCTCGGGTCGAATGGCCACAAGGCCAATTGCCCGAGCAAGATACGCGCCTTCGTCCATGCATGCAACAAGGGACGGCCGAGCGGCACGGCGCGGTTTGCCATTGCGGTCCCGAGGCGATGTCGCAGCGCCGATCGCCCCCCGGTCCGTTCTCCTCCTCGTTTTCCTCGCTGTTCCGCGCTAGATTGCGCTGATGATGCTTCACGGCAAAGGCGGCGGCGCCAAGACCCCGCGCGGGCTGACCCCGGCGCGGCGGGCGGCGCTCGATATCTTGACGCAGGCCAATCGGCCGGTCGGCGCCTATGAGATGATAGATCTGATGGCCGCCGCCAAAGGCAAGCGGCCGGCGCCGGTTTCGGTTTATCGAGCGCTCGGCTATCTGCTCGATCACGGCCTCGCCCACCGGCTCGCGTCGCGCAACGCTTTCGTCGTCTGCGGTCACGCGCACCGGGCCGAGGAGCCGGTGATCTTTCTCATCTGCGAGCAATGCGGCGAGGCGAGGGAGGCGACCTCTTTCGGCCTGACCCGCGAGCTCGCCGGTCTCGCCGCAGCGGCCGGGTTTACGCCGGGCGCCTGCGTGGTCGAGATGGTCGGACGCTGCGAGCGCTGCGCCGAACCCGAAGGCGTTTCAAAGTAAAGATAGAGACGCCCATGCGCAAATGATGCAGCCGCACACGTCTCGACTTCCTGCGTCGCGACTGGTAGGCATGAACCGACGCGCCGCTTCCCCGAGGAACAAGGCGGGAGCTTCGGTTAAAGGCAATGACGGACGCATCGCTCGACGGCAGATCGATTCCACGCGAGGATGCCTACGCACATGCGGCGCGCATTTTGGGCGCCGCGCATTTTCCGCTGGTCGCGGGGCTCGGCGCCGATGTCGCCGGGGCGCGCGCCGCGATCCTGTTGGCGGAGCGGCTGCGCGGCGCCTTCGACCATCTCGCCTCGCGCGACGCTCTCGCCGATCTCGATGTGCTGCGCTCCTCCAGCATGTTCGTCACCACGCCCAACGAGGCGCGGCTGCGTTCGGACTTCATATTGTTGGTCGGCGCCGGCCTCTCCTCTTATTGGCCGGCGATGTTCGATCGCTTGGCCCTGCATGAGCCGCCGCGGTTCGGCGCCCAGAGCCGTCGCCGCGCGCTGTGGATCGGACCGAAGCGCGGCGAGGCCCACATCGACGGCGTCGACATCGACACGATCGCCGCTGCGTCGCATGAATTGCCCGGCGTCCTCGCCGCGTTGCGGGCGCGCGTGGGCGGGCGTCCCGTCGCGCTCGGCGACGCCGCAACCAAGAAACTCGACGCGCACGCGAGCGCCATGAAGGCGGCGCAGTTCGGCGTCGCCGTCTGGGCGGCGGAAAATCTCGATGCGCTCACGATCGAAATGCTGTGCGGCCTGGTCGCCGATCTCAATGCGGCCACCCGCTTCACCGGCGTTCCGATCGGCGCTCGCTCCGGCGCCACGGGCGTCGTGCAGGCGAGCGGCTGGATGACCGGCTTCCCGCCGCGCACCGGCTTCGGCCGCGGCTATCCCGAACACGACACATGGCGTTTCGACGCGCGGCGGCTCGTCGACAGCAACGAGGCCGACGCCGCTTTGTGGATTTCGGCCTATGACGGCGAGCCGCCGCCGTGGCGGCGCGCCGATCTTCCGCTGGTCACCTTGGCGGCGGCCGGCGCGAAGGCCGACGGGCGCGGCGTGTTCATCACGGTCGGCTGTCCGGGGCGTGACCACGATGCGGTGGACTTCGCGCAAGAGACCAGCTCGCTGGTTTTGCGCAAGGCAAGCGCGCCGTCAAAGCTGCCCAGCGTCGCTGACGCGATCGGGGCGATCGGCGCTCGATTTTCGGAGGATGTGCCGTGCTGACCTGCCTTCGCGGCGGCCATGTCGTCGACCCCGCCAATGGCGTGGACGGCGTGCGCGATGTCTATTTCGAGGACGGGCGCGTCGTCGCCGCCACAGCCGGCCGCAAGCCGGACGCGGAATATAACGCCGCCGGCCATATCGTGATGGCCGGCGCGATCGACATTCACTCGCATATCGCCGGCGGCGGCGTGAACACTGCGCGGCTGTTGCTGCCGGAAACCCACCGCGGGCATCGCCCGCGTCCAAGCGGCGCGCCGCTTTCGACGGCGGGCTGGTCGACCTTCGAGACCGGCCGTCTCTATGCGCAGATGGGTTACACCACGGTCATCGAGCCGGCGATTTCGGCCCATCACGCGCTGCATGCGCATCTCGAACTCGCCGACATACCGATCATCGACAAGGGCTTCCTGACGGTGCTCGGCAACGACGATTTTCTGCTGCAGGCGCTGCGCCGCCGCGAGAGTCCTGCCGCCGTCGCGGATTATGTGGCGGCGACGTTGGAGGCGACGCGCGCGCTCGGGGTCAAATGCGTCAACGCCGGCGGCGCCGAGGCCTTCAAAGAAAATGTGCGCTCCTTCGCGCTCGACGACGTCGTGCCGCAATACGGTCTGTCGTCGCGTCAGATTTTCCAGACGTTGCAACAGGCGGTGGTCGCCACCAAGATCCGCCATCCGCTGCATCTGCACATGAACAATCTCGGCCTGCCGGGCAATGTCGAGACGGCGCTCGCCACCATCGACGCTTCGCAAGGCTTGCCGCTGCATCTCGCGCATGTGCAGTTTTACAGTTACGGCAAGGAAGGCAAGAACGGCTTTTCATCGGCGGCGGCGCAATTTGCCGAGAAGATCGCCGCCAACAAGAACGTCACCGTCGACGTGGGTCAGGTGATGTTTGCCGACATCGTGACCATCTCGTCCGACGTGCTGCGCCAATACAACAGTCTGGGCGCGGCGCGGCCGAAGAAGGGCGTGATCTTCGACGGCGATCACAACGGCGCCGGCGTGTTGCCCTATTCCTATCGCGTCTCCGACTTCTTCAACGCGGTGCAATGGGCGGCGGGGCTGGAATTGTTCCTGCTGATCGATGATCCGACGCGTGTGTTCTTCACCACGGATCACCCCAATGGCGCGCCCTTCACCACCTATCCGGAAGTATTTGCGCTGCTGATGAGCGCCGATATGCGCGCCCAATGGCTGTCGCGTCTGCCGGCGGAGGTCCTCGAGCTGACCAATCTGCCGTCGATCAAGCGCGAATACACCTTCTACGAGATCGCCACGATGACGCGCGCGGCGCCGGCGCATCTTTACGGCTTCGAGGACCGCGGTCAGCTCGGCCCCGGCGCGGTGGCTGATGTCGCAGTCTACAAGCTCCAGAGCAATCGCGCCGGCATGTTCCGCAACGCTGCTTACGTCTTCAAGGATGGCGAGCTCGTCGTGCGCGACGGCGTCGTCGAGCGATACAGTTTCGGCAAGACCTTGCGGGTGCGCCCCGAATACGATCGCGCCATCGACCAGCGTCTCGACGCCTATTACGACGATCTCTACGGGTTGCCGCGTTCGCTGTTCGAGGTCTCGGACGCCGCGCTGCCGCGCTCCTACGCCTTCGCGGAGGTCGCATGCCGCAGTTGATCCGCAAGGGCGTTCGCATCGACGACAGTTTCGCCGAAGCGTTTCCGATGAGCGGCACCGGCGTCGTCATCACCGCGCCGACGCGCAAGTGGGCGCTGCAGGCGGCGCACACGATGACCGGCTTCGCCACCTCGGTCATCGGTTGTGGCTGCGAGGCGGGCGTCGATCTCGAGCTCTCGGCGCGCGAGACGCCGGACGGGCGGCCGGGCGTCAGGGTTCTGCTGTTTGCTATGTCGCAGAAGGACGCCGAGAAGCAGCTCGTCAATCGTCTCGGCCAGTGTGTCCTGACCTGCCCCGGCACGGCGGTGTTCTCGGCTCTTGCCGGCGAGCAGCAGATCAAGGTCGGCGACGCCGTGCGCCAGTTCGGCGACAGATGGCAGATTTCGAAGAGACTGAATGGGCGCCGATACTGGCGCATTCCGGTGATGGACGGCGAATTCTTATGCGAGGGGACGGTCGGCCTCACCACAAAGTCGGTCGGCGGCGGCAATCTCCTCGTCATGGGCGAGGACTGGACGAGCACGATGCGCGCCACCGAAGCGGCGGTCGCCGCCATGGCCGACGTGGCGGACGCCATCGCGCCGTTTCCAGGCGGCGTCGTGCGCTCGGGTTCGAAAGTCGGCTCCAAATACAAGGGGATGGGCGCCTCGACCAACGACGCCTATTGCCCGACGCTTTACGGGATAACGACGAGCGCGCTCGATCCCGACATCGGCTGCGTGCTGGAAATCGTCATCGACGGCCTGACCGAGCAAGCCGTCGCCGACGCCATGCGCGCCGGGCTGAAGGCGATCGTCGCGCTTGGTCCCAAGCACGGCGCCAAACGGGTCGGCGCCGGCAACTACGGCGGCAAGCTCGGTCCGTTCCATTACCATTTGAAGGATCTCCTGCCGTGAAGCCGCTCGTCTTGACGCTCCGTCACGAGCCGCAGCAGCGGCTTGATCTTTCTCCGCTCGTGCCGGATCGTCTCATCCGCCGCACGGCAAAGGAGATCGAGGCGCTCGACATCGGCACGACCCGCATCGCGCTCAAAGTCGGCGATATGTTCAAGGTGCGCCTCGGCGACGCCAATTCGATCCGCTTCGAGGGCGGGTCGGAGCGGTTCGACCAGGTCGGCGCCAAGATGCTGGCGGGCGGCGCAATCCACGTCGAGGGGGACGTCGGCGCGCAGGCCGGACGCGCCATGGCCGGAGGCAAGTTGACGATTGCAGGGAATGCCGGTCCTTTCGCTGCGTCGGCTCTTGCCGGCGGCGAGGTGGAGATCGGCGGCGACGTCGGCGATTTCCTGGGCGGCCCGCTGGCGGGCGAAATCCCCGGCATGGCCGGCGGCCGCGTCATCGTGCGAGGCAACGCCGGCGCGCGCGCCGGCGATCGTTTGCGGCGCGGCGTGATCATTATCGAGGGCGACGCGGGCGAAGATGTCGGCAGCCGGCTGATCGCCGGAACCATGATCGTTCTCGGGGCGATAGAAGGCCGACCCGGCTATCTGATGAAGCGCGGCACGATCGCGCTTGCGCAAACCCCAGAGCTGGGGCCGACGTTCGTCGATTGCGGGGCGTTTCATTTTGGCTTCGCGCGCGTCTACGCCAGAAGCCTTGCGGCCGAGAGTCGTGGCGCGGCGCGTCTCTTAGGACAAAAGCTGCGGCGCTACGCGGGCGACACGGCCGTTTACGGCAAGGGCGAGATATTGACCCCGGCCTGAACGGCGCTAGTCTTCGTTCGCAACGTCTCTTCCGTGCAAAGACCTGACCTAAAGCAACCGAGGGGCGGATGACCTTCGTGCAAGTGATCGTGACTGTTTGCGCCTTGGCGCAACCGCCCGCGTGTGACGACCGTCGCCTGCAATTTTTTCACGCGGGTTCCCTGCGCCGGCGCCTGACGTCGGCGCAACCTTTGCTGGCGCAATGGATCGGCCGTCATCCCGGCTTGCTCGTCGCGGGTTGGCGCTGCGCCTGGCCAGGCGCGGAGGGCGAAAAGATTTGAACTCGACCCCCTGCGCAAAGGCGGTTTGCGCCTGATTCCGGATCGTGGTAACGCTACCGCCAGCCTGGATCTGTCTGCTCGCGAGGAGAGCGCGGCGTCGCGCGATTTCGTGAGGGAGAAGTTGGGCGAAGCATCATCTTGAGAGGAGGAACGACATGGCCTGGACCACCCCTACGATTGTCGAAGTTTGCGTCGGCATGGAAATCACCAGCTACTTGTCGGCTGAAATCTAAAATTTCCGAAAAATCGCGCTTCGATCAACCGGGCGCGATCAGTCGTGCGACGACACATCCTTGAGCCGGCAAGAGGTGGAGCGTTTCCTTCGTGAAATAGCTCCGCTCTTGTTACCGGCTCCTTGTGTTTTTGGCGCCATGAACTTTGCCAATTCTCGGCGCCCGGGTCCATGAATTTTCGCCGTGGCGTCGGGGGCGGACATGCGAAAGCATATTCTATTTCTATCTTGCGCCGTCCTGGCGATCCCAGCTTTGTCGGCGGTCGCCGAAGAACCGACGACTGAGCCCGAAATCAAAACATTGCTCGAGGACGCCCAGAAGCATTTTCGACCATTGCCGGCCGTCCCGGCAGCCCGCTCAGAGCGCGTCGAGCTCGGACGGCGCCTGTTTTTCGAGCCGCGCGTGTCGGCCGACGGCAAGGTGAGCTGCGCCCATTGCCATCAACCTGCCCTCTATGGCGCGGACGGCCTCGCCAAGTCGAAAGGCGTCTTTGGCAGAGCGAATGCGCGCAACGCGCCGACAGTGTTCAACGCCGCCTTGCAGTTCAAGCAGCATTGGCGCGGCGATCGGGAGAGCCTCGAGGATCAGGCGCAGCAATCGCTGCTCGGGCCGGCGAGCTTCGGCAATCCCGACTATGCTGCGGCGATGGCCAAACTCGCGGCCATAGCGGGCTATCGCGACCTGTTCGCCAAAGCCTTCCCCGGCGAAAACAATCCGATAACCGTTGAGAATTGGGCCAATGCGATCGGCGCCTTTGAGCGCAGCCTGTTGACGCCGTCCAAATTCGACGCCTTCCTGACCGGCAACGCGAATGCGCTTGCCGCCGCGGAGCGGACCGGACTTCGTAAGTTCATGGACGTGGGCTGCGTCGAATGCCACAGTGGAGCGGGAGTGGGCGGCGAAACGTTCGAGAAATTCGGCGTCATCGAAGATTACTGGAAGGAGACTGGCGGCGCCGAGCCAGACAAAGGCCGCTTCGACGTGACGAAGCAAGACGCCGACCTTTACGTCTTCAAGGTTTCGAGCTTGCGCAACGTCGCCAAGACGGCGCCCTATTTTCACGACGGCTCTGTCGCCTCGCTGCCTCGCGCCGTGCAGATTATGGGCAAGGCGCAGTTGGGAACTGACCTTGCCGATCAGGACGTGGACGCGATCGTGGCGTTCCTCGGCAGCCTGACCGGGCCGGTTCCGGCGAATTTTTCCGCGCCGGCCCTACCGGAAGCGCAAGGGCAATGACTGCCGACGGAGTCTGAAGTCCGGGCGATTCAATTCGAACCTCCCCCTCCCTGTCCCTCCCCCGCGTTCCGCGGGAGAGGGGACGCTAACGATCGGCGTTTCGCGTGCTCCCTCTCCCGCGAGCGAAGCGGAGCGGGGGAGGGTTGGGGAGGGGGCGTCTCAGATCGGCGAGCCATTATCCATTTCGTCTAAACGTGCTTTAAGCAAGGATGCGCCTGGCGAGGCGGCGCATCCTTGCCCAGCGTTCCTTGCGTCCGGCATCGTTTCTGGAAAATGCGACGACTTTCCGCAATGATGCTTAGAGTTACGGCGGCATGACGAACAGACGATGCAGATCCGCCCTGGCGATCCTGTGCGCCAGCTTGGCGCCTGGCGCCGCAGCCGCCCAACAGGCGTTGCCCGATATCGACATCGGCGCGGCGCCGCGGCGCGCTTCCGCTGTCAGGCCCGCGTCAACTCCGACGCCTGTCGTCCCGCCACAACCTGTCGCCGCTTCCACTCCCATCGCTCCCGTCCCGGTTCAAAACAAGCTTCCGGCGACCGTGGAGGTCACGACCGCGCAAGACATCGCCAACACGCATCAATTCGACATCGGCGCGGCGCTCGATCGTTCCACCGCCGGCGTGTCGGTCAATGCGGCGACTGGCAATCCCTTCAGCCCCGAGGTCGATTTCCGCGGCTTTGTCGCCTCGCCCGTGGTCGGAACGCCGCAGGGTCTCGCCGTCTACCAGAATGGCGTGCGCATCAACGAAGCCTGGGGCGACGTGGTCAACTGGGACCTCATTCCGAGCGCAGCGATCGATCGCGTCACGGTGACGAGCGGCAACCCGCTGTTTGGCCTCAACGCCATCGGCGGCGCCATCGCGCTCGACATGAAGACCGGCTTCGCCTGGCATGGCTTCGAGCTCGACGGCCGCTTGGGCAGCCGGGGCCGCCGCCAAAGCGCGATGCAATACGGCGTCGAGGATCATGACTTCGCCGCCTATCTGGCGATAGAAGCGCTCGGCGACGACGGCTATCGCAAATTTTCCGGTTCGCGGGTCCATCGTGTTTATGGCGACGTTGGCTATCGCGGCGATCAGGCGGAGCTTCATTTCACGCTGGGTCTTGCCCAGAACCGCTTCGGCGCTTCCGGGCCGGCGCCGGTCGATCTCGTCAATATCGATCCGAGCGCCGTCTATACGACCCCGCAAACGATCAAGAACACGCTGGCGCAGTACGGGATCAACGGCGTCTACAGTCCCACCGCCGATTGGAAGCTCCAGGCCGACGCGCATTACCGCGCCTTCGATCAGGCGCATGTCGACGGCAACGCCACGGATTTTATGTCTTGCGGCGGCGCGACACTCTGCAACGAGGACGGCGATCCCACCAATATCCCGGATCTCTTCGGCGCCGCCGCGCCGCTTGGCGTCATCGATCGCACCTATACCCGCTCGCGCACGATAGGGGGCACGGCGCAGGCGACCAATACCGACAAGATTTTCGAGCGTCCCAACAAGCTGACCTTCGGCGTGAGTTACGATCACGGCTGGACGGGCTTTGCCGCCAACGAGGAGATCGGCGTCATTGCTCCCAATCTCGTCATCGGCGGAACCGGGCTCATCGTCGAGGAGCCGGCGAGCGGCGTTTCGAGCGTCTCGTTGCGGGCCGAAAACAATTATCTCGGCGTTTACGCGCTCGACGCGTTCGACGTGACGGACGCGCTCACCGTCACCGCCGGCGGACGCTACAATCTGGCCAAGATCGCCCTCTTTGACCTGAGAGGCACGGCGCTCAACGGCGACGCGAGCTTTACCCACATCAATCCGATGGCCGGCGCGACTTACAAGATCATGCCCAATCTCTCGGCCTACGCCAGCTATTCCGAGGCCAATCGCGCCCCGACGCCGCTGGAATTGGGCTGCGCCGATCGGGACAGGCCCTGTCTCATCGACACTTTCCTCGTCTCGGATCCGCCGCTGAAACAGGTCGTTGCGCATACGATCGAGACCGGCCTGCGCGGCGATTTCAAACTGCCCGAAATGGTCTCTGGACGGTTCGAGTGGACCGCCGGGCTCTACCGCACGCTCAACTTCAATGACATTTTGCACGTGCCGAGCGCGATCACCGGCCGCGGGTTCTTCGTCAATGCCGGGACGACGCAGCGACAGGGCGTCGAAGCGGCGCTCTCCTATAAGGACGAACGGCTGACGGCCTTCCTCAATTATACGCTGACCGACGCGACCTTCCGCTCGACGACGCTGCTCGGTTCGCCCGACAATCCGCTGGCGGTGGCGCTGGGCCTCACGTCGATCCTGGTGACGCCCGGCGCGCATCTGACCTCGATCGCGAAACATCGCCTCAAGGGCGGCTTCGATTACGCGGTTACGCCCGACTGGAAAATCGGCGCGGATGTCGTCTACGCCTCGGGGCCCTATCTGCGCGGCGACGAGATCAACTTCTTTCCGCCCCTACCCTCTTACGCCACGGTCAATCTGCGCACCTCCTATCAGGTGACGAACAATGTGCAGCTTTATGGCCTCATCGAGAACGCCGGCAATACGAAAACCCGGAGCTTCGGAACCTTCTTCAATACGATGCAGATCCCGTTCCTTGCCTTCGTCGATCCGCGCCAAGTCGCGATCGGGCCGCCGCTCGGCGTCTATGGCGGCGCCAAGGTCAGTTTTTGAAGGGCGGGTGAACTGTGCATGAAACAGGGGCGATCCTGGTATTGCCCCTTATTCCGATCCCTTGGACCGACGCTCTCCCACACGGTTACCGCGTTGCAGAAGGGGCGCGCCCCTCTCCCCGCAAGCGGGGAGAGGTTGGGTGAGGGGCCAGGGGATTTGCGGAATGCTTAGGAGCGCACGAGCATCGGCGACACATCGCGAATGATGAAAGCGCCAAGGAAAATTAGAGTATTGTGCGTGGCGACGCCCTCCGCGTCGCGACGCGATGATTCGAAGATCGTGGCCAATCGCCTAGCCCCTCACCTCACCTCTCCCCGCAAGCGGGGAGAGGAAGCGGCAACACGCCGCCTCGAGAGGATCACTTCCGTGAATCCCGCAGCCCACAGGAAGAGGGCGTGACTCAGCGACATGAAGAAAAGCCCGTTCCTCATCGGCGTGATCGCCGCCGCCCTCGCGTCCGCCCCCGCCATCGCCGAGCCCTTGCTGGTCAAGGTCGGGGTGCTGCGGCAAATCCATTCGACGGAGACGCTGTCGATTCTCGACCTGCCGGCGCCCGACGAGACGCTCGCCGGCGCCTTGCTCGGCGCCGCCGACAACAACACGACCGGCAAATTCACCAATCAATCCTTCGAGGCGATCGACGCTCGCGTCGCCGCGACCGACGATCCCGCCGCCGCCGCCGCAAAGCTCGCCGACCAAGGCGCATCGCTGATCATCGCCGACCTTTCCGCCGAGCGTCTGTTGCAAGTCGCCGACTCGTTGAAGACGCGCGGCGCGCTGCTGTTCAACGCCGGCGCGACCGACGATTCGTTGCGTGAACAAGATTGCCGCGCCAACGTGTTTCATGTCGCGCCGACGCGCTCGATGCTCGCCGACGGCCTTGCTCAATATCTCGTCTGGAAGCAGTGGCGCCGCTGGTTGTTGATCGAAGGCTCGCACCCCGAGGACGAACTGTTCGCACAGGCTCTGCGGGCCAGCGCCAAGAAATTCGGCGCAAAGATCGTCGAAGAGCGAACCTATGCCGACCCGGAAGGCGGACGCCGCGCCGATTCCGGCAGCGTGCAGACGCAGCGGCAGATGCCGCTTTTGACCCAGAGCGCCCCGGCTTACGATGTGCTGGTGGCGGCCGACGAATCGGAAGTCTTCGCCGGCTATCTGCCGTATTGGACCTGGGACCCGCGCCCGGTCGCAGGCTCGGCGGGGCTTTCGCCGGTGAGCTGGGACCCGTCGCACGACCAATGGGGCGCGACGCAGTTGCAGAACCGCTTCATGCGTGATTTCCATCGTCGCATGAGCGCGCGCGACAATCAGGCCTGGGCCGCCATGCGCATGATCGGCGAAGCGACGACCCGCACCAATTCGAACGATCCGCAAAAGCTGCGCGCTTTCATCAATAGCCCGGAGTTCTCGCTCGCCGCGTTCAAAGGCGTAAAACTCAGCGTTCGTGCGTGGAATCAGCAACTGCGCCAGCCCATTCTGCTCACCGACGGGCGCATGACCGTCTCGGTTTCGCCCCAAGAAGGCTTCCTGCATCAGTTCTCCGAACTGGATACATTGGGCGTCGACCGACCGGAAACCAAATGCAAGCTGCAATGACAAGCGCCGCCCCCTCCTTGTCCCTCCCCCGCATTAGCGGGCTACGGGAGTCACACATCTTCGGCTGGGCGCGAACCCTTCTCCCGCGACGCGGGAGAAGGTGGCCCGGCGAAGCCGGGTCGGATGAGGGCCAGCGCCACTCTACTGCAACGCGCAGAACAAGCAGCCCGAACCGGGCGCAAGGCCCGTGGGCGGCGCAAATCGCAAGCGCCCTCATCCGACCCTCGCTGACGCGAGGGCCACCTTCTCCCGTTTCACGGGAGAAGGGATGCGCGGGACTTGTTTTCGCCGTCGCATTGGCGATGACGACGCCCGCGCACGCCTATCTCGCTTACGTCAGCAACGAGAAGGGCAATACGATCACCATCATCGACACCGACAAGTTGGAGGCGGTCAAGACCGTCAAGGTCGGGCGGCGGCCGCGCGGCATCGAGTTGACGAAGGACGGCTCGGAACTGTTCATCTGCGCCGGCGACGACGACACCATCCAGG
>JACOUB010000058.1 GCA_016178015.1 Methylocystis sp. | reverse complement strand
TATTCGGCGGTCGTCATGACGCCGAAATCGTCGTCGCCGGCGCGGAAGACGACGACGCAGGTCATGAGCGAGGTGGCGAGGCTCCAGCCGCAGGCGTAAGCGGTTGTGAGGGCTTGAGACATTTTCGGCTCCCGTCTTTGACGCGGGGACCATCCCCGCGCGACAGGCGCCCGATGTGTCCGGCCAAGGGCCGCAATCACCTCGCAGGCGAAGCCGAAGAGGCCGCACGCTCGCGTAGCGGACCCTTCACGGGTTGATGGCGTCAGGCCATGGGCTGGACCAAGGATTGCGCCAATGAGAGCGGGGTGGCGCCCGCCGGGTGGGGAGACGATGAATGTCGTGCGCACCCCGAGTCGCATCGGGTGGAAATCGACGCATGCCTATGCTCAGTCGTCTCCTATTGAAGGAAGCGATAAACGTCAGTTCCACGAAGTGGGGCAGCTCGAATTGTCGCTATGCGCCAAAGCGGAAGCGCTCGTAATCTGCAACTCGCGGAACGACCAATACTAAGACCGACAGAATTCAAGCCGCTCCACGTACCAGCGGGAAATCTCGACCGATCACCTTGTCTAGACGAATCACCTGGGCACCTGCTCCGCTGGATCGCGATCACCTTCGATTGTCCCCTTTGCCTTCCATGTCCCGCCATAAGGCGTGGCCGAGATCGACCTTCAGAAGTCGGCAATGTTGCCGCGAAAGACGAGATTGACTTCGAAGCCGGGCTCCTTTGCGCACATATCCGCACCCGAGCGCTCCGATATCAGCCAAAGAAAACGAACTTCGTGCGATTTGCGGGCACGCGCGAGAATTCAGCTATGCCTCGATGGTCTCATGGAGAGTGCTTGGAAAGCCGACCAGGCGCAGCAATATGCTGCGCCCGAGACGCACAAGGTTCTTATATTCACGATCCTGCTCGGAGGTTACAACTTTTCCAGCATGCACTAACGAATTCCGAGCTTCTATGATGCTATTCAGATGCGGCTCCGACAAAGAAACTCCTATATCTCGCAACAGGGGAGTCAGTTTTCTTTTAAACGCAATGTCCTTTGGTAACTTCGACGAGCACTTTGTCCAGTAGCGGCCCGCCACGACGTCCAAAAGAGTAGCAGCCGAGAGGGCTCTTGTTTCAAGATACAACTCCATCGCGCAAGCATCCAGGTGTTGCCTAATCCATACTGCGAGTTCCTTATCTTCGAACTGGATCGGCCTTTCTCCAGTGAACCAAGCATCAACGGTTTCCTTCACCGGAGTGTCCCATCGCTGAGCTGGGATAAATGCAGAAAACGGTTTAGCGTCAGAAGAGTAGTGTTCAACGTCATTCCTCTCCCCGATTGGATCGAAAGTGATTCGCTGTGGACAGGTCACCAATGTTCCGATGGCAAGTGAAATGGCATCGATCATGCCGAAAACAATGTCATCGAGGTCGGCCCAAGTGATGCAGTTTTCTCCGGACCCGTCGCTGAATTTTGTCTTGATCCATGAGGTCCGAAAATTACCTCCATATCGGAGCAAACGCCTTTCTTGTTCGCCGTAGTTTTTAACCGGTGAGATTGTAAAATTGTGGTTTCGAATTGTTAGGCTAAAACGATTGTCGGTTACGTCCGAATTGGGGCCTGGAATAAAGTTGTGCAATGCAAATCGGATAGAGTGATTATTCGACTGGAGATCCTGGGTGTAATGAACCCTCGTCATATTGGCGAGATAATGAGCTTTGCTAAGTTTTCCTCCGCCGCGACTTATCTCGGTAATTCCTCGACCCCACATTGTGCTGAAGGGCTCCCCGGTCAGAAGGTGCCCGTCAATCGCATGTGGGTTTTCTCGAATGGTTTCACCCGTGGACACGCATCCCACCAGCAGCCGTCCATCCGTCAGTTGCCGTACTTCGAAATAAATCGGTATCGACGGACCAGGCAGATATTGTAACTGGCCGGCGCCTTCGTAGCGCCTGTTAAAAGCGCCGTATTCGTCCAATTCATCCATGTTCCGTTCCTCCTGAGCGGCCGAGGGCTGCGGCGTTCTTTGCCTTGACACCCTTAACCCCGTCGGCACCGATACGTGAGCGCTACATTGAATCTGGTTCGGTCAAATGTGGCCCATCGCGATCACCCCTGCGGTCCGCTACTGCTCGCAGACGATTTGCCGAAGGCAGGCTGCTGTGGCCCGAGAAGTTGGACCGTCTTGGGTATAAGCCGACATCAATCCAGTACGAGATAGCAGAATGCCCGCCCGAGGTGGAGACCTTCAGCGCCCAAAGCCGCGCGTCGCGAGGTTTGCGAATGTGAGCATGTCCGCAGTGGCTCGATCTGCGCCATTCGGTGAGACAGCGGCGCTCACGCGCCGCCCTCGTCGAACTTCCACACCGGGATGCCTAGCTTTCGCGCCTTGTCGGCGAGGTTCGCGGAGATGCCGGAGCCGGGGAAGGCGATAACCCCGATCGGCAGCACCTCGAGCATCTGGTCATTGCGCTTGAACGGCGCCGCCTTGGCGTGTTTGGTCCAGTCGGGTTTGAAGGCGATCTGCGGAACCTTTCGATGATCCGCCCAGCGGGCGGCGATGCGCTCGGCGCCCTTCGGCGAACCTCCGTGCAGCAGCACCATGTCGGGGTGCTTGGCGTGAACCTTGTCGAGCCTGTCCCAGATGGCGCGATGATCGTTGAAGTCGAGCCCGCCGGTGAAGGCGATTTTCGGTCCGGCGGGGAGCAGCACTTGCGTCTCGGCGCGGCGTTTTGCGGCAAGGAAGTCTCTGGAGTCGATCATGGCCGAGGTCAGCGCGCGGTGGTTGACCATCGATCCGCTGCGCGGACGCCAGGATGATCCGGTTTGGCGCTCGAACTGCTCGGCGGCGCAATCGCGGAAGAACTCCATGCAGTTTCTGCGCTCGATCAGCGTCATCCCTTCGGCGGTGAGGCGCTCCAATTCGACCGAGCGGATTTCGGAGCCGTCCTGTTCTTTCTGCCCGCGCCGCTGCGCCTGTTCGTTGTCGTCCAATTCGCGCTCGATGCGGGAGGCGGCGCGGTGGAAGAGATTGACGCTCGACCACAGCAGGTCCTCGAGGTCGGGTTCGAGGCGGGTGTCGCCGAGCGTGACGATCAGGGCGTCGAAAATATCGGCGACAGCGCCGGCGACGATTTGAGCATCGGGCAGCGGCCTCGGGTCGGGTTCGTCCTGGAAGGGGCGATAGCCATGGAGCTGGAGTTCGGCGAGGACGCGATCGGTCGGGGATGAGCTATGCGGCGGCTCGAAGTCGGGCTCAATGTGTTGGATCGTCATGGTGCGCTTCCCTTGGTCGGATCGACCGCGCTCATCGCGGCCTTCATGGCGACGAAAGGCGGCGGGCGGTTCGGGCCTGCACCGGGGAGCGAAGCGACCGGCCGAAGCAAAGCGGAGGATGGCGGAAGGCCGGCTATTTTGCTTCGCGATGCAAAGCGCCCTTTGGGGCGCGGCGGAAAATAGTCGGCCGGAAGCCATTGCCGGGCCGGGCCGTTTGCCGCCCCGATCGCCCTCTCAAGAAGGCCGTGGACGCGGTCCTCTCCGACAGCACAGGGAAGCGCCACGATCCGATGCGGCATCTGCGCGCGCCGCCGCGGCAAGCCTCCTATCCCCATTCCGGCTCATCCCGACAATTCCATGAAACGAGCAACGTCCTCTGGCGCGAGTTGGACCCTGATCGCCGCCCGCAACTCATCGACGCCGAGCCAGCGGAGATCCTCGTTAAAATCCTCCAGCGTCGGCGACAGGATGATCGCCTCGATCCCGGCCTCGTTTGCCCGGTCGATCAGACACGCCGCCGCGCCGTCGCCGGCGGAATCGTCGTCGCGGACGATATAGAGACGGCGCAGCCTCAAAGGGAACAGGATGGCGGCCAAATGCGCGGCGGAAAGTGCGGCGACCATCGGCATTGTGGGCATGACGCTGCGCAGCGACAGCACGGTTTCGATTCCCTCGCCCGCCGCCATGACATCCCGCGCCACATCGAAGCGAACGGCGGCGCCAAGGAGATGGCCCATCGCCCGCCTCGGCGTGTCGATCGGCGCTTTGTCTTGTCCCAACGGGTCGAGCCATGTGCGATGCGCCCCGGTGATCGTGCCGCCAAGATCGGTGACGGCGGCGATCATCGCCGGCCAGACTTGCGTCGACGCGTCATCGCCCGGCCGGTAATAGCAGCGCGGGTGGAAGCGCAGGTTCGCGGTTCCGCGCAAAGCCGTAATGCCGCGCCTGCGCAGATAAGTCTCCACGACAGTGCCCGCGATCGACCGCGACATGGCGAACAGGCGTCGCGCCGATTCCGGCGATCCTGCTGGCGCCGATGAAAGCTGACGGCGCCATTCCGGTTCTGGTTTCGGTCGTGGCAGGCTCAAGAAGCGCCGCGCCTCGTCCATGACGTCGTGGAAGGTTACAAGGCCACAGCTTCCACGGATTACGTCGAGAAGATCGCCGTAATCGCCCGTCGACGAGTCGGTCCAATTTCCCGCCGCGCCCTTGCCGGATTCGCCGCCCTTGAGCCGCACGAACAGGGAGCGGCCCGGCGTATTCTGCACATCGCCAACCAGCCAATAATTGCCCTGGCGGCGACCGTTGGAGAGATAATGACGGCACACCGCCTCGGCGTCACGCGCGAGACGATGCGCCAATTCGGACGCATCGCGCGCCATCTCACGCCGCTTCCCGCTCGCAGATGCGCGACAGCGGATAGCGCTCCATGATCTTTGCAAGAATGCCCGCGCCCGCAGCGTCGGTGGGCACGAACATCCGCAGTTTCCAGGAGATGATCTCGTGGAAGAGGCCGTAGGCGCACAGCCGCTCCCGCATGGCGTCGGTGAATCCGGTCAGTTCGATGCGGTTGGCGCCCATGACGCGAACGCGACGAAGCTGGAGACCTTCGGCAAGATCGAGGATGGTCCTTCCCGCCATCAGCGCGGCGAAGGCGTCGTCGGCCGAGAGTTTTGTCGCGTCCCCTTCCAGCGCGCCGGCTGCCCATGCGGCCGAAACCATGCGACCGACGATGCGTTCCCCGGCGTCGGTCTGGAGCCGATAGACCCGCGTCGACTCATTGGGCAGGCGTTTCCAGATCGGCAGCAACAGACCCGCGACGATGTGGATCGTGCTGTCGATGAATTCCGGCACGGCGGCGACCTCCGCCTCCCAGGCGCGGGCGAAGGTTTCGCGGTCGGCAACCTGCCAATGGGTCTGTGGCATAATCGCCAATGGAATAGCGGGACGCTCCATCGGGCGGATCAGCCTGACGCGGCGTTCCACCTCGCCGTCGTCGAGCATCACGCTCGGCGCCGGGATTTGCACGGCGGCGCGGCCCGATTGGCTGTTGACCAGAAGGCGCGCGCGAGGATCGGAGAGGCGATCCAGCGCCTCAATCAGCGTGACGGGCTGGTTCCTCTCGCGCTGCGTGATCGTCAGCAGGCGCGTTTCCGCCGACGTGCCGGAATGGGTGTAGATCGTCTGGCGGCCCACGACGACGAAACTCTCCGCCGTCAGCGTCTCGAGCCCTGCGTCATAAGTTCCCGATGCGATGGCGCCCTCGATGCGGGCGTTCAAGAGCTGCTCGAACGCCGTGAACAATATGTTCTGAAGCTCGATGGTGAGCGCCAGCAGCCGGTTGAGGAAAGTGGTGATCGGCGGCAGTTCGTCCTTGACGCCGTTGCTGTCGGTGAGTTTTAAACCGGTCGCGTCTTCGAAAACTCCGAGCGAGCAGCCCTCGACCTTGCCCGCGACCAAGAGGACGTAGAGCTGGCGCAAGGCGTCGCGGGCGTAAGAACTTTCCAGATTGTCCTGCGGCCGGAACAGTCCCTGTCCGCCGGTCTGGCGCTGGCCCTTGGTGATGGCGCCGAGCGTATCGAGACGGCGGGCTATTGTTGAGAGGAAGCGCTTCTCGGCCTTCACATTGGTTGCGATGGGACGGAACAAGGGCGGCTGCGCCTGATTGGTGCGGTTCGTGCGGCCTAATCCTTGGATGGCGGCGTCGGCCTTCCAGCCGGGCTCCAGCAAATAGTGGACCCGCAGGCGGCGGTTCCTCGCCGACAGTTCGGCATGATAGGAGCGGCCGGTGCCGCCGGCGTCGGAGAAGACGAGGATGCGCTTGGCGTCGTCCATGAACGCTTGCGCCTCGGCGAGATTGGCGGAGGGCGCGCGATTCTCCACGCAAAGCCGATCGGAGCCATCGCCATTAGTCTTTCGGACGATCCGTCGCGAGCGGCCCGTCACCTCGGCCACCATGTCGGCGCCAAAGCGCTGGACGATCTGGTCGAGCGCGCCATGCACGGGCGGCAATGACGCCAGTCGCTCGATCAGCCGGTCGCGGCGGGCGACCGCCTCCCGGCACAGCACCGGCTGGCCGTCGCGATAGACGGGACGCGAGGAGAGATTGCCCTCGCTGTCGGTGAAGGGCTCATAGAGCTGGGTCGGGAAGGAGTTTGCGAGGTAGTCGCAAACGTATTCGCGCGGAGTAATATCAATGTTGAGATCGTTCCATTCGTCGGTCGGAATCTCCGCGAGCCGGCGCTCCATCAGCGCCTCGCCGGTCGAGACGATCTGGATCACGGCGGCATGACCGACGATCAGATCGCGATCGATGGCGGCGATCAGCGAGGGCGTCTTCATCGCCGTGATGAGGTGATTGAAGAAGCGCTGCTTGGCGCTCTCGAAGGCGGAACGGGCGGCGGATTTGGCTTGCGCGTTCAGCGTCCCGGTTTCCCCGGTGATATTGGCGGCCTCGAGCGCGGCGTCGAGATTGTTGTGGATCACGCTGAAAGCGCCGGCATAAGAATCGTAGATTGCGATCTGTTCGTCGCTCAGGCGATGTTCGAGCAGCTCATATTCGACGCCCTCATAGGACAGCGACCGCGCGGCGTAGAGGCCGAGCGCCTTGAGATCACGCGCCAAGACTTCCATGGCCGCGACGCCGCCGGCCTCGATGGCTTCGACAAATTCCGCGCGGGTGGCGAAGGGAAAGTCCTCGCCGCCCCAGAGCCCGAGCCGCTGGGCGTAGGCGAGATTGTGGACCGTGGTGGCGCCGGTCGCCGAGACATAGACGACGCGGGCGTCTGGAAGTGCGTGCTGGAGGCGCAAGCCGGCGCGGCCCTGCTGCGAGGCGGCCTGATCGCCGCGTTCGCCCCTGCCGCCGGCGGCGTTCCGCATCGCGTGGCTCTCGTCGAAGATGATCACTCCGTCGAAATCGCGTTCCAGCCAATCGACGATTTGTTTTACGCGCGAGGCCTTTTCGTCGCGGGCCTCGGAGCGCAGCGTGGCGTAGGTGGTGAACAATATGCCTTCCGACAAACGGATCGGCGTCCCCTGACGGAATCGCGAGAGCGGCGTGACGAGCAGGCGTTCCTGTCCGAGCGCCGACCAGTCACGCTGGGCGTCCTGGATCAGCTTGTCGGATTTTGAAACCCAGACTGCGCGACGGCGACCTTTGAGCCAATTGTCGAGCAGGATGCCGGCGACCTGACGGCCCTTGCCGGCGCCGGTGCCGTCGCCGAGAAACCAGCCGCGCCGGAACCGGATGGCGTTTTCGGCGTCATCGGGAGCGGCGGAGACGAGGTCGAAGGTCTCGTCGACAGTCCATGATCCGGCGAGAAAACCGGCATGCGCCTCGCCGGCGTGAATGACGCTTTCGAGCTGCGCGTCGGACAGCAGGCCGTTCCCGACAACGGGCGCCGGCAATTGTGGTCGATAGCTCGGCTTGGGCGGCGCGACCGAGGCCATCGCCGCCGACTGCACCAGTTTTGTCGGATGAGTTTTTGCGCCGGGAATGCCGATCGACTGCAGCGCGTATTCCTCATAGAGCGCATCGGTGATGCGGCGGCCATCGACCGGCTTCCAGTCGATGGTCTCATAGACCAGTTCGACAGCCTCGGGTTCGACGGTCGAAGCGGGAACCGGAGATCGACGCGCAACGATCGGGCGTGAAACACGCGCGGCAATCGTCGTGGCGAGAGACGGCGTGGCGACGCGAGTGACCAACGGCAGTCTCGGCGGCACGGATTGCGCGATCCATCCGAGCAATGTCGCCACATCCGGCGCGATGCCCGGCGACGCCGGGAATATCGTGGGATCATCCGCCGGAATTTTGTCGATCACGGTCAGCCGCGTGTCGATCGTCGTTCCATGCTTGGCATAGACCGCGCCGTCGATCGCCGCCGAGAACAGGACGCGCCCGCGTTCCTGGAGGCGGACGAAGGCCTCGGCCCAGGCCGAATTGTCGGGCCCAGAACTCGCCCCGGTGATCGCGACCAGACGCCCGCCGTCAGTGAGCCGGGACAACGCCGAAGAGACATGGCGCAACGCCGCATCGGCCATGCGGCGATCGACGTGGACGAGCGCCGAGAACGGCGGGTTCATCAGCACGACGCTCGGGACGACGCGAGCGTCGAGATGATCGTCGATCTGCGCGGCGTCGAAACGTATGACGGCGACGCCTTGAAAGAGATGGTCCAAAAGTCCGGCGCGGGTCCCGGCAAGTTCGTTGAGAACGAGCGCCCCACCTGCAAGCTCGGCGAAGATGGCGAGCAATCCGGTTCCCGCCGAAGGCTCCAGCACCACATCCGCCGGCGTGATCGCGGCGGCGACGCTCGCCGCGAGTCCGAGCGCGATCGGCGTCGAGAATTGCTGAAGGGTCTGGCTCTCCTCGGAACGGCGCGTATGGGTGGGGAGAAGGCCCGCGATTTTTTCCAGCATCGGCAGCATGACGGCGTTCGAGCCGGCGCGAGCCCGCATGGCCGGGCCGAATTTGCGCAAAAACAAAACCGTCGCCGCCTCGCAGGCGTCATAGGCGGTCTTCCAATCCCAGGTGCCGTCGGTGTCGGAGCCGCCAAAGGCGGATTCCATCGCTGCGCGCAGCGCGGCGGCGTCGACGCGCTGGCCGCGTTCGAGATTGGGAAGGAGACGTCGCGCAGCATCGGCAATGCAAACGGCCGGATTGGCGCCGGCGGGCGCGGCGGACAGCGACGCAGCCGCGAGGCCGGACGCGGAAGCAAAAGCGTTCGTCATGGAGGGAACCTCAAGAGAGCCGGAACGGTTTGAACCGACGGGCGCTCTCTCTCGTGCCCGCCGGCTCGAACCCTTCCCGGCCGTCCTCTCCCTCTCGGGGCGTCCACGAAGAAAAGGGTCCGGCGCCGCGCGCCGAACCCTTCGATGTTGCCGCTCAAGAAAACACATGCTCATGCCGGCGGCGGCTCGATGAGCCGGTAGGTCCGGCTCTTGATGTTGGGAATGCGATAGAGGCTGCTGGAGCCGGGCGCGCGAAACAGCACCGTGCGATGACTGCGCGGGTTGGCGACGACCTCGAGCTGTTCAAAACTTCGGCCATCGGAAAAGGCGAGCGGTTCGTCGAAGACGATCACCTGCCCGGCGCGCGGGCTCGGTTTGGCGGCCCTGGCGCGACGGGCGGCGACGGACTCGAGGCAGCGAGCGCGCCATTGCCGCGCATATGGCGCATCGGTCGGCGTCAGCAGATCGAGGATCGATTTTGGGCATTCGCACTCATAAGGCCCCATCGATTCTTCCGCATTCTTGTAACCGAAGATGTAGCCTTCCCGATCGCGCGGATTGTATCGAACGAGGCAGATGGCTGCCCAGACCTCGCGCTCGCCGGTGGCGATGCGTATCTGTTCCACGGCGGCGTAGTAGACGCGCATGCCGACAAGCGCCGAGCGCAGCACTTTCGATATCGCGTCGGGACGCTCGAAGGTGAACTGAGCGTCGAGATATTGGCGCGGGCCGGCATGGCCCTCGAGGGACTGCATGTAGAGCCAGCCCATCGGCGTGTCCTTTCATTGGGTGAATGAAGAGATGGAGGATGAAGACGGCGCGTGTTGGCGACGCGGGCGTCGTCGTGATGGGTGAAACATTCCGGCGATCAGCGGGCCGGAGCGAGCCGTTGTTCGGCTTCGCGTATGGCGGCCAGGGCCGCTTTGAACACCGCCGAATCCTGTTCCTCGGCCAAAACCGTTCGCTCGACGACGCTGATGCAGCCGGCGCGGATGTCGGCGTCCGTCACAGCGTCGGCGGCGATCGGCGTCAGCGTCTCGTCGGCCTCGATGATTTGACTGATCTGCACGCGAACCTTCGCTTCGTGAAGGCGCAGCAGAACATGGACGCCAAAGCCCGGCGCGGTCGCGAGCGGACCATGCTCGGCCTCGTCCAAAAAATCGCCGAGAATGTCCTCGGTGCTCTTGCCTTTGATCGCATCGGCGGTGACGAGCACGGCCATGCCGCCGAAACCGTCAGGCCGCATTTTGCTACAAGTGAAAGACGTGACAATGCTGACGTGATCGAGCGTGGCCGAGCGCTTGACGATGCCTTGAAAGATGCACTCGAACGATGTCTGGCTGAGATCGAGATCGACGTATTCATCGTTCTCACCTGCGTCTTTCAACTGGCCGCGCACGAAGGCGGCGGCCTCGCTGGGAACGCCCTCCGAATCCGCGAGCGCGGCTCGGATCGTTTCGATCGACAGCTCGAATTGAGTGTTCGGCGACGTCTCCGCGAAAAAATACAGCCCGTCGCCATCCGGCTCGCTCTCGAAAATATGCGTCAACAGCAATCGCTCGAGCGCCGTCATGTCGGCGTTGGGAATAGTCGGTTGAGCGACCGTCGGTGAATGATAATCGGTCACGCTGGTCTCCTAAAATGTGAAAAACCCGGCGCGATGGCCGGGCTTTCGGATGGAATCGGAGGGGAAAGCGGGCGCCGGACGGTTTTGACCGCCCGGCGGTCGCAGAGTTATTCGGCCGCCGCGGCGACGTGCGGCTGTTCTTCCTCGGCCTCGAGCTGCGCGTCGTCCTCGTCTTCCGCGAGGAAATCCGGCAAAGCCTCGGCGTCGCCAGCCTCGGCGGTTGGCGCGTCGATCTCCATCCCGGTTTGCGCGAGCCGCAGCGGCTCGGGCAACCAGCCCGCGCCGTCGAGCAACCGCTCGGCTTCTCTCGCCATTTCGGCCTTCTTCAGATGCTCGATGAGCCGCGCCGAATGTTCTCCCTTCGCCTCGCGCACGGCCTCGATAATGCGGACCTTCGGAACCCGGCCGAGATAGTTCTCGACGGTCGGGATCCAGCCGGCGGCCGCCATGTCGAGATCGACGGCGCGGGCGAGCTGATCGCCATGCGCGAAGGCGTCCGGCCGGCGGTTCCACGGCTCTTTGACCACGTTCACGGTGAGCGCGGCGCAGTGGGCGAACAGCGCCGTTTGATTGCCGCCATCGAACGCCGTCAGCGCGTCCCAGAGGTCGCCGGAGTTTTCGGGCAATAGCTTGGCCCAGCGCGCTTGGCGCGCCTCGATCGCCAGCGCGGAAGCCGTCTCCGCCAAACCCGGCGCCTGGATGCTGAAGCCGGAGTTCTTCGCCGTAATTTCCAGGCAGGCGCCAGAAGCGTGGTGGTAGAACGCCGAGAGGCACAGCGTGTGCAACACGGCCTGGAAGGCGACGTTCGGCTCATTGGCCAGCGCATCCCGCAGCGCCAGGGTGCGATGGGCGGTCAGTTCGGTGACGAGCCGATCCGACAGCGGACGGATGGCGTCGTCCTCCTCCGCCGTGTCGGTCTCGGAAGACGGCGCACCGCCGATGGTGATGACGGAACGGGGGGCCGCTGCGTCACCGCCAGTGACCTCTGGCGTTTCTCCGCCGGCTTCGACGAGATCAATCTGAGCCTCATCCTCCGCGCGAACAAATCCACGTTCGATGCGCAGCGCGCCTTCGCCGTCGATGCTGATAAAGGCGCCCGCAACGGCGATTTCGGCCGGATCGTAACGGACGGGCCGGTTATCGAAAGCCGCGAGCGCGGCCTCGATCTCGCCGAAGCGCTGGTCGATTTCGTCGGGCAGTTCGTCGGCTTCGGCATATTGCTCTTCGAGCGCCTCGTTCTCGGCCTTGAGGGCGTCAAAGCTCGCCCGCTCCTCCTCGGTGAGGTCGATCGTCGAGCCGATCAGGCGGCGCAGACCGGTGGTGTGGCCATAGGGGAAGTCGGGCGCGGTCGCGATCCATTTCCAGCCCTCGAAGCGCAGCGTTTCGGCCTCGGTCTGGAGCTTCTCGACGACGAGCCGATCGAGCAATGCCGGATCCTGCACCCAGCCGCCATCGTCGTGCTGAAACAGATCGCGCATGACGACGCCGCCGGCGGCTTCATAGGCTTCGACGCCGACGAAGCGCGCGCGCCGATCCGAGGCCTGCACCGCGCCATCGGTGAGCTGGCGGCGGATGTAGTATGGCTCCTGGTTGTGCGAACGGGACAATCCCTCCCAGACCTGCTCCTGGCGCGCGTGGTCGCCGTTGACCGTGAACGCCATTAGTTGCTCCAGCGTCATGCCGTCTTCGGCGTAGACGTCGAGCAGTTTTTCGGAAACGGCGGCGAGGCGCAGGCGTTGCTTCACCACGGTCGGCGCGACGAAGAAGCGCGCGGCAATTTCCTCCTCGCCGAGGCCCTTGTCGCGCAAGGTTTGAAAGGCGCGAAACTGATCGAGCGGATGCAGCGCCACGCGCTGGACATTCTCGGCGAGCGAATCCTCCTCCGCGAACCCGCCCTCGCGCACCACGCAAGGAACGGGCGCGGTCTTGGCGAGGCGCTTCTGCTTGACCAGCAGCTCGAGCGCCCGAAAGCGGCGCCCGCCAGCCGGAATCTCGAACATGCCCGTCTCGACGCCATCCGCATCCAGAACCGCCCGGACGTTGAGGCTCTGCAAGAGCGTGCGGCGGGCGATGTCCTCCGCCAGCTCCTCGATCGAAACGCCGGCCTTCACGCGCCGGACGTTCGCCTGGGACAGAACGAGCTTGTTGAACGGAATATCGCGCGAGGCGCTTAAGTGTATCTTCTGAACGGCTGTAGCCATCTCGGTAGTCTCCATGACGGGCGCCGAGAGCCTCTCTCTCTGCTTAACCCGTCACAAAAACCGAAGCCTTCCTCTCGCTCTACCATCGCCGCGGACACAGAACCCGTAGACACGGGAACGCGGCATCCCGGCATCACGCTTCGGCGGCGGCGCATCCCGCTGCCTCCCCTTCGTCGGTCGCCGAGGCGGCGGAGATTTCACCATGATGGGGCAAGAAGGCGAGCAGGTAATCCGCCGCTTTCGACGCGGCGCTGGCTGCGCGGACGATGGCGCGATTGTCCTCGCGCAGCACTTTCTCCAGCCAGCAGCCGATATAGTCGGCGTGGCGCACCGTCGGCACGATGCCGAGCGACGCGCAGACAAAGGCGCCAGCCATTTCGGCAATCAACTCCTCGCGCGCATAGGCTTTCGAGCCGAACGAACCGGAGAGATCGCGATTCAGCCTGTGGGCGGCTCCGCTGGCGTGCGAAACCTCGTGCAGGGCGGTTCGATGCCAATTGATCGGTTCGAAATAGGCCTGCGGAGGTGGAACCTGCACGAAGTCATGCCTTGGGTCGTAGAATGCCCTCTCGCCGCCGATTCGGAAATCCACGCCGGTCGCCCGGATCAGCGCTTCCGCTTGCGGGAGGACGAGGCCGGTCTCGACCGGCGGCGCCACCGCCATCATCTCGTCCGGCAGGCCCTCGCATTGTGCTGTGTTGAAGACGGTGAAGCGCTTCAGGAACGGTATTGCCTGCGCCTCTTCGCCCGTCTCTGCCGCGCGCCGCCGTTCGTCATCTGGCGTGAAGCGATCAGCATAGACGACGGTCGTGCCGCGCTCACCCTTGCGCACATGGCCGCCAAGGCTCAGCGCCTGACGGAAGGTCAGCCAGCTCTGGTCCGTAAAGCCGTGCTCGATGACGGCGCCCCAGAGGATCAGCACATTAATCCCCGAATACCGGCGATGGGTCGAAGCGTTCCGCGGCAAGGCGAGCGGCGCCTTCGCCGCCGCCGTCCCCCAAGGCTGGACCCAAGGCGCCCGGCCGGCTTCCAGCTCGGCGATGATTTTGTCGGTGATTTCCTGATAGAGGCTCGTCCGGTCCTGGCCGGAACGAGCGCGAGCAGTGTTTCTGGACATCGCGGGGTCTCCGCGACGGGCGCCGCGAGCCCCTCTCGCGACCCTCAACCCGTCGCGGCCGACCCGGCCGAACTCTCACTCTCGCCCAATTCTGGAATCGTACGTAGTCGCGGCGCAGAACAACGCGTGCGTTCAGGCCAAAAGATCTGCGCGGGGCGTTGCGGGGTGCCCCGCAGAACAGGTCCGGCGAGACTGTGGGCTCGACGGCAGGGGAAGGCCTTCCCCCAAATCGCGCCGATTACCTTGTTTTCCCATAGGTTTATTTCGAGGCGACGGCGCTTCAGTGTAACCTACGGTGGTCCAAGGGCGGCGACGAAATAAAGTTGAGTCGGCGTTTCCGGTTTTCTTACGGACGGACGATTGGAGAAGTAGGCGCCTGCTTGGAGGATGGTCATGGTCGAGTCGACCGAGGGTGAATATCCTGATGACGATGCGCCGCCGGCACCACCCAAGGCTGGCCGCGCCGAGGGGGCACGAGATGGGCTCATTCGCCCTCTTGCCAAGGGCAGCAGGCGACCGGACGTCGAGGCGGAGCTGGTATCTTGGCTGGCCGTGGAGGGTGCTCAACAGCGTCTGGCGCTCCGCCAAGTCATTGAGGGTGGGCGTGCCGCGAGCGCTGAGGCGCTGATTCACCTGTGTCGCCGGGCCCATGAGGCCGGCGATCGGCAGACGCTCAATCTCGCCTTCGAGGCTCTGGGAAAGCGCGCAACGCCGCTGCTCCTGTCCCAAGCCTGGGGCTTGTCCACCGACGAACGCCGCGAACAGGTACAGGATATCCTGCTCGAAACTTTCGAGGCGATCCGGAAGGATAAGGCGGATTTCGCGGAGAGCAATTTCGCAGCTTTCGCCAAGCGCAAGGCTATATCGCTCTATCGGTCGCGGCGGGCGCGCTTCGAGGGTGCCAATAAGAGGATCGAGCCGACTGAAGAGGTTGATCCGCTCGATAACGTTCCGGCCCGCATCCCCAGCGCCGAAGTGCGGGCGTTGCTCGCCATTTCGCTAGACAAGTTGTCGCCAAAGCATCGGGCGATCTTCATCCAGTATCACCAGTTTGAGATGACACAGGAGGAGATCGCCGCCCATCATCGAGTCACCGTGCGCACAGTCTATTCTTGGCTGAAAGCGGCCGAGGCCGCGGTCGGACTCTCAGGAGACGAAAATGACCGCTAATCAGAACCAAAAGCCCGCGCTCGATGATGTGCTGGCCGATATCGCCGCCGCGCCGAGCCCGCCGGACGCGCAGATCCTGCGCGCTTGGACGGCGAAGTATCCCGAGTTTGCCACCGAGATTGTCGATTTCGCGACCGACTGGGCCGAGATGGAGGCCGCACGTCCCGAGCATTCGGTGACGGCCGAAGATGTCGATTTGGTCGTCAATCGGACAATGAGTCGAGTTCAGGCGATGCTTGATGCTGCGGAGCGGCCGGATATGTTGGTCGATCTCGCGGCGGACATCCGTGCGGCTGGTCATGATCTCGACTCGTTCCAGCGCGCGGTCGGCATCGATCAATCGATCCTGGATTGTTTGATTGCACGGCTTGTGAAGCCGGTGACGGTGCCAGCCCAACTTGTGCGCGCTTTGGCCGACGCGTTGAACCGATCGGTCGAGCGCGTCCGTGACTATCTGCGCCTGCCGCCGCAGCAGGTCGCGGCCTACAAGTCGCGCAAGCGCCCGGAAATTAGACAGGCCGATTTCGCCATGATCGTCCAGCACTCGCGACTATCCGACGCGGAAAAGGCGCGTTGGCTTGCTGAAGCGCCGGACCCAGTCTTGCAGGAGTGAGATATGGACAGCTTCGGCGCCGTACGCGCGCTCGCGCGGGAAAAGCACGAGGCTATGCGGGCGAAGGCCGGCGGTAAATCCACCGCGGTTGCCTTGCTAGCCGCCGCGCGCGAAGCCGGGGACGTCACGACGCAGTCCGTGCCTCCGGATCATCCTCTTCTGGCAGGTGGCGACGGGGCGCTCCATCGCACTGCCGCTGCGCGATCGATCTACGTCTCATCTGCCGCCGGGCTCGATTTGGCGGCCTATATCGAAGCGCACGAGTTCGGACATCTGTGGATCGAGACGCCGGCTGATCCGGTGATCGTGCCGCGCGGGTCAGATCCCGGAGTACCCGAGGAGCCGACGCCGCTGGGACTACGGCGTGTGGAGGCCTATAGCGCCCAAGAACTCCGCGAGCGTTACGCGAATGTGTTTGGACGCGAGTTTCTGCTTCCGCGCGCGGAGGCGCGTCGGTTGTTCATTGACATTGGCCAATCTGCAACTGACATCGCGACCAACATTGGCGTGCCCATTGGTCTTGCGCATCAGCAGCTCGCCGTAGCGTTGCTGCTGCCGGAGCCGTCTGCAGACGACAAAGACGTCGAGCGGGGAGAAAGGCCAGGGCTCGACCCGTCGCAAAAGGACGCGGCCGAGCATGAAGGATCGCCGCTTCTTGTTGAAGCCGGCCCGGGAACCGGCAAGACACGCACCCTCATCGCGCGTGTCGAGCATCTGCTGGCCAAGGGCATCCCGGCGCCATCCATTCTGGCGCTGACGTTCTCGAATAAGGCGGCGCGCGAGATCAGAGAACGGGTCGCCGGAAGTGCCCCGGCCGCCGCGACCGAGTTGTGGGCCGGCACCTTCCATGCGTTCGGTCTCGAACTCGTGCGGAAGTTCGGCCATCTTGACGGTATCGGCGAGCCCGTCCGGCTGCTCGATCAGGCGGACCAGCTCGCCTTCCTTGAGCGTGAACTGCCGGCGCTCGGCTTGGACCACTACCTGCGGCTCCATGAGCCATTGCTGGAACTCCGCCACATCCTCGGGGCGATTTCGCGCGCCAAAGATGAGGTTTTCTCGCCCGCCGATTACGCGGCAGCAGCAGCCCGTATGCAGAGGGCGGCGCAGAACGAGGAGGATCAGCTTAGAGCTGACAAGGCAGCGGAAGTTGCTCGCGTTTATGACCACTATGAAAGACGGATTCGGGCGGATGGCGTCGTCGACTTCGCCGATCTGATCAATCGGCCCATCGAGATATTACGCGCCCACCCTGAAGTTCGCGATGAGCTGCAAGCCCAGTATCAGCATCTCCTCGTCGACGAATACCAGGACGTCAACCGCGCCAGTGCGCTGCTGCTCAAGGAACTTGCCGGCGACGGCGAGCGGCTTTGGGTAGTCGGCGATGCGCGGCAATCGATCTATCGATTTCGCGGGGCAGCTCCGATCAACACCCGAGATTTCGAGAGGGACTATCCAAACGGCAAGCGCAAGCCGCTCGCTGTGAATTACCGCTCCCGAAAGCAGATAGTCGATACGTTCGGTGGCTATGCGAGCGGGATGCGTGTAGGCCGAGGACGAGGTTCCGCGCTTGAGGCGAAGCGCGGTGAAGGGATCGAGCCGGTCGACTGCAACGTCGCCACGGACCGCAACGCGGAAATCGTCGGGATCGCGGCGACCATTGCCAGGCGCAAGGCGGACGGCGTGGCGTATCGCGATCAGGCGGTGTTGTGCCGCTCGCATGGCAATCTGGAGAAGATCGCGCTTGGCCTGGAGGCGGCCGGCATCCCGGTGCTGTATCTCGGTGACCTATTCGAGCGGCCCGAGGTCCGTGATCTGCTGGCGTTGCTCTCGTTCGTCTCCGAACCTCACCGCGGCGGCCTCTACCGCGTCGCGGCCCTGGCTCCGTATCGGGCGCCGCTGCGCGACATACGCGCGCTCCTGGATCATGTCGCTACCACCGGGAAGACGCCGCTGGCGGCGCTCGTCGATGTCGGCTCGCTGGAGGGGCTGTCGGAGGACGGACGGACGGCGCTTCTGCGTCTCGGTGCCGATGTCTCGTCCGTCGATTTCAAGACAGGTCCCGGTGCCTTCTTGTGCGATGTCTTGTTTAATCGCGGAGCATTGCTGCGTGCGCATCTCGTCGGCGATACAGCGGCCGATCAACAACGCCGTTTGGCGATCCATCAGTTCTTGCAATTCGCGATCGAGAACGACGCGCCCGGTGACGGCGATCCCAAGCGCAGACTGCTCGACTGGGTGCGGCGACTGGAAGTGTTTGGAGACGAGCGCGCTCTTCGCGAACCCCCAGCGGCGGTCGAGGGCATTGACGCCGTACGGCTGATAACAGTCCACGCCAGCAAGGGGCTGGAGTTCAAGATGGTGCATTTGCCGAACCTCGGCGCCGGAATCTTTCCGCTACGGTGGCAAGGCGAGCGCTGCCCGGCGCCGCAGGGCATGCTGCCGACCGTTGTTGCGGATGACCACAAAGAGGAGGAGGAGTGTCTTTTCTTCGTCGCCCTCTCACGCGCCCGCGACCATCTCTCGCTGTCGCGAGCGCAGCGTTACTCCGAGAAGCAGAACTCATATGCGTCAGAGGCCTTGAAGGCCATCGCGGCGCGTCTGCCGCGTTCGCCTGACGGCCCCCCCACATGGATCGGTCGTGTTCCCGGCGTCGTCGATGCTGGCGATCGCGTCGACTTGAAAGTCACCGTGCGCGACCACGACGGGCGCGACATCGAACTCTATCTCGGCTGTCCGCGACGCTATCTCTATCAGGTGGTGCTCGGCCTGAGCGGGTCGCGTGAGGACAATGGATATGTTCGGTTCCATCGCGCTGTCTATCGTGTACTGCGCTGGATGGGCGTTCAGGGAGATACAATCGAGACAACCGCCCTGACCGCGGAGTTCGAAACCGCTTGGTCAGATGTCGGACCGTTCGACCATCCTCTCGAAGCACTTTATCGGAGGGCGGCCGGCCGTATCCTTGATCAAGCAGTCGGACGAACTCGGACCGGCATATCCTTCGGCGACGTGCTGCAGGCTGTGATCGAAGGCTACAGCATCTCCGTGCCTATCGATGAGTTAGAGCGCATTGGCGGCGGGTTCACGATTCGGCGGCTGCGGACCGGGCGCCCGCCGAAAAAGGCCGACCAGCGCGTGCTTCACGCGCTTATGGCGGAAGCCGGCCGACAGGCGCATGGCGGTGGTGGGCGCTTCGAACTGCAATATCTCACCACCAACGAAGCAGTTAGCGTTTCGCTCGCCGGAGTGATGGCTGATCGGCTCGATAAGACGCGCGGCGCTCTGGCCGATCTCGCTGCCGGCCGCTTCCCAGCGACCCCCGAGAATCGCGAAGACTGCCCACGCTGCCCGCACTACTTCATCTGCCCGGTCGTTCCGGACTGAGAACCGCCGAAAGCGGCTTTCCGGTTTTCCGGCAACGCCGCGACTAACCCTTCAGAGCGTCTGTTCCAACGGTGGACCAGACCGAACAGAAGGGTTTCTACGATGCGTTCGATCGACGTTTTCATCCAGGGCGAGGGCCTCGCCGACATCATTGTCGCTAGCGCCGCCCCGCACCACACGATTTCCGACATATTCGCCAGTCTCAAGCAACCTGTCCCCAACGGCGATGGCCTCCTCATCTTCATCGAGGACGTGTCCGCGCCGCTCGACCTCGATGCGGTGGTCGAGGAACTGCTGCCGCTCGCCGCCGACGACGAGGCGATCATCGTTCCGCTGCGCCTCCATGTGACGCACTGCCGCCACATCGAGGTTTCCGTGCGCTTCAACGGCGAAGATGCGAAGCGGCGTTTCCCGCCGAGCGCGACAATCGCACGCGTGCATCACTGGGCGGCGCGGCGCGCGTTCCATCTGACGCCGCGCGATGCCGCTGAGCACATACTGCAGCTTCAGGGCTCGGCCAAATACCCCGATCGGGACGTGCATATCGGGACTTTGGCGGGCGGCAAGATTTGCGCTGTGGCTTTCGACCTCGTTCCGCGCAAGCGGGTGGAGGGTTGAGCATGGAGGCCGCGATCTCGCCCGACGAGGCTGTTTTCCGCAGCCATCTTGCCGGCGGCCGCTTTCGGAGCGGCGCGGCCGCCGGACGCTGGCGAGCGGTGTCTGTGGCCTGGCCGCACGCCGTGTTCGGTGTGCGGGCCTTGGATGGCGTCGAATACGGTTTGCGGTTTGAATGCGGCGACTATCCGCGCACACCGCCGACGGCGCGGCCATGGGACCTCGAAAAGGATTCGCCGCTCAGCCATGATCGGTGGCCAACCGGCCGCGAGCGTGTGCCGCTCGCCTTCAACCCGAACTGGAAGAATGGTGCCTGCCTTTACCTTCCGTGCGATCGGCAATCGATCGAGGGTCACGCGAACTGGTTTCAGAAGCATCCCAGCCTGATCTGGGATCCGACGATCGGCGTCGTGCACTACCTGCGGGTCGTCCACGACCTCCTGAATTCCGGCGACTATGGAGGACGCCGTGCAGCCTGATCCTTGCCTTCGTGTAGCGCGCCCATTATGGACGGAGTTCACCGGCGAGCTACATCGCCGGACCGAGGGGCGCCACGAGTCCGGCGCCTTCCTGCTTGGCCGCAAAGTCGAAGATAGTAGACGGACGCTGTCGCTCGTCTACTACGACGAGCTTGACCCCCAGGCCTATGACTCCGGTGTCTGCGTCTTGCATGCGGACGCCTTCGGGCGCCTGTGGGACCACTGTGCCGACCTCGGCTTGACGGTTGTGGCTGACGCGCATGTCCACGGCCGCGGCGCCGGACAGAGTCGCTCGGACCGCGAAAACCCAATGATCGCCCATCCAGGCCACCTGGCGCTCATTCTTCCCCTCATGGCGCGGATTCCGGTCCGCCGATGGGCAATCGGCATCTACGAATATCTCGGCGATCACCAGTGGCGCGCACATGGCGGTTGCAAAGTCGCCCGCATTTTGAAGATCGAGGATGAGCAATGACGCACTTGGAAAATGCCGCCGACCGCCTGAACCGAACGGTCAAAATCGCTCTCGACACCGGCGAGGCGTCGAGCATCGAGGAGGCTGAGCGGATCTTTGCTGGATACCGCCTGCAGATCGTTGTTGGCGCTGATATTGCGCAAAAGGCGGTATCGCAGGCCGCGTTGCTCACAGCGGTGAATTGTGCCGCGCGCACCCTGCTCGGTGGGGTCACCGTCGTCGGCGCCGCCGGAACCTTGCGGGTCATGCTTCCACCCTTCGCCAATGTTGAACATGCGGTGGCGGGATTGGGCGGCCGGTTAGTCGAAGATATCAATCCTGAAACGCCGACCTTGGTGATTGGAGATGTCGATGAGGCGCAGCTAGGGATTCTGGCTATCCGCGTAACCTTTGCCGAGTGGTGCGGCGGTGTCGTACCGGTCGCGAGCCATGTGCGGCTCGCCGAGACGGGTGCCTTCACGCCGGCGGGGGTCCTTGCCGGGGCGCTGGGCGTGTCAGAGATTTTCCAGAGGCTGCGCGATGGAATGCCGATGGCGTGTCGTCGTGCTATCGGTCTCGATCTCTGGCGGCCTGAGCGCGATTGGCTGCGCTGTGAGGCGGCCGCGACGCTGGATCGCTTGCCGTCGGCGGCTTGGCTTGTCGGCATAGGCAATCTCGGCCAAGCCTATCTTTGGACGCTCGGGTTGCTGCCCTACGGCAGCCAGGGCGTCGAGCTCGTGTTGCAGGATGTCGATGTCTTGGCGCCGTCGAACCTCAGCACTTCGCTTTTGACGACGCAGGGATGCCTCGGACTGCGCAAGACGCGTGCGATGGCGGATTGGGCCGAGACGCGGGGATTCAAGACCGTGATCATCGAGCGCAGCTTCAGCGCCGACTTTCGGGTCGGCTCGCGCGAGCCACCCGTTGCACTGATCGGCGTCGACAACGCTCTGGCGCGGCAATCGATCGAGGAGGTCGGTTTCGAGCGGGTGATCGAAGCGGGCCTTGGCGGGGGGCCACAAGACTTTCTCGGCATCGATCTGCATACCTTTCCGGCATCGAAGCCGGCCTGCGAAGTCTGGCGGGAGACTGCGGCGTCGGAAATCGATATCGGGCAGCCGGCGTATAAAGCGGTGTTGGAGCGGTCCAAGGATAGGTGCGGGACGGTTCGGCTTGCTGGCCGGACCATTGGGGCGCCGTTTGTCGGAGCAGCGGCGGCATCGCTGGTCATCGCAGAGCTGGTTAGGCTTACCTTGGGTGGAGCGCGGTATGAGATGATGTCGTGCCACCTCCGCGACCTCCAGGGGCGATTCGTGGTGGGAGGTGACCCGTGGCCGGCGTTCAACCCCGGATCCATCAGGATGGCGGCCTGAAGGCATCCGCCTCGATCTAGGTCTTCTTCGAACTTAGATCAGGCCGTTATTTGGTAAGGCCAAACGGCGACAGGACGGGCGAGTGTTCGGCGAAGACTTCGTGCGCGTGGATGATAAGCTGCGGCGACTAGACATCGAAGGGTAGAGTAAAGTTCATGCGCTTCTTACATGCGGCGGATATACACTTAGACAGCCCGCTGGCAGGCTTGCGGCAGCGCGGGGGTGCGCGTGGCGACGAGCTGGCGAGCGCGACGAGACGTGCCTTCCAGAACCTGGTTCAGTTCGCGATCGACCAGAAAGTGGAGTTATTGCTGATCGCTGGCGACAACTACGATGGCCGACACCGCCACTACGGCAGCGTACTGTTTTTTGCGCGCGAAATGGACCGACTTCAGCGCGCTGGCGTGCGTGTCGTGATGATCCGCGGCAATCACGACGCAGAGAACCAAATGGAGCTTCGGATGGCGGCAGGCATCCACTTGCTGTCGCCAGATCAACCAGAATCGATCGCTTTTGACGATCTCGGTGTTGTGGTGCACGGCCAAAGCTATCCGCATCGGGATGTGCGTCACAACCTAGTTGAAACTTATCCCAACCCGGTCGCAGGGCGTTTCAATATTGGCTTGCTTCATACGGCGGTCGACGGCTTTGGCGGCACTCATGAGCGCTACGCGCCTTGCACAGTCGCCGATCTCATAGCCAAGAATTATGACTATTGGGCGCTCGGTCATGTTCATGAACGGACTGAGATCGCTAAGGCCCCTTGGATCGTTTATTCGGGTAATCTGCAGGCCCGCCATGTCAACGAGGCGGGCAGCAAAGGCGCTACGCTCGTTACGGTCACTGACGGCCGCATCTCAAATGTTAAAGCCCTGCCATTCGATGTGGCGCGGTGGACGAGGCTACCAATTGACATATCGAGTTGTGAAGGCATTGACGAAGTCTCCACGGCGATCGACGCAGCGCTCGCGACGGCGGTCGATGATGCCGAGGGGCGGACGCTTGTGGCGCGCTTGGAGATCATCGGTCGCACGGAACTCCATCGGGCATTGAAGGCCGACACCGCGCGGCTCGACGCTGAGGCCGAGCGCGCTGCAGAAGCGGCGGGCGATGTTTGGGTAGAACAAATTCGACTGATGACCGAGGATGCGCTCGATGATCATCCGACATCGGCGGATGCCCTTACCGACCTCTTGCGCAGCGTTGAGACAATCCGCACCAGCTCTGTCAGCCGAGAAATGCTACGCGAGACCATCGGTGCACTATCCAAAAAGCTGCCGATACAATTGCGCCGCGAGATCGGCCTCGAAGCAGTTGACAACGAGACGCTCGATCACGTTATCGACGACGCTAGGGACATTCTGCTTAACAAGCTCACGAGCTGACCATGCGAGTAGAACAACTCTGCCTCGATCGGTATGGCATCCTCCGGGACAAGACATTCGACTTCTCGGGCTCGACCTTCCACGTCGTTGGTGGTCCGAATGGGACTGGCAAATCGACAATTCGGGCATCGTTCAGTGATTTGCTGTTCGGGTTTCCACATAGTTCGCCTTGGGCGATCGGCTTCGAGCAGAACCAGCTTAAGCTCGGCGCCGTCATCCGGAACAACGCGGGCCAGAGCCTTAACTTCGAGCGCTTTAAGGGGCGCCGGACGACGTTGGCGTCAGCGGATGGTGCGTCGCTCGATGAGGCCGTCCTCCACTCCTTCCTTACCGGCATCGATCGACGAACTTTCGAAGCACTCTATGCGCTCGATGCCGAGCGGCTTCGCGAGGGCGGCGACCAGATGCTGAAGGCTCAAAGCGATGTCGGACAGACATTATTCGCCGCGGCGAGTGGGCTCGTTGCATTGTCGCGGGTTCGTGAAGAGCTACGGCAGCAGCTCGATGAAATCGGTAGCCTGCATCGTGCTCGCGAGAAGCCGATCTGGCGCGCTGAGCAGGCCTATCAAACCGCTACGACCCAGACCCAAGATTTGGCACTGCGGGCCGATGAATGGAATGCAGCCGAGCAGGCATTGAGCGCGGCCAAAGAACGCCTGGAGTTGCTAAGCCGGGAGCGCGGTATGCTCGAAGCTAGCCGCGCCGCGCTGGAACGTAAGTTGCGCGCTCTGCCAATTCTTGGTGAGATCGACCGCCTCCGGGAGCAGGCCGCCGCAATGACGAACGCCCGCGAATTGCCGATTAAATTTGGCGAGCGTTGGCGGACAGCCGTTGAGACGCAGGGCAAGGCGATTGAGGCGGCCACGCGAGCGGTTTCTGCTTATTCTCGCCGTCAAGGCGAGCGCGACGCCTTGCCCAAAAGCGCCGGTCCATTGCCCTCTCACGCGGATGCGATCGAGGTGCTCCATCAGCAGATCGGCGGCATTCATTCGCTGCTCGATGGCGAGACAAAGCGCGACCGTGATGTGCGTCTTGGAACCGAGCGCCTGATAGTCCACGCTGTCGATCTTGGGGCCGCAGCAGACACAGTCGAATGCCTCGTGGTCTCCATTCCAAGTCCAATTGCGATTGCGAGGGTGCGTGCCCTTGTAACGGAACACGAGGGGCTCAGGATCGGACTGGCCGCCTCACGCAAAGCCAAAGACGAAGCGCAAAACGCACTCCAGCAGGACAAAGCTGACTTGGAGGAGCTGGGCGACGTTCAGGATCCCGCCGAGGCGACGGCAGCCTGGCAGGCGGCAAGGGGCCTTTCAGCGCATCGACTAAAGGCCGACAACGACGCAAAGAAGGCTGAGGCCGCGGCCGGACGGGTACAAACTTTGTTTTCTCGATTCGACCATTGGAATGGAACGCCGGGGTCACTGGAATCGGCTCGTTTTCCAGAGGCAGACGCGGTTCGGGCGGCGAAGGTCAAACTTGATAGGAGCGTCGGAGCCGTGGACGCTGCTGACAAGCGCATCGCAGATCTGGAAGCCCAAATCGAACGCCACAAGAATGACCTTGAGGATCTTAGCTTGGGAGCTGCCGTTCCGACGTCCAATGCGGTGCGTTTGGCAAGGGGCGAGCGAGACGAGAGCTGGATAGCCATTCGCCACGATACGGCGGCAGGGAGGCTAAGCCCGTTCAACACGCTTGACGGCTACGAGGGGCTCTTGCGCGCCGCGGATGATCTCGTTGATCACCGGGTCGAAGGCGCCGAACTGCTGGCGCAACAGAAACGTATCGAAATCGAGCGCTCGCGTCTCGATCAGGCGCTCGGCTTGGCCCGAAAAGCGCAAGATGATGCCGTTGCTCGCCAAGGGGCTGACGAGAAGGCTTGGCGAGAGCTGTGGGCTGGAACGGGGTTCGCCGGTGAAATCGACGCACCCGAACTCATGCTCACTTGGCTCGGGCGGAAGGATAAAATCCTTGAGGGGATCGATGCCCGCCGAGCGGCCGAAGCGGAGCGAGATCAAGCGAGGGCGATTTTCGAAACGGCGTGGGCGCATCTTCAGCGGGCTGCGGTGCTGGTTGGTGCACCGGTGGCGGCGGGCGATGATTCGGAGGTCGCGGAGCAACGGGTGAATCTGGCTGTTACGCGATCGACTGAACGTTGGACGAAGGCCGGTCAGCTACGCGGCGCGATCTTACGCCGAACCAAAGAATATCAGCGTGCTGACGATGCCGTCATCACCGCGGAGCAGCGCTTGGCTGAGTGGCGCGCGCGCTGGGTCACGGAGATGCCAACCATCAATTTGGCGCCCGGGTCTACGCCAGAGGAAGCGACTGCCATCCTCGGGATATGGGATCTGTTCGCTAAGGAAGTCGGTCGACGCGCGGAGGCACAGCGCCTGCTGAAGGGCATCCGAGAAGATATCAAAAGCCATCGGGATGCTGTCGATGCAGTGCTGGAGACGCTCGGCGCTGAGGTAGTCGCGAATCTCAATCCAGGTGGCGAATGGCATGCATGGCCAGCTGCGCTGTACAGGGCCCTGCAGGTCGCGAAGGGCCTCGCCCAAGAAATTAAAACAGCCGAAAAAAATCTGATCGACGCCCGGGAGACCGCGAAAACAGCCGACGAGGACCAAAGCCTCGCTGATGCTGCCTGCGTGCGGCTCAGGAACGAGGTTCACCTTACGGCTGATGAGGATGTGATCGTGACGATCGCCAGCAGTGACCGTAAGCGCCTGCTTGCCGACGGAATTGAGACAGAGCTCAGGAAGCTCGTTGAGGCCGGCGAGGGCATCGCCGAGGAAGGCTTGCGCAGCGAATTGGCCGCTGCCGATCGCGACCAGCTTCGCGAAGCGATTAATCTCAATGCGACCGACCGTATCCGGCTCGACACAGACTTGGAGGAGGCCGTCCGCGTGCGGGAGCAGGCGCTGCGAGCGCTAGAGCAGCTAAAAGGCCGGGAGGGCTACCTGACTGCAACCCATACAGCGCGCAACGAGGCGGCGCAGGTCAGTATGCTTACGCAGCGTTGGATGCGACTCACAACTGCGGCGGCCCTGCTCGACAAGGCAGTTGAGAGCTATCGCCAGGCCAACGAGGGCCCGCTTGTCACGCGTGCCAACGAAATCTTTATTTCGATCGCTGGCAGTCAGCCGCCGGACGACTTCAATAAGCTCGATGTTGACTATCAAAAGCCGAACGATCCGCGTCTGATCGCACTGCGCGCCAACGGCGTCGCGTGTCGTGTGGAGGCGATGAGCGAGGGTACGCGCGACCAGCTCTGGCTAGCACTCCGGATCGCCGCACTAGAGCTGCGTGCTCGCGACTCCGAGCCGATGCCCTTTCTTGCCGATGACTTGTTCGCTTCGTCGGATGCAGTGCGCACTGAGGCGGGCATTCGGTATCTAGCGGAGCTCGCGCGTCATACCCAAGTAATCCTGTTCACGCACCACGACTACGTGATCGAAGCGGCCCGACACATTGTTCCCGACGCACAAATTCACGAATTGAGACGTGAGTCGCTGGTTGCATGAACCTCACAATTGAACGACGCTCGCCGCGTGATCGTCCGCTGATCGCTATGTCGTCGCCCGCGTATTTCGCGAAATCTGGAAAGCGATAGACTAGGAAAGATGCTTGCGGCGAGGTTGGAAAAATAAGTCAATCTTTTCAGCAGCATAGTTTTCTGACGGTATGTTTGACGGTATCGGAATGCTGACGCAGAAAAAAGCTACGCAAAACCAATCGCGTATGAGGCTAGTAGCTCACGTCATTGATCCTGACGGGAACTTCTGAATCACTGTCGCTGCGAAGCAGCGATGGAGGTGATTCGTGGCCGGGAAAGAGATTGCCGTCAAGAAGTACGTGGTGCGTCTGAGCGCGGACGAGCGCGCGCAACTTGCGGCTTTGATCCGCGCGGGCAGGCGTTCGGCGCAGTTGCTGAAGAAGGCGCGCATCCTTGAAGGCGGATGTGTCGGAGGCGGGCGAAGGCTGGAGCGACAGCCGGATCGCCGAGGCTCTGGACACCAGCGTCGCCAATATCGAGCGGACGAGACGGCAATTGGTCGAGGAGGGGTTCGAGGCGGTCCTGACCCGCAAATACAATCCGAACTCCGCCCGGCCGCGGATTTTCGACGGCGCGGCGGAAGCAGAACTGATCGCGCTGACATGTGGGCCTGCTCCGGCGGGCTACGCCAGATGGACTCTGAGCCTGCTCGAAGAGAAAGTCGTCGAACTGAACATCGTCGAGAAAGCCAGCGACAACACGATCGGGCGGACGCTCAAAAAAACATTCTCGAGCCGCATCTCGAGCCGCAATGGGTGATCGCGCCGCAAGCTAGCGCGGGCTTCGTCGCCAATATGGAAGACGTGCTGGAAGTCTATCAACGACCACGCGATCCGCAGTGGCCCGTCGTGTGTCTCGACGAGACCTCGAAGCAAATGATCATCGAGACGCGCGCTCCTATTCCCGCCGCGCCGGGGCGCAAGGCGCGCCATGATTACGAATACGAACGCAATGGCGTGGCCAATCTGTTCATGATGTTCGCGCCACTGGAAGGCTGGCGTCGCGTCAAGGTCACCGATCGCCACGCCGCGGTCGATTACGCTCATGCGCTCAAGGATTTGTCCGACACGCATTTTCCTGGCGCCGCGAAGATCGTGCTGGTGCAGGACAATCTCTCGACGCACACGGCGGCGTCGCTTTACGCGGCCTTCCCCGCCGCCGAAGCGCGCCGGCTGAGCGAGCGGTTCGAATGGCATTACACGCCAAAGCACGGCAGTTGGCTCGACATGGCGGAGTCCGAACTCGGCGTTCTCGCAGCCCAATGTCTGGATCGCCGCATTCCCGACAAGTCGAAACTGATCGAGGAGGTCGCGGCCTGGCAGGACAACCGCAACAAACATCACGCCAAGGCCGACTGGCAATTCACAACCGCAAACGCCCGCGTTAAGCTAAAAAGGCTATACGCTCGGTTTGAATGACTCGGGCCACTAGGAGACAATCGAAGGATCCTGATCACGAGACGCGCGGCGGCCGGCCGGTACTTCGGCTCGCATCCTCGCGCGAATGTCTCGATGATGAGCATGCGGCCGCCGCAGCATGAGCATGGACGCGAGAGTGTCGGAAGCTCGGCTGCGTCAGAAGATTTGGGATCGTCCGGGATCGTGTCCGGCTTCGGAACGTTCAGCAACGCGCGCGCTTTGGCGAGGTTGTCCGCGCGGCTACCGTTGGCCAGGAGCCCGTAGTGGCGAATGCGATGGAAGCCATTCGGCAGGACGTGCATCGGGAAGCGGCGATTGACAGAATTGCCATACAAGTGCGCGTCGAGAAGCGCGGCGCAGGACGCTCGGAGATCCGGATTTCCGATGGGCTGGAATCGACGTGGTCCGCTACCGGCGCTAGCGCCGTGCAATGACGCGACAACACCCGCAGGACAATAGAAGCGCCGCCATCGCCTGGAGGCGGCATGTGGCGACCAGTATCATACCACGAGTGACGCACGCCTGAACGAGCTAATCCTTTTTCGGCTTCATGCTGGGACGGTTGCCTTCCGCCGAGGCGCTTTCCACTTTGAGGTCTGTGATGAGCTGCTCGATGAAGGCCAAGTCGGCTTCGAATTCGGCCGGATCCGGGACCGAGACGGTGTCTGACGCCGGATTGTCATGGCTGTGGGTATTCGCCTTCGTCATGCCGTCGTGGAATCGAATCGCGAGCGCGTCGGATAGATGCACCATGCGCAGCTTTTGCGTCTCGATCCTGTCGACGCCGCGCCGGACCACGTCGCAAAAGATGTGTTCCTCCACGAGGCGCTCGTAACTGTCTCGCAGGCGCCCATAGAGGTGCTTCACTTTGAATTCGTAGTCCGACGGACTCGACGTGTGGAGCTTCTTCAGCGGCGTGAAGTCGTTCCGGATCCGTGCAAGGCGCTTGCTCACGCTCAGCCCTTTCCACGACACCCCGGCGGGATCGACCTTGCCCGCATTGGCGCCGTCGGCGAAGAGGGCGATCGTTTCGGTCGCAACGCCGAGATCATCGGCTTCTCGGCATAGGTCGTTGAAGAAGATCAGGTCGTGCGTAAAGACGATTACCTGGCGCTTCTGCGCCTCGGCCGCGATGCGGGCTGCGACCTTCAATCCGCGATCACGGTCCAAGGATGAAACAGGATCGTCGATCACGATCGGGCCGGCTCCTTCCGTCACAGCGATTTCCGTTAGAAATGCCGCAAGTGCGAGCGCGCGCTGCTCGCCTTCGCTGAGGATATCGGAGGTCAATTTTGTTAGCGTGGTGCCCGGATTGGTTTGGAATGCGGCCTTGGTCTGTCCGCTCTTTCGCGCCAAACCGACCTTGAGGTGCGTAATTTCTAAAGTTTTGCGTTCCACCTCGAAATGGTTTGTCACGATCTTCGTCAGATGCGTATCGACGAGTTCATTTGCCTTTTGGGTAATGCCCTTCGTCTGAACCTCAGCAAGCGCTGCGGTGTAAAGCGCATCCTCCTTGAGAAGGTCCCGGCGTTTCATCACGCGATCGCGGCCTGCCGTGAGGATCTTGCGATCGGCGAGCTCAGACCGCTCGGCCTCCAGCTTCGCGCGCTGTCCACTATGATCGGCCTTCGCCAAGGCCTCGGCTTCGGCGGACAGAAGCGCTGACAAGTCCTGCAAGGTGCTATGCGGGGAGACCAGAGCGCCGGCGGCTAAGGGAGGCGGTGTTGCCTCAACAGTCTGGAGCGAGGCCAGGGCGATAGCGCGTCTGGCTTCCATGTCTTTCCTGAAGGACGTGAGCGTATTCGCTAGTTCCGCATTGCGCTTACGGATCTGTTCGAGCCGGGTCGCCCACTCCTTCGACGCGAAGATCTCGATCCGGGGCAGGGACGTGATCGCCTGGGTGACCACCGTTTCAGCCTGGTCAGCAGTTTCAGCGAGAGATCCACTGACAAACGCCTGAAAGCGGCCCATGCGGTCCGACGCTTCAGCGCCGAGCGGTTGCTGGCAAAGAACGCAGGTCTCGGTCGTGTCCGGCGTGCTGAGGACGGGAAACTCGCGGCCGGCATAGGCGTCCGCGATTGAATAGTCGCGGGCAGCAAGCCACAGCCGCCGCCAGGTCTCACCACCGACACCAGGGAGAGGCTCGCTTGAGAAGAGATCAGCCGCCTTTGTGCCTGCGGCTGTCCGCGCGTCGATGGCCTGTTGCTTGAGGGTGCGATATCCGTCGAGCTGCGTGTCGCTGAATGCCTGATCAAGGCTGGCACACTCGAACGCTAGGTTTTGGACCCATGTGGAAAGCGCGGTCACGTCTGCTGCCGAGGCGGTGTTAGCGGCAAGCAGACGCGTCAACTCGTCAATGCGTTTCTCGTCATCCGGTGAAAACGTGGCCACTGCGCCGATCTGCGCATCTGTCGTCTTGCCGCTGAGGCCGGAGTAGAAGGTCTGGGCCTTCGTCGATCTGGGCGTCTCGAAGGCCACGGTGACGAGGGCGATCTGATCAGTGATGGGCCTGCGCTCAACGTCCAGCTTATCCCTGAGGGCGAGGCAAAGCTCGTTGAGCTTGTGAGGCAGGGCGAGGCCGAACGGAAGAAACTGAATCTGATTGCCGCCGTCGACATAGAATTGGGCTGCGCTGCTGTCGAAGACGGCGACCTGCAAAAGGGTCTCCGAGGCGGGCGCGCCGGCGGTCCAAGGCACGACGACATCGCCGCTGCCCAGGTCGACGACGATCTCCGCTTCCTGAGGCCCCCCGCCCGAGCCGTAGACATCAGCCAACACCTTGAGCTTGGCTGGATTGTCAGTGCGGGTGCGACAGGCGGTGCGAAAAATGCGGACGAAGCCGCTTTTGCCGCTGCCGTTCCGTCCGTAGGCGACGGTCAGCCCGGCGGGCGCGAACACCAGTGCGGCCGCCGGCACGAGTCGGTTGACGTTCTTGACGTTACGAATGCCTTTGATCTGGAGAGGTGATCCGCTCGTGACGGCTGAGAGGTGAGCTTTGGTCAACGGCGTCGGCGCCGGTGGCTTTGCGGCCAGAGGAAAGCCCGCTTTCTCTTTGATCAGATCAAGCAGTTCGCTTTCGTCTTGTGCAGTGACCGCAGATGAGCCTGCCAGTCGGCGAAGTGCGTCTTGACGCCAAGGTGTCAGCTTGGTCGCGGACCAATCCAGGATTTCATCGACCGCCCCCATTACAGATCCTCCGGCTTTGTCGTTCTTTCAAGCTCTGAACCCAGGATAAGTGAAGGCTCCTGCGATCTGAGCGCAATCGGCGTCGCTCACGCCACATTCGCGCGCGACTTCGTACCACGTCGAGCGAACCCGTGCTTCCAAGTCATCGACGATGCAAGCCGCTTGATCCGTTGATAGAAGGAAGCGCGCGGCCTGGCTCATGAGGTTGCCGGCGTTCGCATATCGGCCCAGGTCTCCGCAAGCCATGGCGAGATCGCGTCGCTCGATGCTGACCGGCGAAGAAGGTGTCAGGTCATAAGCAGGCGACAGGCGCCAATCCCGATCCGGCGCGATAACCGCGTGGTTGCGGGGATGGTCGTCGATGTTCGAGATCAAGGCGTTGAAGCACATGCGGCGGAAGAGCTCGGCGGCGTCACGCTTCGGGTCGGCGCTGATGCGGCGCAATTCTTCGGCTAGCCGGATGTAGGACCAGCGCTCGCGGGATTGCAGACTGTCATCGGCGCGCAGCATGGTGAGCGCGCTCACCATGCGGGCCCTTAAATAGCCGCCCGGCGCCTTCTCTCGGTCAAATCGCTTAACGAGCAGGACCTCACGATCGCCGATGGCGGCGACACGACTTTCGGCCGTGGTGAGGCCACAGGCCTGGCCGAGCGTTAGCATCGTGTGCTCGACGCGCGCCACGTTCCACTTGTCGTCGGGTCGGTTGAATTTGGCGAGCCAAAGACCCTCGGCATCCTCGACGACGACTTTCGGACGAGCGCCACCCATGGAGGTGCCGACGAGGAGCAGGTCTTCCGCCTGCGCAAGGTCTGCCGCACCCACGCCCGGCGCGGGAGGCTCATCGCGGACGAGCGCGTCCGCGAGCACCTGGAGCTTCTCAAGATCGATCGTCTGATTGAACCGGCGCATCGACGCCGGCGGCGTTTGGTTGAGGCCGAAGCTCAGCGCACCGGCGCGATCGTCGGGCGAGTGGAGCAGGTAATCGAGTTCCCCAAACTCGGGGAGCCCGGCGTGCTTCTCAATGACGCGCCGCCCCCAATAGTCGGGACCGGCGTCGCGCAGGGCCCCGAACACGCCTTTCATCAAGACCGTCTCATAAGTGCGCGAGCCGAGCTTTAGTTCGACGGGGTCGATCTCCGCGGCATTCGGGCGGGCGAGATAGCTCCGCCCATAGACGAACCGTCCCGTCACCACGCCTTGCCGGCTGGTGGCGAGTTCGAACCTGCCGGCCGTGACCGCCTCAGTCTCTCCCGGCAGCGTCATGTAGACGAAGCACTCGGTGGCGCCGCGCGTCTTAGAAGTCATTGTCGAGCGCCTTTGCGCTACGCGCATGAACCCGCTCGCTTCGTTTCGCCAGCAGGCGACCTTCCTCATCCGCATCGGGGTCGGCGATGCGCGCCAGTTGCTCGGTCAGACCGAAAGCCCAAAGCAGCCCGGCATAGATGGCGATGCCCGTCGATGGTTTTCCCTTCTCGGCATCCGCCACCACGTGACGGCCGACGCCGATCTTCGCGGCGATGTCCTCGATTGACAGGTTTCGACGTAACCGCGCCGTGCGCAGGTTGGCGCCGAGCGTCTTTAATGCCTGCTCAACCTGATACGGCGGTGCGGCGAGGAGTGGGTTGCGGGCAGCCATGGCGCGTCAAGGCTCCAAAAGTCGAGATAGCGGAATCTTGAGGCACCATGCCCTGTTTTGGGCGAAGATTCAATCGATGTCATCTTGAGGTGCCGAGATAAGCTATTTAGTCGTCTTGAGGTGCCGTGATCGTGGACCGTGACAAGCGCCTGGCGGCTCGGAACGCGAGCTAATGACTGGCGGCGACATCAGCAAAGTCGTTGTGACGATGGCTTTGCTATAAGTGGCATAAGCCGAGGATTCATTACGGCGTGCGGTAGCGCGGTGGGAACGCGCTGACCGCGGTTCGGCACGACAAAATCGAGGCGGTCATGACCAAAATCCAGTATCGGCTCGGCCCCGTCTGCGCTAACATTTCGCCTTTGGTGACGACGTAGATGCCAGAATGCATGCCGCTAAAATCGCGGAATAAAGTCAATGAAATCAAAAGCCGGTTTTTATGACGGTAAAGCTGACGGTAAAGTCACTTTGAAGCATATAAATTATAGCCGAATTCAATAGCTTATCGATCTAGGAAACAATCGAGTGGGAGAGGGGCCATCACGCCGCCACCACCGAAATGCGCGCCGCCGCCCGCGACCTCGGCTTCTTCTTGATGACGATCTCCACGTCCTGGTCGAGGGCGGTAAGGAACGTCATCAACCGCTCGACCGAAAAGCCGTCGAGCTTGTAGTTCGCCAGCGCCGACACCTTCGGCTGGCCGACGCCGAGCTTCTCCGCCGCGACGGCCTGAGTCAGGCGGCGGCGCGCGATCACGCCGTTGATGGCGTGCGCGAGACGCAGCTTCGTCTGCCGCTCGTCGGCGTCGGCGTAACCGAGGTCGGCGAACACGTTGCCCGTGCCGCGGGTGATCGCCTCGTTCGGGTCTTTCGTCGTCTCAGCGTGTCGGCTTGCCATAGCGGGCCTCATAATCCTGTTGCGCGGCTCTCAGCCGCCTCTCGACCAGCTCCACATCGACCCGAGCCGTCCTGATCCCGCTCGGCGATTTCTTCTGGAAGGCGTGCAGCACATACACGACTTCCTTGAAATGCACGGTGTAGACCGCCCGATAAGCGTCCCCGTCATGGGCCTCGACCAGCTCGAAGACGCCGGGGCCCAGACCTTTCCAGGGCTTGGCGGAAGGGTGCTTGCCCCCGAATTGCGCCAGCCCCAGCGCATTGCCCATCTCGTCCTTCACCTTTTCGGGAAATCCGAGAAAGTCTTTCTTGGACGAGCCCACCCAGTCGAGCGGCTTCTCGCCTTTCGCCTGGGTGCGAGCCATGGCTCAATATCCTACTTTCGGGATTATTTTTCAAGAAGCCGCAGCGCTCAGCGCGAAGTTTCGAACGGATCGAGCGTTCGCACTCCAAGTTGCTCGAAGTCTCGGTCGTTCCTGGTCACGACGATCAGATTGTGGACAACGGCTATCGCCGCGATCATCGCGTCTTCTATCAGGCGATCAGAGCGTCGATGCATGAGACGAGCCCAGCAACGGAAGGCGCGAGCGTCCATCGGCAAAACATTATAGGTCTCGGCCACTTGCTCCAGCCAGGCCTCGATCTCGCCGGCCTTGGCGGCGTCCTGCTCGCGCGTGATTTCGATCCCCGACTGAATTTTGCCGATCGTTACCGCGGCGAGGCGCAGATCGGCGTCCGCGACGCTCTCCAGCCATGCCAGAACAGCGCCGTGCGGCTTTGCGCGGCGAAGTTCGGAAATAACGTTCGTGTCGAGCAAGTACATCGCCGTCAGACAAGCTCATCCGGTTGGCGGCGGCGGAGCCGGCCGCGTTCCGGAACTGCGAGATCCGCTCGCGGCGCTGCGGACAACAGGAGTTCCTTCAAGGTCGGGCGCGAAGACCGTTGTAGGCGCCGCCACTCCTGCAACGGCACAAGCACCGCCGCGTCGGCGCCGCGCTTCGTCACGATCTGTGGACCCTCGTTCAAACAGGTCTCAAGGAACTCGCTAAAACGGGCCTTGGCGTCCTGGACCGACCAACTTTTCATCGCAGGCTCCGTGCATCGTCTCGGACTAGTCAGATAACTAGTTTGACTCCGCGCCTGTGTCAAGTTTACTTCACCAAGAGGCGCCATCGTCCAACATGCGCTCGGCGCAGCAATGAGCGCGCTCTATGCTGCGGCGACCATCGTCGCCGGGCGTCCACGATTTTGCCCAAATCGTGCAGTGACCCTTTAACGGTCAATCGGCGTGACTCAGCCGTGTTGGGCAAAGTGAGGTCGATGACCGCCGCTCGCCGGCGAGCTTCATTCCAATTTTCGTCGTCTGTCGTTTCCAAGAAAAAATTCCGTGCAACTTTCCCAGCCAGGAATTTGCACGTTAAGAGCAATTTCTCAGGTCATGAGCAATCGCCCTTTGTGCCAACTGTCTGAAAAATAGCGCCGCTACTTTCGCGCCGTTAAGAGCAACGTGACAACCGATAGGTTGATCGGAGGGAAAAAGCGTGCAATTACCTAAAATCGGTCGGGGCCTTTTCAGGAATTGCGCGCCAGTCATGACTGCAATGGCAAACTCGATAGCCGCTTTCCATGCGCGGACGCGAGAGCCGCGGCGCAGCCGTCCCCACGGCTGTTCGACGCAGGCGCTTTCGCGCAGGCGCCTTCGATGGCCGAAGACCATAAGTTGACGTCTCGTTTGGATTCGAAACGAAAAAAACTCTCACACTCCCTTGCACAGCGACCCGAGGACTTGATCGAAGGCAACGAAAATCCTCAGGCTTTACGAAGTCCCCCTCCTTGGCCCTTCGCCCGTTGTGCGGCTTCGACGAGCGTCGGCGCCGATCCCGCCTCCGCTCACTTGTCCGTCGTTTTTTCTCGACTGCTGCTTGGTGTTCAAAAAATGGCCATCGGTAAGCGATTCACTCTTATTCTGTGGTTCATCGGGATCGCCGCTTTCGTCGGGTTGACGGTTTGGGCCGGCGCTGGCCTTGTCGGCCAAGCGGTCGTCAGTGTCGGCTGGGGAACTTTTCTCGTCGTACTCGCCCGCGCCGTCGCGGTATTCGGTGCGGGGGTCGGCTGGTGGCTGCTGTTCCCGCGCGCACTGCGGCCCGCTGGCTGGAATTGCGTGCTGATTCGGTTCATTCGTGAGGCGACGAACGCGCTCCTGCCGCTGGCGCAGATCGGAGGCGATTTCATCGGCGCGCGCTGCCTCGCTTTGTGCGGCGCCAAGGGAACTGTCGCGGCGGCCAGCGTCATCGTCGATGTCCTGGCGCAGGCCACGACCCAGCTTGTGTTCGCCGTCGTCGGCGTCCTCCTGCTGGTTGCCAGCGGCGGCAATGAATTGGCGGCATGGCCGATCGCGACCGGCATTGCCGTCGCTGTCCCGGCATTGGGCGGCTTCTTCATCGCGCAGGGCGCGGGCGGACAGCGGATCCTGAAGAAGCTGCTCTCGTTCTTCGCCAGCGATCGCAAATGGCTCGCCGTCGGCGAGATCGACGATCTGTTCGCCCGGTTCAAGGTATTTTATTCTTACCACGACGGCCTGTTGCCGGGTTGGAGCGTGCACCTTGCCGTTTGGTTCGTCGGCGCCGCCGAAGTTTGGATCGCGCTCTCCTTCATGGGTTACCCGGTCAGCTACGAACAGGCGGTGGTCATCGAGAGCCTGATGCACGCGGCGCGCGGCGCTGCTTTCGCCGTTCCTGGCGCGCTCGGCGTGCAGGAAGGCGGGCTGATTGTCTTGTGCGCTCTCTACGGCGCGCCGCCGGAGGCGGCGCTTGCGCTTTCGCTAGTCAAGCGCATTCCCGATCTCGTGCTCGGGGCGCCGGGCCTCATCGCTTGGCAGGCGATGGAGGGCCGGCGTTTCTTCAGCGCGCCCAGCGCGAGCGGCAACGAAAACGAGCGGGCGTGACAGGCGATGATCTGGGTGACTCTATCGCTTGTGTTTTTCGCAGCCGGCGCGTTCGGCTGTCTCTTCATGATGGTTGCGATAGTCTTCATGCCCTCGTTCGCCCGGCGCGAGCGACCGGCTCGCATTGCCAGGTCGGCGGTGAGCATCCTCAAGCCGCTGCACGGCGACGAGCCGAGCCTGTTCGACAACCTCGCCTCGTTCTGCAATCAGGATTACCCGGGAGAGGTCCAAATTATCTTCGGCGTGACCAACCCGCATGATCCCGCGGTCCGCGTGGTCGAGCGGCTGCGGTCCGCATTTCCCGGCCGCCGGCTCGAACTCGTCGTTAACGCGCATATCGCAGGCTCAAATCCAAAGGTCGCTAACCTGATCAACATGAGTTCGCGCGTGCGGCACGAAATCATCGTGCTCGCCGACGCCGATATCCGAGTCGAGCCCGATTATCTTGCGCGCGTCGTGAGCGCGCTCGAACAATCCGGCGCCGGCGCCGTGACCTGCCCCTATTTCGGGATTCCCACAGGAAATGTGTGGTCGCAGCTCGCGCGGCTTGCGATCGACAATCATTTTCTGCCGAACGTCATCGTCGGCGTGCGCTGCAAGCTCGCGCAGCCGTGTTTCGGCTCGACTATCGCGCTGCGCAGCACGTCGCTCGCCGCCATCGGCGGTTTCGAGGCGGTGGCCGATTGCCTCGCGGACGACTACGCGCTGTGCGAGGCTTTGCGCAAGCGCGGCGAACCAATTGCGGTGTTGCCGTTTGCCGTCGGGCACAGTTGCAACGAAACTTCCTGCCGTGAATTGTGGCGCCACGAACTGCGGTGGGCCATGACCATCCGGATGATCGATCCCCTGGGCTACGCCGGCTCGGCGCTCACCCACGCGTTCCCGCTGGCCTTGGCCGCCCTGCTGTTCGGCGGCGGCTTGCCCGCGCTGGCTCTGACGCTTGCCGCCTTGGCCTGCCGCGTCGCGCTGCTCATCGCCGTCGAGCGCAGCTGGCGCTTGCCAGCGCATCCCTATTGGCTCATTCCATTCCGTGATCTATTGTCGGTCGCGGTCTTCATTGCGGGATTTTTCGCCCGAGACGTGGATTGGAAAGGACGCCGTTATCGCCTGGCGTCCGAAGGCGCGCTAATGTCGCAACGGAGGTCGTCCCAGCCATGATGAGGACATTGTTCTTGCAAGCGCCTTCATTCGAAGGCTTCGACGGCGGCGCCGGCGCGCGCTATCAGAATCGCCGCGAGATTCGCTCATTCTGGTACCCGACCTGGCTGGCGCAGCCGGCGGCGCTGGTCGAAGGCTCCAAACTGATCGACGCGCCGCCGCACAATCTGAAGTTTGCTGATATCGCGTCGGAGGCGCGCAACCGCGATCTCATCGTTCTGCACACCTCCACCCCCTCGTTTTCGTCCGACGTCAGGACCGTCCGCGCCCTGAAAGAACTCAATCCCAATCTCATGATCGGTCTGATCGGCGCCAAGGTCGCCGTCGATCCGACCGGCAGCCTTCAGGCTTGCGAAGATATAGATTTCGTGGCGCGGAACGAGTTCGACTTCGCCATCAAGGAGGTGGCGGAAGGCCGCGAACTCGGTCGCGTCGCAGGCTTGTCCTACCGTGCGCCGGATGGTCGTATCGCACACAACGATGATCGCGAAATCCTGCACAACATGGATGAGCTGCCGTTCGTGTCGCCGGTGTATAAGCGCGACCTCGTCATCGAGAATTATTTCAGCGGCTATCTCCGGCACCCCTACCTGTCGTTCTACACTGGACGCGGCTGCAAATCACACTGCACCTTCTGCCTGTGGCCGCAGACGGTCGGCGGTCATCAGTACCGCACGCGCAGCGTTGGTCACGTGATCGAGGAGCTGGGTTGGGCGAAGAAGGCGTTTCCGCAGGTCCGGGAGTTCTTCTTCGACGACGACACGCTGACTGACGATTTGCCGCGCGTCGAACAGCTCGCACGCGCGATCGGAAAGCTCGGCGTCATGTGGTCATGCAACGCCAAGGGCAACGTGCCCCTCTCGACCTTGAAGGTGATGCGGGACAATGGGCTGCGGCTGTTCGTCGTCGGCTACGAATCCGGCAACCAGCAGATCCTGCACAACATCAAGAAGGGCATGCGCGTCGAGGTGGCAAAGCGCTTCACCAAGGATTGCCACGAGCTTGGGATTACGATCCACGGCACGTTCATTCTCGGCCTGCCGGGCGAGACAACGGAGACGATTGAAGAAACCATCCGTTTCGCCACCGAGATCAATCCGCATACCATACAGATTTCGCTCGCCGCGCCCTATCCCGGGACGCATCTGCATCGTCAGGCGTTGGAGAACGGCTGGCTCGATCTCAGCAATGCCGAGTTGGTCAATGCGGATGGCAGCCAGATCGCGCCGATCAGCTATCCGCACCTCAGCCATACCGAAATTTTCCAATCGGTCGAGCAATTCTACCGGCGGTTCTATTTTCGCGCGCCCAAGATCGCGGCCTTCGTCAGCGAAATGGCGCGATCTCCCGAAATGATGAAGCGTCGTTTGCGCGAGGGCTTGGAGTTCTTCCAATTCTTGCGCGAGCGGAGGGAGACTGCGCTCTGAAGCGTCTCGTCGTCACGGCCGATGATTTCGGGCTGGCGCCGGAGGTCAACCAGGCCGTCGAGATTGCACACAAGGACGGCATCCTTGCGGCGGCGAGCCTGATGGTCTCGGGCGGCGCAGCTAGGGACGCGGTCGAACGGGCGCGGCGCTTGCCGCACTTGCGCGTCGGATTGCATGTGGTGCTGGTTGAGGGTTGCCCGGTGTTGCCGCCGGAGCGGCTGCCCCGCCTTGTCGACGCCAGCGGCCGATTTCGGAGCGATATGGCGGGGCTTGGGTTTGATATCTTCGCGCACCCGTCGGCGCGGCGGCAGCTCGCGGCCGAGATCGAGGCGCAATTCGAGGCGTTCCGCGCAACCAATCTCCCGCTCGATCACGTCAACGCTCACAAGCATTTTCATCTTCATCCGACGGTCGCCGGCGCCATCATCGCGGTCGGCCGCCGCCATGGGCTGCGCGGATTGCGTGCGCCAATCGAAACTCGCTCGACGCTCGTCGACGCGGACCCGCAAACGCCGCCAGGTTCGGACTGGCTGACCGCGCCATGGGCCAGTCTGCTCGCTCGCCGCGCGCGTCGCGCTGGGTTGCGGAGTCCTGACGCCGTCTTCGGCCTCGCCTGGTCCGGCGCTATGACCGCGCCGCGGTTCGCGGGTCTGCTCGATCGCCTTCCCGAGGGCTGGACAGAAATTTACACGCATCCCGCGACGCGGGACGATTTCGAAGGGCACGCCCCGGGCTACCGCTATGCCGACGAGCTTGCCGCGTTGACGTCGGCGGCCGTGATCGCCGCCGCCCGGCGCTCCGACATTAAGCTCGGCGGATATTCGGATTTTTGCTAGAGCTTTTTCTTGTTTCCACGAAACATGAAAAAGCTCTAGAGGCCTGCGTCAGCCAAATTGATTGGTTTATTTGTGCGAGCCTGAAGGCTCGCGCTCCAAGAGCGGCCCTGGACCGCGAGCCTTCAGGCTCGCAAATCGAACCCACCCTCCAGCGCACCCTTCATTTTATGTGACGCGGGCCACTAGCCGCGCAGCTGGCCGGCCTGCCTGAACCAGTCGATCGCGTCCATGAGCCCCTCGCGATAGGGACGTGACGTGTATCCGAGCTCACGTCGTGCTTTGCTGTCGTCGAAAAACATCCGGTAACGCGACATGCGTAGACCGTCGAGCGTCACAAAGGGAGGACGGCCGGTCACCCGCGCAAAAAGCTCGGCGCCGGCCGCGAGCGGGTAAATTGCGGCGCGTGGCAATCGCAGCCGCGGTGGGCGACGGCCCATGATCGAGGCGATGTCCGAAAGCATCTGGCGCAACGTGACGTTTTCTCCGCCGAGGATGTAACGCTCGCCGATCCTGCCGCTTTGCAACGCCGCCACATGTCCGGCGGCCACGTCGTCGACGTGGACCAAATTGAGGCCGGTGTCGACGAATGCGGGCATGCGCCCGGAGGCGGCTTCGACCACAATGCGGCCGGTGGGGGTCGGCCGCACATCGCGCGGGCCAATCGGCGTCGATGGGTTGACGATCACCGCCGGAAGCCGGGCGGTCTTCACCATGTCCTCGACGAGACGTTCCGCCATGACCTTGCTGCGCTTGTAGGCGCCAACCGCTTCGCCCACCAACAGCGAACGGCTCTCGTCGGCCAGCCCGCCAGCGCGCAAGTCGAAAGTTGCGACGGAGCTCGTATAGACGACCCGCTCCACCCCGGCTCGCAAGGCTTCCTCCATGACAATCCGCGTGCCCTCGAAATTGGTTCGGATGATGTCGTCGGAGGAGGGCGCCCAAAGCCGATAGTCGGCGGCGGCGTGTACAAGATAACGCACGCCGTCGAGGGCTGCAGCAACTGACTTCCGGTTCAGAATATCGCCGATGAAAACATCATCGCGGGCATCCACGTTGGTTCGCGGGCTGGACGGCCGGATCAGGACGCGAACACGATAGCCCTCTCGCCGAAAGGCGCCCGCAATCGCCGATCCGATAAATCCACTCGCCCCGGTGATGAGGATCATATCCTGCCGACACGTTTGCGACCCCGCCATCATTTAAGCTGCGATCCTGACGCTCAAGTATTGTCGTTAATAAAGGTCGGCGCGAGGTTTGTCATTTTCTAATCACCCAGCTACCCATTGAATCTACATCATATTGAAAAATACATAACATCGAGAACGCGGCGTTGCGAGAGTCGGGGCGGGGGGAATTTCGTGCAGATCGCCAAATGGATGAAGCCGCGCACATAGCTCGACGCCGTGAGCCGGCTCGAGCTCCAGCGCCATGATGGCGACGATGATGGCGACGATGATCGCGACGGCGACGGCGCAGGGTCGGCGCAGGCCGGTCTTTTTCCAATTCTTGGTCTCCGATTCATCTCCTCGACGATTCCAGCATCGTTGCATTTTCGCAACCATGGCAGGAGCGGCGGAAAAAATGGCGGGGCGCTTCGAAGCGGTGGCCAGGCCGGCGGCGGTCTGCTACAGATATCCGATTGTGTTTTGGGAAGGAAGGATTCGGCGTTGCGATCGAAGGTCCATCGGTTCGCGGCGCATGGTTTCGCCGCCGCGCTGATTCTTGCGGGACAGGCGATGGCGGCGGAGCCGGCCGTCGAGCCCGCGCCCGTGGCCGACGACGGCTGGATCGTCTCCCTTCACATCACGGGCGCGGTTTCGCCGAGTTTCCCGGGTTCCGCGCTGCTGCGGCCCTATCCCTTCCCCTCGATCGGGTTCCGCCGCGTCGGCGCGCCCGAGGGCTTTTCGACACCCGATGACAGCTTCGGTCTGACGGTCCTGGACTTTGGCGTGGCGCGCGTCGGGCCCGTGGCCAATTTCGTCTTCAAGCGCGGGCAGCGCGACGGCCTGTTCGGACTGCGCGAAGTGAGCCTCACCCATGAAATCGGCGGCTTCGTCGAATTCACGCCCGTCGAGCATTTTCGGGCGCGCGCCGAATTGCGGCAGGGAGTCGACGGCCATCGCGGATTTGTCGCGGCCATTGGGGCCGATCTATACGGTTCGAAGGGGCCGGCCACTCTATCGGTCGGTCCGCGGCTCAATTTTAGCGACAACCGATACGCCGAAGCCTATTTCTCGGTTTCGCCGATCGAGGCCCTGTTGAACGGACGCCTGACGCCCTATGAGGCGACCGGCGGCTTCACCTCGGTCGGCGGCATCGCCGCCATGCGCTACGATTTCTCGGAAAACACCAATGCGACCGTTTTCGGCGCTCTGCAACGGCTGATGGACAGCGTCGGCGCCAGCCCCATTCCCAATCTCATCGGGTCGCGAAATCAGTTCACGGCGGGTCTTTCGATCGGTCGATCCTTTGAAATCCACGGCTTTTGACCATTGGCGGCTGTCGATTTCGGTTTCAATATAACTGCGAAGCGGTATTTCGAGATTTTGCTGTTTCATTTGACTGCGGGAAGGGTAGTCCACGGTCAAATGAAACAGCGTTTTTGTCGTCGTTAAGCGAAGACGGCTTGATGTTGGATATGTTCGGGCCAACGTCCGGATGATCCCAGATGGCGGCGAGCGCCGGCGCGAGACGGATTCGATTCTGTCAAGGACGCGCCAGATACTCACATAGGCGCCTCCTCGAGACCGGTCGGCGCCCAAGGTCGTGATCGTCAGGGTGATCGGGCCGCCCGAGCCCACGTCCCAGTTAAAGAAATTGAGAACGCCGAGATGAAAGGCGCTCGTCAGTTCAGGCGCTGCGCCCTAACGGCGACCCGCAGCCGCGAGCATGGCGGCGGCGAACCAAAGAGCTAATGGCCACAAATTTGGATGCGTCGAGAAGGGCGTCGCCGGCAGCGCCTTGGCGAGCCGGCCATCCAGGACGCCTTCGACGCCCAGCGGCAATTGCTCCAGAATTCGGCCATAAGGGTCGACGAGCGCCGAGATTCCGGTGTTGGCGGCGCGCACCAGCGGCAGACCCTCTTCGATCGCCCGTAGCCTTGCCTGCGCCAGATGCTGGTATGGACCGCTCGTCCTGCCGAACCAGCCGTCGTTGGTGACGTTGAGCAGCAGTTGCGGGCGAGCGTTGTCCGCATCCGGCGGGGCCGCCTCGCCGGGAAAGATCGCTTCGTAGCAGACGAGCGGCGCCATCGGCGGCAGGCCGGGCGCGATCAGCCGCCGCGCCCCTCTGCCTTCGTCCCAGACGCCGGGAACAAGATGGTTGACGCCGAGCGGGCCCAACAACGAGGCGAGCGGCAGATATTCGCCGAACGGAACCAGATGAATCTTGTCATAGGCGGCGACGATCTTGCCGCCCTGCACAACTTCGATCGAGTTGTAGATTTTCGTGCGTTGCGTTGCGCCGGCGCCGGCGAAGCGGGCTTCTTCGACGCGCGCCGCCCCGGTGATGAGCGTTTTTCCTTGCAGAACTCGGGCGATCTGGGCAAGCGCCTGCGGCTCGCGCGACAGCACGAAGGGGAAGGCCGACTCGGGCCAAACGAGATGCGTTGCGTCCGCCACGCCGGCGCGTTCCGGCGTCGTCGCCCGATCCGAGAGGGCGAGATAATGGCGCACGATGTCGGGGCCGTTCGCCGCTTTGAATTTGGCGTCCGGCGGCAAGTTCGGTTGCATCAGGCGCAGCCGCACCCCGTCGACGAATTCGGTCTCGCCACGGCTGAGCCGCAACGCCCCGAAGAGCGTCAAAGCAACCAGAACCGCCAGCGCCGCCGCCAGCGCCGGCGTGACGAACCGGCGCGGCGCGGCGGCGTTGACGAGCGTCGCGGGCGCCGCGAAGACGATGATCGCCAAGACATCCAGTCCATAAAGACCGATGAGCGCCCCCGCTTGGGCGAAGACGAGAGGCCCCGCCAGGGCCATGCCGAAGTCGTTCCAGGGAAAGCCGGTGAGGAGATGGCCGCGCAGCCATTCGGATGCGCCGAGGCCCGCGGCGAGCGCAAAGACGCGCAGCGAACCGGACGACCATAAGAGCCGCGCCAAGGCGAAGCCGAGGCTGGTGAAAACCGCCAGCCCCGCGGGGACGCCGAGCACGGCGAGCGGCAGCGCCCATGCGAATTGATCCGCCTCGACCAGCAGCGCCGCGCCAAGCCACCACAGCCCGGCGAGAAAATAGCCGAAGCCGAGCCACCAACCGGCCGCGGCGGCGGACGCCGCCGAGGCGCGCATAAAACCCGAGCCGCCGCCATGCGTCGCCGTCGCCGAGCCGTCAATGAGCCACACCGCTGCGCACATCGGCGCGAGCATCGCCGGCGCGAAATCCACCGGCGCCAGCGCCAGCGCGCCGATTGCGCCGGCACAACAGGCGATGGCGCGGCGCGTCCAGCCCTCGCTGAGGATGACGCGCTGGGCCAGCGATAAACCCGGCCAGCGGCCGGCGCGCTCGAAAGTCGTGGTTGTTTGCGCCATGGACCACCGTCGAATCAGCGGCTTCGACTTTAGCCAGTTTGCGCGCTATGCCCTAGTGGCCGTTTGACGCTTGGCCAATCGTGCGCCGGCGCCTTGACCATTAGGCGATCAGCGTGTCAAATGGAAACGATGGTTCCCTTTAAGGGATCAAATGGGAATGCGGTGAGCGCTTCGATGCGCGCGATGCCGCAGCTGCCCCCGCAACTGTGAGCGGCCAGCCGATGACCGATAGGCCACTGGGACGAGCGCGTTCCTGGGAAGGCGGTCCGAGGCGACGACCCGCGAGCCAGGAGACCTGCCATCGTTCGTGGTCACGCGCGAAAGCGTCGGGCGGGGTGCACCGAGGCGGCCGAAACCCATGCCGGGCGTCATCGCCGCCGGGTGGGCAGAGACCCTTCGCAGTGACGGCCCACGTTTGCTGCGAGTCCTTGCATGCAGTCCCCGATCTCGAGAGCCGTAAGTAGCGGCCCGCGTTCCCGTGTGCCGAGTTTCAATCTCCTGCGGAGCGCGAGAGCGTTCGCGTTGGTCGCGACGCTCGTTTCATCCGCGGCGCTCGCGCAGGCGCCGTTGCCGAAAATCGAGGTCGGGGCTGCAAAAGCGAAACGAACGGTCGGGACTGCAAAGCCGCAACGCCCAACCCCGGTTCGCGCCGCTCGACCCGCTCCGGCGCTGGCGCCGGCGCCCGTGACGTCGTCGAGCACCAGGACCTTCACCGGCGAAGAACGGGTCGTGTTGACCTCGCCAGCGCATGTAAGCGAATCCATAGCGGCGCCGGCAAGCGAGCAGCCCTCGATCTCCTCCAGCGTTCCCGCGCTGGGGGACTTCAAGAAGGCGCTGCTCGATCGCGGCTTCAATTTGCAAGTCAATTATACCGGCGAGGTCTTCGGCAACCCCAGCGGCGGCGTCAAGCGGGGCGCGATTTACGAGGGTCTGCTCGAAATGGCGGTCGACGGCGATCTCGACAAGATCGCCGGTTTGACCGGCGCCTCGTTTCACATCGACGCCTATCAAATCCACGGCCGGGGTCTCTCCACCTGTTGCATTTTCAACTTCTCGACGATCAGCAGCATCGAGGCGCGGGCGACGACGCGGCTGTTCGACGCCTGGCTTGAACAGAAACTTTTTGGCGACGCAGCGTCGATCCGTGTTGGTCAGTTGGCCGCCGATGCCGAATTCTTCATCAGCGAACTCGGCGCCTTGTATGTCAACGGGACGTTCGGCTGGCCCAACATAACCTCGGCAGATTTGCCGAGCGGCGGCCCGGCCTACCCGCTGGCGACGCCCGGCGTGCGTCTCAAAGTGAGCCCGAATGATCAAATCACCCTTCTCGCCGCCGCGTTCAACGGCGATCCTTCGGGGGCGCGCTTCACGGGATTGCAGGAGTTCAAGGACCCGGCGGGAATTAATTTCCGACTCAAGGATCCGCCATTCGTGATCGGGGAAGCACAAGTCAAGCACAATCAGGACAACAGCTCGTCAGGCCTTGCCGGGACCATCAAGCTCGGCGTATGGCGCCATTTCAGCAGGTTCGACGATCAGCGTTTCGGCACAGACGCTCTTTCGCTCGCCGATCCGTCGAGCAATGGCGTTCCTTTGCCGCATCGCGGCGATTGGGGCGTTTATGGCGTGATTGATCAGATGATCTGGCGTGCGTCCGCAGACGCCCCCAAGAAGGGCGCCGGGGTTTTCGCGCGGCTGTCGGCAAGTCCGTCGGACCGCAATATGATTGATTTTTATGCCGAGGGGGGCGTCAACTTCATGGGCCTTTTGGACGCGAGGCCAGACGACGCATTTGGCTTGGCGGCGGCCTATTCGGAGATTTCGTCGTCGCTGCGAGGGCTCGATCGCGATAACGCTTTTTTTGCCCAAACCGCTTCTCCGATCCGCGACGATGAAGTTGCGCTCGAGCTCGCTTATCAGGCGCAGGTTATTCCCGGGTGGATCGTTCAGCCGGATTTTCAATATATTTTCCATCCCGGCGGCGGCGCCATCGATCCCGCAAGCCTCGCCGTAAGGCGCATCCGCGACGCCGCGGTTTTTGGGTTGCGCACGACAGTTAAATATTGATGGGCTGAAAAAGCGCCCGGCAGGTCGTGCGCTTTCGCGAGAGGATCACGCTTTTTCAGGGGCGGGCGTCGCCAGGCTCATCCTTTCCTGGCGCGTGGACGCGCAGGCGGGAGACGCGACGCGGATCCGCTTCGAGAATCTCGAACTCCCAGCCCGCGATAGGCGCCTGCACGATCTCGCCGCGCACGGGAACATGTCCGGCCAGCGAGGCCACCAGCCCGCCGAGCGTCGTCACGTCGGCAATGGTTTCATTTAGCGTAAAATCGGCGCCCAGCGCTTTGTGCACGTCCTCGAGATTGGCCTTGGCGTCGATAAGGAACGAGCCGTCGTCGCCAGCCTCTATCCTCGGTTCGTCGCCCACGTCGTGCTCGTCCTCAATGTCGCCGACGATCATTTCGACGATGTCCTCGATCGAGACGAGGCCGTGCGTGCCGCCGTATTCGTCGATAACCAGCGCCATATGCGTGCGCGCCGCTTGCATCTTCACGAGAAGATCGAGCGCTGGCATCGACGGCGGCACGAACAGCACGGGCCTGAGCACGCCGGTCGAGGCCAGCGGCGCCCGGAAATCGATCGCCGCCAGCGAAATGGCGTGCGCGCGCTCTGTTGCGCTTGCCGTTGCGGCGTCGCCTTGTTGCGCCTTCTGCTCAGTGGCGGCCGGCGCCTGGGCGCATTCGGCGCGCGAGGCGAGATAATCGACGAAATCGCGAATATGGACCATGCCGCGCGCATCGTCGAGCGTGTCGCCGTAGACGGGCAGGCGCGAATGTTCGGCGTTGCGGAACACCGCCAGAACTTCGCCGAGCGTCGCGTCCTGGCGGACCGCGACGATCGCCGCGCGCGGCACCATGGCGTCGGCGACGCGCAGGTCGTGCAGGGCGAGGACGTTTTTCAGCAGCGTCCGCTCTTGAGGGGTGACGTCGCCCGTCGCCTCCTCCAGCGCCTCTTCGATATCCTCGCGCACCGAAGCGGGTTCGAGGCCGATGAGCGCGCGCAAACGCTCGATGAGCCCAGGCCGTTGCGGCTCGCTCAAACTTTCGACGCCGGCCGGCGCCGCGTCGTTCTCATGCTTCATGGGCATTGGCGTCAATACGTCCGTTTGGGTCAGCGTCGTCGCCGATCGGTTGTGTCCCCTCATAGGGGTCCGGCCGACCGAGCGCCGCCATAACGCGCCGCTCGATCGCCTCCATCGCCTCGGCCCTTGGCGCGGTTTCGTGATCGTAGCCGATTAGATGCAGAAATGCATGGATGAGCAAATGGGTGAGATGCGCCGTGATGGTCTTGTCCTGTTGGCGCGCCTCGCGCTCCAGCGTTTCATAGGCGATGACGATGTCGCCGAGCGCCGGCTTTGCGGCGAGGTCGCCCGGCGTCGGAAAAGCGAGCGCGTTGGTCGGCCGGTCAACGCCGCGCCATTGCGCGTTGAGCGCGCGGATCAGCGCATCGTCGCAGAAAACCACGCTGAGCTCGCATTCCGGCGCGAGCGTTGCGCCCGTCGTTGCAAGGCATTGCTCCACGGCGCGCTGTGTCAGCGCGTCGAGCCCAGCGAGCTGCTCCCAGGCGGGAGCGGCGACCGAAATGTCCGTTGCGACGGTCATCTTAAGCGCCCGATTTGGATTTCTCGCGCCCGGCTCTCTCATAGGCGCCGACGATCTGGCGCACGAGATCGTGACGCACCACGTCGCCCTCGGAAAACCTGACGCGCCCGATTCCCTCTACCCCCGCCAGCAAAGCAATGGCTTCGCTCAACCCCGATTTCTGGCCGGGCGGAAGATCGGGTTGCGACGGATCGCCGTTGACGATCATGCGCGAGCCTTCGCCCAGGCGCGTGAGAAACATTTTCATCTGCATGGAGGTGGCGTTCTGCGCCTCGTCGAGCAGAATGCATGACTTGGTGAGCGTGCGGCCGCGCATGAAGGCGAGCGGCGCGACTTCGATCATGCCGGTCTGGATGCCGCGTTCGACCATGCGCGCGTCCATGAAATCATGGAGGCCATCATAGATCGGACGCAGATAAGGATCGACCTTTTCGCGCATATCGCCGGGCAGGAAGCCTAAGCGTTCGCCGGCCTCCACCGCCGGACGCGACAGAATGAGGCGCTCCACGGCGCCTTGCTCGAGCAGCGAGACGGCGTGACCCACGGCGAGCCATGTCTTGCCGGTGCCGGCGGGACCCTCCGCGAACACCAGTTCATAGCGCTTGAGGGCGCGCAGATAGAGGTCTTGCGCGAGATTGCGGGCGCGCACCGGGCCGCGCTTGCGCGTGCCGATGTGTTCGAACACGGCGCGCCCGGTCTCCGCCTCCGGAAAGAGACTGCGCTGCCGCGCACATTCTTCAATGGCGCCGTCGACGTCGCCAAGCCCGACGGTCTGGCCGAGCTGCACGCGCCCATAAAGGATTTCCAGCACGCGGCGCGCATGCTCGCAAGCGTCCGCCGGGCCTTTTAAGGTCACGTGATTGCCATTGGCGAAGCAGATGACCTGCAGGCGGCGCTCGATCTTGGCGAGATTTTGGTCATAGAGGCCGAAGACCAGCGAAGCGTAACGATTGTCCTCGAAAGCCAGAGTGATCTCGGCGCCCTCCATGTCGTTGGCTTGCGATTCGCGCCCGTCATCCGCGAGCCGCGTCTCGTCGATCGTCGTCAATGGCGCCTCTCCTTAGCCGCGCCGCCGGCCAATCTTCCCGCCAACGAGTTGGCGCCGGCGGCGACGATCGTCACCTTTGCCACGGCGCCGATCAATTCGACGTCGCCGGTGACATGTACCGCTTGCATATAGGGGCTTTTGCCGGCGATCTGGCCGGGATGGCGCCCAGCTTTTTCGAACAAGACGTCGAAGGCGCGCCCAATCGCCGCCGCGTTGAAGGCCTGCCGCTGCGCCTCAATGAGTTCTTGCAAGGCTCTGAGCCGCTCGCGTTTTGCCTGTTCATCGATCTGATCGGAACGCTCGGCGCCCGGCGTTCCCGGGCGCGGCGAATATTTGAAGGAGAAAGCGGCGGCGAAGCCGACCTCGCGAATAAGGCTGAGCGTCGCCTCGAAGTCTGCGTCCGTCTCGCCGGGAAAACCGACGATGAAATCGGACGAGAGCGCGATGTCCGGCCGCGCCTTGCGCAAGCGCGCGACGCGATCGAGATACGCGCTCGCCCCGTGGCGACGGTTCATGGCCTTCAACACGCGATCCGAGCCGGATTGCGCCGGCAGATGCACGAAGGGCATCAGCTGTGGCAGAGCGCCATGGGCGTCGATGAGTCCTTGCGACATATCGATCGGGTGGCTCGTCGTGTAGCGCAGCCGCTCGACGCCGCCGATGTGCGAGAGGCGTTCGAGCAGGCGCTCCAGCGGCCATTTGCGCCCATCGGGCGCTTCGCCGCGATAGGCGTTGACGTTTTGTCCGATCACGGTGATCTCGCGCACGCCGGCCGCCGCGAGGCCTTCCGTCTCCGCGACCACCTGTGCGACCTGGCGCGAGACTTCGGCGCCGCGCGTGTAAGGAACGACGCAGAACGAGCAGAATTTGTCGCACCCCTCCTGCACGGTCACGAAGGCGCTCACGCCCCGCGCGCGTATCTGTTGCGGCGTCGGTTGCGGCAGAAACTGGAATTTATCTTCGACCGCAAATTCCGTGTCGGTGAGGCGTTCGCCGCGCGCGGTCCGCGCCAGAAGTTCGGGCAGGCGGTGGTAACTCTGCGGCCCGACGACCAAATCGACCGCCCTCTGCCGGCGCAGCGCCTCGACGCCTTCGGCTTGGGCGACGCAGCCGGCGACGACGATCTGCATGTCACGCCCCGCCGCGCTGCGTGCATGTTTCATCGCGGCGAGCTTGCCGAGCTCCGAATAGACTTTGTCCGCCGCTTTTTCGCGGATGTGGCAGGTGTTCAAGATGACGAGGTCCGCATCCTCTTGGCGCCGGGTCTCCGCATAGCCTTGGGAGGCGAGCAGATCGGCCATGCGGGCCGAGTCATAGACGTTCATCTGGCAGCCGTAAGACTTGACGAAGACTTTTGCCTGGGCGGGCGCGCTCGCCGGCGACGCTCGGTTCGCCTCCTGGCCGGTTTCGTCCAGGGGGCTGGAAATCAGATGCGAGACAGAGTCTGAAATGTCGGGCGCTCCCGTGGGTCTATTGTGGATTGGGCTGCGTTCCGATCATAGCCGCCGGCGCGCTCCCCGCAATGGCCCGTTGATGTGTAATATAAGACATCTCGCGCCGCCGCGCTTCATCAAACTCCACGGCGATGCGATTGGGCGGCTTGCGCCGTCAAATCTTTCGCACTGGGCCAGGATACTGCGCCACGACAGGGTCGACAGTCAGCAAAGTGACGCTTTCGACGATCGCCTGAGCGACGAGGAGGCGGTCGAAAGGGTCTTTATGAATCGGGGGCAGGGCGTCGATGGCGACGGCATGCTCGCTGCTAATGGCCAACTCTTGGTAACCGTTGTCCAGTAGGCCGCGCCGCAACGCTCGCGCGTCCACCTGAAAATCGGCGCGGTTGAGCCCATGCTTGATGGCGATTTCCCACAAACTGGCCGCACTGAAGATCAACTCGTTGCGTGGTTCTTCGAGCAATGCGCGGCCGCCGGCCGGCAATCGCTCCGGTTGCCCCGCCGCCCACAGCAGCACGTGCGTATCCAGCAGCAGCTTCACCCTTCGCCGCCGAACAACCGTTCGATCTCCGCCCTGCCCATCTGGTCGAAGTCGTCCGGCGTCGCGATCTGCCCAGCCATGAATCCAAGACGCCGGACTTGCGCTCCCGTCGGCGCATCCAGCGGCGTGACCTTCACGAGCGGCTTGCCGGCCTTGGCGATAATGAACGGCTCGCCCTTGGCGGCTTGATCGACCAGACGTGAAAGCTGGGTTTTCGCTTCGTGGATATTTACCGTGCGCATGCTCTGCCTATGGACTAAGTCTTGTTAGTCTAGTTCGCGTGCGGGCGTTTGACAAGGACGCGCCTCAAAGCTCCAGTCGCATGGTGAGCGCCGCCTGCCGTTCGCCGGAGGCGCTCAGGTAATAGTTCTCGCGCCGGCCGATGATGACAAAGCCAAGGCGGTTGTATAGCGCCAGCGCGGCGGCGTTGTCCTCGCCGCACTCCAGAAAGACCAGCCGCGCGCCGCCGCGCTCCAGATTGGTGACGTGGACGTCCAGCAGCTTCTTGCCGATGCCGGCGCCGCGCCGCAGCGGATCGACGGCGAAGGTGAGAATTTCGGCGTCCGGCGGCGTCAGCCGCGACAGGATAAACCCGGCGAGCTCCGCCTTGCGCCGGCGTTCGCCGACGGCGCCGTCGGCGATGACATTGGCGTCGGTCAACAGGTTCTCGAAATCGATCTTCGTCCAGGGAAAAGCGAAGGACAGCGCGTGCAGCCGTTCGCAATCTTCTGAACTTTCCGCGCCAATCGGCTGGATGACGAAGCGGGGCTTGGCGAAGAAGCTCGAAATCAGGCTCATGCCTTTAGCGCTCAGACCACGGCGGGAGCTTCGAGGGGCGGACGCTCGAACGGCTTGGCGTCCGGCGGTTTCAGATAGAGCGGCTGCGCCGGCGCGGTCGCCGGGTCCGCGGCGAGGCCCAGTCTGGCGACATAAGCGATGTCGGGGGCGCTGGCGTCGCTGGCGATTTGCGCCGAGAGGCCGCTGGCGCGCGCCTCCGCCGCCAAAAGATACGCGCCTGAGCCCACGAGCCGCAGCGGGCCGTGGCCCAGCGCGCGCAATGCTTCATGCGCCCTGGCGCGTCGCGGCGAAAGCAGGGTGCGTCCATCGGGCCCATAGGCCGTGACATAGACCTGGCCATGGCGCGCGTCGATCGCCGCCGCCACGACGCCGTCGAATGGGGCGACGATGAAGGGCGCCGCCAGCGCCGCCAGCGTCGACACGCCGACGATCGGCGCATGGCAGGCGAGCGCGATCGCCTGACCGGCTGCGACTGTGATTCTAATGCCGGTGAAGGAGCCAGGTCCGACCGTCACGGCGACGCGTTGCAGCGATGCAAACCCGCCGTCGACCTTGGCCATGACGCGTTCGATCAGCGGCAGCAGAGCTTCCGCATGGCCGCGCTCCATCGCCATGGTCTCGCTCGACGCGGGCTCCACCGCGTCGAGATCGAGCACGCAAGCGGCGACTGCGGGCAGGGCGGCGTCTATGGCGAGGATTCGCATTGCTAAGGATTATGACCGATTCGCCGCGCCGATCAATGTGGTACGGATTTTCGCCGTTCACGCCTGTTCGACGGATCGCACTTGCGGCAGGAAATGACGCAACAGATTTTCGATGCCGTTGCGCAGCGTCGCGGTTGAGGAGGGGCAGCCCGAGCAGGCGCCTTTCATGGCGAGATAGACGACGCCGTCGCGAAAGCCGCGGAAGACGATGTCGCCGCCATCGCCGGCCACCGCCGGACGCACGCGCGTTTCCAGCAAATCCTTGATCGTTTGGACGATCTCGGCGTCGCCTTCGTCAAAGAACTCGGCTGCCGCGGGGACCGTTTCGCCCTCGCTAAGCAGCAGCGGCGCGCCGGAGGTGAAATGCTCCATGATCGTGCCGAGAACCGCCGGCTTCAGATGCGCCCACTCGGCGTCCGACTTGGTCACGGAGATGAAATCGGGGCCGAACATGATGGCCTCGACGCCGTCGATGCAAAGGAGCGCTCGCGCCAGCGGCGAGTTCGCCGCCGTCTCGAAGGAGCGGAACTCCAGCGCGCCATGTTCGAGCACGGCGCAGCCGGGCAGGAACTTCAGCGTAGCCGGATTGGGCGTGGCTTCGGTCTGAATGAACATCGATTTCCTCCGCGTCCGGGTCAAGGCCGGCGTGGCGACGAGAACGCGCTTAACACGAAATAGGCGCGGCGGGAGCAAAAGGTAAGGGCCGGCGTTGCCTTAAGAATTATCTGTAGAAATCGAGATTTGGCGCGACCGCCACCGGACGAAAGGCGACAAATATTTACCCGTCATGCCCGCGCTCGTCGCGGGCATCCACGCCCACAAGCCGTTACGACTTCCGAAAGAGAGGCGGGACGTGCCCGCTGCCCTTTGAGGATTTTCTGTCACGTCCCGGCGTGGATGGCCGGGACAAGCCCGGCCATGACGCGCTGATAGGTCAAAATTTTGCGCCGCTGATATGACATTGTCCTCGTGGGTCGGGTTCCGATTTGTATAAATCATCGCCGAGTCACGTTCCGCCCCGCCGGACCATGCTCCGGCTTTTCTTCTTCGTCCTCGATCCCCAGCCGTTCCGCAACGAGATAGAGCGGACGGCCTTTCACCTCCGCGAAAATACGCGCGATATATTCCCCGAGCACGCCAAGCGAGATCAGCTGCACGCCGGCGAAGAACGCGATCGACACGATGAGCGAGGGGTAACCGGGAACGTCGGCGCCGAACAATAGCGTGCGAATAAAGAAATAGGCCGCCATGGCGAGGGCGAAACCGGAAATCGCCATGCCGATAAAAGTCCATATTTTCAGTGGGACGTATGAAAACGACATGAACCCGTCGAGAGCAAAACGGGCGAGCTTGGCCCAGTTGAATTTCGATGCGCCGGCGGCGCGCCGCTCGACCTCGAAAGGAACGCCGATCGATTTGAAACCGATCCAGGCGTAAAGCCCCTTGGAGAAACGCGCGCGCTCGCGCATTTTGGCCAGCGCGTCGATCGCCTGGCGGTCGAGGAGGCGAAAATCACCGGCCTCGCGCGGCAGCGACGTTTCGCCGAACTGATCGAGCAGATCGTAATAGATTTGTGTCAGGACGCCGCGCAGCTTCGGGTCGGCGGCGCGATCTGTGCGCTGGCCGTAAATGTTCTTGTAACCCTCTCGCCATTTGGAGACGAACGCCGGGATCAATTCCGGCGGATGCTGGAGATCGGCGTCCATGACAATGGCCGCCCGTCCGCGGGCAAAATCCAGTCCGGCGGCGATGGCGATCTCCTTGCCGAAATTGCGGCTGAAGGAGAGTGCGGTCAATCGTTGGTCGCTCGCATGGAGTTCGCGCAAGATCTCGAGCGTGGCGTCTGACGAGCCGTCGTCGATAAAGATGACCTCGAACGAGGCGCAGCAGCGCTCCAGCGCCGGCGTCAAGCGTCCAACAAGCGGGCGAAGATTTTCGGCCTCGTTGAAGACCGGAATGGCGACCGAGATTTCGGGGACACTGTTTCGCTGAAAGTCGTTCATGGGTAGCCTTCGATCCTTAAAACCATGGCAAGACCTAGGCGCGGGCGCGAAAATGCGCAACAAGAAGCTCCGAGGAGCAAGCAATGGCCAAGGACACGACAGTCGCCCTGTGCGCCGACGATTTCGGCCTCTCCATGGGCGTCAGCGCCGGCATCCTGGAGGCGCTCGCCGCCGCTCGGCTGTCTGCGGTTTCGGCCATCGCCACCAGTTCCCGCTGGCCGGCCACGGGCCGCGAGCTGACGCGCCGCGTCATCGACGCCGATGTCGGCCTCCATTTCAATCTGACGCTCGGCCGGCCTCTGGCGCGGATGCGCAAATTCGCTCCGCAAGGCGTGTTTCCATCCGTTGCGGAGGTTGTTCGCGCTGCGCTGCGCGGTAAGCTGCCGATGGATGAAATCCGCGTCGAGATCGATCGCCAGCTCGATCGTTTCGAGGCGGTGATGGAGCGTGCGCCAGATCACGTCGACGGCCATCAACATGTGCATGCGCTGCCCTTCATCCGCACCGCTCTGTTCGAGGCGCTGGAGGCGCGCCATCTCGTGGGCAAGGTGTGGCTGCGCGATCCTGGCGACCGGCTGCATCGCATCCTCATTCGGGGCGGCGAGGCGAAAAAGGCGCTCGCCGTCAGATCGCTCAGCCACGGATTTCGCCGCGCCGCCAAGCGACGGGGATTTGCGACGAACGACGGGTTCGCGGGTTTTGCCGATTTTGATCCAAGCGGAGACTACGGCGCGCGCTTTGAAACGTATCTTTACGCGCGCGGCCGGCGGCATCTGATCATGTGCCATCCCGGATACGTCGATGCAGACTTGCGCGCGCAAGATCCTGTCACCGTGGCGCGCGAACAGGAGCTCGCTTTTCTGCTTTCGCCCGAGTTCGAGGAATTATTGGCGCGCCACAAACTGAAACTCGCCCGCTTGTCGCGGGCAGGTTGAGGGGTAGGACGGACACAAGGTCGCGCTCAGCCGATCTCCACATCCAGCCCAAGATCGAGCGCCGGGGCCGAATGGGTGAGCGCGCCGACCGAGATCATATCGACGCCGGTTGCGGCGATATCCGCGATCGTCTCCATCGTCACGCCGCCGGAGGCTTCGCTAACGAGCTTTCCGTCGATCAGCGCCACCGCCTCGCGTAATTGCGCCACCGTCATATTGTCGAGCAGCACGGCGTCGGCGCCTTCTTCCAAGACCTCGCGCAATTGCGTCAATGTGTCGACCTCGATCTCGATTTTCACCAGATGGCCGGCAAAAGCCTTGGCGGCGCGCAGCGCCGCCGTCACCCCGCCCGCCACGGCGATGTGATTGTCCTTGACGAGGATGGCGTCGTCCAATCCGAAGCGATGGTTGGCGCCGCCGCCGCACCGCACCGCGTATTTCTCGAAAGCGCGCAACAGCGGCGTCGTCTTGCGCGTATCGCAGACCTTGGCCTTCGTGTGGGCGATTTTCTCGGCGTAACGCGCGGTAAGAGAGGCCGCGCCGCTGAGCCGCCCGAGAAAATTCAGCGCCACGCGCTCGGCCGACAGGATCGCCCGCGCCGGACCTTCGATGCGCGCGACGACTTGGCCTGTCGTGACGCGCGCGCCGTCGTGGACGAGCGCCTCGAAGTGGACCGCGGGATCAATGATGCTGAACGCCGCCCGCGCCAGCGGCAGGCCTGCAACGACGCCCGCCTCGCGCGCGGCGACGACCGCCTTGGCGAACGCGGTTTCTGGAACGATGGCTTGCGTCGTGATGTCGCCGGCGCGGCCGATATCTTCCTCGAGCGCCGCGCGGACGGCGCGCTCGACGAGCAGCGGCGAAAGGGTGGGACGGGTCATTATGAAGCCCGATTGCGGGGGCCGTCATTGCGAGGAGCGAAGCGACGAAGCAATCCAGGGGCCGCCCCACAACCCCTGGATTGCTTCGCCTTTGGCTCGCAATGACGGTGACCGATGGTATAACAAGAGCGGGGCGGGACTAAGATGCGGTATAATGGTTCGGCGCGAAGCTGACCAGAGTCGTGAAAGCGCGCGCGCGGTCGCCAGGGGCGGCCTGCCGCCGCGAGGAGGAGGGGAACATGCCTGATCGTCTGTTTCCAGACGCCGCGGCCCTGGCCTCCGTTTGCGCCCGCTATCACATCGAGCGGCTGGCTTTGTTCGGCTCGACCCTGAAGGGCGCGACGAGGCCCGATAGCGACGTTGACTTGCTGGTGAAGTTCGAGCCCGGCCATGAACCCGGCCTTTTGCGGCTAGCGGGCATCGAGGCCGAATTGTCGGCCCTCCTCGGAGGCAAGCCGGTGGACTTGCGCACGCCCGAGGATTTGAGCCGCCATTTCCGCGACGAGGTCGTGCGGACCGCCGAAGTGCAATATGCAATCCGATGAAAGTCCGCCGCATCGTGATGTAAAAAAGAGACGGCGAATGAACAAGCAATTGATTTTGGATCACATCAAAGCGTCGGCTAAATCAAATGGCGGCGCTCCTCCAGGAGCGGCTCGTTTTGCCACTGAAACCAAAATAAAACAGTACCACTGGCAAAAATATTGGCCGAGATGGAGCGACGCTCTTCGGGAAGCAGGTTTTTCGCCAAACCAATTTACCCAGCCTATGGACGAGATGTCCCTTATTGAAACCCTAGTTGAATTTATTCGTGAAGTGGGATGTTTTCCAACTGACCCGCAACATCGGGTGAAGTCTCATAGCACGCCAAATTTTCCGAGCCCGCAAACCTTCGGCAAGCTGGGAAGCCGCAATCAAAGGATCGCTCGCGTTCTCGAATACTGCCGCGCCCGCGATGGCTTTGAGGATATAGTGAAGATATGCGAGGCGACCCCAACCAAGGAGGCTTTGAAATCAGAACCAGAGCCGAAAGACGAATACGAAATCGGCGACGTGTATCTATTGAAATCTGGGCGCTTCTATAAGCTCGGCCGCAGCAACGCCTTTGGGCGGCGGGAGCGCGAGCTTTCGATCCAACTGCCTGACAAATCCGACACCGTTCACGTCATCAAGACGGACGATCCTGTTGGGATTGAAGCCTATTGGCACAAGCGATTCGAGACGAAGCGGAAGAATGGCGAATGGTTTGAATTGAGCGCAGAGGATGTGAGAGCGTTCAAGCGGCGAAAGGTGTTCATGTAGCCGCGGATTCCGGAATCGCCTATTCGGATGGACGCGAGAACCCTTCTCCCGCTTGCGGGAGAAGGTGTCGCGCGAATGCGCGACGGATGAGGGCTCGCCGGCTGGCCCTCACCCGACCCGGCTTCGCCGGGCCACCCTCTCCCGCAAGCGGGAGAGGGACGCGCGAACCGAAGTAGCCACTCTATGACCCCGCCTCTCTCGCGATGGCGCGGGCGTCTTCGAGCGTCATGTGCGAGCGATGCGCGAACTCCGGAAGGGCGGCGGGATAGTCGGAGCGGAAGTGCGCGCCACGGCTCTCGCGCCGAGCCAGCGCCGCGGTCGCGATGAGCAGCGCGGCGGTCGCCATGTTGCGAAGCTCGATGTCTTTCGCCTCCGCTTCGATTCTGGCGATCGTGCGCAACGCGCTCGTCAATCCGGCGCCGTCGCGAATGACGCCGACCTTCGACGACATGGCGTCGCGCAATTCTTCGAGCATCGCCGCGTCTTCTGTCGAGGCGGCGTCAGGCGACGGACGACAGAGGACAGACGACGGAGGACAGAGCTTTCCGTCGTCTGTCCTCTGTCCTCCATCCTCTGTTCTCCGGATATCGTTGGCGATGCGCGCGCCGAACACGATCGCCTCCAGGAGAGAATTGGAGGCCAGCCGATTGGCGCCGTGCACGCCGGTCGAGGCGACCTCGCCCGCCGCCCATAATCCTACGAGCGAGGTCCTGCCGTTGGCGTCGGTCCACACGCCGCCCATGTGGTAATGGGCGGCCGGCGCGATCGGGATGGGGGTCGTGACGGGATCGATGCCGGCCGCCATGCAACTGGCGTAGACGGTCGGAAAGCGCGTCGGAAATTCCGCCCCGACCGCTTGGCGCGCGTCGAGAAAGGCGCCCCTGCCGGCGGCGATTTGCGCGAACACGGCGCGCGCGACCACGTCGCGCGGCGCGAGCTCGGCCGCCGGATCGATGTCTGGCATGAAGCGGCGCCCATGGCGGTCGACGAGGATCGCGCCTTCCCCGCGTAAGGATTCGGTGGCGAGCGGAGCGGGATCGGCGCCGATGTCGATGGCGGTGGGATGAAATTGCACGAACTCCGCGTCGGCGATGACTGCTCCGGCGTGCGCCGCCATGGCGAGGCCGGCGCCGCGCGCTTCCTTCGGGTTGGTGGTGACGCGGTAGAGGCGGCCGACGCCGCCGGTGGCCAGAACCAGGGCGGCGCAAGGAATGTCGCGCCATGCGCCCGCCGCCGAGCGGGCGCGCACGCCGATGACGCGGCCGTCGTGGGTGATGATCTCCTCGGCGGCGAAACCTTCGATGACGTCGATTGACGGCGTCTTCGCCATCTGCCTCGCCAGCGTCTCCATGATCGCGCGGCCGGCAGTGTCGCCCTTGACGCGGACGACGCGGCGGCGCGAATGCGCCGCCTCGCGCGAAAGCGCTAATTGCCCGAGCGCGGCGCGGTCGAAAGGAACCCCGAACGCGGCGAGGTCATTTACGCGCGCGCGCGCTTCGTGCGCCATGCCGAGTGCGACAGATTGATCGACGATCCCGGCGCCGGCCGCAACCGTGTCGGCGGCGTGCATTTCTGGCGTATCGCCTTCCTCCACCGCCGCCGCTATGCCGCCCTGCGCCCAGAACGAGGAGCCGCTGGCGCCGATCGGCGTCGGCGCGAGGATGGCGACGCGCAGCGGCGCGAGCTTCAGCGCGCAGAACGCTCCGGCGAGTCCGCCGCCGATAATGAGAATGCGAGGCGTGGCCATGGCGTCCTGTCGCTTTCGGGCGCCCTCAGTCGACCGCGACTGCCGCGAGCCTCTCCAGCGCCTTCGATTGGCGCTCGATAGCCGCGGCGACGAGTCGGCGCGTCGTTGCGGGCAAGGGCAAGGCGAGGGCGCCGGCGTGTCCCTTGGGCGACATCTTGCACAAGGTCTTGCCGAGAATGTCGATCATCTTGTCGTCGTCGTAGTCAGGGTATTTGGCGTGGAAGTCATCGAAATAATGCTCGATGAAGACGATCGCGGCGACATTCTCGAGCGCTTGGGCTTCGCGGTCTTTCTTCATCCGTTCCTTGCGTATGATCATCGCGACATGTCGAATTGCGTCGTCATCGAAGCCATGTTCGCGCATGATCGCGCCGGCGAGCAGCGCGTGATGGGCGCGGCATTCTTTGCGCCAATCATTGTAGCCGTGACGCCCCGGCGGAAAGCGATCGCGTGCAATCTCCCAGCGCCGGAGGTGTTGGGCGCGCGCGGCGATCTTCAGGAGGTTTGACGCGTCTGGATAGAGGGCGGCAAGACGCGCCGTCATGCGCTCCGCGTAAAGCGTTTCAAAGGAGCGCGCTGCGCCATCGACGACGACCTTGCGAGGATCGTCGGCGTTGGCGGCGTCGAGGGCCGCGAACACGGCTTCGAGATTTCCTGTCGGCGCCGACATACTGAGCCTTTCCGTGTTCACCCTTCTCCCGCGCCGCGGGAGAAGGTGGCCCGGCGAAGCCGGGTCGGATGAGGGCCAGCGGCGCTCTCCGAAATCAGAACAAGCGGCCCGAACCGGGCGCACCGCCCATGGCGAGGCAAATCGCCAGCGCCCTCATCCGACCCTCGCTGACGCGAGGGCTGCCTTCTCCCGTTGCACGGGAGAAGGGATGCGCGCCGCGTCTTGGTTGGGAAACATGCGGATAAACCGCTTCAGAGAGCATCACTGGCTCCGTCTCCGCATAGCCCACTGGGTGAGGGTATAAGCGTCATCAATCGACGTAACGATTCATTCCATTCGTTCCGCCGTCAACCTATCCCAGATCGATCATTCTCTGCACGCTCGCGCGGGCTCGCGCAGCAAGAATGGGATCGACCGTCACTTCTTCACGAACATGGATGAGGCTGTCGAGGATCTTCGGCAGGGTGATGCGCTTCATGTGCGGACAGAAATTGCACGGCCGCACGAATTGCGTGCCCGTCGTTTCGGCCGCCACATTGTCCGCCATCGAGCATTCGGTGACGAGCAGCACGCGCGCCGGCTTCTTCGTGCGCACATAGTCGATCATCGCGGCGGTCGAACCCGAGAAGTCCGAAACATCGACCACTTCGCGCGGGCATTCCGGATGCGCGATCACCTTCAGGCCGGGATGGTCGGCGCGATAGTCGAGGATTTCCTGGGCGGTGAAACGCTCATGCACCTCGCAGGCGCCGCGCCAGGCGATGATCGTCACCTTGGTCTGCGCGGCGACGTTGGCGGCGAGGTAGCGGTCGGGCAACATGATGACCTTGCCGGCCCCAAAACTCTCGACGACGCGCAGGGCGTTCGAGGAGGTGCAGCAAATGTCCGCCTCGGCTTTCACCTCCGCGGAAGTGTTGACATAAGCTATGATCGGAACGCCCGGATATTCGGCGCGCAGCGCCCGCACGTCGGCGCCGGCAATGGACTCGGCCAGCGAACAGCCGGCCTCCACATCCGGCGTGAGCACGATCTTTTCGGGGTTGAGCAGCTTCGAGGTCTCCGCCATGAAATGCACGCCGCCCTGCACGATGATGTCCGCGTCGGAGGCGGCCGCGAGCTTGGCCAGCTGCAGGCTGTCGCCGACGCAATCGGCGACGCAATGGTAAATCTCCGGAGTCTGGTAGTTGTGGGCGAGAATGACGGCGTTGCGCTCGCGCTTGGCGTCGTTGATCGCCTTGACATAGGGCGCATGGAACGGCCATTCGATCGCCGGCATGACCTTGGCGACGCGCTCGTAAAGATGCGCCGTCGCCGCTTCGACCTCCGGCGTAAAGGCGAGGCTCGGCATTGGCAGGATCGGAAAGCGCGTGGCGGCGGCGACGCCGCCCAGCAATTCTGCCGGGAACGATCGTTCGTCCTTGCAGACTTCCGACGAAACTCTCATCACGACCGCTCCCCATTATGCTCAATATGAGCATAACAAAGTCATTCAAAATCTCCGGCAAGTGCGACCCGGCCGGAGTTCTTACGACGCAGCTTTCGACAACATTTGTTCGCAGCGAGATATATGCTCGACCCGAGTATATGTCAACCAGCGGGTTCGCCATGTCGAATGCGCTTGAACCTGCTATAGACGGCCCACACGGTTTTCAGCTGGAATCTTAATCTTGCCGCACCAAATGACGCGCCCCGTTTTTCCGCATCGCCATCTGCTCGGCATCGAGGGATTGTCGCGGCCCGACATCCTCACCCTGCTCGACATGGCCGAGGACGCCATCGAGATTTCGCGGCAGATCGAGAAGAAGCGCTCGACCTTGCGCGGGCGCACGCAGGTGAACCTCTTTTACGAGGCGTCGACCAGAACCCAGATGTCGTTCGAGATCGCCGGCAAGCGGCTCGGCGCCGACGTGATGAACATGTCGGTCGCCAATTCTTCGGAGAAGAAGGGCGAGACGCTGCTCGACACGGCGGTGACGCTCAACGCCATGCGGCCCGACATCATTGTCGTTCGCCACGCCCAGGCCGGCGCGGTCAATCTCTTGGCGCGCAAGGTCGATTGCTCGGTGGTCAACGCCGGCGACGGGGCGCACGAACATCCCACCCAAGCTCTGCTCGACGCGCTGACCATCCGCCGCAACAAAGGGCGCATCGAGGGGCTGATCGTCGCCATCTGCGGCGACATCCTGCATTCACGCGTCGCGCGCTCCAATATTTTGCTGCTCGGCGCGCTGGGGGCGCGCGTGCGCGTCATCGGTCCCTCGACCTTGGCGCCGGACGGCCTGCGGCGGCTCGGCGTCGACGTCTTTCACGACATGCGCCAGGGGCTCGAGGGCGCCGACATCGTCATGATGCTGCGCTTGCAGCGCGAGCGGATGGACGGCGCTTTCGTGCCGAGCGCGCGCGAATATTTCCATTTCTTCGGCCTCGACGAGGAGAAGCTCGGCTTTGCCGCGCCCGATGCGTTGGTCATGCATCCGGGGCCGATGAACCGCGGCGTCGAGATCGACTCCAGCGTCGCCGACGGCGTCCGCTCGCTCATTCGCGAGCAGGTCGAAATGGGCGTCGCCGTGCGCATGGCGGTGTTGGAGGCGCTCGCCCATCACTTGCCGAACGCATAAGCGTTGGCGATAATCTTCCGACAATCTAACGAGGCGCGCGCATGTCGCTGCTGGCCAAGCTGTTCGGTCTGACCGTCGAGGCGGTCTTCTTGCAGCTTTTCCACGGCGTGGGCTTCGTGGCGGCGCTCATAGCGCTTGTCGCCGGCTATTTTCGCGTTCCGTCTTGGTGCGTCCCCGTGCTCGCCGTGGCCTTCGGCTTCGGCGCCGATCGGCTCACCGACGTGGCGGGACTTTCCGGCAAGGCGTCGAGCGCCACCGACAGGGCGGCGTTCATGATTTTCGTCTATTTGGCGATCGCGGCCGTCGGTTATCTCGCGGGACGCTATATTCGCAGCGGGCTGGCCAAAAGAAAATCGCCGCCTACTCCCGAGTAAGGGCGGACGGGAGGGTCGAACGGTTCGGGGTGAGGTGAAGATTTCGGGTGGCGTTTGCGGACCGCGAGCCTTCAGGCTCGCAAGAACCAAGCGAGCCTGAAGGCTCGCGGTCCAAATTAGCCCGCGGTCGCCGCCGGTGATCGGCCTCCCCCCTCACAGCCCCTCAAACAGCGCCGTCGATAGATAGCGCTCGGCGAACGAGGGAAGAATCACCACGATATTTTTTCCCGCCGCTTCTGGTCGGGCGGCGATTTCGAGCGCGGCGGCGACGGCCGCCCCGGATGAAATGCCAACCGGAATGCCCTCGATGCGGGCGAGGTGGCGAGCCATGTCGAACGCCGTCTGATTGCCGATGGTGATGACCTCGTCGATGACGGTTCGATCGAGAATAGGCGGCACGAAACCGGCGCCAATCCCCTGGATCTTGTGGGGCCCGGGCGGGCGCCCGGAGAGCACCGCGCTGTCTTCCGGCTCGACGGCGACGATGCGTAAGGAGGGCCGGCGCGGCTTGAGCGCCTGGCCGACGCCGGTGATGGTGCCGCCGGTGCCGACGCCGGAAACGAAATAATCGACCTCGCCATTGGCGTCGTTCCAGATTTCCTCCGCCGTGGTCAAGCGATGAATTTCCGGATTGGCGGGATTTTCGAACTGCTGCGGAATGACCGAGCCGGGATTGTCGAGGGCGAGCGCGTTCGCCTTGGCCACGGCCCCCTTCATGCCTTGCGCGGCCGGCGTCAGCACAAGTTCGGCGCCGAGCAGCGCGAGCATCTTGCGCCGCTCGATGGACATCGATTCGGGCATCACCAGGATCAGCCGATAGCCGCGCGCCGCCGCCACGAAAGCCAGCGCAATGCCGGTGTTGCCCGACGTCGGTTCGATCAGAATCGTCTTGCCGGGAGCGATCTTGGCGCTTCGTTCGAGCGCGTCGATCATGCTGACCCCGATGCGGTCTTTCACGCTGCCGACCGGGTTGAAGAACTCCAGCTTGGCGAGGAGGTTGGCCTCGACGCCCTGCTCTCTCGCCAGCCGATCCAGACGGACAAGGGGCGTGTCGCCGATCGTCTGCGTGATCGAATCATAGATGCGCCCGCGTCCGGGCCGGTGGGTTGGATTGGAATCAGCGACGGCGGCCTGCAACATTTGTTCTACTCCTCGATGGCTATCGTTACCGCGAGCGGACTTCCCGTTGTCTCAAATCGAGAACTTGACGCCGACTGCCGCCAGAGCGCTGGCGAGAATAGGCCGTAGAAACTTGTCCGGTATTCTGGCGGCGAGATGGCTGCCGATGGCGATCCCCGGCAGCGAGCCGAGCAACAAGGAGGCCAGCATGGCCCAGTCGATGGCGCCAAGCAGCCAGTGGCCGAGGCCGGCGACGAAGGTCAACGGCACGGCGTGGGCGATGTCGGAGCCGACTAGCCGCACGGTGGGCAGGCGTGGGTAAAGGGCGAGCAGGATGGTGAGGCCGATGGCGCCGGCGCCCACCGAGGAAATCGACACCAACACGCCGAGAAAGACGCCGAGCAAATTGGTGAGCAGGCGCGTGTCGCGATCGGAAAGGCGATCGACGCGCTTGGCGATGTGATTGAGAAACCATCCGCGAAACAAGATGACGATCGCCGTCAGGATCAACGCGAAACCGAGCGCCGAGGTTATCAGCCCGTTTGCCGCGCCGGCGCCGGACTTGCCGACCTGCGACAGAACAAGCAGCGTCGCGGCGGTCGCCGGCAAGCTGCCTGCGGCGAGGCGGCCGGTAATGCGCCAATCGACCGTGCCGTTGAGCGCGTGGACCAGCGTGCCGTTGCTCTTGGTGATGGCGGCATAGAGAAGATCAGTGCCGACGGCGGTTGCCGGCGCGACGCCGAAGGCGAGCACCAGCAGCGGCGTCATCAGCGAGCCGCCGCCGACGCCGGTGAACCCCACCAGCGCTCCCACGACGAACCCCGAGACCGAATAGAGCGGGTTGATCGCATGCAGCAGCGCGATCATTTGGAAAACCTTTGAAATTCCAGCTTTCATATAGTCTATAAAAACACTTATCTATGTCAAGCCATGCGTTCATCGTTTTGACGATTGTTTTTTCGCCCCTTTGCCCGCGCACGGCTTACCTTCCTGTTTAATAATGATTTTCTCATATAGGCCGGTCGTTCGAAGACAGACCTGGTTTTGTCGAGCGATTTTGTGGTTTATAGAAGATTCTCGCCTGCCGGACACGTTTCGCCGCGGCAAATGGGGGACGACGGACCACGCAGGACAGACGACGGATCTGTCCTCTGTCCTCCGTCCTCTGTCCTCCGTCCTCTGTCCTCCGCGAGAAATCGAGCAAGGCTTTCGTCCCATGCTGACCAGGAAAGCAAAATACGGGTTGAAGGCCATGGTGCATCTCGCCGGCATCGAGCCGGGTCGTACGGCGCTGGTCACCGACATCGCGAGCGCCAACCAAATCCCCAAGAAGTTTCTCGACGCCATCTTGGCGGAGTTGCGCAACGCCGGTTTCGTCCATTCCAAGAAGGGCAAGGGCGGCGGCTACACGCTGGCGCGCGCCGCCGAACAAATCCCGGTCGGCAACATCATTCGCGTGCTCGACGGGCCGCTGGCGCCGATTCAATGCGCCAGCAAGACGGTCTATCGGCGCTGCGACGATTGTCGGGACGAGACGAAATGCGCCGTGCGGCTGGTCATGCTGGAGGCGCGCGAGGCCATCGCCAATGTGCTCGACACGCGCACGCTCGCGCAGATGCGCGCGCTCGCCGAGACCGGAGACGCTGAGCTCGTCATCGAGGCCTGACGCGGGCAAGCGGCTGTTTTCCACAGGCTGTTCAGAAGGGCGATCGGGTGAACTTCGGCAAAGGGCGAGCCCGCTCTCTCTCCCGCGGAGCGGGGGAGAGTTGGAGAGGGGGCAGTTCGTCTTGCAGCAATTTTGCGCGGCGATGCCCCCCCTCCCTAGCCCTCCCCCGCGTTCCGCGGGAGAGGGAATTGACCGGCGTCGTGGACATGGCGCAGGCGCGAACCTATAAAGCGCGCCAAGCCGCCAGTTGCTCACGCGGCGTTTTTCAAGGAGGCCGGCGCGACGCCGGAATGACGATGGCGCAAGCAGCTCTGGCCCGCGCGGACGCAACAGCGGAAACAGGCGCGGCGAGCGCCGTCTTGCGCCGCACCATGGTCGAACGCCAATTGGAGCCGGTCGGCGTGACCGACATTCCTGTCCTGCGGCGATTTCTGGACGTTCCGCGCGAGGTTTTTCTGCCTCTCGAGCTGGCGCCGCTCGCCTATTCCGATCGGCCGCTGTTCCTGAAGGACCAAAAGGGGAGGAAAGTCCGTTATCTCCTCCCCCCGCTGATCCTGGCGCGATTCATTCAAGGCGCCGAAATCGGCGCTGCCGACAAGGTTCTCGACGTCGCCGGCGGCGCCGGCTATGCGGCGGCGATCCTGGCGGGACTGGCCCGCCAAGTCGTTGCGCTGGAGAGCGACCCCGATCTTGCCGCCAAAGCGAAGGCGAATTTGCAAGCCGCCGGCCTCGCCAACGTGCAAGTCGAGGTTGCTCCGCTCGACAACGGCGTTCCCGGGGCGGGGCCTTTCGACGTCATTCTCGTCCATGGCGCCGTGGAGGACGGTCTCGACGCTCTGTTTGGCTCCCTGTCCCCCGACGGCCGCTTGCTCGCCATCGCCAAACCTGAGGAAGGGTCGGGTCAACAGGTCGTGCGGTTCGAACGCGTCGGCGGCAAGCCGGCCGGCGCCCGCGCGCTGTTTGATGCGAGCGCGCCGGTTCTGCCGGGTTTTCGCAAGAGGTCCGTCTTCTCGTTCTGAGCCTTGGCGCCGCGAGCTTGCGCGGATCGTGTTTTTCGTTAGCGTGTTCGTCGTGAGTGAGGGCAGAGTATGGTCCGCCGGGGTTGGCGATGAGGCTATGCTGGTCATGCGTTCCGAGGAAGGCGTCGAGGCTTGATTATGAGTTGGGCGGCGATGCGTGATTTGCGTGCGCGCATTCCGGCGTCGGGATATGGGGCGTCCGCGCGACGAGCTTCGTGGGCGATCATCGCGATGGGCGCAGCGGCATGCGTATGCGCCTCGTCCTTTACGGCGCAGAGCGCGCGAGCCGAAACAATGTTCAGCGCCTTGGCGCGGGCCTATGACGGCAATCCCGATCTCAATCAGCAGCGCGCCAATGTGCGGGCGAGAGACGAAGACGCGCCGAAGGCGGCAGCCGGCATGCGGCCGAAAGCGAGCGCCTCGCTAAACGGCGGTCCACAAAATTCGCGCATAAGGCTCCCGGCAGGACGAGACCCGCTCGGGCGTCGGAGCTTTTCCACCGATCAGTTTCTCGGCGAGCCGCGCGGCGCCATCTTCAATCTCACGCAGACCCTCTATGATGGCGGGCGAACCGGCAATTTGGTGCGCCAGGCCGAATCCGGCGTGTTCGCGGCGCGCGCCACGATGCGGCTTGCTGAACAGACGACGCTGCAAAACGGCGCAACCGCCTATATGAACGTGCTGCGCGACACCGCCGTCCTCGCTTTGCGCAAAAACAATATAGCCGTTCTCGAGCAGCAGTTGCGTCAAACGCGCGATCGTTTCGACGTCGGCGAAGTGACGCGCACCGATGTGGCGCAGTCGGAAGCCTCGCTGGCGCAAGCTCGCTCCGAGTTTTACGCTGCGCGAGCGTTGCTCGAGACCAGCGTCGCGAATTTCAGGCAAATCACCGGAATAGAGCCCACGCGTCTGGAGCCGGCGCAATCGATCGAGAAGCTGCTGCCCAAGTCGCTCGCCGAGGCGATCGACATCGCGATGGTCGAACATCCCGGCGTCGTCGCCGCGCTGCATCAGGCGGACGCCGCCGAACTCGCGGTGAAGGTCGCCGAGGGCGCGCTGCTGCCCACGGTTGCTGTGTCGGGGCAAGTCAGTCAGCAATACGATTCGTTTCTGGGGTCGCCTGGGACACGGCAATTTTCCGCGCAGGCGATCGGCACGGCCAATTTTCCCATCTATCAGGGCGGGGCGGAATATGCGTCGATCAGACAGGCCAAGGAGCAGGCGGGACAGGCGCGGCTCAACGCCGATCTGCAACGCGATCTGGCGCGGGTCGGCGTCGTTTCCAGCTTCGCGCAGCTCGAGACAGCCAAGGCGTCGATCGTTTCGGGCCAGGCGGCGGCGAGGGCGGCCGAGATCGCCCTGCAAGGCGTGCGCGAGGAGGCCAAGGTCGGTCAGCGTACGACGCTTGACGTGCTAAACGCTCGGCACGCGCTGCTCAACGCGCGCGTCAATCTCATCGTCGCGCAGCGCGATCGCATCGTCGCGTCTTATGCGGCGCTTGCTTCGATCGGCCGCTTATCGGCCGCCGAACTTGGTCTCGACGTCGCCACTTATGATCCGACCGTTCATTTCGAGCAGGTCCGGGACAACTGGATCGGCGTCGATACGCCTGGCGGGAGATAAGCGGCGTCCGCAGTTGGAGGCGCGGCGGCGTTTGGCAGTGATTCGGCATGCCGTTTGCCGGCGGTCGCGCGACATTCTCCGGCAAAAGGCGTCGAACCCCGCCCTGGTGTATTGTTTCCAGCATTCGATTCAGTTCTGTCATTCCCGGCAGGCCGGAGGCCTGACCTTAGAATCCAGAGCAACAGCTTGCATCTCGCTGGATTCTAAGGTCGCCGCTTCGCGGCGCCGGGAATGACACTCGTGAGACCGAGCGTTAGAATCACAACACCGGCGTCGATGCACGGCCAACCCGCGGCGGCGCATCCGGCGGACCGGAAATCGATTCCCGTGAACAAAAAGCGACAAAACGAGAACCGGAGCAAAATCACGATTCACTGTGCAACGATTTCGTTCTAGCATAGCGTGTGGCAGGGAAGACCGACTCAGTTACAAGAGCGGGAGAGAGCGACTTGGCGGGTTTTTTATCGATCGAGCGATCTCGCTTCATCGACGCGTGCGCCAGCCGATGAGAGGGATTGTGGCGCGTGGACGCCGGATGGCCGCGCAAACTTAGGAAGCACGAAACGCCATGAGCGCAGCAAACGCCCCGATCCCGTTATCCTCGCTTGAGGCCGAGCGTCGCTCGCACGAGCCCTCGATGGAGGAAATTCTCGCTTCGATCCGACGCATCATCGCCGATGACGGCACTCTCCCCGTATTGCGTCGAGATCAGGAGAGGGACCGCGCCGCGGACGCGCGGTTGGAGCCCGAAGCGCCGTCCAGCGCGTCCAATGATTCGGAGGATGTCAAAGACGCGCCGCTTGATGAGCCGGATGCGGCTTTTCCGGCCTATGCCGCGGCGGCGCGGGAGCAGGAGACGCCTGTTGTCGGCTGGCCGCCCGCTGCGGCGCTCGGGGCTCAGGATTTTTGGTTGCGGCCGGCCAGTCGTGTCGAGCCAGCGTCGTCTCAATTCGCGGCCAAGGACGAGGCGCGCGTCGAGGCGCCGCGCTCATGGGCCGACGATGCGGACGACGCCCCGGCGGATCGCCGCGATGCGGCGGAGCCTGGCGAGGCCGCGCCCAGCGAGATCGACGGCCGTGACGGTGGCGAAGAAGCGGCCGCTTCGCTCGCGGCTGCGCACGAGACCGGCGCCTCGTTGGTGTCGGCGGACGCCGCCGCTTCCGTTGCGTCGCATTTTGAAGCGCTGGCGGCCAGCATGGCGCTCAGCGAGTCCGATCTCATCGCCCGTTACGCGCAAGACATGCTGCGGCCGCTGCTCAAACAATGGCTCGACGACAATCTTCCTGTGCTGGTCGAACGGCTGGTGCGAGCCGAGATCGAGCGGGTGGCGCGCGGGCGCCGCTGATCTCGTTGGCTTTTCGAGCCTGGCCCGGGGAAGCGGAAGCCGGTTGGGCGCGCTGGCGTCCCGCCGTTAACGGCGTCTATACCTTAGTTGGCGCAAGCTGCCGGCATGGACATTCGCAACTTCCTGCGTTCGCTCGTGCTTCCCGTGAGTCTCTACGGCGTGGTCGGGCCGGTCGCGGGCTATTTCGTTTGGCACGGCGTCAATGGTCAGAGCGGTCTGAAGGCCGGCGTGGAATATGAGCAGCGCATTGGCGAATTGCGTCAGGAGCTCGATACGCTGCAGGCCGAGCGTAGCCAGTGGGAGCGTAAGATCGGCCTCATTCGCGGCGACATGGTCGATTCCGACATCCTCGATGAGCAGGCCCGCGCGCTGCTCGGCCGCGTGCATCGCAACGAAGTCGTCATTCTGCTGCCGCCGTCGTCCGGTCCCGCCGGCCGCTGAAGTCGCCGGCAGGACAGCTATGCTCGCCCGCTCAACGCGCCGTCCATGGATCGAACGTCTTCACACCCATCGGGGCGAAGTCTCTCACATTGCGCGTGACTACGGTCATGCGGTGGACGATCGCCGTCGCGGCGATCAATGCGTCTCTTTCCGCGCGGGGATTTGGCGCATGGAGACGCGCGCAACACCGAGCCACCGGCACATCGACCGCAAGCACCCGTCCCTCGAACGCTGGAAGCACCCTCTTGTCGATCCATTCCCGCAAGATTGCTCCCTGGGCGCTGTCCCTACGTTCGATCATCAGGGCGCCTGCTTCGATCTCCAAGATGGTAATGACAGAAAGATAGAGACAAGACGTTCGAACGCTGTCCGCCCAAGCGGCGACGTTCGCATCGGTCCGGTCGCGCCGGCGCAATTCCGAAAGCACGTTCGTATCGAGCAAATACGTCACGCGAGATCTGCCGGCAGGAACAGCCCTTGCCCGAGGCGGGGCGGATCGAATTCGATCTCCTCGAGTCCCGGCTGGTCCAACAACGCCCGGATGCCGGGCTCGCCGTCGGTCAAACGCCGGAAGTCCTCGTAGGTGAGCAGAACATGCGCTGGCCGCCCGCGATCAGTGATGACCACCGGCCCCTTTTTCGACGCCCGTTTTGCGCGGCCAATGTCTTGATTGACTTCACGGCTCGACAAGGTGGTGACACCCATGATTCATGTCCCCGAAATCAGATTGTATCTACATTACTACATTTCTGTTGCGGGAGCAATCCGATTGACGTGACGCCGTTATTCCGCGAGAGCCTCGTCTCCATCTTCGTATTCGGCTATCCTGTATTAGTTGAATCGGAGAGGATGCGCATTCATGGCGGCGGCGAGCAAAGTCGAGACGGAGGCCGGAGAAGCCGCAGGCGCGGCGGCGCCGGCGCTCGACCCCGAGCAGGAGCTCGCCGCCTATCGCGCCATGTTGCTCATTCGCCGTTTTGAGGAAAAGGCCGGCCAGATGTACGGCATGGGCCTGATCGGCGGCTTTTGCCATCTCTATATCGGTCAGGAAGCGGTCGTCGTCGGCGTGCGCATGGCGGCGCGCGACAGCGACCAGTTCATCACCGCCTACCGCGATCACGCTCATATGCTGACTTGCGGGATGGACCCCAAGCGCGTGATGGCCGAACTCACCGGACGGCGCAGCGGTTATTCCAAGGGCAAGGGCGGCTCCATGCACATGTTCTCGCGGGAGAAGAATTTCTTCGGCGGCCATGGCGTCGTCGGCGCGCCGGCGCCCATCGGCGCGGGACTCGCCTTCGCCAATCGCTATCGCGGCGACGGTAGCGTTTCGCTCACCTTTTTCGGCGAGGGCGCGGCCAATCAGGGTCAAGTCTACGAGACCTTCAACATGGCGGAGTTGTGGAAGCTGCCGGTCGTCTTCATCGTCGAGAACAATCGCTACGCCATGGGAACTTCGGTGGAGCGCTCTTCTGCGCAAACGGAATTCTCCAAGCGCGGGGTGGCCTTCAATATTCCTGGACTGCGCGTCGATGGGATGGACGTGCGTGCGGTCAAGGCGGCGGCGGGCGCCGCCATCGATTGGTGCCGCAAGGGCAATGGCCCCTATCTTCTGGAGATGCAAACCTACCGCTATCGCGGCCACTCGATGTCCGACCCGGCGAAGTATCGATCCAGGGAAGAAGTGCAGAAAATGCGCGAAGAGCATGATCCGATCGAACAGGTGCGCGCGCGCCTCATTGCCGATGGGCGGACGAGCGAGGACGAATTGAAGAAGATTGACGCCGCCGTGCGCAAAATCGTGGCCGATGCGGCCGATTTCGCCTCGGAGGATCGCGAGCCGGATCCGAGCGAATTGTGGACGGACGTGGTGATGTGAGTCGCGTCTTTCCCTCTCCCCGCTTGCGGGGAGAGGGTCAGGGTGAGGGGCTGGGTGTGTTGTCCAGAATGCCTATGACGTCAGAAAATTCGTGGGTTTTATCTATGTCGCGGAAAATACCCCCGGCCCCTCACCCCGGCCCTCTCCCCGTAAACGGGGAGAGGGGGCGCGTCCGATCCTCGCGGGTGATCCCATGACCGTCAACGTATTGATGCCGGCGCTGTCGCCCACCATGGAGCAGGGCAAGCTCGCCAAGTGGCTGAAAAGCGAGGGCGATCATGTCAAGGCCGGCGACGTCATCGCCGAGATCGAGACCGACAAGGCGACGATGGAGGTGGAGGCGGCAGACGAGGGCGTGCTGGCGCGCATCTTGACGCCAGCCGGGACCGAGAACATTGCCGTCAATACGCCGATCGCCGTGATCGCCGGCGAGGGCGAGGAGGCAAGCTCAGCAGAGGTCCCCGCGGCGCCCGCCGTCAAAGGCGAGGAAGAGCGCAAAGGCGAGAAAGAGCGCGCCCCCCCCGCCAAAGGCGAGGAGGCAAGCTCAGCCGAGGTCCCCGCGGCGCCGTTTGCCAAAGGCGAGGAAGAGCGCGCGCCCCCCGCTAGAGGCGAAGAGCAGAGGCCGCCTGCGAGGCCCGCGCCTGCTCCTGCCGCTCGCCCCGTTGCGCCGGAAATTCCGGCCGACGCGACCTTCGCCTCCATGACCATGCGCGAAGCGCTGCGCGACGCCATGGCCGAGGAGATGCGGCGCGATCCAAACGTCTTCATTATCGGCGAGGAGGTCGCCGAATATCAGGGCGCCTATAAGGTGACGCAAGGTCTGTTGCAGGAATTCGGCGCGCGCCGCGTCGTCGACACGCCCATTACCGAGCATGGTTTCGCGGGCTTAAGCGTCGGCGCGGCGTTTGCTGGACTGCGGCCGATCGTCGAATTCATGACCTTCAATTTCGCCATGCAGGCGATGGACCACCTTATCAATTCCGCCGCCAAGACGCTTTACATGTCCGGCGGGCAGATCAATTGCCCGATCGTCTTTCGCGGCCCCAACGGCGCAGCGGCGCGCGTCGCCGCCCAGCACAGTCAGGACTACGCCGCCTGGTTCGCGCAGGTTCCCGGCCTCAAGGTCATCGCGCCGTCGAACGCTTCCGACGCCAAGGGGCTGCTCAAGAGCGCCATTCGCGATCCCAATCCGGTGATCTTCCTCGAGAACGAAATTCTTTATGGCCGGCAGTCCGAGGTGCCCAACATCGAGGATTTCCTCATTCCCATTGGCAAGGCGCGCGTCGCACGCGAGGGCAAGGATGTGACCTTCGTCTCGTTTTCGATTGGCATGAGTTACGCCCTCGGCGCCGCTGACGAACTCGCCAAGGAGGGGGTGGAGGCCGAGGTGATCGATTTGCGCACGCTGCGGCCGATGGATGTCGCGGCGATCGTCGCTTCGGTGAAGAAGACCGGCCGCTGCGTCGCCGTCGAAGAGGGCTGGCCGCAATGCGGGATCGGCGCCGAGATCGCCGCCAAGGTGATGGCGGAGGCGTTCGATTATCTCGATGCGCCGGTCGCGCGCGTGACCGGCAAGGACGTGCCGATGCCCTACGCCGCCAATCTCGAAAAATTGGCGCTCCCTTCCATCGCCGAGGTCGTCGCGGCGGCGCGGGCGGTGCTCTACAGGTGAGGATCATGGCGAAAAACATTTGCCCGTCATGCCCGCGCTTGTTGCGGGCATCCACGCCGACAAGCTGCAATGCGTTCCGAAAGAGAGGAGGAGCGTTCATGCTTCTGCATGAAGATTTCCTGTCGCGTCCTGGCGTGGATGGCCGGGACAAGCCCGGCCATGACGCGCTGACGGATCAACATCTTGCGTGGCGAGCGTAGAAGCATGTCGCTCGCAACTGACCAAGGAAATGCTTCTCGCGCCGACGGGCGCGTCTTCGCTTCGCCTCTGGCGCGCCGTCTCGCGAAAGAGGCGGGTCTCGATCTTGCGGCGCTCACCGGCTCGGGCCCGCAGGGGCGCATCGTCGAGCGCGATGTGAGGAGAGCGCAACAAAGCGGCGTCTCGGCCGCGCCGGCGCCGGCTCGCGTCGAGGCGCCGGCCGGCATGTCGGACGCCGTCGTGCGCAAACTGTTCGCGCCGGGCTCATACGAGGAAATCCCGCACGACTCGATGCGCAAGGCGATCGCCCGCCGGATGACCGAGGCGATTCGCACGATCCCGCATTTCAATCTCGAGATCGACTGCGAGATCGACGCTTTGCTGCATGTGCGCGAGGACTACAACAGCGCCGCGCCGCAGGGCGCCGACGGCGCGCCGGAGTGGAAAATCTCGGTCAACGATCTTGTCGTCAAGGCGATGGCGCTGGCGCTGCAACGCGTTCCCGACGTCAACGTAACCTTCACGCAGGAGGCGCTTCTGCGTCACAAATCCAGCGATGTCGGCGTCGCCGTGTCGATCCCGGGCGGGCTCATCACGCCGATCGTGCGCAACGCCGAGAGCAAATCGATCCGCGACATTTCGGTAGAGCTGAAAGGTTTGGCCGAGCGCGCCAGGGAGCGGCGATTGAAGCCCAACGAATACGAGGGCGGAACCAGCGCCGTGACCAATCTCGGCATGTTCGGCGTGAAGAATTTTTCCGCGGTGATCAATCCGCCGCATGCGACCATCCTCGCGGTCGGCGCCGGCGAGCCGCGCGTCGTCGTAAAAAATGGCGCGCCGGCGATCGCCACGATCATGAGCGTGACGCTGTCGGTCGATCATCGCGCCGTCGACGGCGCGCTCGGCGCGACGCTTCTCGCCGAATTCAAGCGCCTCATCGAGCATCCAGCGGCGATGCTGGGGTGAGTCGGACCGCGAGCCTTCAGGCTCGCTGGCGAACTCGCGAGCCTGAAGGCTCGCGGTCCACGGTGAAAAAGTGGCGAGCGAAGCAGACGTAATGAAAGCCTTGGAGAGCGTCGCGGCTTTGGGCGGCGGCTCGCTCGCCGCGTCGGGCGCGGTGAGCGGGATCAATGTGCTGGGCGCCAAGGCTTTCGTTTCCATTGCCGCTGATCCAGAGCAAGCGACAGCGATGGAAGAGGTGCGGCGGGACGCCGAGCGCGCCGTGCGCAACGTTCCGGGCATCGAGCAGGCGGTGGTGACGCTGACCGCCGAGCGCGCGCCGCAAGCCAAGACGAGTTCTGGCGCCGGCGCCTCTCCTTCCCATGCCGCGCCGCGCCGCGCGGCGATCGCAACCCTCGACAAAATTCGTTTCGTCATCGCCGTCGCCTCCGGCAAGGGCGGCGTCGGCAAGTCCACCACCGCCGCCAATCTCGCGCTCGGTCTTGCCGCGCAAGGGTGGCGCGTCGGTCTGCTGGACGCCGACGTCTATGGGCCGTCGGCGCCGCGCCTCTTTGGTCTTCGCGCCCGCCCGCAAGTCGAGGGCGGCAAGATGATCCCGCTCGAGGCCTTCGGCATAAAGGTCATGTCGATCGGCTTTCTGATCGATGAGAATGTGCCGATGGTGTGGCGTGGCCCGATGGTTTCGTCGGCGCTGACGCAGATGCTCGGCGAGGTCGCCTGGGGCGAGCTGGATTGTCTCGTCGTCGACATGCCGCCCGGCACCGGCGACGCGCAGCTCACCATGGCGCAGCAGGTTCCGCTCAGTGGCGCGGTGATCGTCTCGACGCCGCAGGACCTTGCGCTCATCGACGCGCGCCGCGCCGTCGCCATGTTCCGGCGCGTCGAGGTCCCGGTGCTCGGCGTAATCGAGAACATGAGTTATTTCGTCTGTCCGCATTGCGGCGGCCGCACCGATATTTTCGCCCATGGCGGCGCCCGCCGCGACGCCGAGGCGCTGCAAGTCGCCTTTTTGGGAGAGGTCCCGTTGGACGCGACGATTCGCGAAACGTCGGACGCCGGGCAGCCGGTCGTCGGCGCCGCTCCGCAGGGGCCGCATGCGGCGATCTATCTCAACCTCGCGGCCAAGGTGAAAACCCTGCTGGAGACGCAGTCGCGCCGCGCCCCGCCGACGATCGTCAAAGGGTGAGCCGGGGTTCGGTCGATTGCCTGGTGTCATTCCCGACGCTCGCGGAGCGAGCGATCGGGAATTTATGCTGACTCATCGCATCGTCATGGCCGGGCTCGTCCCGGCCATCCACGCCGGGACATTGCGAAGCGATACGAGGTCGAGCGTAACGTCGCACTAAGTCTTCCATCGTCCCGCGATGTCGTGGCGTGGATGCCCGCGACAAGCGTGGGCATGACGGACAATATCCAAGGCGGTTGGCGTCTTCTCACAGATGAGTCGGCAGCCAGTTGGTCGTGCCGGGATCGAATTTGTAGGTCCAGCTGAGCGCGAATTCGAGGCCGCGCAGCCAGGTCGTGACCGTCGCGTTGGTATTGTAATGGGCCGGGATCGCGACGGCGATCGGAAGCGGCGCATAGGAGAACGCCACAAACGGAACGTCCTCGAGACCGGTGATCGAGTTCTTGAACTGATAGACAGTGGCGAAGTCGATCGACGAGTTTTGCGTCGCCTGATAGCTGAAGCCGCCGGCGATAAAATGTTCGCCGATGGCCGGCGCGAGCACGGCAAGCGTGGCGGCGCGCGCTCTAATCGGATTGCTGCTGTGATGATAGCCGGCGCGCAAGGCGATATCCTTGGTCGCGCGCCATTCCACGCCGACCGCGACGGAGTCGGTGTCGCGCCAGTCGAAGCCGGGTCCGTCGGGCGAGCCGAGTGAGCTCGGCAAGATTGGGAAGCTCGAATTGCCGAGCGCCGGGATGGCCGAATAGAAAATATGCTTCCAATCGGCCATGAGCGTCAGGTTGGGCAGCACGTCATAGGCGGCGCCCGCCGTGAGATTGGCCGGAATGTCGAAACTGCCGGCGTTGGTCAGCAGGCCGGAATATTTGCCGAACGCCGACATGAACATCGGCGTCGACCCCGCGAAGGCGAAGCGCAGTTCCTTGGTCGCCCGCCATTCGACGCCGGCGCGGACGCCGCCGCCGACCGACCAGTCATAGCCGTTGTCGGAAAATTCGAACCTATTGGACGAATAGACGGCAAGCGTTCTCAGCCCCTGCACTTTCAAGATCTGGACAGCGGCCGTCGGCGCGACGCCGACGCTCACCGAGCCGAACCTTCTGGCGTAGCCGACGCTGACGAAGCCCTGCTCGAGGTCCACTCCGGCAAACCCGCCGCCGAACGGACCGCCGAACGAGGGGGCGATGAGCGGCGTGACGCCCCCGATCGTAGGAGCGAAGATCGGTTGTTTGAAGTTCCAGAACGAATAGGCCGTGTTGATGCCGCCATTGGCGTAGGACGCGTAACCCCAGGCCGAATCGGCGTCGATCGGCTCGACATAGGCGTCGTTGGGCACGGGAAAGATCGGGCGCTCGCTGCGCACGTTGCCCCGCGCGAGGACGACCGGCATGCCTTGCGTGGAATAGCCGCGTTCGGGCAGCAGCGCCGTCATGCCGACCTGAAACTGCCGTTCGAGGCCGACGATGCCGGCGGGATTAACCGAAAGCGCCATGGCGTCCTGCGAGTCGGCGACATCAGCGCCGGCCAGCGCCTTTTGCCGTGCGCCATAGCCGATCAGGAAATAGCCGTCGGCGGCCGACGCCGGATCGGCGGCGGCGAAGGCGAGCGCTGACAAGGTGATTAAGAGAGAGAGCCGCACCGACTTGTGCATGTTCATTTCGCCTTGTTGACAACCGGCGCTCGACCAGGGAGGAGCCGCCAACCGGGGTAACGCTAAAGCTTGCGTGCAAATTAGCAGAGCTCACGCAAACAGGCAGCGTACGGCGGCGGAAACGGCAATTATTGTGGCGATGTCACGTATTTGCCACAGTTTCGCGCGGCCGCTGCTTGAAAAGCGGCATGCGCTCGCTTCACGCGACATTCCAAAAGCGCGTTATCCGCCCAGTTTGCAGTCAGCGCTTCCGGCGTCCGACGTGTCTTCTCGTTACCCAAAACAAGCATCCAGCTTTTTCATTGTTCTGCTCGACACATGCTCTGTTGGGTAGTGGAACGTCTAAAATATTCCGCCCTTGCGCGCTTCTCCGGCCATGCTATATGGTATGCAATAATACTACATACCCCTCAAAGAGCTGCTTCACATGCCGACGCTGCGCGCCTCCTATACGATCGAGCCAGACGTGCTGCTCAAGTTCAACGAACTCGTTCCTCCCGGCGAGCGCAGCAAGGTCGTGCAAGCGCTCATGCGGCGTGCGCTCGTCGAGCGTACGGGGCAACTGGAGGCGCTTGCGGCCGAGTTTGAGACGCATCCCGATTTTGCCCAAGCCCGCGGCGATGTTGACGCCTTCGACATAACCAGCGCCGACGGCCTCGACGAGCAACCATGAGCATTGGACGTGGCGACATTTACCGCGTCGATCTCGAACCGACGATCGGCAGCGAACAACAGGGCGCGGCGCGACCTTGCGTGATCCTGTCGATTTCTGCCTTCAACAAGAAGTTGCGCACGGTGGTTGTCGTGCCCCTGTCGTCGTCGCCGCGCCCCCTGCCGCCTCTCGTCGTCTCGGCGCCGTCGGCAGGCATGGCGACTTCGACGGCGCTCTGCGGGCAGGTGCGCACAATCGACAAGCGCCGACTGAAGAACGCCATGGGCAGATTGTCGCCCGCTGATCTCGAAGCCGTCGAGAAGGGCGTGCGGCAGGTGTTGGGGCTGTGAGCTTCGGCTTCGAAGAGGGAGCGTGCGAGTGGGGCGTCCCCTGTCAACGACGTATTCCTTCGCTCGTGCGCTCCCCCCCTCACAGGATGCGGCCCTCGTCGCGCGAATTGTTCCATTGCACCGCTCCACCTTGCCGCCGGCGGCGGCAATGGATAACATCGCATTTGAATGGCGAGGGGCGCCGCTCAACGAGAGCGGCTGAGAAGCACCCATCGAACCTGATCCGGGTCATGCCGGCGAAGGGAAGGCCAACGCGGCAGTCGCTCGATAGCTCGAAGCGTCAGTAGGCTCGAGGCGTCGCACTTTCTTCCCTGATCGTCGCGGACGGATCGTCACCTTTCAGGAGCGCGACGATGAACGTGCATAACCGACGCCCGCCCGCCCCGGTGAGCGTGACCACCGGCCCCGTCGGCGGCTCGCGTAAGAAATACTCGTCTCCGCGAGGCCATGACGACGTGCGCGTTCCTTTTCGCGAGATCGCGTTCGATGCGTCCGCCAACGAGCCGCCGCTGCGCGTTTACGACCCCTGCGGCCCTTACGCCTGCGGCGAGTTCACGCCCGACCTCGCGGCGGGTCTGCCGTGCGCGCGCCCGTGGCTCGCGACGCGGACGGGACTGGAGACCTATCAGGGCCGCGCCATCAAGCCCGAGGACAACGGCTTTGCGAGCGGCGAACATCTGGCGCCGCCATGCCCCGCTCGGCGCGCCCTTTACCGCGCGAGCGGCGCCGCGCCCGTCACGCAGCTCGAATTGGCGCGCACCGGCGTGATCACCAAGGAGATGATCTATGTGGCGCATCGCGAAAATCTCTGCCGCGAACGCGCCTTCGACGCAGGCGCTGCGCGCATAGCGGACGGCGAGAGTTTCGGCGCCGCCATTCCGCAATTCGTCACGCCGGAATTCGTGCGCGACGAGATCGCCAGAGGGCGCGCCATTCTTCCGGCCAACGTCAATCATCCCGAACTCGAGCCGATGATCATCGGCCGCAACTTCCTCGTCAAGGTCAACGCCAATATCGGCAATTCGGTTGTCACCTCGTCTGTCGCGGAGGAGGTCGAAAAGATGGCGTGGGCGATCCGCTGGGGCGCCGATACGGTGATGGACCTCTCGACGGGGCGCAACATCCACAATATTCGCGATTGGATCATCCGCAACGCGCCGGTTCCGATCGGCGCCGTGCCGATCTATCAGGCGCTCGAAAAAGTCGGCGGCGACGCGTTAAAGCTCGATTGGGACGTGTTTAAGGACACGCTGATCGAGCAGGCCGAGCAGGGCGTCGATTATTTCACCATCCACGCCGGCGTGCGCCTCGCCCATGTTCCATTGACCGCGTCGCGCGTGACCGGCATCGTTTCGCGCGGCGGCTCGATCATGGCGCGCTGGTGCCTGTCGCGTCACAAGGAGAGCTTCCTCTACGAGCATTTCGGCGACATGTGCGACATCATGCGTCGCTATGACGTGTCGTTTTCGCTCGGCGACGGCTTGCGTCCGGGCGCCATCGCCGACGCCAACGACGCCGCGCAGTTCGCCGAACTCGAGACGCTCGGCGAGCTCACCAAGATCGCCTGGGACAAGGGCTGCCAGGCGATGATCGAAGGCCCCGGCCATGTGCCGATGCACAAGATCAAGGTGAATATGGAGAAGCAGTTGCGCGAGTGCGGCGAAGCGCCTTTCTATACGCTCGGGCCGCTCGTCACCGACATTGCGCCTGGGTATGATCACATCACGTCAGGCATCGGCGCAGCGTTAATCGGCTGGTTCGGCACGGCCATGCTCTGTTACGTGACGCCCAAGGAACATCTGGGCCTGCCCGATCGCGACGACGTGAAGACGGGCGTGATTACCTACCGCATCGCCGCGCACGCCGCCGATCTCGCCAAGGGGCATCCGCTCGCGCAAGAACGCGACGACGCCATGAGCCGGGCGCGATTCGATTTCCGCTGGAAGGATCAGTTCGACTTAGGGCTCGATCCCGACACGGCGCGCGCCTATCACGATGAGACGCTGCCGAAGGAAGCGCACAAGGCGGCGCATTTCTGCTCGATGTGCGGACCGAAATTCTGCTCGATGCAAATCACCCGCGATCTGCGCCGGGAAGCGGCGGCGATTGCGGAGCGGGCGAAGGGGCTGGCGGAAAAGAGTGCGGAGTTTATGGAGAAGGGCGCGGAGATTTATGTGAAGGCCTGAACATAAGTTTGTCTGATTATGTGGCGCCGGACAAATCAACCATTTATTTACCTCGGCGCGAGATCGTTGACGAGCGGTAACCCCGATCTCGAGAATTTTCGGCATAATCGGCGCGTCGGCAACGGCGGGCTGATTGGAGTTGTGTCATGAGTTGGACCATTGCCAGCGAAGAACTTTCCGCTTTTGCCGCGCCGCGCGCGTTGCGCGCCCGCCCTTTAGGAAGCCTCGCCGCTTCGATGATCGGCATAGCGGCGATTGTCGTCTTGACCCTCGCCCTCCCATTTGCCGGCGAGTCTGCGGTCAAACAAGCGAAATCGCCGCCGCCGCCCGTGACCGCCGCCGCGACGGCCGCGGCGATCGCGACGGCGTTCGCGCCGAGCGTGGCCATGCCGGCCGGCGCAGCCGGGCGCCCCGCGGCTTTCGCTCTCTCCGCTCCCGAATTCGCCCATGCCAAAAATACCTATTCCGTGCTGCGGCTGGAGCAGGGCGGCGACCGCGAGGACGCGCTCGTCCTTGGCGAGTTCGACGGCGGCGGCGCCTATCTGCGTCTCCATATCCACCAAGCCGGCGGCGAAAAACTCATGAATTCCGACTTCTTTCTCGACATGACGCGCCATGCTGCGCAGGCGGGCCTCGCCGTCATGCGCATCGGCCAGCCCAGCCCTCTCGCCTCTCGCTTCGGTTCCTTCGAAGCAGCCGACATTCGCCTGTCGCACGCCGACGCGGCCTCCTCTTTGAGCGAACGCGACTGTCTCGCAGTCCGGCTGGTGGATTCGAAACCGTCGCTGGAGATCGCGGGCCTCGCATGCGGCGCGACGGGGCAACCGATCGACCGACCGGCTTTAACCTGCATCCTCGATCGCCTCGAATTCGCGTCGAGCGGCGACAACAAAGCGATGGAGCAGTTCTTCCTGAAGGCGGAGCTGGAGCGCGCGCAGGGGCGCCTCGCCTGCGGCGGCGCGCCCGGTGCGGCCAAGGCCAACCCGCCCGACGCCCATCCTCATCCGCCCGCCGCCAAGCGCTCGCGCTCGACCTCCGCGCGCTGAGTCCTATATCCGGCTTGATCCGGGCGCGGGGCGCGAAAGCGCGATCGAAGCTGTATCGTTTTCCCGGACAATCGGCTATCATGGCCGCGGAACGTCGATTGATTGGGTGATGATGATGCACAACTTGGTGAAACTATCGCTGGGCCTCGCCTGCCTCGGCGCTGTAATGGGGACGAGCGACGCGCTCGCCAGGCCGCGGCGCCATGGCCATGCCTATGGCTACGCCAGCGAGGCTTATTATTACGGGCGCCCGCCGCTGGTGGTCCAACGCCGCAGTTTCCTGGATCCGGGAACCAAAGTTCCCGTCGGCAGCAGGAATCGCTACGTGGTGGAGCAGACCTTTTTCAATCAGGACCCGATCCAGGCCAATCAGCGCAGCTGGTTCGGGGGCGAGACGCTGCCGCGCCGGCTCGATCAACCTTGGAGCGACGGGCAGTTCCAGTTCTGAGGACCGCTCGGCGAATCGCGCGGCGATTGGCGAAGGGCGGCGCGTTTTTCTTGACTCTTTGCCCGCTCGCCGGTAAGCCGCCTGCTGTTCGGCTCGGGCATGGCTTGAGCCGACGCGCACCCGTGGCCGCTGCTCTTTTGTAAGACGATTGAGCAAGCAGCCTGTCGGCCGGACTGCAAACCGGCAGAGGAGGGCGCGTTCCTGACGCCCAGGATTTTCCGGCGCGCGAGAACGTGGTTCGATGGCGCCTCCCTCGAGGGAGCGCGCGTCCCGTCGCTTCGTGCGCCGCCGATCGGAAGCAAAAAAGAGGGACGATAAGAGTGACGAAGCGCGCCGAAGCCAAATACAAGATTGATCGCCGCATGGGCCAGAATATCTGGGGCCGCCCCAAGAGCCCGGTGAACCGGCGCGAATACAGCCCAGGTCAACATGGCCAGCGCCGCAAGGGCAAGCTCTCCGACTTCGGCACCCAGCTCAAGGCCAAGCAGAAGCTCAAAGGCTATTACGGCAACATCTCGGAGAAGCAGTTCCGCAAATATTACGCGGAAGCGATCCGCATGAAGGGCGACTCCGGCGACAATCTCATCGGCCTGCTGGAGCGCCGTCTCGACGCCGTCGTCTACCGCGCCAAATTCGTGCCGACCGTGTTCGCGGCGCGCCAGTTCGTCAACCACGGCCACATCAAGGTGAACGGCAAGCGCGTCAACATCGCCTCCTTCCTGGTGAAGCCGGGCGATGTGATCGAAGTCAAGGAGAGCTCGAAACAGGCCGTCACGGTTCTCGAGGCCATCAATCTCGCCGAACGCGACGTCCCCGAATTCTATGAAGTCGATCATTCCAAGCTGACGGCCAAATTGTCGCGCGTGCCGCTACGGTCGGAAGTGCCCTATCCGGTGCAGATGGAGCCGAACCTCGTCATCGAATACTATTCGCGCTGACGACCGCCGAGCGGCGATGGCCGTTCCGACACAAATCAGATTGCCACATTCATAGCGCAGTCTATGCTGGTTGGTTCCTCGATTCACGGAATGACCATGGCTAATCTTCGTTCTCGTCTCTCCCGTCGCGCCATCATCGCGGCCGCTGGTTGTTGGGCGATTGTCGGATTCGCGGGCGCCGCCCTGGCGGAAAGGGCCGCGATCGGAAAAGTCCCCTTAGACGAACTGATGGCGGCGAACGCCCTCCCCGACATCGTCGAGGGCAAGGCGGACGCCCCTGTCACCATCGTCGAATACGCCTCGATGACCTGCAGCCATTGTGCGACGTTCCATAAAGACGTCTATCCCACGCTGAAGAAGACTTACATCGACGCCGGCAAGGTGAAGTTCATCTTGCGCGAATTCCCGCTCGATCCTCTGGCGACGGCCGCATTCATGCTGGCGCGCGCCTCTGGCGACAAGCGCGACGCGGTCGTCGATCTGCTGTTCGCTCAGCTGAAGAACTGGGCCTCGGTCGAGAAACCTCTCGATGCGCTGGCCAACGTCCTCAAGCAGACCGGCATGAGCCAGGAGGTTTTCCAAACCACCTTGAAGGACCGTCAGCTTTACGAGAACGTCAGCCAGGTCCGCGATCGCGCCGCCGAAAAATTCGGCATCGGCTCGACGCCCACCTTTTTCATAAATGGCGACAAGTACGCCGGCGAAATCACCGTCGCCGACCTCAACCAAATTCTCGCCCCGCTGGTGAAGTGAGACGGGCGCGCTCCCGTCGATCTCCGAAAGAGCCTGAACCGCAGACCGCAGCCTGGAGGACTTGCCCAAGCTTGCGACGTCGGTCGGATCGCGACTCTCGCCTCAAGCTCGGTTCACATCTAACCGCTGAGCAGCCTCACTAGCAACGCGATCAAAATGATAGGAATGGGAAGCACGCCAGTTATCACCACTTCTCGCCAAATTCTGTATTGGCGGGATAGGGGCAGTGGGGGCGCCGCCCAATCCGGGGCTTGTGCTCCCCAGACCCCCAAGAATCCACCGCCTCCCTCGACCATGCCATGGTCGCGAAGCGGGACGTTTGCCCGCGCCGCAATGTCGGCCGCGAGCCTTGGAAAGAGCGAACTCTCAAATGGTGTCCCGATTGCGCGGTCCTCGAACAGAAAAATCAATTCCCCGTCCTTGCGTCGCAACACGTATGCTCGCTGCATCATTCCCATCCCGAGGGAGCCATAGGCCTCGAGCCGGGATTCGATCGCTTCTACCTCAGCATACGGAATTTTCGCGTGTTGCGCGGCGGGATGGTGTATGAGCGACCGTCCCGCTGGCAAATCAAGGACGAGCGAGTCGGCTTCCGAAGTCACGCGCAGACCCCATTTTCCCCGCAGATCCCGCACGCCATAGCCGGCAAGGCCGGCGATGAAACAAGCCACCGGCGCCACAACGAGCGCGCCAAACGCCCACTGTCTCAGGACCAAGAGGAAGAAGACGGCGACAAACGTCAGGAACGCGCTGACGCCCCCGAGCGCCAAGACCCCAAAGAGCGTAAGTAGACGGGCGCCTATCGGCACTCGGAAAGCCATTCGCGCCGGTGCGCCGTCGCTCGCGAAGTTCGATGGACTGGATTTCATGTTCAGGACTGTTTTCCACTTGCCTAATTGTCATCGAGCGTTCGTGATCGCCAGAACGCCATATGATCGCTCGGGTCCGGCGAGCTCAATAAAAACGCGTGAAGACCAGTTGAATGACCAAGCAAATCATGAAGACCGCCAGGAACGCAATCATGATGCGCCAAAAAGGCCAAGGTTTCGAGGAAAACCTCACGATCACACCGGCAATCGCGACCGCGATCAGAAGCGCCGCCCCAAAAGAGTCATAACGCGCGGGTTAAGCCGATCTCGACGGCCCATGCGCCGCGACCTGAGCAAAAATTAGGAGCGTCTCGACAATCATGGAGCAGGCATAGGCCTTACGCGAGGTCGCGGCGTGCGGGCCGCGCGGCGCTTCTGTTATGCCGGATTGGCGCGGTCAATGGCATTTCGGCACTCACGGATGAGCCGCTTCGCTTTTCTTCTTGCTCGCGCTTTTCACCGGGGCGCGTCCACATATGACGGGTAAGCCTGCTTCGCTGTTGGTGTAAATCCTCCATTCATCCTGACCGGTTCATCAAATGCCGCAAGACGTCGTCACCCGCTTCGCTCCCTCGCCCACCGGCTTCCTCCATATCGGCGGCGCGCGCACGGCTCTGTTCAATTGGCTTTACGCCAGGAAGCACGGCGGCCGCATGCTGCTGCGCATCGAGGACACCGACCGCGAACGCTCGACGCGCGCCGCGATCGACGCCATCATCGACGGTCTCGCGTGGCTTGAACTGCAATGGGACGGCGATATCGTCTATCAGTTCGCGCGCGCCGATCGGCATCGCGAGGTAGCGGAGGAACTGCTGGCGCAGGGCAAGGCCTATCGCTGCTTCGCCACCGCCCAGGAGCTCGAGGACATGCGCGAACACGCGCGGCTGGAGGGTCGTCCGCCGCGCTACGACGGTCGTTGGCGCGATCGTGATCCAAAGACCGCCCCGCCCGGCGCCGCGCCGGTCATCCGGTTGAAAGCGCCGAAAGACGGCGAGACGGTGATCGAGGACGGCGTGCAGGGCCGCGTCGTATTTCCAAACAAAGACCTCGACGATTTCGTGCTGCTGCGCTCGGACGGCACGCCGACCTTCATGCTGGCGGTGGTCGTCGACGATCACGACATGGGCGTCACGCAGATCATCCGCGGCGACGATCACCTCACCAACGCCGCGCGCCAAATGCACATTTACGATGCGCTCGGCTGGCGGGCGCCGGCCATGGCGCATATTCCGCTCATCCACGGCCCCGACGGCGCGAAACTCTCCAAGCGGCACGGGGCGCTCGGCGTCGACGCCTATCGCGCCATGGGCTATCTGCCCGCGGCGCTCCGCAACTATCTGGTGCGTCTGGGCTGGAGCCAGGGCGATAAGGAATTCTTCTCGACCCAGGAGATGATCGAGGCCTTCGATCTCGCCCAGGTGCATCGCTCGCCGGCCCGTTTCGACTTCGCCAAGCTCGAGAATATGAACGGCCATTACCTGCGCGCCAGCGACGACGCCGAGCTGTTGGACGCGCTCCTTTCCACTCTGCCTTTTCTGCCTGGCGGCAAGGAGATCGCCAGCAAGCTCGACGCCTCTCGCAAAGCGCAGCTCGCCGCCGCCATGCCAGGCCTTAAGGCGCGCGCCAAGACTCTTGTCGAGCTGCTCGACGGCGCAGCGTTTTTGTTCGCCGAACGCCCGCTCGCGCTCGACGCCAAGGCGGCGCAAATCCTGGCGCAGGGCGGGCGCGCCAGGCTGGCGGAACTCGCGCCGCGTCTGGCGGCGATCGAGGAGTGGAACGCGCAAACGACGGAGAACGCCGTGCGTGACATCTCCGCCTTAAGCGGCGTCAAGCTCGGCGATATCGCGCAGCCTTTGCGCGCGGCGTTGACTGGCCGCGCCACTTCGCCCGGCATATTCGAAGTGCTGGCGATCCTCGGGCGCGAGGAGAGCCTGGCGCGTCTTGCTGATCAAGCAGGCTGACGGCCGCCGACGCGCATCGAGCGTCGCTTGAACAGGCGTGAGCCATGCTATAGCCTTTTTTGCGACGCACAAGCAGCCGATGACGACCAGCTGACCCAAATCTATTTCCTGCCCAACGCGAGAAAGGGGCGCCGCATGTCTGGACCATCACGAGAGAAGGTGGGGGCGATGACGGCGACATCTGGTTCCTTCCATATCGGCGACAAGTCGATCGATCTGCCCGTCAAACACGGAACGGTCGGACCCGATGTCGTCGATATCGGCAAGCTCTTTGCCCAGACGGGCATGTTCACCTATGATCCCGGCTTCACCTCGACGGCGAGCTGCGAATCCAAGATCACCTACATCGACGGCGACGCGGGCGTGCTGCTGTATCGCGGCTATCCGATCGAGCAACTGGCCGAGCACGGCGATTTCCTCGAGACCTGTTATCTGCTGCTCTATGGCGAATTGCCGACGGCGGTGCAAAAGGCCGACTTCGACTATCGCATTACGCGCCACACCATGGTGCACGAGCAGATGGCGCGCTTCTTCCAAGGGTTCCGCCGCGACGCGCATCCGATGGCGGTGATGGTGGCCTCGGTCGGCGCGCTCTCGGCCTTTTATCACGACTCGACCAATATCAGCGATCCCAAGCAGCGGATGATCGCCTCGACGCGCATGATCGCCAAGATCCCGACGCTCGCCGCCATGGCCTACAAATATTCGATCGGCCAGCCGTTCGTCTTTCCGAAGAACGATCTCGACTACACGTCGAATTTCCTGCGCATGTGCTTTGCCGTGCCGTGCGAGGATTACAAGGTCAATCCCGTGCTGTCGCGCGCGCTCGACCGCATCTTCATCCTGCACGCCGACCACGAGCAGAACGCCTCCACCTCGACGGTGCGGCTCGCCGGCTCGTCCGGCGCCAATCCCTTCGCTTGCGTGGCCGCCGGCATCGCCTCGCTGTGGGGGCCGGCGCACGGCGGCGCCAACGAGGCGGTGCTGAAGATGCTGGCCGAAATCGGCACGCCCGAGCGCATTCCCCGTTACATCGCCAAGGCCAAGGACAAGAACGATCCGTTCCGGCTCATGGGCTTTGGGCATCGCATCTACAAAAATTACGATCCGCGCGCCAAGATCATGCAGCGCACCACGCGCGAGGTCTTAAACGAACTCGGCGCCACCGACGATCTGCTCGACGTCGCCATCGAGCTTGAGCGCATCGCCCTGCACGACGACTATTTCATCGAGAAGAAGCTCTATCCCAACATCGACTTTTATTCCGGCATCACCTTGAAGGCGATCGGTTTGCCGATCGAGATGTTTACCGCGCTGTTCGCGGTGGCGCGCACCGGGGCAGACTCGGCGCTTCATCGAGACTGCGACAGCGCCGATCGTTAGGGTCCCCCTCTCCCGCGGAACGCGGGGGAGGGACAGGGAGGGGGCTGTTCACGGCAGACAATCCTTTCAATGAGCCTGAAGCAGACCACTAGTGGCCTGCGTCAGCGAAATTGATAGGATCGAACTCTCGTCGGAGGTAGCTCGAATGCGAGCCTGAAGGCTCGCGGTCCGGGTTCCGCGTCGCTTGGACCGCGAGCCTTCAGGCTCGCAAATCAAACGAACGTCTGGCGCTCCCTTCAATTTGCATGACGCAGCCCACTAGGTTTTCTTCGTAAACATCTTGCACCAGCCCGAGGGACTGATCTCGCCCTCGACGAGGTGGCACGACGAAGGCGGCACGAAGTGGGCGCAGGCGTCGCAACGCTGGTCATTTTTCGGCGTGTTCTGATAGGCGACGGCCTGCTGCGCCATCTTGGCCGGCGCCCCGACAGCGCGCTTCGCGGTCACGCTCACACTGAGCGCGGCGGCGGCGCCCGCCGCAAACGCCAACAGCGAGCGACGAGAAACTTCGTTAGACTGGATTGGTCGCGCATCGGTCATCGACCTTCCCTCCGACTGGGCGTCGTCGCGCCAACGCCTCGGGCGGAAGCCTCGGAGTGAGGCTTTCACTGCAAATCTGTCGCCGCGCCGCGCCTAATCAATGGCGCCGCGCCGCCGACGCTCTCGTGAGGTCCGCTCCTCATGCGAAGGCTTGCGTGATGTCGGCGATGAGATCGTCGGGATGTTCGATGCCGATCGACATGCGAATCAAGGACGGCGTGATGCCGATTTCACGACGAGCTTCCTCGGTGAGGCCCGAATGCACCGTCGTCGTCGGATGACAAATCAAGGATTCGGTGCCGCCGAGGCTGACGGCAAGCTTGAACACTTGCAACCGATTGAGAAAGGCGAATGCTTCCTTCTGCTGTCCTTTGACGTCGAACGAAAAGGTCGAACCGGCCGAGGTCGATTGCCGCTCCATCAAGATACGCACTGGGTGACCAGCGGGCAGCAAAGGCGGATAATGGACGCCCGCCACTTTGGGATGATGGGAAAGGAAATTGGCGACGATCACAGCGTTGGCGGCCGCGCGTTCCATGCGCAGCGACAGGGTTTCGAGCGAACGGGTCAACATCCAGCAGGAATGTGGATCGAGCTGCGTGCCGATGGCGCTCCGCAAGGCGCGAATAGGCTTCAGGTCGAGGGAAGAGCCGACGACCGCGCCGCCGATGAGATCGCTATGTCCGCCGACATACTTTGTCAGCGAATACAGCGATAGATCGGCGCCGTGCTCGAGCGGCGATTGGAACACCGGCCCCAGCAGCGTGTTGTCGCAACAGATGATTGGCCGAGAAGCTTGCTTGGCTCCAATTTCTTCCGCGACGCATCGCACGAGCGCAATGTCAACCAGGCTGTTCATCGGGTTGGACGGCGTCTCGACAAAGATCATGGCGAGGCGATGATCCATGGCGCGCTCGGCCGCGCGGCGAATGCCTTCCTGGTCGAGTCCGTCCGTAAAGCCGACGCCGCGAATGTCAAATGGCGCGAGAACCTTGTCGATGAGCACTTCCGTGCCGCCATAGAGCGGGCGGCTGTGCAATATCGTCTCGCCGGGCCTGACGTAGGCAAGGATGGCCGTGACGATCGCCGCCATGCCGGAAGAAAACACCAATCCGCTCTCGGCATGTTCATAGACCGCAAGCCGATCCTCGACAATTTCGAGGTTGGGATGATTGAAACGCGAATAAACAAGGCCAGCTCTTCCTTCGATGGCAGGCTTGCGACGGCCGGCCATGTAGTCGAAAAAATCGCGCCCCTGTTCGGCTGTTTTGAAGACGAAGGTGGAGGTCAGAAACACCGGCGGTTTGACCGACCCCTCGGACAGCGTCGGGTCGTAGCCATAGCCGAGCATCAAGGTTTCGGGCTTTAGCGCATGATTGCCGACGCGGACCTTGTGATAGCGCGCGCTGTCCATGGCGGCTCCTTTCGGCTGGCGCCCGCGAGATTGCCCACGAGCGCGCTCTCGCCCTCAGGCGCGGGTCGGCGCTCGACGCTTACAAAAATAGGGCGCCGCGCCAGCCGAACGGCGCGATTTCAGGTTTTTGAAATAAAACGGGCGCGCGCCCGTTCCCGGCAGACGAATTCCTTGAAATACCTTCAGATATCTGACGACTGAAATTGCGCCCTTCACTGCATCTGCATCGGGATAACGCCCCACGCCCTCCCCTCGCCAGGGAGGCGAGGGAGCAACGCTGTGCGGATCGCCCGGACGCCGCATCCGTTAAAAGAACTCGGCGTCCTGGCCAACCGTTGGCGCGCGCTGCAGGACGCCGGCGCCGATCAGCTTTTCATATGATTGCACCTGGTTGCGGCCTCGGTGTTTGGCGACGTAGAGGGCTTCGTCGGCGCGGCCAAAGGCGTTTGATCCGGTGTCGCCCGCAACGACCGAGGTAAATCCGACGCTCATCGTGACGCGTCCAACCTGAGGGAACTCGAACGCCTCGACCATCGCGCGGAAACGCTCGAACGCCTGCTCGGCTTCGCGCGCCGCCGTATCGGGCAAAAGCACCAAGAATTCTTCGCCGCCGAACCGGAATAACCGATCCGTTTCACGAAAACACTCGCGCATCAACCCTGCGAGGAGCACGAGAACCTCGTCGCCGTAAGGGTGACCGAACTGGTCGTTGACGCGTTTGAAAAAATCCACGTCGGCGACCGCGAGGTGCGCTCGCGTTTCAAGGCAAATTGGGCGACGCCGGTCAGCCGCCGGATCAATCTTGTCCGACTCGACGGTTTCCGGCGCCGCAAGCCGTCTGAAAGATTCGTCAAAAGTCCTGCGATTCAACAGGCCGGTGAGCTCGTCACAGTCGCCATAATCCAAAATCCCCAGATGATTACGGTAAATGCGAAGCATCCCGAACACCAATCGCTCCTGGTCGTGACACAATGGCGACTGGGTCAAGATTTCCAGCAAGCAAATCACGTCGCGTGCGTCGGTCACTGGAAACACATGGCTCCACATCCCGCTCTCGTCGTGAGGCCGGCGCGAAGACAGTTTGGCGTCGTAACAAGCTTGAAGGTCTGCGCGCGATTTAAGCAAGAGGAGGTCGGTTGCATCGGCGAACGGCTCCCCCGCTCTGTTGTCGGCGCCGCGCGATTGCAGCCGAACGCGTTGAAGGAGCCCAATATCGCCAAGATGCCGAACCAACCGCCACAAAATCAACGTCGAGGCGTCGAGCAATTCAAACATCACCGTGGCCAAGGTGATTTCGAGCGCATCCTTGTCGCGCAAATCGGTTAAATCGCCGACTGAGTCAATAATTTTAAGCATGCCCTTTTATTGCGCACATGGCTTGCGCGAAGCTAACGCCGACGCCGTTCGATTCCCTCTCCCGAGAAGCGGGGGAGGGCTAGGGAGGGGGCATCGCCGCGCAAAATTGCTCCAAGACGAACAACCCCCTCTCCAACTCTCCCCCGCTTCGCGGGAGAGAGAGCAGGTTGCGCCCTTTGCCGACAACCCCCGCTTGTCGCAAGGCTCCGCTCGGCCTATAGAAATCGCCCGCTTCGGCGCGATCGGTTCAGCGCCCGCCGCCCAAACACGGCCTCATGCAACTCTATCACCACCCGCTCTGCCCCCATTCGCGTTTCGTCCGACTGATTCTCGCCGAGTATGGAATCGAGGCCGAATTGATCGAGGAACGCGCCTGCGAGCGGCGACGTGAATTCCTGCTGCTCGACCCGGCTGGCCGGACGCCGGTTCTGGTCGATGACGATGGGACGGTGGTTCCCGGCGCCGGCGTCATCGCCGAATATCTCGACGAGACCAAGGGCGCCGTCGCCGGGGCCGCGCGCCTCATGCCGCGCGGCGTGCGCGAGCGCGTCGAAACGCGGCGGCTCACCGAATGGTTCAATGGCAAGTTCTTCGACGAAGTCACCAATTGGCTGGTGACCGAAAAGGTCTATAAGCGCTTCGCTTCGGCGGAAAACGGCGGCGCGCCGGATATGGACGTCGTGCGCGTCGCCCGCGCCAATATCCGTTACCATATGCGTTACGTCGGCTATCTGAGCGGCGCGCGCAATTGGCTGGCGGGCGCGAGCCTCACTTACGCGGATTTTGCCGCCGCCGCGCACATATCCTGCGCCGACTATTTGGGCGATGCGCCATGGGACGAGGACGAAACGGCCAAGCATTGGTATCAGCGGATCAAGTCGCGGCCGGCGTTCCGGCCGCTGCTCGCCGATCGCGCGGCGGGGACGATCCCGGGACCGTGTTACGCCGATCTCGACTTTTAAACCGCGAAGACGAGCTCCGAGCTCGCGCGCGCCAACTCGGTTTCGATGCGTGCCGCGTGACGCGGCCCGACGCCATACCGCTCGCCGGGGGCCGTCTCGCGCAGTGGCTGGCCTCGGGCGCCCATGGCGACATGGACTGGATGGAAGCCACGGCGGCGCGGCGCGCCGCGCCATTGGCGCTGTGGCCGCAGGCGCGCAGCGTCGTGATGCTGGGAATGAATTACGCTCCCTCCAGCGATCCGTTGTCGACGCTGGCGCGGCGCGATTGCGGCGCCATCTCGGTGCATGCCCGTCATCGCGACTATCACGGCCTCGTCAAAGGCCGGCTCAAGCTGCTCGCCGGCTTCATGCTCTCCCGTGTCGGCGCCGGCGCGGCGAAAGTGTTCGTCGACACCGCCCCGCTGATGGAAAAGCCGCTGGCGCAAATGGCGGGCCTCGGCTGGCAAGGCAAGCATACGAACCTCGTCTCGCGCGACCATGGCTCTTGGCTGTTCCTCGGCGCCATCCTAACAGACATCGCACTCGAGCCGGACGCGCCCGCGGCCGATCATTGCGGCGCCTGCCGCAGATGCCTCGGCGCCTGCCCGACACAGGCCTTTGCGGCGCCCTACCAGCTCGATGCGCGCCGATGCGTCGCTTACCTCACCATTGAGCACAAGGGCCCGATCCCTCGCGAATTTCGCGCCGCCATCGGCAATCGCATCTACGGCTGCGACGATTGCCTGGCGGTCTGCCCGTGGAACAAGTTCGCGCGCGCCGCCCGGGAAGCGAAGCTCGCGGCGCGCCCGGACTTGGAAAACCCGAGGCTGGCCGATCTCGCCAAGCTCGACGAGGCGGGATTTCGCAGCCTGTTCGCGGGAAGTCCGATAAAGCGCATCGGTCACGTCCGTTTCTTGCGTAATGTGCTGATTGCGATTGGCAATTCCAACGACCCGCAGCTGGCGCCGCTCGCCGAGCGGCTGCTTTTGGCCGCGTCGCCGCTGGTCAGAGGCGCGGCGGTCTGGGCGCTGGCGCGCCTCCTCTCGCGGGATCGCTTTCTCGACCTGGCGCAGCGCTTCGCCCGCCAGGAGACCGACCCTGCCGTTCTGGCGGAAATTGCAGAAGAGACACACTCCGACAAAAAATGAAGGCGCAAGACGAATACCGCGCTGCAGCGCCGGCGGTTCGATGGATTCGGTAAGCTGTTGTCTGTAAGTTTCGATTCTCTTAGTTCCATTCGTCCATCCCCCCGCCCATGTCGAGCTATCCGCGACGCGCCATGGATGATCCGGCAGCGGACGCCGCGCGTCTGTTGTCCCGGCTCGGCATCATGTTGCTGTTTATTGTCTCGCAGGCGGCGCCCATCATCGCCCGCCAGACCATTTACATTCTGCTGCCGATCGGCGCCGTTCTGCTGCTGGTCGCCGCCAGTCTGAAGCCGGCCGCGCTCAAATGGCGAGACATTCGGGCCAGGGCTGTGACGCCGGCGGCGCTCGGCGCGCTGTTTCTCGTCGTTTGGACCGGCCTGTCGCTTGCCTGGACTCCGTTCAGCGCCGGTCCAGGCGAGCGTTTTTTGAAGAGCAGCGCCACCTTGGCGCTCGTTACGGCCGTCTGCGCCGTTCTCCCCGCCCGCACTAAGACGTCCAATCTCAATTTGCTGCCGATCGGCGCCGGCGTCGCGGCGGCGGCCTTGATGGCGGTCGCGCTCGTCGCCGCGAAGACGCCCACTGTGGCGGGCGACCTCGACATCGACCCGCTGCAGCGCGCCGGCCTCGGTCTTGCTCTGGTCGCCTGGCCGGCGCTCGGCGCTCTGGCTTTGCGCGGCAGGTGGTATTCCGCGACCGCTCTCGCCGCCGCTACGGTGGCGGCCTGCCTGCTGGCGCGCGCGCCCAATTGGGTCCCCTCGCTCGCCGTGGGGGCTCTGGTTCTGGCCATTTCATTCGGCAGAGCCCGGCGCGCGGCGAAGATGCTCGCCCCGCTGGCCGCCGCCATTATTCTTTTGGCGCCGGTTGCGGCGGCGCTCGTTCATGTCACTCTGGCGGGGCGCGCGCCGGCTTTCGCCGAACCGCTCGACGTCTGGGGCCGCATCATCTTCAACGACGGCGCGCGCGCGCTGACCGGACACGGTTTCGGCGCGGCTGAGTTCGGCATTGTCGGCCATTATCTCCATCAGGCCACGCCGCGCAGCCTGATTTTCGAGGTCTGGTTCGATCTCGGCATGTTGGGCGCGGCGGCGCTCGCCGGCGTCGGCGCGCGCGCCTTTTTCATCGCGGGACGCACGCGGCCGGCGCTTGCTCCGTTCCTGCTCGCCGGTCTCGCCACTGGTTTCACCATTTCCGTCCTCGGCCCGGCCGCCGAACAGCTCTGGTGGCTGTCGCTCGCCGGGCTGGACGCCATCGCCTTCGCCCTGGTGATGAAAGGCCAATTCCGCAAGCGCCGGCCGCGAGTTCCGCCGAATTGGGGCGCGGCCAGGACCGACTCGCCGTAGCGCGCGAAAAACGAAACCTGAGGCGACCGAAGGTGAGTTCTTCTTTCTCCTTGACCTCCGCCGTCGCCGCGATCGACGCGGGCGAGGGGGTCGTCGGCGCGGCCTTTCTCGACTGCACGCCGGTCCTCGCGCTCGCCGATGGCCATGTGCTGCTCGCCGAGATCGGCATGGAGCGCCACGAGCAGCGCATCCGCGCGCATGATGGCGTCATTCTGGTCGCCGCCAGCGACGGACGCAAACTCTTTACCGGCGGCGACGACGGCCGCGTCGTGGCGACCGATGCGAACGGGACGAGCGAGGTCATCGCCGACGAGCGCGGCAAGTGGATCGACGCCGTCACGATCCGCGCCGACGGCGCCATGGCCTGGTCGGCCGGACGCGAGGTGCGCGCCCGTTCGCCAAAGGGCGAGGTGAAATCGCTGGCGCTGCCTTCGTCGTCGCGCGGCCTCGCCTTCGCGCCCAAGGGCTATCGCCTCGTCATCGCCCATTACAACGGCGTCACGCTGTGGTTTCCCAACGCCGCCGCCAAGCCCGAGACGCTGGAGTGGAAAGGCTCGCATCTTGACGTCACGGCCTCCCCCGACGGCCGCTTCGTCATCACCTCGATGCAGGAGAATATGTTGCACGGGTGGCGGCTGGCCGACGGCAAGCACATGCGGATGGCCGGCTATCCCGGCAAGACCCGCTCGTTTGCGTGGTCGCCCGACGGCAAATGGCTGGCGACCTCGGGCGCCGACGCCTGCGTTCTGTGGCCGTTTCAGGCCAAGGACGGCCCCATGGGCCAGGCGCCGCGCGAATGCGGCGCGCGCGCGGACGTGAAGGTTGCCCGCGTCGCCTTTCATCCGAGCGCGCTCGTGGTCGCGCTCGGCTACGAGGACGGCATGGCGCTGTTGTGCCGCATCGCCGACGGTTCGGAAATCTTGGTGCGCCGCCCGGACGATGTGCAACCAAAGGCGCGTATTTCCGCCTTGGCCTGGGATCGGGACGGCGGGCGTCTGTTGTTCGGGGCCGAAAACGGCGCCGCCGGCCTTTTGACGCTGCCGGCGTAACCGGCGTTGGAACCGATTGCGAGCCTGAAGGCTCGCGGTCCGGGATCGGCGCCATGGACCGCGAGCCTTCAGGCTCGCATCTCCCGCCGCTCAGCCCTGGCGGGCCTTGTAGCGCTTCTGCACCTTGTTGATGATGTAGACGCGGCCCTTGCGGCGCACGAGCTGGTTGGCGCGATGGCGCCCACGCAGGGATTTCAGGGAGTTGCGGACTTTCATGGGGTCATCCTCGGCAAAAGACAAACGGCCGGGATGAGCGCCCAGCGTCTCGTGGCGCAGCCTATGCCTCATTTCGCCGCCGCGATCAACCCAAAAACCGGCGCGCTGTCTTCGCCACGCGCTTGCTCGCGAGGCTTTGCGGGCTTAATCTTACTTTCGTCTTACTTCAACCCGCGAGCGCATCATGGCCTCCGCCGAGCAACTGACGATCAGGGTGTCGACCAAGGGTCAGGTGATCCTGCCCAAATCGATCCGCCAGCGGCGCCATTGGGACGCGGGCACGCGGCTCGTCGTCGAGGACACGGCCGAGGGAGTGTTGTTGAAGGCCGCGCCGATCTTCGAACGGACTCGGCCCGAAGATGTGTTCGGGTCGCTTGAGGTCGCCGCACCGCCGAAGACGCTCGACGAGATGGACGCGGGTGTGTGTCGCCGTAACTGCCAACCCACTGGGATGGAATGGATTCAAACATCAAGTACAACGCGGTTGGTTAATTTCGGCGTGTCGCCGTAATTCGGCTTCAGCCCCCAAATCGCCCCGCCACATACCTCTCCCACCCGGCCGCGCGCAGGCGGCAGGCGGGGCATTCGCCGCAGCCGTAGCCCCAATCGAAACGCGCGCCGCGCTCGCCGAGATAGCAGGTATGGGTCTCGTCGCGGATGAGCTGCACCAGCGCCTCGCCGCCGAGTTCTTCGGCGAGCGCCCAAGTGGCCGCCTTGTCGATCCACATCAGCGGCGTGTGGATGGCGAACGTGCGGTCCATGCCCAGCGCCAGCGCCGCCTCCACGGCGCGGATGGTCTCGTTGCGGCAATCCGGATAGCCGGAATAATCGGTCTCGCACATCCCGGCGACGATGTGCGATAGGCCGCGCCGGTAGCAAAGCGCCGCGGCGAAGGTGAGAAAGACAATATTGCGGCCGGGCACGAACGTATTGGGCAACCCCGTTGCATTGAAGGCGATCTCGACGTCGCGGGTCAGCGCGGTCTCGGAGATCGCGCCCAGCGCCTCGATGGAAATCGTGTGGTCCTCGCCGAGGCGCTCCTTCCACAGCGGCGAAATTCGCGCCAACCCCTCGCGTAAGCCGGCGCGCCGATCGAGCTCCACACGATGCCGCTGGCCATAGTCGAAGCCGATGGTCTCGACATGAGGAAAACGCGCCAAGGCCCACGCGAGGCAGGTGGTCGAATCCTGCCCGCCGGAGAACAGCGCCAGCGCGCCGGCATTCTCGGCAGTTGCATTTGCGTCGGGCATCGATGAGGCCTTCAGGCTCACATGCACTCCGCTGGCGCCGCCACGCGCTCGATCGTCATGCGCGCCATCGCCTGCCGCACTTCACCGACCGCCGCCAGCAGAACCTCGACGCCGGCGCCTGGCCGCACGGCCTCGCAAGCGAGGCGCCGGCGGAAGGCGCGTGCGCCCGGCAGGCCTGCGAACAGGCCGAGGAGATGGCGCGTCATCGCGGCGAGTCGTTCGCCGCGCGCAAGTTGCGCCTCGATGTAAGGAACGAAGGCGTCGATCGCTGCAAAGCCATCGGCGACCGGCGCCGCCTCGCCGAAAATCTCTGGATCGACGCCGATGAGCAGCGCCGGATCGCGATAGGCGGCGCGCCCGACCATCACGCCGTCGACATGATTAAGATGTGCACGCGTCTGCGCGAGGCTGGCGATCCCGCCGTTGATCGCGATGGGCGTTTGCGGAAACGCCTGTTTCAACGCATACACCAGAGCATAATCGAGCGGCGGAACGTCGCGATTTTCCTTTGGCGACAGGCCTTGGAGCCACGCCTTGCGGGCATGCACGATCAGGCCGTCGACGCCGCCGGCGACAGCGGCTTCGGCCACATCGAACAGCGCCTTGGCGGGCGCCTGGTCGTCGACGCCGATCCGACACTTGACGGTGATCGGAATTGCAACCGCCTGTTTCAGCGCCGTCACGCAGTCGCCGACCAGGGCGGGGCGAAGCATCAGACACGCGCCGAACGCGCCGTTCTGAACGCGATCGGACGGACAGCCGACGTTGAAATTGATTTCATCGTAGCCGTAACTCGCCGCGACGCGCGCGGCCCTCGCGAGATGATCAGCGTCCGCGCCGCCGAGCTGGACGGCTACCGGATGTTCCGCGGGGTCAAAGCTGAGCAGGCGGTCGCGATCGCCGAACATGACCGCGTCGGTTGACAGCATCTCGGTATAGAGGCGCGCCCGGCGCGAGAGCAGGCGATGGAAAAACCGGCAGTGCCGGTCGGTCCAGTTCATCATCGGCGCGACGCTGAACATAATATCGTGTTTTACAAGCATTTTCCGTGTCGCCCGTCGCCTCAATGGGTCAGCTTGCGTTCGACGCCCGCCATTGTGCGCCCCGCGACGCTATTTTTCACCAGTTTTCGACGCCTCAGCGCCACGCAATGGGTCAATGACACGTTTCTACGTCGCAAGGCGATTCGTTCGCCTATCCCGGAGGCAAACGGGCGCTTGGCCGCGTCTGCCCGCAAAGCGCGCGCCGGCGGTCGGCCGGGACCAAAATGGCTAAATCGACGAAGGGGTTAACGGCTTGTTTACTGTGATCGAAGGAAAGTCGTTGCGATTGGCGTTCCGCGCCGTAAGTCCCGCGTGATTCGCGCGCCGCGCGCAGTCGCCTGTAGTCGACAGCCCAACGCCCAAATGGGTCGAGCCGCCGGATATCCCTCATGAACAGGACGTTTCGCAGGAGTATCGAGGGCGCAGACGCATGGGACGAACCCGACGACGAGAATCGCCTGGAGGCGGTGAGCCGCCGCCTCGCGCGATCCCGCAACCGCCAATTGCGGAACCGTGACGCTGAAAGCGGGCGTCAGGGAGCGTCGCGCCGGGAGGCGTCGCGCAATGACCACAATCGCCGTGGATCTTCGTTCGGTGGATCGCGTTTCCGCGACCAGCGTGAGCAAGATCGCGACCTGCGCGACGAGGACGATCTCGACGTCGAGGCGATCGTCGACGACGCCGTCGCGATGTTCGAACAGCGCGCCGCCGAGAGCGAACGGAAGACCGCCAGGGCGCTCGAAAGCATTGCCGATCTGATCGAGAGCGACATCGCGCCACAGCCGCCGGCTTCGAGCGGCCGACCGATGCGCGGCGCATTGGCGCGACTGGAGTCGCGCATCGATCGATTGTCGCGCGCGGATCGGACGGCCGAATTCGAAACGGCCCTGCACGGCCTCGACCGGCGTCTGGCGGATATCGCCGACCGTCTGGATCAGGACACGCGCCAGCGTGATACGAGCTCCGCGTCCTTTGCCGGCGCCGGCCGCGCCGCCGTGGAGCGGGGACGGCGCCAAGCCGAAACGCGAAACAAGCGCCCGCTCGCCGACGCCATCGCCGAAATCGTCGAACGTCAACGCGCGCTCGATGAAGATTGCTGCGCCGCGCGCAAGGCGCCCGCTCGAAGGTATGATCACGCGACGCCCGCGCTTGCCTCCGAGCCGCCGTCCGCCGAGGGCTCCGATCGGCTGGCGGGCTTCGATGGGCTAAAGAGCTCCATTGCCGCGATTTCCCGTCAACTCGAGCAGGCCCGCCTCGACGCCAGCCAACGCGCCGATCAGCAGGCCGCGGTCACGCGTCAGGTCGAGCAATTGCGCCTCGAACTCGAGGGCATGTCGCGCGCGCTTGGCGATCTCGCGCCGCGCACGTCGATCGCGGCGATCGAAACCGCCCTGCGTGAACTGGCTGGTCGCGTCGAAACGCAGCGCGATCAGGGCGTTCACGAGAAAGTGCTGGCGCCTGTCGAAAAACTGGCCAGCGATCTGCAGTCAATCGTCAGAGACTTGGATCCCAGCCAGACCATCCGCGAGCTTCACGCCGAAGTGAGGACCATCGGCGCCAGGCTCGACGATCTCAAGGTTCCCGGCGGCGCCGATACGGCGGCGCTCGCCGAGCTTACCCGTCAGACGCGAGAAATTCGCGACGTGTTGGCGGCGGTCGCCGCGCGTCCGCTGCCGCTCGAGAAACTCGAAGCGCGACTCTCCGATCTCACGCGCAGCATCGATGCGCTGACCCTGTCAGGACAAGCCGGCGGCGCCCAGGACGTAGGGGAAAGGGTCAAGGCGATCCGCTCGTTTGTCGCTGCCGAAAGCAGCGGCACGTTCGAGGCGTTTGGCGCGCGGCTGGAACATCTTGCCGCCAAGATCGACCAAGTTATGGCCAAGCCCGGCCCCGCCAAGCGTTTCGACGAGATCAACGAGCGCATCGACCATGTGCACAAGTCGCTGGCCGCCCGCATCGATAAAGGCGCATCGTCGCAAAAGGCGATCGACGCCAGCCAGCTCGAGCAACTCGTCACCAAACTCGCCAAGCAAATCGATTCTGCGCTCGGGCCGAAGGCCGCCCATCCGGCCTTCGATGAGTTGGGCCGCAAGATCGAGCGACTCCAGGAGCGCCTTGAGCAGCCCAAGGACGGCGTAACGATCGCCGAGATCGACCAGCTGTTGTCGCGCCCCGCCAACAGCAAGCAATTTCGTGAATTGGCCGAACTCGTCGGCCAGCTCGCGCACAAGGTGGACAAGGCGCTCAATTCCGAAGCCGGCGGCGGCGCGCTGCTTTCGCTCGAGCGGCACATCGACAAGCTATCCCAGCGGCTCGATCACACCGATCAGAATATGGCGGGGCTCGCGGACATCGAGCGCACGATCGGCGGCCTGTTCGCGCGGATGGAGGAAACCCGCAACGGCGCGGCGGAGGCGGCTGAACGCGCAGTGCGTTGCGCCACGCAGGACATGCTGCGCGAGGCGGCCAACGCCGAGCCCGGCTCCCTCAACGGGCTGCTCAAGCGGGAGCTGACGGATCTTCGCAAGAATCAGGACGAGACCAGCACGCGCACGCATGCGACGCTCGCCGCGGTTCACGAAACTCTTGAGCGCGTGGTCGACCGGCTCGCCCTGTTCGAGGAAGAACTGACCGAGATTCGCGACGCGCCGCCGGCCGGCGCCGCCGCCACGAAGAGCGCGCCGAAGATCGCGCGCCTCCCGATGGGCCAACAGGCGCGGGCCGCCGATCTTGCCACCGATAACATCGACGATTTCCTGGTGGAGCCGGGCGCCGGGCGGCGCGCCTCCGGCCGGGGCAATTTCGGCCCGGACAGAGGGGGCGATCCCAAATCGCGCGGCGAAGGTTTCGTGCAGGCGGATTTTATCGCCGCCGCGCGTCGCGCCGCGCATCGGACGGCCGCCGACGGGCAAGCCGAGCAGGCGCAAAATTCGAAGACGGCCGCCGGCGGACGCGATACGGCGGCCAGCGACGCCGACGGCGGAATCGGTCGGGCCATCTTGGCCCGCAAGCGTCCGCTGCTGCTTGGTCTCGGCGCCTTGGTGCTGCTCGTCGGAGCCTATCAAATCGCCAAAGTCGGCATCGCTGCGCCGCCCTCGCCAGCGATTCATAGCGGCGCCGGCGACGCTTCGGGGCCCGCCGGCGACGCGCGGCCGGACGCCCCCGCCGACGCCAAGCCGACGGCGAAGGCGGCGCCGCAAGCGGAGCCAGCCCCCCCGGCCCTTGCCGCCCCAGCCGCGCCAATCGCGCCGGCGCCAGCGCCGCGCATGATCGGCCCGCCCACCGCCGCTCCGACGTCGACGGCGCCCGCGACGGACGGCAAGTCGGCCGGCGCGGCGATCGACGCCGCCCCGGTGGGGACGATCGACAAGTCCGCGTCAGGGGCCCCCGCGCAGCAGCGCGACGCCGCGGCCGCGATACGCGCTCTCGCCAAGCTGGGCGATCCCGCCGCCCAATATGAATTGGCGGCGCGTTACGCCGAAGGCCGCGATCTTGCTCGCGACCCCAAGAGCGCCGCGCAATGGTTCGAGAAGGCGGCCAGCCAGGGGTTTGCGCCAGCGCAATACCGGCTGGGCTCGCATTACGAAAAAGGCGTCGGCGTCGAGCGCGATTACGCCCAGGCCCGCAAGTGGTATCTGCGCGCCGCCGAGCGCGGCAACGCCCGCGCCATGCACAATCTCGCCGTGCTGTTTGCAGAAGGCGGCGACGGCAAGCCTGATTACGCCGCCGCGGCCGTTTGGTTCCGCAAGGCCGCGGAGCTGGGCGTGCGCGACAGCCAATATAATCTGGCGATCCTCCACGCGCGCGGCCTCGGCGTCGGCCAGAGCTTCACTCAGTCTTACGTGTGGTTTGCGGTGGCCGCCAGCCAGGGCGACGCCGACGCCGGCAGGAAGCGCGACGACGTGGGAGAGCGGCTCGATTCGAAGGATCTCGCCGCCGCCAAGGCGCTTGTCGACAATTTCAAGCCGCGCCCGCCGGACAAGGCGAGCAATGACGTGGCGCCGCCGCCCGGTGGATGGGGGAACGTCAAGACGCCAGTCGATCCGAACGGCAAATCGTCGGCCAAACCCAAGGTCTCCGCTCTCTAAAGATGGAGCGGCCGGATTCGCAAATCCGGCGGTCAACTTCTTGACCTTGCGGTGATGTTTTGCCGTTCATTGTCGGTTCATGACTTATGCCGAAACTACCGTCGGGGAAGCGCATTATTGGGAGACCCGCACATGCGAAAGATCGCCAAGACCCTCGCCGCCCTCGTCATGGCGGCCGCCGCGCTCGCCTCCGCCACGCCCGCCTCGGCCGACGCCGGGGCCGCGATCGCGGCGGGCATTGGCGGCTTTGCTCTCGGCGCCATCGCCGGGGGAGTCGTCCGTCCCCCGCCGGTCTATTATCCCGCCCCGGTCTATGATTACCCGCCTGCGGGCTATTATGCCGCGCCGGTCTATCAACGCTGCTGGGGCGAGCGGCGGCCGGTATTCGACGAATATGGCGAGGTCATCGGTTATCGCCGCCAGCGCGTCTGCGAATAAGCGTCTTTACGCGAAACGCCAGGGCGTTTTTGCGCCCAGCGCCGCTTCTTGCTGGCGTGCATTCGGCTCATCCTGGACTTCGGTTCGAACTCCAGGAGGCGTCGTCACGCGCATGCGCCGCGTTTTTTCCAACGAAGGCGCAACCAAGTCAGCCCCCCCGCGTTATAGTTAAAAAAAGAGGCACGCCTCGCATGGGTTTGTTCGCATGCGAGAGAAAAGGCCCAGGTTGCCCTTGGGGGGCTTGCTATGGCCGAACCGCGCACCAGCCCAGTCGCCAGCCGCGCTCCGCGGATTGTTCTCGCTCTCACTGCCGCCACCTGCCTATGCGCCGCAGTGGCGGCTGCGCCCTCGGCGCCGTCGAGCAAGACGACCGCGATCGCCGTTCCGATCAAGACGATCGGCGAGAGCCCGACGACGGCGCGGCCGCTGGGACGCGGTCCGGCCATTCGCGTTGGTCGCGCCTATGACGCCGAGGACGAAGATTGCACGCTCGCCGTGACCAGGATCACGGAAGAAAGCGGCCGCGTTCGCGTCACGCGCAGCGTTGCGTGCGCCAACTGACGCAACGCCGCAACCAGCGCGCCAGGGAGGGCTACAAAGGGTGGCGAGAACTGGAGCGCGGGAGCGATTGTTAAAACCAGTCGTTTCCGCCTCCAGGGTTTGGCCCTGCTGCTGGCCATGAAGGTGCGTTCCCTCACGCGATTCGTTTCCAAAGCGCCGAGCTCGCATTCACTTGTGCGTCGAAATGGCCTAAGCAGACGCCATGCCGGCGCACGTTCCCCTCCTTCTTCTCAACGCCCGTCTCATCGATCCCGCTTCCCTGAGCGAGACGCGCGGCGGCCTCTTTGTCCTGAACGGGCGCATCGCCGACCTCGGCCCGTCCATCACCAGCGATACGGCGTTGGACGGCGCGCGCGTCATCGATTGCGCGGGCGACATCCTCGCGCCGGGCCTCATCGACATGCAGGCTTTCGTCGGCGAGCCGGGGGCCGAGCACCGCGAGACCATCGCCACCGCCACGGCGGCGGCGGCCGCCGGCGGGGTGACGACCATCGTGGCGACGCCCGAGACCTCTCCCGCCGTGGACGATCCGGCGGTGGTGGATTTTCTGCTGCGCCGCGCCCGCGACACCGGCCGCGTGCGCGTTCTGCCGATGGCGGCGCTGACCAAAGCTTGCGAGGGCCGGGAGATTTCCGAGTTCGGCCTGCTCCGCCAAGCCGGAGCGGTGGCCTTTTCGAACGGGTCGCGGTCGGTGCGCAATGCGCTGGTCATGCGCCGCGCGCTCACCTACGCGCGCGATTTCGACGCGCTGATCGTGCATTTCACCGAGGATCGCGATCTGTGCGGCGAGGGCGTCATGAACGAGGGCGAATTCGCCGCGCGTCTCGGTCTTGCCGGGATTCCGCGCGAGGCGGAGGCGATCGTTCTCGATCGCGACCTGCGGCTCGCAGCGCTCACCGGCGGGCGCTATCACGCGGCGATCGTCTCCACGCAGCTTGCGCTCGCCGCCTTGGCGCAGGCGAAGGCGCGCGGGCTTCCCGTCACCTGCGGGACCACGATCAACCACCTGACGCTCAATGAGAGCGACATCGGCGATTACCGCACCTTCTTGAAGCTGCGTCCCCCCTTGCGCCACGAGGACGAGCGCCAGGCGCTGGCGCAAGCCCTGGCCTCCGGCCTTGTCGATGTGATCGTCTCCGATCACGACCCCCAGGACGTTGAGACCAAACGCCTGCCCTTCGCCGAGGCCGAAGACGGCGCCATCGGCCTCGAGACCATGCTGTCGGCTGGCCTCGGTCTCGTTCGTGCGGGCGAAATCGGCCTTCCCCGACTGTTGCGCGCCATGAGCGCGCGGCCTGCCGAAATCCTCGGGCTGGAGCAGGGTCGTCTCGCCAAGGGGGCGCCGGCCGACATCATCCGCTTCGATCCCGATGCACAATACCTCGTCGATCCAGCCGAGCTTCGTTCGCGCTGCAAGAACACCCCCTTCGACGAAGCGCGCATGCAGGGCCGGGTGAAATTGACGGTCGTCGGGGGCGAGGTCGTGCATGAGATTTGAGACGCGCGTTCTTGCCGGGCAGTCGACGCCTTCCGCCAGCGGTTTTTGCAAACAACCTATTAAGAACCCATCGATTGTTCTTGAAGAAATCCGGCAACGGCCTTAAAGCCTCGCCCCGCATAAGCTTAAAGGCTTTCGCGTCAACCTGGAACGAGAACCATGGCCAAGGAAAAATTTGCACGGACGAAGCCGCATTGCAACATCGGGACGATCGGTCACGTCGACCACGGCAAGACGACGCTGACGGCGGCGATCACCAAGGTTCTGGCGGAGACCGGCGGGGCGACGTTCACGGCTT
>JACOUB010000052.1 GCA_016178015.1 Methylocystis sp. | reverse complement strand
GTCGTCGGTGGACGTCGTCACCTTCGGCTGCCGCCTGAACATCGTCGAATCCGAGGCCGTCGGCCGCGCCGCGCGCGCGGCTGCGAATAGCGATCTCGTCATCGTCAACACCTGCGCGGTGACGTCCGAAGCGGTGCGTCAGGCGCGTCAGGCGATTCGCAAGCTGCATCGAGAGCGCCCCGCCGCCGCCATCCTCGTAACAGGCTGCGCGGCGCAGATAAATCCGAGCAGTTTCGCGGCGATCGAGGGCGTTACGCGCGTTGTTGGCAACGCCCGCAAGGAAGATGCAGCGCACATCGCGCCGGCTGGCGTCGATGACGCTTTCATGTTCAAACAAGGCGCCGCGCAGCCGGCGATCAGCGCTTGCGACGGCCAGACCCGCGCTTTTCTGGCCGTCCAGAACGGCTGCGATCATCGCTGCACGTTCTGCGTCATCCCGTTCGGGCGCGGGCCGTCGCGCTCGGCGCCTGCCGAGGAGGTCATCGCCGAGGCGCGCCGCCTCGTCACCGCCGGAAAACGCGAAATCGTGCTCACCGGCGTCGACCTGACGAGTTACGGCGCCGATCTGGCCGGCGATTGGACGCTCGGGCGCCTCGTCAAGCAATTGCTCGCTGAATTGCCCTCGCTCGAACGTCTGCGGCTCTCTTCGATCGACTGCGTCGAGGCGGATGACGAGCTCGTCGATTGCATAGCCAACGAATACCGCTTGGCGCCTCATCTGCATCTCTCCCTGCAGTCGGGCGACGATCTCGTGTTGAAGCGAATGAAGCGGCGTCACTCGCGCGCCGACGCGCAGCGCTTTTGCAAGGAATTGCGCGAGGCGCGCGCCGGCGTCGTGTTCGGCGCCGATCTCATCGTCGGCTTCCCGACCGAAACCGAGGAGATGTTCCAGCGCACGCTCGATCTCGTCGAGGACTGCGGGCTGACGCACATCCATGTCTTTCCGTTCTCGCCGCGCCCCGCAACGCCGGCCGCGCGCATGCCGCAAATACCGAGCGATGTCGTCAAGGAGCGCGCCGCGCGGCTGCGCGCGGTGGGCGAGGCGACGCTCGCGCGTCACCTCGCGGCGCAGCTCGGCAAACGCTTGCGCGTCTTGACGGAGCGCGGCGGCCTGGCGCGCGCGGCGGATTTCACGCCGCTGCGAACGCCCGGCGCAGCCGCGGGAGAGATGCTCGACGCGCTCGTCGTCGGCCATGACGGGCGAGCGCTATTGGCGCAGCGAGCCTGAAGGCCCGCGGTCCATAAGCGCGCCTGGACCGCGAGGCTTCAGCCTCGCATCTCACCGACCCCGATAGAAAATGCGATAGACAGCGCCGTTCTGATCGTCGGTGACGAGCAGCGAGCCGTCGGGCAGTTGCGCGACATCGACGGGGCGTCCCAGATAGCGGGGCTTGCCCACGTTCCACCCTTCCGCGAAAACCTCGGTCGCGCCGCCCACGCCGTTCGCGCCGATCTTGGTGAACATCACGCGCGCGCCGATCGGCGCGCTGCGGTCCCATGATCCATGCTGCGCAGAGAAAATGCCGCCGCGATAAGCGTTCGGGAACATGGTTCCGGTATAGAAAACCATGCCGAGATTGGCCGTGTGAGCCTCCAACTCGACCTCGGGAAAAACGACTTCCGACGGCGGCGTGTCCGCCGCGTATTCATGCGTGCGCGTGTGTCCGCCGCCATACCAGGGAAAGCCGAAATGCAGCCCGGCGCGCGGCGCGCGGTTGATTTCCTCGGGCGGAATATCGTCGCCCATGCCATCGACCTGATTGTCGGTAAACCAGAGCGCGCCATCTGCAGGATTGAAGTCCATGCCGACAGAATTGCGAATGCCGCGCGCAAAAACTTCGCGTGCGCCGCCGTCCTGGTTCATGCGGATAATGCCCCCCATGCCGACTTCTTCATAGAGCGCCAGCTTGTCGCGCGGCGGTACGTTATACGGCTGCCCGAGCGAGATATAGAGCTTGCGGTCGGGACCGATACGGCAGACGCGCGTCGAATGATTGGGGCTCTGCTCGGCGCGCGGAATGAGGCTGCCTTTGGGCGCGATGACGCGCGCATCCTGCTCGCCCAGATTGCGCCAATTATTTTCCGCGTCGGCGAAACTTACGACCCGATTTTGCTCGGCGACAAACAGCACGCCCTCGGGCGAAAAGCACAGCCCATGCGGCATGACGAATTGCATGTTCGGCCCGAAGGTTTCGACGGCGCCCGCTTGGCCGTCGCCCGGCGTCAGGACATAGATGCGGCTTTCGTCCGTGCCGACGAAGATCGCCTTGCCCGCGCGTCCCACGGCAAGGCTGCGAGCGTGCGGCGCCAGCGCATAGAGAGAAATGGCGAAGCCCTCGGGAAGTTTGATCCGTTGCAAGGTCTGCCGAATCTCTTGCGCCTCCGCGCTGTCTTGACCGCTGCGCCCAGGCGCCGCACGAGGCTCGAAAAGCGCGCTGCGCAGCGACAACGCCGCGAGGCAAACAACAGCGAATGCGAAGGCGATGCGACCGCGCCAGGACATTTGGCGCCCCCCTTTTTGAGATTAGGCGAACCTTCCCGTGCGGCGACGTTCGATCCCAACTCGTTATACAAACAGCGAAAAACAATGGCGCGTCATGGCCGGGCTTGTCCCGGCCATCCACGCCGACAAGCTAGGGCCCTTCTTTATGAAGAGTGAAGCGTTTTCGCATCTTTCTGAACCCTTCCCGCAATGTCCCGGCGTGGATGCCCGCGACAAGCGCGGGCATGACGGGAAGAGTCTTCGCTCCTTCCCCACCAAAATCAAACGAGTCCGTGGCGTCTGAACCATTCGATCAGGCGGCGCCGCTCTCCAAGCCTTGCGTGTCCGTGACGATGGCGCGCGCTGGCGTCGCTCCAGCGGCAGGCGCAAATCCTGAAGGTTGTCGCGTCGGCGATGGTTTTGTAATATGATTTCGCAACCGCTCTCTGCTTACGAAGCGAGGAAAAAGATTGCGCGTCGGAGCTTAACTGGAATCGGAATCGATCTTGTCAATATCGATCCCGCCTCGCCGATAGCGCCGCCATGAGATCAAAGGCTACATCTGACATTCGAGCAGGGAGGGATCACGTTCATGATACGCAGAGACCTCATTGGCGCAATGGCGATCGCCGCAACCGCTTTGGCGCGCCCGGCGCGATCGCAGGCGCCGTCGTCAACCGTGCGCATCGCCGAACGTTTTGCTTCGGCGCTCACGGCGCACGACATCGACGCTTTGGCGGCGCTGTTTGCCGATGACTATGTCAACCATCAGGCAAGCGCCGCCGCGCCCTCCCCTCCGCCGGGCGTCACCTTCAAACAACGCACGGTCGCATTTTTTGCGGACCGCCTGAAGGGACTTCCCGATCTTAAGGTCGCAATCGAAGCGATTGTCGCCGATGGCGATAAGGTCGCCGCGAGCTTTGTCTATGAAGGGACGCACCAAGGCGTCTATCTCGGCGTTGCGCCAACCGGAAAACGCCTCCGTTTCACCTCCTGCGACATTTTTCGGGTAAAGGACGGGCATATCGCCGAGCATTGGGGAATGGGCGACGCCGCCGGCATCCTCGCGCAGCTGAAGGGATAAGCTCGTTCGGGCTAGCGAGACGCTCCGAACCGCTCCACGGTCGCGATCACCTCTTCATCTTCCACCTGACGGAAGTCAGCGTAGAAGTATCCGACGGCGCCGAAGTCTCGATGATCCTCGAGACAAATAATGTCATCGGCGTCTTCGCTGAGCGCGGCGAGGGTGTCGGTCGGCGCGACGGGAATGGCGAGCACGAGTTTCTCAGGTTGACGCGCGCGGACGGCGCGCAGCGCGGCGCGGGTCGTTGCGCCCGTGGCGACGCCGTCGTCGACGACGATGGCGATGCGACCGCTCACCTCGGGCCGGGTGCGGTCGCCAAGGTAGAGCGCGCGCCGTCGCTCGATTTCCGCCAATTCGCGATCGCGAGCCGCGGCAAATTGCGTTGCCGTGACGCCCGCGTAGGAGATCACGTCGTCGTTGCGCACGGTGATGACGGCGCCGCCGCCATCGGCGATGGCGCCCATGGCGAGCTCGGGATGAAATGGAACGCCGATCTTGCGCACCAGGACCAAATCGAGAGGCGCGCCAAGCGCTTTGGCGATAGGCGCGGCGACGCTCACGCCGCCGCGCGGCAACGCCAACACCACGGTTTGCTGGCCGCGGTAAGCCGCGAGCGCATGGGCGAGGCGGCGTCCCGCGTCCGATCGATCAAGAAACGGCATGGCGTTTTCCGTGAACCTTTTGGGGTGATCGCGTTCGTTCGATTGTCACTTTGATAATATCGGCATCGACGGCCCACATGGCGACGCCTTATCCGCATCCGGTCTCAGCAATCTACCATCCAGCGCCTTGGCGATGAGAGCGCGGGTCTCGGCGAGACCATAGAGCGCGACAAAAGATCCAAAGCGCGGGCCTTGGCTCTCGCCGAGCAACACCTCATAAAGCATGTTGAAGAAATCGTTGGAGACGCCGGGGCGCTCCGGCGTCGCGCCCTTGGCCCGCATGTCCTGGTAACGCGGCGCGGCCCGCGCCACGTCATAGAGCGCGGTTTGAATCTGTTCCGCGCTGGCGTCTCGGGGCAGCGCCGCGAGCGTCGCCGACAGTCTGCCGAGCGCCTCGCGCTCCACCTCGTCGGCTAAGCGATAATGTTTGGCCGGACGCACGAAGTCTCTGAAGTAGGCCACGGCATAGCCGACGAGCTTGTCGAGGCGCGGATGCGTTGCCGGCGACACCTGTGGCGCATAACGACGCAAAAATCCCCACAGCACGGCGGGATCGTCGGCATTGGCGACGGTTGCGAGATTGAGCAGCATGGAAAAGGAAATGGTCGTTCCCCTGGCGCCGCCTTCGCCAGGATGAACCAGCGCTTCCGGCGCGGGCGGGCGCCCTTCGTGAACATGCCAGACGGCGTTGCCGAGACGCTCTCTCCAGGCCTGACGCGGGTAGGCCTCGAGACAGGTCAGGTAGTCGTCGACATTGCGCGGGATGACGTCGAAAGAGAGACGCTTGGCCGCGCTCGGCTTCTGATACATGAAATGCGCCAGGCTCTCCGGGCTCGCGTAGGTGAGCCATTGATCGACGGTGAGCCCGTTGCCCTTGGACTTGGAGATCTTCTGGCCTTTCTCGTCGAGAAAGAGTTCGTAGTTGAACCCTTCGGGCGGACGCCCGCCGAGCGCGCGCACGATGGCGCCAGAGACCTTCACCGAATCGATGAGGTCCTTGCCGGCCATTTCGTAATCGACGGAAAGCGCATACCAGCGCATGGCCCAGTCGGGCTTCCATTGCAGCTTGCAGGAGCCTCCAGTCACCGGGGTCGTAAACGCTTCGCCGGTCGCGGGGTCGCGCCAGGAAATCGTTGCCGCCGAGGCGTCGACAGACTCGAGCGCCACCTGCATGACGACGCCGGAGCGAGGGTGAATGGGCAAAAACGGCGAGTAGGTCGTGGCGCGTTCCTCGCGGAACGTCGGCAGCATGATGCGCATCACCGCGTCGTAATGCGCCAGCATGTGCAGCAGCGCCGCGTCGAATCTCCCCGACGCATAATAGTCGGTTGACGAGGCGAATTCGTAAGCAAAGCCGAACGCGTCAAGAAAGGCGCGCAGCCGCGCGTTGTTGTGCGCGCCGAAACTCTCATGCGTGCCGAAAGGATCGGGAATGCGCGTCAGCGGCTTGCCGAGATGGGCCGCGACCAGCTCCTTGTTGGGAATATTATCGGGAACCTTGCGCAGCCCGTCCATATCGTCGGAAAAGACGATGAGACGGGTCGTTATTCGACCTTCCGTCAGAACCTCGAAGGCATGGCGCACCATGCTGGTGCGCGCCGCCTCGCCGAAGGTGCCGATATGCGGCAGGCCCGAAGGGCCGTAGCCGGTCTCGAACAGAACCAGGCTCTGCCCTGTTTGCTCGACGCGCTTGACGAGCTTGCGCGCCTCTTGGAACGGCCAGGCCGGCGAGACGCGCGCAGCTTCGCGAAGGTCGGCGGGCAAGGGTTCTCGTGCGCTGAGCATATGGGACCGGGATCGGAGAAGCGGCGCACCCTATGGGCGGCGGCGACGAGCGTCAACGTTCGAGCTAATGCAGTCGCGCCGCCGCAAAACGCCATCGCTCCGTGGCCTGCTGTTGTTCCGCCGCCGACACTGGCGCTATACTCGCGCCGCAAACTAGTGATTTTATTTGGTATAAAATCAGGCGGGGCGAGGCAGGGGCGGCGTTGTCGTCGCAACGAGACTCTTTCGAACCGAGGAACGCCAATCCCATGCCGCGGAAAACCGAGGGAAGCCAGGACGAGGACGCGGCAACGCGTCATCGCGCCAAGATGGAAAAACGCAAGGCCGCGCAAGACGCTGAGCTCGCCAGCAAGGCGATCGCCCACAAGGGCCTGCTCATGGTCCACACCGGCGCCGGCAAGGGCAAGTCGACCGCCGCTTTCGGCCTCGTTTTGCGGGCGCTCGGGCATGGCTGGAAGGTCGGCGTCGTGCAATTTTGCAAGGGCGCCTGGCAAACGGGCGAGCGGCGTGTGTTGGAAAAGCTCGGCCGGGATGAGGGGCTCGTGTCTTGGCATGCGCTCGGCGAAGGCTTCACTTGGGAAACGCAAGACCGCGCTCGAGACGAAGCGGCGGCGCGCCGCGCCTGGGCCAAGGCGCAGGAGCTGATGGCGGATGCGGCGATCCGCCTGCTCGTGCTCGACGAATTGTCGATCGCGCTGCGTTACGGGCATCTTCCTTTGGGCGAAGTGTTGGAGGCGCTGAAGGCGCGGCGCGACGATCTCCACATCGTCGTCACCGGCCGCAACGCAAAACCCGAATTGATCGCCGCCGCCGACCTCGTCACCGAGATGACGCTGGTCAAGCATCACTTCGCCGCCGGCGTTCAAGCGCAGGAGGGGATTGAGTTTTGAGCGAGCATCGCTTCGCTCGCGGTTGCAGAAGAGGGGCGCCCCTCTCCCCGCTTGCGGGGAGAGGTTGGGTGAGGGGCCAGGGGATTAGCGTAACGTT
>JACOUB010000048.1 GCA_016178015.1 Methylocystis sp. | reverse complement strand
GTGGACGCGATCGCCAGCGCCTCGCCGCGCATGCATGGGATCAGCCTCGGCCCGGCGGACCTTGCGGCCTCGCGCGCCATGAAGACGACGCGCGTCGGCGGCGGCCATCCGGACTACAAGGTGTTGGCCGACGCCGAGCCCGGCCACGGCTTGCGCGCCGCGTTCCAGCAGGATCTGTGGCATTACACCATCGCCAAGATGGTCGACGCTTGCGCGTCCGCCGGCATCAAGGCGTTCTATGGGCCGTTCGGCGATTTCTCCGACGCGCCGGCCTGCGAAGCGCAGTTTCGTAACGCCTTCCTGCTCGGCTGCGCCGGCGCGTGGTCGCTGCACCCGTCGCAGATCGCCATCGCCAAGCGCGTGTTCTCGCCCGATCCGGCCGAGGTCGCTTTCGCGCGGCGCGTGCTGGCGGCGATGCCGGACGGAACCGGCGCGGTGATGATCGACGGCCGCATGCAGGACGACGCCACCTGGAAACAGGCCAAGGTGATCGTCGACCTCGCGCGCCAAGTCGCCGCCGGCGACCCCGAATACGCGACAATCTACGGGTTGTGAAGCGCCGGACCTGCTCCCCCTCATGCTGAGGAGGCGGCGAAGCCGCCGTCTCGAAGCACGAGGGGGAGGCTCACTCGAGCGCCTCATGGCTTCCTCGTCCTTCGAGACGGCCCCTTCGGGGCCTCCTCAGGATGAGGAAGCCATTCACCTGATCGCCCTCGCCCCAACGTTTGACGGCGCCTTTCGCCCAGCTTATGACTATCTTCGACGGTCCTTCGCAAGAAGGTGAAAAAGGGAACGCGGCAACGGTCTTCAAGACCTTATTCCGCGGCTGCCCCCGCAACTGTGACCGGCGAGATCGCGCCTTCACGCCACTGGATGTTCCGGGAAGGCGGCGCGAGCGACGACCCGGGAGCCAGGAGACCTGCCGTCGCCTTGTTGGAGCGAACGCCGCCGGCGGGGCGGCAAGGAGACGACCATGCAATCCATTTCCGACGCCGGCCAATCCAAGACTCTTGCTCCGGCCAGAGCCGAAATCCTGACCGCCGCGCTCGTCGCCTTTACGCTTGGCGCGGCTCTGACGTTCTTGACGGGTTTCGCCTATCCGAGCGCCGTCCACAACGCGGCGCACGACACCCGCCATTCGCTCGCCTTTCCTTGTCACTGACGCGCCGTGATCCAACGCGCGCTCGCGGTCGGCGTCATCGCCGGCCTTGCCGTGGGGCTTGCGATGGCGGCCCTCCAGCATGTCACCACGACGCCGCTGATCCTGGCGGCCGAAGTTTATGAAACCGCCGCCGAGCACTCTCACGCGGGCGAAGCCGCGACCGAGGAGCAAGCCTGGGCGCCGGCCGAAGGATTGGAGCGAACCATCGCGACCAGCGTCGCAACCAGCGCCGCCGCGACCGGCTACGCGCTGATGCTGTTGGCGCTGATGCTGCTCGCGGGCGAGCCCATCGAACCGTTGCGGGGGCTCGCCTGGGGCGCCTGCGCTTTCGCGGCGACGGGCCTTGCGACCAGCCTTGGCCTCGCGCCCGAGCTTCCCGGCAGCGCCGCCGGCGATCTCCTGTCGCGGCAAATCTGGTGGATCGCCACGGTTGCGCTGACCGGAGCGGGATTGTTCGCGCTGCTGCGCATGGAGGCGCCGCTCGCCAAGCTCATCGGCGCAGCGCTGATCATCGCCCCGCATCTCGTCGGCGCGCCGCAGCCGGCGGCGCCGATGAGCACGGTTCCCGCGGAGCTCGCCGCGCGCTTTACGGCAACCTCGCTTGCCATGCACGCGCTGACGTGGATCCTGCTCGGCGCGATGATCGGCTTTGTCTGGCGCTGGCTCGCGGACAAAGACGCCGCCGTGCAAGCGGGCGCGCCGACATGAGCGCTTGGACCAAAATCCCCGCCACCATCGTCACCGGCTTTCTCGGCGCCGGCAAGACGACGCTTATCCGCCACCTTCTCGCGAACGTGCGCGACCGCCGCGTGGCGCTCATTGTCAACGAGTTCGGCGACGTCGGCGTCGATGGCGACATTTTGCGCAGCTGCGGGATCGACAATTGCCCCGACGAGAACATCGTCGAGTTCGCCAACGGCTGTCTGTGCTGCACGGTGGCCGAGGACTTCGCCCCGGCGCTCGAAGCTCTGCTGGCGCATAAGAAGCGGCCCGAGCACATCGTCATCGAAACCTCCGGCCTCGCCTTGCCCAAGCCCTTGGTCAAAGCCTTCGAATGGCCACAGGTCCGCTCGCGCTTGACCGTCGATGGGGTGATCGCCGTGATCGACGGCCCGGCGGTGGCCGCAGGGCGCTTTGCCGACGATCTCGAGGCCATCGCCAATGAACGCGCCAAGACGCGAACGATCGATCACGACAATCCGCTCGAAGAAGTCTTCAACGACCAGATCGCTTGCGCCGATCTCATCGTGCTCAACAAGGTCGACCTCTTGAACGAAAACGACGAAGCGCTGGTCGTGGCGCAGATCAAGGCCAGCGCGCCGCGCGCGGTGAAGATCGTGCGCGCGCGAGGAGGGCGCGTCGATCCGACAATCGTTCTCGGCCTCGGCGCGGCGGCGGAAAACGATCTCGCCAATCGACCGTCGCGTCACGACGCCATGCCGGACCACGATCACGACGATTTCGAGAGCTTCGTCGTGGAGCTCGCGCCCGCCGACGATCCCGCCGAACTCGTGGCGCGGCTCGCCGAAGTCGCCGCCGTCCACGACATATTGCGCATCAAAGGCTTCGTCGAAATCGTCGGCAAACCGATGCGGCTGCTGGTGCAGGGCGTCGGCGCGCGTTTCCAGCATCAGTTCGACCGGATGTGGAAAGCTGGAGAACGGCGCTCGAGCCGCTTGGTCGTGATTGGCGAAAAAGGCATGGATCGCGCGAGCGTGACCGCCATGCTCATGAATTTCGAAAGACCGTAGATGAGCGGATCGAAGAGCCCCCTCCCTGTCCCTCCCCCGCTGCGCGGGAGAGGGGACCCTAACGATCGGCATTCGTCAACGGATTTATCCAAGCCCCGAATCTGCTCCCTCTCCCGCGTAGCGGGGGAGGGTTGGGGAGGGGGCCGTCGTCGCGCCCTTTGGCATCTGCTCTAGGCTCGAGAACGCCATGCATCTGCTCGCCCGCGACCTGCACAGCCTCGACGAATCCGAGGCGGCGGTCGACCTCGGGCAGTCGCCGGCCAAAATCGTCTTTCTGTCTTTTTCCGACGCGGAACTGGGACTGCTGGCCACGCTGCACGAGCAGGGCGCTGCCCGCAACCCGAGCTTGCGCTGCGCGTCGTTGGCGCAATTGAAGCATCCCTATTCCGTCGATCTCTACATCGAGAAGGTGGCGCGGCAGGCGCGGCTTGTCGTCGTGCGGTTGCTCGGCGGCAAGGATTACTGGCTGTACGGCGTCGATGAACTGGCGCGCGCCGCGCGCCGGCATGGCTTCGCGCTGGCGATCGTGCCGGGCGACGCCCATCGCGACGCGCGGCTCGAGCGCGCCTCCACCCTCGAGGGCGCCGATCTGGCGCGCATCTGGTCTTTCTTCCTCGACGGCGGCCCGGATAATTTGCGCTCCTTCCTCGGGCTTGCCGCGACGCTCATCGGCGAAGCGTCGGCATGGCGCGACAGCGAGCCGGCCGCCGCCGCCGGGCGCTGCGTCGAGGCCTGTCGGCAAGGCGCAGACGATGAAGCGCGCGCGATGCTGGTTTTTTACCGCTCGGCGTGGCTTTGCGGCGACATTGCGCCCATGGTCGCGCTCGCCGACGCCTTGCACGAGCGTCGCTTCAGCGTGGAAGCCATCTTCGTTGCGAGCCTCAAGGACAGCGCCTGCGAAGACTTCGTGACGCGCGCGGTGGAAAATTTTCATCCCGACGTCGTGTTGAACGCGACCTGTTTCTCGGCGCGCTCGCCAGACGGCGGCGGCGCGCTTGATCGCGCCGACGCGCCGGTGTTGCAGGTCGCGCTGGCGACATCGACGCGCGAGGCTTGGGACGCCTCGAAACGCGGCGCGACTGGCGCCGATCTCGCCATGAACGTGGTTTTGCCCGAGGTCGACGGCCGCATCTTCACGCGGGCGATCTCCTTCAAGGCCGAGGCGCGCCGGCGATCCCCTTGCGAATTCACCGAAATCCGCCATGCGCCCGAGCCATCGCGCGTCGATTTCGTCGCCGAGCTGGCGAAGAATTGGGCGCGGCTGCGACGCAAGAGCAACAGTGAAAAACAGCTGGCGTTGATTCTTTCCGACTATCCGCGACGCGGACGCGGCGGCTACGCGATCGGCCTCGATACGCCGAACAGCGTCATCGCCATCACCGCGGCGCTGAGGAGGGCTGGTTATGACATCGGCGAAACTCCTGTCTTGCGTCAACCAGCAGCGTCGACTCTGTGCCAGCAACGCCTGCCACCCGTCATGGCCGGGCTTGTCCCGGCCATCCACGCCGGGACATTGCGCGACGATGCGGGTGGAACAAGGACGTCACGCAACTTTCGCGTAGCCGCGCTGCAACACGGCGTGGATGCCCGCGACAAGCGCGGGCATGACGGCTCAACAACCGAGGCCGTTGATATAATTTGCCCGAATTCTCTCATGCGCTTGCTCGAAGAGGGCGAGCATTACGCCGAACTGCCGATCGCCGACTATTGCCGACTGTTCGATTCCCTTCCTGCCGAATTTACCGCCAAGCTGCGCGCCGCCTGGGGCGAGCCGGAGCAGGACCCGGTTGTTCGCGACGGCGCGTTGCGTTTTTCCTGCTTGCAGCTAGGAAAGCTCGTTATCGCTTTGCAGCCCGACCGCGGCGCGCGCACTGATCGGCGCGCGACTTACCACGATCCCGACCTTCCGCCGCGCCATTCCTACCTCGCCTTTTATCTGTGGCTGCGCTTCGTGCGCAAGATCGATGCGCTCGTGCACCTCGGCACGCATGGCACGCTGGAGTGGCTGCCGGGCAAATCGGTCATGCTCGGCCCCGCCTGCGCGCCGGAAGCCGTGCTCGGTCCGACCCCCGTCGTCTATCCTTTCATCGTCAACGATCCGGGCGAAGCGGCGCAAGCCAAACGCCGCATCGGCGCGGTGACGGTCGGCCATTTGACGCCGGAGTTGACCGACGCCGGGCTTTCGCCCGACATTGGCGCGATCGAGCGGCTGCTCGACGAATACGCCAACGCGGCGGCGCTCGATCCGCGCCGCGCCGCGCTGATCGCCGGCGCCATTGTCGATGCGGCCGAGCGCAGCGGCCTTGCCGCCGACTGCGGCGTCGCGTCCGGCGACGATTTGGGCCAGACGCTGGCGCGCCTCGACGCCTGGCTGCGCGACGTGAAGGAGATGCGCATCGGCGACGGACTGCACGTGTTCGGCGCCGCGGACGGCGCCGATCCGATGCGCGCGGCTTGCGCGACAGCGGAAATGGACGCGCTGCTTGCCGCGCTCGCGGGGCGCTTCATACCGCCGGGTCCTGCGGGTGCGCCCTCGCGCGGCCGCGCCGACGTGTTGCCGACCGGCCGCAATCTGTTCTGCATCGATCCGCGGCATGTGCCCACGCGCACTGCCTATGACATTGGTCGGCGCGCCGCCAAGGAAGTGATGACGCGTCATGCGCAACAACATGGCGAATGGCCGCGCAGCATTGTGCTCGATCTGTGGGGCAGCGGCGCCATTCGCACCGGCGGCGAGGATTTCGCGCAAGCGTTGGCGCTCATCGGCGTCATCCCGGTATGGGATCACGCGAGCGCCAGGGTGAGCGGTTTCGAAATCGAGCCGCCCGTCAAACGCGACTTTCCTCGCGTCGACGTCACCTTGCACATATCGGGATTGTTTCGCGATATGTTTCCCACGCTGATCGCGTTGTTTCATGACGCGGTGCGAAGGGTCGCGGCGCTCGACGAGGACGAACAGTTCAATCCGCTGCGAAACGCCGCGCGCAAGGGCGAAAGCCTCGAGCGCATCTTCGGCGCGGCGCAAGGAAGCTATGGGCTCGGCCTCAGTGAGGCCGTTTCACGCGGCGAATGGGCGACGCGCCAGGATCTGGCCAACGCCTATCTCGACGCCGGCGGTCATTCCTATGATCGGCACGGCGAAAGCGCGCCTGCGCGCGCCTTGTTCGTTGAGCGCGTCGGCCGGGCGGACGCGCTCGTCCATGTGCAAGACATGGCGGAGGCCGACCTCCTCTCCGGCGGAGCCTTCGCCGAATATGAAGGGGGCTTCGCCGCCGCCAACCAGGCGCTCGGCGGCAGCGCGGCGATCGTGCACATCGATGCGACGCGCCCCGGCGACGTGCGGCTGCGCTCGCTCGAGCGCGAGATTGCGCGCGTCGTGCGCGGACGCCTCGCCAACGCCCGATGGATTTCCGGCCAGATGCGGCACGGCCATCGCGGCGCCGCGGAGATCGCCGAGACCATCGACAATCTCTTCGCCTTCGCGGCGACGAGCGGCCTCGTGCGCGACGCGCAGTTCGATCTCGTCTTCGCCGCGACGTTGGGCAAGGACGAGGTGCGAGACTTTCTCGTCGCCGCCAATCCGCGCGCGGCGGGCGCCATTCGGCGCGCATTCGAAGAGGCGATTAAGCGCGGATTGTGGCGCACGCGCCGCAACAGCGTATTCGACGCGATGAATCATATAGGGGAGCGGATCAATGAACGCTGCGCCTGAAATAAAGGGCTGGTGCCCTGGAGCGTTGCGGCCGATGCAAAGCGGCGACGGGTTGCTGGTGCGCGCCAAGACCATCGGCCCACGGCTTACGGCCGAAGAGGCGCAAGAGATCGCAGCCATATCGGCCTCTTGCGGCAACGGGCTCATCGATCTTTCGCAGCGCGGGCAATTGCAATTGCGCGGCGTTACGGAAACGACCTTGGAGGCGGCGCTCCAACGATTGAGCCGCCTCGGTCTGCTGGCGCGAGACGCCGCGACCGAAAGCATCCTGAACTTCATCGTATCGCCGCTGATAGGGTTTGAGGCCGGCGCCTTGATCGACGCTCGCGATCTTCTCGCGCGTCTTTCCCACGCGCTCACGGCCGATCTGTCGCTCCAGGCGCTGCCCGGAAAGTTCGGTTTTCTCATCGATGACGGCGGCGCGCTCGGCCTCGCCGACGCAGCGACGGATATTCGCCTCGAGGCGTGCGAAGAAAAGGGGGCGGCGCGCATCGCCGTCGTCGCTGAGGGAGCGCGCGAACGCGCTTTCATCGTTCCCGTCGAGCGGGCTGTAGAGGCTGCGATCGCGCTCGCCAGAACTTTTCTTTGCTTGCGCAAGGGCCGCCAATTCGAGCTGCGGCGCATGCGCTCGCTCGTCGAAGCGTTCGGCGTCGACGCCGTGGCTCGCGAGGCGGGGCTGGAAATGAGGCCCTATCGTTCGACATGCCATAGGGCGACCAGCAGCCAGATTTTCGGCGCGCGAACATCCGCCCAATGTCGTTTTGCGGGAATCGGGGCGCCGTTCGGACGCTGGCGCGCGGGCGACATCGCTTTGTTGAGTGCGCTCGCCGCACAAGACGGGATCGGCGAACTGCGGCTGACGCCTTGGCGCGCCATTCTCCTGCCTTGCCAATCGGAAGACGCCGCTCGCAAGATGGCGCAAGCGGCGGCGTGTCGCGGGCTCATCGTAAAAGCAAGCGATGCGCGTCTTGCCGTCGTCGCCTGCCCCGGCGCTCCCGACTGTCCGCAAGCGCGGGGCGAGACGCGCGCGACAGCGGAGCGCCTCGCCCCGCTTGCCAGGCGCCTGACGTCCGACGGCGTGGCATTGCATATTTCCGGTTGCGCCAAGGGTTGCACAATGCCGGCTCCCGCAAAGGTCGCCTTGCTCGCGTCAGGCGCAGGCTTCGACTTGATCGACAATGGGCGAGCCTGCGATCCGCCCAGCCTCCGCGGACTGAGCCTGGATGAAATTAAAGACGCGCTCATCGCGCGCATGATGACCGAGTGAGCGACAACCTTCTCCCTCATGCTGAGGAGGCGGCGAAGCCGCCGTCTCGAAGCACGAGAGAGAGCCAGGAACGCCGACGCCATGGTTTCCTCGTCCTTCGAGACGGCCCTTCGGGCCTCCTTGAGGCATGAGGAAACCATTTACCCGATCGCCCCAACGCGGTCGAAACTATAACAGGAGCCGCCATGTCCGGCGCAATGACCTACATCCGCGATCCTGCCGCGATCTATGCCCGCTCGTTCGCCACGATCCGCGCGGAAGCGCAATTGGATCGCTTTACGCGCGAGGAGCAACGCGTCGTGGTGCGCATCATTCACGCGTGCGGCATGGTGGAGATAGCCGCCGACATCGTCTTTTCGGCCGGCATGGTCGACGCCGCCGGCGCGGCGTTGCGCGCCGGCGCGCCGATCCTGTGCGATTCAAACATGGTCGCGCACGGCGTCACGCGGGCGCGGCTGCCTGCGAACAACAAGGTCATCTGCACGCTGACGGACCCGAACGTCGCGGCGATCGCGGCCGAGATCGGCACGACGCGCAGCGCCGCAGCGCTCGAACTATGGCGCAATCGGCTCGGCGGCGCGCTCGTCGCCATCGGCAATGCGCCCACCGCACTGTTTCGCCTGCTCGAGCTTCTCGATGAGGGCGTCGCGCCTCCCGCCGCGATCATCGGAATGCCGGTCGGCTTCGTCGGCGCCGCCGAATCGAAGGAGGCTCTGCGCGAAGACGGCCGCGTTCCTTTCGTCATCGTGCGCGGACGCAAGGGCGGCAGCGCCATGGCGGCGGCGGCGATCAACGCCATAGCGAGCGAGGACGAATGAACATCATCGATCCGAGCTTGCATAAAAAGGACGGCGCCAACGTTGTGCTCGGCGTGCTGCGCGGCGTCGGCCTCGGCCCGGGCGATCCGGAGCTCGTGACCGTCAAGGCTGCGCGGCTGATCGGCGAAGCCGAGGTCGTCGCTTATTTCGCCAAGCGCGGACGCCCGAGCAACGCCAGGGCCATTGCCGAGCGCTGGTTGCGACGCGGCTGCGAGGAGCTTCTCCTCGCCTATCCGGTGACGACGGAAGTTCCATTCGACTCGTCGGAGTATGTCGCGGCCCTCGCGAGCTTCCACGAAGAAAGCGCCCAAAAAATCGCCGCGCATCTTTGCCGCGGTTGCGACGTGACGCTCTTGTGCGAGGGCGACCCGCTCTTCTATGGGTCCTTCATCCATATTTACATTCGGCTCCAGCGGCGGTTCCGCATCGAGATTTGCGCAGGCGTCTCGGGAATGTCGGGATGTTTCGCGGCGGCGGGCGCGCCGATGACCTGGGGCGACGACATCTTGACCGTGCTGCCCGCCACCTTGCCGCAACAGACGCTGACGGAGCGCCTTGCTGCCAGCGACGCCGCCGTGGTGATGAAGCTCGGCGGCAATTTCAAGAAACTGCGTCGCGCGCTTAAGGGCGCCGGACTCATCGAGCGCGCCATCTATGTCGAGCGCGGCACGATGGCCGGCGAGAAGATCATGCCGATGTCGGACAAAACCGATGACGAGGCGCCCTATTTCGCCATGGTTCTCGTGCCTGGCCGGGGACGGCGGCCATGAGCGAGCAGGGGCGCCTTTCGATCGTCGGCCTCGGTCCAGGCGACGAACAGTGGTTGACCGCGCAGGCCAGAGAGGCGCTGCGCGACGCGCAAGACATCATCGGCTACGGCCCCTATGTCGCGCGCGTGCCGGAGGCGCCGGGGCAGGTTCGACACGCGAGCGACAATCGCGTCGAACTCGAGCGCGCCAGGGAGGCGCTGGAGCGCGCCGCGGCGGGCCGCAAAGTGGCGGTGGTCTCGGGCGGCGACCCGGGCATTTTCGCGATGGCCGCCGCTGTTTTCGAAGCGCTCGAATTTGGCGATCCGGCTTGGCGCGCTCTCGACATCGAAGTCCTGCCGGGCATTTCGGCGATGCAGGCGGCGGCGGCGCGGCTCGGGGCGCCGTTGGGCCACGACTTCTGCGCCATCTCGCTCTCCGACAATCTCAAGCCTTGGGACCTGATCGAAAAGCGATTGGAATACGCGGCGCGCGCCGACTTCGTGATGGCGCTTTACAATCCGGCTTCGCTGGCGCGCCCGCACCGCATCCATGACGCCTTCGCCGTATTGCGCCGCCATCTGCGGCCGCAAACGCCGGTCGCCTTCGCCAAATCCGTGGGACGCGCCGAAGAGGACATCGTCATATCGCGCCTCGATGCAGCGGACCTTTCGATCGTTGACATGTCGACTTTGGCGATCATTGGATCCAGCGGCACGCGCCTCGTTAATCGCGACAATGACCGGCCATGGCTCTATGCCTCACGGAGAGCGAAGTGATGCCAACGGCGTTAGGCGTTGACTCTCTCCTGCGTCATGGCCGGGCTTGTCCCGGCCATTCACGTCGGGACGTTGCGCAACGACGCCGAATAACGAGAACGCTCCACGCTTCTTCTTGCATGACGCCGCGATGTCACGGCGTGGATGCCCGCGACAAGCGCGGGCATGACGGGCCGTGGATGAACGACGTTGGCATGATACCGCTGGTGGTCGCTCCATTCGCTACGCTGCGTCTCGGACCGCGAGCCTTCAGGCTCGCAAAGCGCAAAAGCATAACCAGATGAGACGCGCCCAAGCCCTGCACGCTGACGAAGCGCCCGCCATGCAACGCTGGCTGTCGCTCATCGGCATCGGCGAGGACGGCGTCGAAGCGCTAACGCCAGCGGCGCGCGCGCTCATCGCGAATGCCTCGCTCATCGTGGGCGGCGTGCGTCACCTGGAGCTCATCGGCGAGCAAAAGGGCGAACGCCTCGCTTGGCCTTCGCCGATTGGCGATGCGATCGAGCGAATCGTCAGACAACGAGGCCGGCCCACAGCGGTTTTAGCGAGCGGCGACCCGTTTTTTTTCGGCGTCGGCGATCTCGTCTCCCGCCATGTCGCAACGGATGAAATTCTCTGCGTTCCGGCGCCTTCGTCGTTTGCGCTGGCGGCGGCGCGCCTGTGCTGGAGCCAGCAGGATTGCGCTCTGCTTTCGCTGCATGGACGCGCCTTCGAGAAGATCACGCCGCATTTGCAACCGGCGCGCCGTCTGCTCGTCCTTTCCTGGGACGAGACGACGCCGGCGCGCATCGCGGCGCACCTGACGACGCTCGGCATGGGCGCGTCTCGCATCCACGTTCTCGAGCATATGGGCGGCGCGAAGGAGCGCGTGCGATCAGCGCGCGCGTCAGACTTCGCGCTTGGCGACATCGCGCCGCTCAACACGATCGGAATCGAAATCGCTGCGTCGGCGGCGGCGCGCGTCATTCCACTGACGCCCGGCCTGCCGGACGATTATTTCGAACACGACGGGCAGCTCACCAAACGCGACATCCGCGCCGTGACGCTCGCCACGTTGGCGCCGCGGCGCGGCGAAGTCTTGTGGGACATCGGCGCGGGATCGGGTTCGATCGCCATCGAATGGATGCTCGCCGACCCGGCGAACAGGGCGATCGCCATTGAACGCGATCCCGCGCGCGCGGCGCGCATTGCGCGCAACGCTTTGACGCTCGGCGTTCCCGATCTGGAGATTATCGAGGGACGCGCGCCGGAGGTCTTGGTCGGCCTCGCTGCTCCGCACGCCATTTTCATCGGCGGCGGCGGCGCGCGCGTCATCGCCGCCGCATGGGAGGCGCTGCCGGCCTTCGGACGCATCGTCGCCAACGCCGTGACGATCGAAACGCAAGCGACATTGATGGCCGCCTTCCAGCAAAGGGGCGGCGAATTGGTGAACATTCAAGTCGCCAAGGCGCGCCCCCTCGGCGGTTTTCACACGATGGCGCCGGCCTTGCCGGCGCTGCAATGGCGGGCGGTCAAAACATGAACGCGCACTTTGCCATCGGGATCGGCGCACGGCGCGGAGTGGACGCGAAGGAATTGGCGACATTCGTCGAGCTTGTGGCGACCCACCTTGGCGTCGATGTTGTGCGCGCCCGCTCTCCCCATGAATGGGGAGAAGGTTGGGGTGAGGGGCCGGGGGTATTTTCGGAAACGCTGATGAAGGCCTCGGATTTGCTGGCGCCATCAGCAGTTCGCGCAAGACCCCAAGCCCCTCACCCTGACCCTCTCCCCGCAAGCGGGGAGAGGGGAGACGCCTCGTCGTCTGAATCTCTTGTCCTGTTTTCGATCGACACGAAACGAGACGAACCCGGCCTTCTTGAAGCCGGGCGCATGCTCGGGATGAAGCTGGTTTTTCTGCCGCTTGAAGCGCTGCTGGCGCGCAAGGATGACGTGATCACGCGCGCGGTTCGCGTCGAAAGGTTGACTGGCGTCGGCAGCGTCGCCGAAGCCGCGGCCTTGGCGGGCGCCGGACAGGGGAGCACGTTGCTCGCGCCGCGCATGGCGACCGCCAGGCTCACCTGCGCCATCGCAAGAGCTTGCCTCCGCCGGACGGACGACGCGTCATGACCGTGCATTTCATTGGCGCCGGACCCGGCGCCGCCGACCTTTTAACCTTGCGCGGACGCGACATTCTCGCGCACTGCCCGGTGTGCCTCTACGCTGGTTCGCTCGTTGCCGCCGGCATGCTCGCCCATTGCCGGGATGGGGCCCGCATTGTCGACACCGCTCCCTTATCGCTCGACGACATCGTCGCCGAGATGAAGAACGCGCATGACGCAGGGCTCGACGTGGCGCGCCTGCATTCGGGCGATCTGTCCATTTGGAGCGCGGTCGGCGAGCAGACGCGAAGGCTGGAGACGCTCGGCATTCCTTATACCCTGACGCCAGGCGTGCCCGCCTTCGCCGCCGCCAGCGCGGCGCTCGGGCGCGAACTCACCCTGCCGGAAGTGGCGCAGTCCGTGGTGCTGACGCGAACCTCCGGCCGCGCCTCGGCCATGCCGGCGAACGAGACGCTGGAAACCTTCGCCAAGGCGAAAACCACCATGGCGATCCATCTTTCGATCCATGCGCTGGCGCGCGTCGTCGCGGAACTCGAACCGTTCTACGGCGCGGATTGCCCGATCGCCCTCGTCTGCCGCGCCTCCTGGCCCGACGAACGCATCATTCGCGGCACGCTCGGCACGATAGAGGCGCTCGCCGCGGCGCGGCCGATGGAGCGCACGGCGCTTATTCTGGTCGGCCCGGCCCTCGCCGCCGCGGATTTTCGCGACAGCGCCCTCTATGACGCCGGCTACGACCGGCGCCTTCGGCCCAAGGGCGGACCATGACCGCCCCCGGCATTCTCATCGCCGCGGCGCGCTCGGGCGCCGGCAAGACGACGGCGGCGCTCGGCCTGATGCGCGCGCTGACGCGGCGGGGTTTGCGCGTCGCCGGCGTCAAATGCGGCCCCGACTATATCGATCCGGCCTTCCATGCGGCGGCGACCGGACGCCAAAGCCTCAATCTCGATTCCTGGGCCATGGATGGCGAGCTCCTCTTGCGCTTGGCGGCGCGAGCGGGCGAGGGCGCCGACATCGTCATCGCCGAAGGCGCCATGGGCCTATTCGACGGCGCGCCAGGCGACGCCTCGCATAGCGGCGCCTCGGCCGACATCGCGGCCTTGACCGGCTGGCCGGCGCTGCTCGTGCATGACGTGTCGGGACAGGCGCAGACGGCGGCGGCCATCGTGCGCGGCCTCGCCACCCATGACGAGCGCGTAAAACTCGCCGGCGTCATTCTCAATCGCGTGGGCTCGGAGCGCCACCGCAAACTGGCGCAAGAAGCGATCGAAGCTTGCGGAATTCCGGTCCTCGGAAGCCTTCCCCGCGACGCGAAAATCATGCTGCCCGAGCGCCATCTCGGCCTCGTGCAAGCCGGCGAGACGGCAGGACTGAACGAGATTTTGGATCGTCTCGCCGACCGCATCGAGACGCATGTGGACATTAACGCCGTCTTCGCTTCGGCGCGTCGCGCCATGACGCCGGCCTCATCGTCATTGCGGCTCGAGGCGCTTGCGCCGCCCGGCCAGCGCATCGCGGTGGCAAGGGACGCAGCCTTTTCCTTCTTCTATCCTCATATCGCCCGCTCATGGCGCGAGGCCGGCGCCGAACTCGTTTTTTTCTCGCCGCTTGCCGACGAGGCGCCGGCGCAAGAGTGTGACGTTTGCTGGCTGCCCGGCGGATACCCAGAGCTGCACGCGGGCAAAATCGCCGCCGCCGCCAATTTCTTGGACGGGTTGCGGCATTTCGCCGCAACACGTTGGGTCCATGGCGAATGCGGAGGCTATATGACGCTTGGCAGGACGTTGATCGACGCCGGCGGAAAGGTGCACGTCATGGCCGCGCTGCTCGATCTCGAAACCAGTTTTTCGCAGCGCAAAATGCAGTTAGGTTATCGACAAGCGGCGCTCGCCGCCGATCATTGTCTCGGTTCGGCCGGCGCGGTTTTGCGTGGTCATGAATTCCATTATGCGACCATCCTGAGCGAGAATGGCCTTCCATTTGCGTATGTTAGCGACGCCTATGGCGACACGAGGCACCCCGCCGGGCTGCGCGCCGAGCATGTCTCGGGATCGTTCTTCCACGCCATCGCGCAAAAAAAAAGGCCACCGGAAACGCCGGCGGCCCAAGTCGAGGGAGGAAACGCCCAAGGAGGGCTACGGAGCGAGACAACTCTCGCTGCGTCAAATCAATTTAATGCTGCGTCGCACAAGAGTCAAGCGTAAAATTACGTGTTTACCGAGTACGCCGCGCCGCCTGGGCAGGCGCCGCCTCTAACTTGGCGGAGACGGCGGCGGCGTCTTGTTCTTCAGCGCCTGAGCCGATGGCCCCAGCTGCTTGCTGGCGCCGGGGCGGCGCGGCGGCAGCGGCGCGTTGGCGGGCTGCGGCTGCTCCGGCGCGCTGGCGGAGGCCTCCTGCTCAACCGGCGTTTCCTCGCGCCATCGGAGCCAGCCGCGGATAAAGCCGCCAGTCGAACCGCCAGAATCCGCGGCGAGAGCGCTGTCCTTTGAAGGCTCCGGCGCGGCGTCGGCCGCCTTCGCCGCAGCCGAAGCAGCGACGATCTGCGCTGAAGCGGGCTGCGCCGGCGCGATGCTGGCGGTCGCCTCGACTGGCGCCGTCTTGGCCGGCGCGGTCTTGGCTGGCGCGGTCTTGGCTGGCGCGGTCTTGGCTGGCGCGATCCTGGATTGCGCCGTCTTGGATTGCGCGGCCGCGGCGCCGACAGCCGGTTTGGCTGCTTTGTCTGCGACCGCGATTTCGACCGGAGCGGCGGCAAGCGCCTCCGGCCGGCTCACATCGGCGACGCGCGCCCGGAAATCCGGATGCTGGCCGCCATCCTTATAGACCATGCGCACCGGCGCCACCCCGGCGGCGACGAGTTCGGCGACCTTGGCGTCGTCGCCGGCCTGTTTTTCCGCGACCAGGGCCTTGGCCTCGTCGTCTTGCTTCAGCGCTGGACAGGCCGCATCGGCGTTCAGGGCCTGACCATTGGCGGCGACCGCGTCGAACACATAATGCTTGCCGCAGACGGCGACGCTTGGCTCGCGCCCGGTGACGTCAAAATGGTCGGAGCCTTCCTTCAACTGCTTCCAGAAGGCGATATTGGGATCAAGCCGATGTTTGGCGAGATTTTCCGCCGTCATCTTGAAGGGGAAGGACTGCATCTGAATGGCGCGCTGACCGCCGGCGAGAGACGTGCGGGCGATCGCGTACATTTCGGCGATTTGCTTGTCGGTCATCGAAAAACAGCCGGCCGACGAGCAGGCGCCGTGCACCATGATGGCGCCGCCGCCGCGTCCCCAAGCGCGATCATAAGCGTTGGGATAGCCGACGTTGAACGAGAGATAATAGGACGAGTTCGGGTTCATCTGGTCGGGACCGATGGAATAAAACCCCTCCGGCACTTGTCGATCGCCCTCGCGCGTCTTGGGACCAAGCTGCCCGGACCAGCGGCACATCGGATAGGTTTTCAGATGAACATAGCGGCCATCCGAACGCATCTTCCAGATTTCGAATTCGGCTTCCTTCTTGAAGGTCCGAATCAGCGTCGGTGCGTCCTTGGTGGTGCCGACCTGCTCCATCAAGGCCAAAGTCTCGGCCGGGATCGGCCGCAGGGACCGCTGCGCGAACGAGCCCGTGTCCTGGCAAGCGGCCAAGGCCGCGAGCGCGCCAGCGAGCGCGCTCCAAGTGACGGCAAAGCCGAGATTTCGACGAAAACGCATGCGTGCTCCGCTATTCCATCGCTCCGCACAGGCGAGCAAACCAATAACCACATCCGGCGATTTGCATCGGTTATCGTAACACAAAAATGACCGGGGAGCTGTGCCGCTCCCGCATAGAGTAACCGAAAGATTGCGAGGAGAACAGCCTCGTTCGAGCGCTAATTGTCAGGAGCGGCGGCAGGCGGAGAGTTTGTGGCGGACTGGATTAAGGCGCGGTCTCCAGCTTGGCGAGGTTGCCCGGGCCTCGAGAATGTCGGTCGAGCGCTGGAGGGTGGGTGCGATTTGCGAGCCTGAAGGCTCGCGGTCCAGGGCCGCTCTTGGACCGCGAGCCTTCAGGCTCGCACAAATAAACCCATCAATTTGGCTGACGCAGGCCACTAGTGGCGGCGATGCCGTTCGGGCTTGTGAATGGTTTGCGCAGACGCGCCGATTAGCTCTCGGCGACGCTCGCGTCACGCCGGTTTTTTGTCGGGCCGAGGAACAATTTACGGCGGCGTTCGTTAGCACATGTCCGCAAGGGAGAAGCGGAAGCGCTGGCCGGGGTGTTGTCGCCGCGAGCGGCGCAGGATCTTTAGGTCTCGCGTCATGGGGCGGAGCGCGCGTCCTACACCAACAGGAGGCATGCCAGATGAAGACCAACATCCTACTGACCAGCGCCGCCGTGGCGGCTCTTATCGCAGGCGCCGCGCTGGCGAGCGCGCAGACATATTCGGGGCAACAGGGCGGGTCGTCCACGTCGGGCGGGGCGGCGCAGCAACAGCCCGCGCCGGGCCCGACTCAGCCTGCGATGAAGACCCCCGGCAAAGCCCTGCAGCAACCCGGCGTTGAAGGCAGGTCGGGCGCGAAAGCGCTAAAGCCGGGCGAGACCCAGTCGGATAAGCAGATGACGCCGGGCCTGAACGACCAGAAAATGACGCCCGGCCAAAAGAGCGACAACCTGAAGCCTGGAACCGAAGGCAGATCGGGCGCGAAAGCGCTAAAGCCGGATAAGACCGAGCCGGATAAGCAGATGACGCCTGGCCAGAAGGACCAGAAAATGACGCCTGGGCCGAAGAGCGACAACCTGAAGCCAGGAACCGAGGGCAGGTCGGGCGCCAAAGCGTTAAAGCCGGGCGAGACCCAGTCGGATAAGCAAATGACCACTGGCCAGAAGGGCCAGCAGATGGCGCCCGGACAAAAGAGCCAGAACCTGCAGCCGGGAACAGAAGGCCGATCGTCGCTTGGCATAACTCGAAGCCAGGAGACGACGATCCATCAAACCGTCATCGGCAACACCTCGGCTCGGGTTGCTAAGGTCGATTTCCCGCTGAGCGTCGGGACCGTCGTGCCGCGCACCATCAACCTTGTCGTGCTGCCGTCGAGCGTGGTGGAGATCGTCCCGCGATTCCGCGGGTTCAAGTTCTTCATCGTCGAAGACGAGATCATCGTCATCAACCCGCGGACGTTCCGCATTGTCGCGATTATTCGCGGCTGAGGGCGATGCGCCGACCGCTTGAGTCGGCGTCTAGAGCGCGTTCGGCAAAAGTGGAAACCGGTTTTGCGTCCGAACGCGCTCTAGCATTTTGAAACAGAGCATTTTCTTAATGCGAACCTGTGTCCGCTTCGCTTGAAAATGCTCTAGCGGCGACGAAGTCGCGTTTGGAGCCGGCGGCGTTCAGCGCCGCCGGCTTCTTGTCGAGGCTGCGACCGCAATGATCGACATGCATGCAAAGACATGCGGCGCGCATAACGATCGCGGCGTCGCCGATCGCTGATGGGGATACGGATATGTCTGTCGATGAGATCGCCGCAACTTTGTGGATCAGAACGTTGTTGCGCAGCGACCGACTTGTGGACTGGTCGAGTTTGATGATCTCTGATATCAGCGGTCGGCTGGCTCGCGATGTGGCGATTAAGCGAGAAAGCTTTCTCACATGCGGCCGACCCAGCCGACAACGATCGTAATCATATGTAAATAAAAGGTTTGCGGGTGTAGTTCAGTGGTAGAACGACAGCTTCCCAAGCTGTATGTCGAGGGTTCGATCCCCTTCGCCCGCTCCAACGAAAGCAATGACTTTCTGAGGTTAACGACCGTCCCTCGTGCGGCCGTAACCCAGCTGCGATAAGCGCCCGCTAAGCAGAACCGCCTCGTCTCGGGAGCCATTGATTCCCGATACCGTCGTTTCCTTCGCCGTATCCGCTTATCATCGCTGAACCGCGCGTCATACCATCTCCGGCTGATTGCTTCGCAGCGGATCGCGCCATCCGCAGGCCTCGTCAAGTCGGCTCCCGCGACTGCTCCGCTGCGCTTGCAGCGCGGCAAATTCACCAAAGGGAACGATTGCCAACATGCCCGATCGGCCATCGCCGGTCACCTTAAAGGGCCGTGGCGAACCCTTATTAGCAAACGGCTCGTCGGAAAGGGCAGGACGACGCGCATTTGCGCGCGCAGGTTCTCACGGAAGCGTTGGATGCGGCGGCTCTCCCCCGGCATGCGCGGCGCGGTGCGCCACGCAGTTCAATGCCGCTCAGTTTTTCGCTCGCCGCGTGCATTTCATAACTTCGATGGCCGGGTGGCGACGCACTCTCGGCGATCGCGAAGGTCGGCGCCCGCAAATCGATGGCGCGCAAACAGCCGTCCTCATCATCGGCTGCGTCGGGCGAATTGTGTCGCAGCGACGCGTGACGGCTGGCGAATGGCGCGAACGCCTGGTCCTCGAACAGGTCGTCCTGGTCGGCGGCGTTCAGCCAGATTGGGACGTTCGTTTCGCGTGAAGACGAGAGACTGGAGTTGCGGGCTTTGACGAAACGGCCCGACGGGCGTTTGACAAAGATGCGCGACAAATCGCGCGGGTCGAATTTGACGATGATTTTCTGCTTGCCGTCGTCGATATCGTCGGCGAGGGCGCGCGACAAGAATTTTTGTCCGCGCAAGTGAACGCCGTCGGCGTGCAGCGCGCATTCTTCCTCCGGCAGAAAGGACAGTCGGAATTTCACGCAATCGACAGGCGCGCGGAAAAGCGCATCCGATGCGTGGTCCCGCCATGCCGCGATGGGCGTGCGGCCTAAGCCCTTGTGCTGGCGTTCGTGATAATCGCCGACGATTGCCGAGCCGATGCGAGTTTCCAATTCGCGCAGGGTCAGCGGCGCCGCATGCGTCGGGCCGCAAGCATCGCGTCCGGCGGAATCGGCGCGGGCGTCGGTTAAGAGCGGCAGGGCGCCCAAGCGCGTTCCGATCATCGTCTCGATGCATTCGCCATATTGCGGCTCGCGCGGGGTCCGCCAGATCGTCTCGATACCCGCGTCCCGGCAAGCGCGCGCGAAGGCGCGCGAGCCGAAGAACGTATCGCGGTCGACATGTACGGTTTCGGGCAATCCAGCAGCCGGCCAATCGGCTTCGACGCCGCGTTCCTCTAACCAGCCTGCCTTGTCGCAGACCGAATGAAGCAGACAGAGGCTGGTCGACAATCGCGTCGGCGGCGCCATCGTCAAATGAAATCCCGTCACCATGCGGGTGAGTTTGTCGAACGCCATGGTGAGCCAGGGCCGGCCGAGCGGATCGCCTGTCTCGTCGTCGACGACGATTGCGTCGACTTTCGCATGATCGATCTGAACGGCCTCGAGCGGCCGGGTGGCCAGGTGTGTTTCTCGCACGATTTTCGTTCGCTTTCGATTAGTCGGTTTCGCCCCGCCGCCGCGCGCGCGTTTGAACGTCGATGTCTTGAACGCGAGCCTTGATCGTTCGCCAATTGGGCGCCGGCATGCGCTCCTTCAGGCAACGTTTGCTGATTTCCCGCACCAATTGGCTGAATTTCGGCCGCGTCGGCTGCAGGTAGAAATTTTCGACCGTTTCACGGACCAGGATTTCGCGCTTGGCGTCGAGAACGCGTGCGCCCTTCGGCCGCCCCACGGGCCGCGTCAAAGGCGAGGTCACTGCGCCGCAGGCGCGAAACGTCTTGATCATGCGATAGGCGGTGGCGCGGCTGACGCCCAAATTCGTCGTCAGATCGCTGATCACGCTTTGCGACAGCCGGTCGGGCGCACGAGCAAGAAGTTCTCGAACGGCTTCTTCGCGGCGGCGGCCTTCCTCTGGACGGGAGTTCTTTTTGTCGCTCTGGTCGTTCATCGGCGCGTCAAACCCCTATTTTTGTCATAGCGCGGGACGCTCGTCTGCGAAGTCGTCTCGTCTTGCCTGTTTCGACCGTTGGCGCGCCGATGCGGCGTCCGCCGCCTCGCTTGGCGAAGACCGAGCGCAGCGCGCAACAAACATGCGTAACTTTTTTTCATGATTGCAATCGCGAACACAACAATGGATTTCGGGCGGACATGACGCTTGATGTGGGTGAGGAACGGCGTCGTCTCGCATTTAAGTATACATTCGCCAACCGGTGATCCGCTCAAGATATTGTTTATATGGGAAATTCAGGAGCCGGCTTGGGATTTGAACAGATCCAAATCGCCAAGTTGAGCGCAGTCGGAAGTGGCGGTGCAGAATATGCTACATAATGTCGCAGGCGCATTCCCTGTATCCAGCTGAGATCAATAGGCATTGTCCGGTTAGGCCGGCAGGACGGCAAAGGGCTGTCTTGTTGCTTGCAGACCGCGTCGCCGACTTGGCGGCGCGGAGCGTTGGCCGTCCGTGGCGTTGTCCGCAAATAGCCGAACTGGTTTGTGTTTTTGTGGCCGGGGAGGCGGCCACGGACCGCTGCAAATGCGAATGCCGCAGCAAGATCAATCGCAAGACTGGCCGAAAAGTCGAACCTCGCCGCCCGCGACGCACGGTTCGGTTACGTCAGCGACTGGGCGAGAGTCGCGATCGCCGCTCATGCGCAGGCGATTTCGATCGGGCGTGTCGAGGTTGCCGTCATCGCCTCAATGGCCGGCAAAAACCGCCATCGCGAACGCCCGACCATGACCATCTAAACGATGAGAGACGTCTTCAGAAACACTCTGCCAAAAAGTCAAACGTCCCGGAACCGCACGAAACGATTCCGAGACGATCCTCAGCGTGGGGCTTCACACTCACACGTCGATCCTGCTCAATAGATCGAGGGATTGAGAGCGCGGTTCACGGTCGGAATGAAAATCGCAAAGACGAAGATGGTGATGAGAACCCACATCACAACCCACTTGAGTTCCTCGAGTTTATGCAGCATGTGCCCTTACCTCCCCGTTTGAGTTTTCGTGACGCCGTATTCCCGAGACAGCGCTCGTTAGTTCTTTAGTGCCAATCTCATCCAATGCACAATGAATTGATGGTGCGTCACAATGCCGCAGCGAGGGTAAGAACTTCTTGTCTCATATTTACGTGACCTGTCTCATAAATAAATGCACTCTATGAGTCTCAGGTTTTCAAGGATATCAAGCGAAGTTGGCAGTTTAGACTTATTCAAAATATTAAAATTAGACGTAATGAGACGTTTTGCCACACAATATGCTACATAATGTCGCAGGTGGTTTCCTTCTATACCGTTGACAGAGATCAAGGCGGGCATGCTAGGTTGCCCGGACTGCAAGAAGCTCTCTTGCTTTACTGCAGAGCGCGACGGCGTCCGGGATGTCCCAGGCGGCGCAATCGCAAACGCCGCGCCTGCGCGGCGGAACCGGAGCCCGATCGAAGGAAACCCGCGACGGGTCTTCGCGAAAGGCGTTCCGTTAAGGAGAGGCGGAACTTCATCCGGGCGCGAGACAAATCACCCCGAGAAGTGAGTTTGAGGAGGATCATAAGATGAGCGTGACAACAGAGAAGGCGGCCCGCGCGGCCGCTGAAACGGAGACCATCGTCAATTACTGGCCGGCGTATTGGACCATGATCGCGTTGTTCGTGTTCTATGTCTGCGTCCGCATTTACGAGCAATATTTCGGCTGGTATGCGGGGCTGGATTCATTCGATCCGCTGTTCCAGAAATATTGGTTGAGCATCATGTGGATTGAGCTGCCGCTCGAGTTCATCGCCTTCTGCGGCATCGGCGGCTATATGTGGAAGACGCGCGACCGCAATATCGACCGTGTCGGGCCGCGCGAAGAGATGCGCCGCATCCTCGTCCTGATCGGATGGCTGGCGATTTATGCGTTCACCGTCTACTGGGGCGCCTCCTACTTCACCGAACAGGACGGCACCTGGCATCAGACGGTCATTCGCGACACCGACTTCACGCCGAGCCACATCCTGGAGTTCTATCTCAGCTACCCGATCTACATCATCGCCGGCTGGGGCGGCTTCATGTATGCGCGCACGCGCGTTCCGATGTTCGCCAAGAGGATCTCGCTGGCCTATCTCATGTTCTGGGCTGGCCCGTTCATGATTTTCCCGAACATCGGGCTCAATGAATGGGGCCACACCTTCTGGTTCATGGAAGAGCTGTTCACGGCGCCGCTGCACTGGGGCTTCGTGTTCTTCGGCTGGTTTGCGCTCGCCGTCTTCGGCGTGGCGATCCAAATCTTCGATCGCGTGATCGAACTCTCCAAGGAATACGAGAAGGACGTCAGCGCTCTCGTCTGATCGCAATAAGCTACCCGAACGAACTTCTCCTCTCGCTCGCCGCCTTCGGGCGGCGAGCGGGGCAGGTCGCTCGGCGCAGCGGCCGCCACCAATCGATAGGCGTGAAGCTTAAAGAGGAAGCGGCCGGTTCTGCCAATCTCAGGTTGCTCGGCGCGGGGTAACGGCCGAGCGCTCAAAGTCTACGTTCAATAATCCGGCGAACTCGCCGGGGAGGCACCAAGGAGTGTATCAACATGTCCATATCCACTGAAACGGGCGCGCCGGCAGGCAAAGCCTGGAAATCGAAGGAAGAATTCCTCGGTTGTGTCATTCTCACCGACTGGATTCTGCTCGTCGTCCTGTTCGCCGTTCTGCTCGGCTCGTTCCACATTCATTATATGCTGCTAGCCGGCGACTGGGACTTCTGGATTGACTTCAAGGACCGCCGCATGTGGCCGACGGTGGCGCCGATTGTCGCAATGTGCTTCGCCGCCGCGGCGCAGTCGTTCCTGTGGACGAAACTCCGTCTGCCGATCGGCGCGACGACGGTCACGCTGGCCCTGCTCATCGGCGAATGGATCAACCGCTATGATAATTTCTGGGGTTGGACCTTCTTCCCGATCAACCTGGTGACCCCCTCTGCCCTCATCCCGATGGGCTTCTGGCTCGACATCGTGTTGCTGCTTTCTGGCAGCTGGCTCATCACGGCGCTGATCGGCGGATTGGGCTGGGGTCTGTTGTTCTATCCGATCAACTGGCCGTGGTTGGCCCAGTTCCATCAGGCCGCCGAGGTTGACGGCGTGCTGCTGACGCTGGCCGATCTGATCGGCTTCAACAGTGTGCGCACGGGCACGCCCGAGTACATCCGCATGATCGAGCGCGGCACGCTGCGCACCTTCGGCAAGGATGTCGTGCCGGTGGCCGCATTCTTCGCTGGCTTCATATCGATGCTCGTCTACTTCCTGTGGTGGAAAATCGGCGCTTGGTTCTCGACCACGCGGTACCTCGAGAGCGACGAAATTTGACGCGCGAGCTTTCCAAAACGAACGGGGCGGATTCATCAAAGGTTGACGGACCCGCTCCGCTTGGAGAAGTCACGATAAGCTAAGAAGCCGAGCCCTCGTGTGGGACCGCGGCAAAGAACGTAAGGGAGACAGTTGATGAAAACGTCGATAATGAAAACTTTGGCCAAATGCGTGACGGCGCGCGCCGCTCGCATTTGGGCCTTCGGGCTCGTCGCGGCGATTGCGGCGACGACCCTGCCGGCCGCAACGCCGGCGTCCGCGCACGGCGAGCGCTCGCAGCAGGCGTTCCTGCGCATGCGCACGCTCAATTGGTACGACGTCAAGTGGTCGAAGACCGAACTCAACGTCAACGACGAGATGGAGCTCACCGGCCGGGTGCATGTGTTCTCCGGCTGGCCGCAGGCCGTCGCCAAGCCCGAAATCGCCTTCCTCAACGTCGGCGAGCCGGGACCGATCCTCATCCGCAAGTCGTCCTGGATCGGCGATGTTCCCGCCCCGCGCTCCTTCTCGTTGGAAACCGGCAAGGACTACTCGTACAAGCTCATCCTCAAGGCGCGCCGCACAGGGCGTTATCACATCCATGTGCAGATCAACGTTGAGGGCGGCGGTCCGATTGTCGGCCCCGGCCAATGGGTCAACATCAAGGGGGATATGGCCACCTTCACCAATCCGGTCACCTTGCTCGACGGCTCGACCATCGATCTCGAGACCTATGGCATAACTTGGTCCATGACCTACCATTTCCTGTGGATGGCGGCCGCCGCGGTTTGGATCCTTTACTGGTTCATGACCAAGGGCATCATCGCTCGCTATTGGCTGGTCAAGATCGGCAAGGCCGACAAGCTGATTTCGGCGAACGAGCGTAAGTTCGGCGCAATCTGGCTGGCCGCGTCGATGCTGGCGGTGATCCTCGGCTACGCTTGGGCCAACTCCGCGTTCCCGCGCACGTTGCCGATGCAAGCCGGCTTGTTGAAAGGCATCCAGGCGATCGACGAGGGGACTCCGACGGTAGCCATCCGTTACGGCGGCGGCACCTACAAAGTGCCGGGCCGTGAGCTGACCTTCAAGATCAAGGTGCATAATTCCGGAACCGAGCCGATGCGCGTCGGCGAGTTCACGACCGCCGGTCTGCGCTTCCTCAATCCGGACGTCTACACCTCGAAGCCCGACTTCCCGGATTATCTGTTGGCCGATCGTGGTCTGTCGGTTAACGATCCGGCGCCGATCGCGGCCGGCGAGAGCAAGGACCTCGTTGTCACGGTGCAGGACGCGCGCTTCGACATCGAGCGTCTGTCGGACCTTGCCTACGACACCGACAGCCAGTTCGGCGGCGTGCTGATGTTCTTCAGCCCGACTGGCAAGCGTCAGGTCATTGAGGTTGGCGGCCCGCTCATTCCGAAGTTCCAGGCGGCCCTCTGATAACGAGCTTCACGCGGTTCAGTCACTCTTCTCCGCGTGTTGGTGTGAACTTACCCCGCCCGGCTTTGCCGGGCGGGTTTTTTGCGTGTGCGTACGACGCGGCATTGGCGGCCAGCCGGCAGGCGTTGTATATCCCCACTGAACTCTGCGAATTTGCGTCGCGTTCGCGAAACGGCAGGGCATCGTCGGCGGCCAGCTTGCCGAACGAAGCTGCGAGCAAGGGATGGAAGCCTCTCCAAATTTCTCGGGCCTGCCGGCGGCGCCGCTGCGCGGGCGTCGATCGAGCGCTCTCACGGGGCGTTGTCGCCCGCCGGGCGACAAGTCCGTTTCGCACCGATCGCTGATCCTGGGAACCCTGGCGGTGGGGGAGACCATGATCGAGGGACTGCTGGAGGGCGACGACGTTCTGCGCACGGCGCAAGCCTGCCGGCAATTGGGCGCGCGCATCACCCGGCGCAGCCTCGGCGCGTGGAGCGTCGCCGGGCCCGGGCTCGGCTCGCTTCTCCAGCCGCGCGAGACGCTGGATTTCGGCAACGCCGGCACGGGAGCGCGGCTGATGATGGGCGTCGTCGGCGGTCATCCCATCACCGCGCGCTTCGACGGCGACGCCTCGCTGCGCCGGCGCCCGATGCGGCGCATTTTGGAGCCGTTGGCGCTGCAGGGCGCCCGCGTTCTCGAACAAGCCGATGGCGGACGGTTGCCGATCGTGCTGCAAGGGTGCTCCGAGCCTCTGCCGATCGAATACAGGACCCCGGTCGCTTCGGCGCAGATCAAATCCGCGCTGCTGCTCGGCGGTCTCAACTCGCTTGGGCGGACCGTGGTGATTGAGACCGAGGCGTCGCGCGACCATACGGAAAAAATGCTGTTGCGCTTCGGCGCGCGGGTCGTGAGCGAACCGTTCGGCGAGCATGGGCGCAAGATCACGCTCGAGGGCCGTCCCGAACTTCGCGCCGATGTGGTGCGCGTGCCGGCCGATCCCTCTTCCGCCGCCTTTCCGCTCGTCGCGGCGCTTATTACGCCCGGTTCCGAGATCGTGATCGAGGGCGTGATGACCAATCCGCTGCGCTCGGGCCTGCTGACGACGCTGCTGGAAATGGGCGCAAACATTACGTTGGCGAACAGGCGTGACGATGGCGGCGAGGAGGTCGCCGATATTTACGTGCGAACGTCGGGCTCGGATCGCCTCGTCGGCGTCGATGTTCCCGCGGCCCGCGCGTCCTCGATGATCGACGAATATCCGATCCTCGCGGCAGCGGCGGCGTTTGCGCATGGGGAAACACGGATGCGCGGATTGTCCGAATTGCGCGTCAAGGAATCCGATCGCCTGGCGGCGATCGCCGCGGGCTTGCGAGTAAATGGCGTCGATTGCGCGATCGAGGGCGATGATCTCATCGTGTGCGGCGGCGCCGGCAAGGTCGCGGGCGGCGGCTTCGTCAAGACGCATCTCGATCATCGCATCGCCATGAGTTTTTTGGTCATGGGACTGGCCGCCGAGCAGGATGTGACGGTCGACGACCAGACGATGATCGCCACCAGCTTCCCGACCTTCCGCCCTCTTATGGAGGGACTCGGAGCGCGTTTCGCGTCACCGCCATGATCATCGCCATCGACGGACCCGCCGCGTCGGGAAAAGGCACGCTGGCGCGCCTGCTGGCGGCGCATTTCGGCTTGCCGCATCTCGATACCGGCCTGCTTTATCGCGCCACCGCTTGCGCTCTGCTCGATGAAGGGCGGCCCTTGGATGACGTCGCCGCCGCCGTCGCCGCCGCGCGCGGCCTGGCTCTGAGGCATTTCGACGACACGCGATTGCGCACCCGTGAAATGGGCGAAGCGGCTTCCCTTGTCGCGGCTATGCCCGACGTGCGAGCGGCGCTGATCGATTTGCAGCGCGGCTTCGCCTCAAGGCCCGAAGGCGCCGTGCTCGATGGGCGAGATATCGGCACCGTCATTTGTCCAGATGCGCCGGTGAAGATATTCGTCACGGCGAGCGCCGAGACGCGGGCGCGACGCCGTGCGCTCGAACTCGCTGCGCGCGGCGAGAACGCCGATTACGCCGGCATCCTCGCCGACGTGCGACGGCGCGACGAACGCGACAGCGCGCGAAGCTTTGCGCCATTGCAGGCGGCGCAAGACGCTTTCATGCTCGATACGACCGATCTCGATATCGAGCAGGCGTTTCGCGCGGCTCTCGAGGCAGTGGAGCGGAAACTCGCGCTGGCCAGGAAACTCGGTTGATGGGGATGCGGCCCGACGCATGACCAAGCCGCCTCCGCAAAGAGTCTTCCGCTTCGCGCCGTCGCCTAACGGCTTCTTGCATCTGGGCCATGCTTATTCGGCGCTGTTGAATTTCGATATGGCGCGGCGCTGCGGCGGGCGCTTGCTGCTGCGCATCGAGGACATCGATCAGGGGCGCAGCCGTCGCGAATATGAGGCGGCGATCTACGAGGATATGGCCTGGCTTGGACTCGTCTGGGAAAAGCCGGTTCGCCGACAATCGGAACATTTTGACGACTACGCCGCCGCGCTCGAAAAGCTCGATGCGCTCGGGCTGCTCTACGCGTGCTCTTGTTCGCGCGCAGAAATCGCCCAAGCGACGCGTGCGCGAGACGATTGGCTTCGCGATCCCGATGGGGCGCCGCTCTACCCCGGAACGTGTCGCGAGAAATCACACGAGTTTGCCCAAGGGGCGCCGGCCAATCGCCGCTTGAACATGGCGAAGGCGCTGGCCTGCGCCGGCGGCGCTGTGCGCTGGCGCGAACATGGCATGGGAGAGGAGGCGCGCGAGATGCGCGCCGATCCTGCGCAGTGGGGCGACGTCGTGCTGGCGCGCAAAGGTATTCCGGCCAGCTACCATATCGCCGTCGTCGTCGATGACGCACTGCAAGGCGTCACCGACGTCGTGCGCGGCACGGACCTCTTTCACGCAACGAGCGTGCATCGCCTGTTGCAGCGCCTGCTGGACCTGCCGGAGCCGGTCTATCATCATCATCATCTGGCGCTCGACGCGGGCGGCGCCAAGCTCGCCAAGCGCCGTGGTTCGAAAACTTTGCGCATGCTGCGCGAGGAGGGGCTAAGCCCCACCGATGTGCGGCGCATGTTGGGACTGGCGAATGAAGGGTGAGGCCGGATGAATCCGATCATTGGTCATCGGCCAAATTCGCCGTCAGAGAGAGGCGATCGGCGACAGCGCGCAGGCGCGTGTCGCGCGTCCATAACGATGCATTCGGCGTAAGCGCCGCGCTGGCCAACAGATGGGCGTCGATATAGCCGACACCCTGTCCAAACAGCGAATGTCGGGTGATGAAGCCTAACGCCTCGCCATCGGTGGCGACATTCGCCTGAGGCAAGTCCTGCAAGGCGCTCAGGATGGCGTTTCGTTGGCGCAGATTGCCCAACGCCAATTCGCCGATCACGAAAGGGTGCGTCAGGACCTGTTGGCTATCGAGCAATCCAGCCAGAGCCGCGTCATTGCGGCGAAAGTGATCGATCCAAACCGAAGTATCGACGAGGATCACGTCGACGCCGGCCGCCGCCTCGGAATGGACGCAAGCTGGGGTTCGCTGCCGCCCAGGCGAGCCAGCCGCCGCGCGCTCTCACGTTCGATCAGCGCCTTCAGCGCTTCCCGAAGCAAGGCGGATTTTTCCTTCAGGCCGGTAAAAGCCTGCGCCTTGGCCACCAAATCGTCGTCGAGAGCGATCGTCGTGCGCACCAGGCGTCTCCATCGAACTCTACCGCTTCACGGCTGTGAATTGCTTCGCCTTCGGCTGGCAATGGCGGGGAAACCTTTTCGTCGTTGGCGTTACAAGCATACAATTATCATCGATTGATGTCGTATTCAATGCCTATGCATCGGATATTCAGCGCAGCCTTGCGGGAAATAGACGAGCATGACGCATAGCAAGAACAGGAAAGCTGGTTGTCGCACGGCGCGGCGCGCGTATGATCGATCGCGCCCCGGCGGTCGCTTCGCTGGAACATCGACGCAAGGAACAATAGGGGAGCAATCGATATGCGCAGCTTTTTCTGGTTCTCGATCGTGTTCGCGTTGTTGGCGGCCGCGCCGGCGTCGGCGCAAGGCGCCGCCCAGCAGCGCTCGGCCTGCACGGATGACGCCTACAGGCTTTGTGAGGCCCAAGTTCCAGACGCGGCTGCGGTGGAACAGTGCTTGCGGGCGCATATGAGCGGGCTCAGTCGCGCTTGTCGCCAGGAGTTTGCCGGACCGACCAAGAAGACGAAGAAGCGCGCGCGGCGTCGTTAAACAAATATAGCGCCCTGCGCCGATCTCGATGCAGGGCCGCGCGTCGGCGTTGCTTGCCACAGGCCTGCTCTAATGCGAGGCGAGGCGGGGATTGTTGGGCGCCTTGGCCATCAGAGCGTCGATGCGTTCGCGTTCGCGTTTGAACTCGGCGAGCAGGCGGCCGTCGAACTCGCGCGTGCGCGCCAGCTTGACGCGCATCGGATCGACGAAATGGCCGTTGACCATCACCTCATAGTGAAGATGCGGACCGGAAGAGAGGCCCGAAGAGCCCAGGAAGCCGATAATCTGACCCTGTTTGACGCGGCTTCCTTCTTTGACGCCGCGCGCAAAGCCCGAGAGGTGATTGTAGGTGGTGATGTAGCCGTTGGCGTGTTGGACTTCGATGCGCCGGCCGTAGCCCGCGTCCCATTGCGCCTTGGTCACCGCGCCATTGCCGGCGGCGAGAATCGGCGTGCCGATCGGCGCCGCCCAATCGATGCCAGTGTGCATCTTGTAGTAGCCGAGAATCGGATGACGACGCATGCCGAAGCCTGAGCGGGTCTCGCCGGCGGCGATCGGTTTGCGCACCAGGAATTTGCGGCTGGAGCGGCCGTTTTCGTCGTAATAGTCGACGAGGCCGTCGTCGGTAGTGAGAAAACGGTAATAGCGGATCGTTTCGTTGCGCGCGGTGATGGAGGCGAACAGCAAAGCGTCGCGGCCGTTTGCTTCTTCGCTGTCGTCATAGAAGGCGTCGAGCGAATCGCCGCCGCTGACGCCGCGTTGCAGATCGAGGTCGTTGGCGAAGACGCGAACCAATTCGTCGATGATGGGACGCGGAATGTCTTGTTTCAGCGCCGTCTCGTAGAGAGAATCATAAAGGCGCATGGCGCCGGCGTCGTCGCTTTCCTCGCCGTCGCCGTCCTCGGCCGCCTTCGTGCGCGCCTTGCTCGACGCCTCGGCGAGGCCCGGCGGGAGCTTCGCGACTTGCACATAGGCGCCGTGATCCGTCGCGGCGACCATCGTCTCCAGTTGGTCGTTGTTGTACACGGACAATCGGGCCAATTGCATGTTCTTGCCCGAACCGTCAAAATCAGCAAACAGCAGCTTGACGCGTTGTCCTTCGCGCACCGCCGCTTCGGCCCGTTTGCCCCCGAAGGCGGCGGCGACGGCGCCGATTGTCGCCTTGGGAACGCCGTTGGCCGCCAGTGCGTCCGCCAAGGTCTCGCCGCGGCGTATGACGACCAGCTTTTCGTCCATTTGCGTGGGCTGGACGGCGGGAGCGGCGCTGCGCGGCGCGAGCGTCACATTCTGCGGAATCATGCGCACTTCGATCGAGGAAAAGGGCGCCGTGATGGAGGGACTCCCGGCGGGCGCATAGGAGAGCGCCTGGGGGTCGAACGCTCGGCTGGTGCGCGACAGCAAGATTTGTCCAGGCAATGGCAGCGCCGATTTGGCGCCGGCGGCGATCGTCGTCTTGACCTGTTCGACGACCTGGGCCTGACATTCGTCCAACGAGAGCGAGGCGCTCTGCCGTTCGATGCCGGAGGTGGAAAGATCGTGCGTCGCGAAAGAAACTTCCGCGTCGTCGGGCGCGGCGTCGGCCTCGCTTGAAACGTCTGGGGCGCCGCGGGCGTCGGCGAGCAGCTTCAGCGGATTTAAGGCTGGAACCTCATCGGCATAACTGGTGGGAACGAGGGTGAGGGTCGTGGCGACGTGGGTGAAGGCGCGCGTGCGGACCACTTCCTTGTCGCCGGCCTTGGCCGTCGTCGCTGTACGAAAGGTCTGCTTGGCGGCGACGACATCGACGCCGCGCATGATCCGATCGCCCTTTTTGGGATTGACGGTTTGGCTGTCCTTTTCGTCCTTGCGGTGGACTTGCGCCTTGGTCGGCGCTTCGGCGAAGCGCGATTGATGGTCGAGAGCTGTATAGGCCGCCGAACTGATCAGCAGCGCGCCCGACAGGCCTGTGAGAATCGTGCCGGACAGCCAACGGACGGAAACTCGCCTCCGATCATCGGCCGAATGGCGCTGGCCGTCAGCCTCGATCGCCGGTTCGTCGCCGATGTCTGTCCAGTCGGGGCCGGCGATGAACGCCGCGCCGTAGCGCCTGTCCGAGTGCAATATCATCCAGCGGGACCGCTTTTCATTGGTCTTTAGCCGCGCTTGGCGGATTCGCGCCGTCTTCGCAGCACGAAGCGGCGCAGGCCGTCGCGCAGATGCAGACGAAGCCTTGGCATTATGGCTCAATTGCGGCGCGCCTTGCCCGGTCCCTTAAGTTTGATGGCTTGAAAAATATGGGCTTTGCGGCGCCCGCGACGATTTCGTGAAGTTTATTGATTCCCGTGTTGACAGGCGCGCGGAGTCGCCCTTATATCGCATCCGTCGACGGCGTCGCTGCGATACGCGGCGGACCGGCGTCGCGTCTTCGCCGGAATAGCACTGAACGGCCGCCCGGCTGTAAAGTCGGGACGAAGACGCGTCGCTTGCGTTAAGGCTTTCAGGGCCAGGCGCCGTAGGGAATGCGCTGTTTGACAATCGAATCGGAAGAAAGAGAAACGTGGACGGCGGATGTCCTTGCGGACCGCTTCCTTAGCGGAAAGCGGTCGATGAGACATTCTGACGGTCACGTTTTCTAAGTACACCGAGCTCTTACGTCGTGAGACGAATGAGAGCGAGTGTGCTTGGGACTCGTCAAGAGTAAGTGACCAGTCGGGAACAATCTTCTCATCCAACTTGAGAGTTTGATCCTGGCTCAGAACGAACGCTGGCGGCAGGCCTAACACATGCAAGTCGAACGGGCGTAGCAATACGTCAGTGGCAGACGGGTGAGTAACGCGTGGGAACGTGCCCTTCGGTTCGGGATAACCCAGGGAAACTTGGACTAATACCGGATACGTGCGAGAGCAGAAAGATTTATCGCCGAAGGATCGGCCCGCGTCCGATTAGCTAGTTGGTGAGGTAACGGCTCACCAAGGCGACGATCGGTAGCTGGTCTGAGAGGATGATCAGCCACACTGGGACTGAGACACGGCCCAGACTCCTACGGGAGGCAGCAGTGGGGAATATTGGACAATGGGCGCAAGCCTGATCCAGCCATGCCGCGTGAGTGATGAAGGCCCTAGGGTTGTAAAGCTCTTTCGCCAGGGACGATAATGACGGTACCTGGATAAGAAGCCCCGGCTAACTTCGTGCCAGCAGCCGCGGTAATACGAAGGGGGCTAGCGTTGTTCGGAATCACTGGGCGTAAAGCGCACGTAGGCGGATCTTTAAGTCAGGGGTGAAATCCCGAGGCTCAACCTCGGAACTGCCTTTGATACTGGAGGTCTCGAGTCCGGGAGAGGTGAGTGGAACTGCGAGTGTAGAGGTGAAATTCGTAGATATTCGCAAGAACACCAGTGGCGAAGGCGGCTCACTGGCCCG
>JACOUB010000049.1 GCA_016178015.1 Methylocystis sp. | reverse complement strand
GCTTTGCGCGGCGCGCGGCCCCGGCCCCCAGCCGACATCGGCGGCGATGCCGGGATCGCCCTCGCCCGGCCGCGCCGCGCGCACCAGATCGAGAATGGCGTCGACGACCTTGTCGCCGACGGGGAGGCGGCGCACCAGGCGTTGCGCCGCGATCAACTCCTCCGCGCTCATCGCCGGCCTCGGTTCGATCGTTGTGGCGCCCGTCGTCTCCAGGACAATCCGCCGCTCGCTGGCGCGATCGGGATAGGCGACGTCGATCTGCATGAGGAAGCGATCGAGCTGCGCCTCGGGCAGCGGATAGGTTCCCTCCTGCTCCAGCGGATTTTGCGTCGCCAGCACATGAAACGGGCGCGGCAGATCATAACGCGCGCCGGCGATGGTCACGTGATATTCCTGCATCGCTTGCAGCAGAGCCGATTGGGTGCGCGGCGAGGCGCGATTGATCTCGTCGGCCATCAGCAATTGCGCAAACACCGGCCCGCGCAGAAAACGGAATGTGCGCTTCTTGTCGGCGCTCTCCTCGAGCACTTCGGAGCCCAGAATATCGGCTGGCAGCAGGTCCGGCGTGAACTGGACGCGCTGGGTGTGGAGGCCCAGCGTCGCGCCCAGCGTTTCCACCAGCTTCGTCTTGGCGAGCCCTGGAACGCCGACGAGCAGCCCATGCCCGCCGGCGAGCAAGGTGACCAGCGCCTGCTCGATCACCTCGTCCTGGCCGAGGATAACGGCTCCGATGGCGGCGCGCGCCCGGCCGATTTGTTCGAGCGTGCGCTCGGCCGCCTCGACGACGGCAGATTCGAGCGATAAAGGCGCGGCGTGCTCTCGGTTCATGCGTGGGATGAGCTCGCGTTGGAGGGCGGGACAAGAAAACGGCCGCGTCGCAGCCGGACCAGGCGCGGCGTTGGTGCGGAAATATAGAACAATTTCCGCGAGAATCGTGACTTTCGTTCGATCTGCGCGATAGGGAACTCCGGCCCGGCCGCGCATCACTTTTACGCAACAGGCGGCTTTCCTCAGTATATGATTAGAAAACCGGCGCCGACGCGGCAAGTCTTCGTGGCAAGTCCGCTCTGGTCGGCGCCCCCGAGAAAGGCTCGATCGCCGATGTGGCGCGTCATTATCCAGCCGATGCTGCTGTTCGTGACGCCTTTTGTGGCCTATGCGCTGTTCCTCCTGGCGAGGCGGCGCTGGCCTTTCGTCGCGGAGTTGTGGACGCGCGGCGTCGTCTCGACGCTGACCATGGCCGGACTGCTCACGGCCGTCCTCGGCATGATCGCCTTCGGCCTCCTCTCTTCGCGCAATCTGGGCGCCTATGTGCCGGCGCACATCGAGAACGGGCGGCTGGCGCCGGGACGTTTTCAATGACCGATCCCGCCAGCCTCCTCGCCGACCCCAGGGTCGCGCGCCTGTTCGCCGCGCTGGCGGCGACTGGCGGCGAGACGCGCATCGTCGGCGGCGCCGTGCGCGACGCACTGCTGGGCCTTAGTCCGCACGAGATCGACCTGGCGACGACCGCCCTGCCGGAAGAGGTCGTCGAGGCCGCGCGCAGAGGGGGCCTCAAGAGCGTCCCGACCGGCATCGATCACGGCACCGTGACCGTCATCGTCGAGGGCAAGCCCTTCGAGGTGACGACGCTGCGCGAAGACGTCGAAACCTTCGGACGCGCCGCCAAAGTGCGTTTCGGACATGATTTCGAGATCGACGCGAAGCGGCGCGATTTCACCGTCAACGCGCTGTCGCTCTCGAAGGACGGCCGCGTGCACGATTACGCCGGCGGCCTCGAGGACATAGCGCGGCGGCGCATCCGCTTCATCGGCGACCCGGCGACGCGCATCGCCGAAGACCACCTGCGCATTTTGCGCTTCTTTCGCTTTCATGCCGCCTATGGCGAGGGCGCGCTGGAGGCGGCGGGCCTGCACGCGGCGATTTCGGCGCGCGAAAGCCTCGCCAAGCTCTCGGCCGAGCGCATCCGCGTCGAATTGCTCAGGCTGCTCGCGGCGCGGCGCGCGGTGGAGGTGGCGCGCGAGATCTCGCAGGCCGGAATCTCGGAGGTCTTCATCGGCGCGACTTTCCCGGGCCGGCTGGAGCGTCTCGCCTTGATCGAGAGCGCCACCGGCCAAGGCCGCGGGCGCGCTGGCGATTCCTTGGCGCGCCTGGCCGCGTTCGCGGTTCTCGTCAGCGAGGACGCGGACCGGTTGCGTGAGCGCTTACGGCTCTCCAACGCCGAACATCGACGGCTCGCGACGCTGGCGCAGGCCCTTCAGGGCCTGCATGGCGCCGACGCCCCGCCTAACGAACACGACCTAATGCGGCTGTTGTTCCTGCATGGGCGCGAGGGCGCGCGCGACGCGCTCACGCTCGCCCATGCCGAGAGCGCCGCGCCCGCACAAGACGAAACTTGGCTTCAGGCCGCAGGTTTCTTGAGCGAAGCGCCGGCGCCGCAATTCCCGGTGCGAGGCGCGGATCTGTTGGCGTATGGCGTCCTGCCCGGACAAGCGCTCGGCGCGACGCTGAAGGCCTTGCAGGCGAAATGGATCAGGGCTGGTTTCCCAACAGATCCGCAAACCGTCGCCCGGCTGGTGGAAGAAGCCGTGCGCAACGTCAATCAGCGCGACAGTCGTTAGTCCATCTTTTCGGCGATATCCGACTCCCTTTCGCGCGCGCTCCGCGCTATCATTGTTGATCGGGCTCGCTCGGGAGCAGCGTATGAGCGTCCAAACCAGATTTCCCAGGGATGTGGCGCGCCGGGTCGGCGAACGGGCGCGCGGCGCCGGCAAGGGCTCGCGCAGCGACAGCTGGCGGCGGGAGACTTTCACATTGGAGCGGCTGGCGGCGCGGGCCAAGGCGCGCGAGTGGTTCGACCTTTATCCGAAAGCCGCCTACATGACCGAGATAGAATTTTGGCGCCAACTCGCGGACGGGCGCATCGAATTCACGATGCGACGCCTCCCCAGCGCCGATTGAACGCCAAAAAGGGCTTCCAGACCGCTTCGATCTGAGATTTTTCGCATCGGCGCCGAGGCGCCGCCGGCGCGTCTGGTCAGCCAATCTCGACGATCTTGGCGCTGTGATGCAGCACCTCGACGCCGTCTCCGACGCTCTTGCCGAGCAACGCCTTGGCCAACGGCGCGACATAGGGAATGAGCCCCTTGGCGGGATCGGCCTCATCCTCGCCGACCAGCGTGAACGTCTGACGCTTGCCGCCGTCGTGCTCGACGACGACGCGATGGCCGAAACGGACATGCGCGGTGTCGGCAATCTTATGGACGAGCTCGGCGCTGGCGCGCCGCGCCGCCCAATAACGAAGATCACGCGCCGCGCGCGCAATGGCCTGTTTGTCGTCCTGCGTCTGGGCTTTGTCCAGCTCGGCGTGGAGACGCGCCAATTCCGCCTCGATCTGCTGCAGCCCGACGGGCGTGACCAGATTGCGGTGCGGACTGATGGCGCGATCGGGCAACTCCTCGCGCGGATTGTCGTCTTCTTGTTCTTTGGTGAAAGCGCTGCTCATTCCGTTCGCGTCCCATTGCCGTTAATTATCAGAATGTGCGACGCCCCGGCGGCCATTGCAACGGATTTGCCTCAAAAAGACGAGAAAATCCCCAAAAGCCGCCGCGAGCATGCTGAAATCTTTGTGCAGAGCCCAAAATCCTGAGCCTTTAACAGAGCCGGTATGAGTCCTGACCATAGCGGATGGCTTCAAAATGCGCAAAGATCAGTCTGTTCACATGGCGACGCTGGCGCTGGCCAAGGATGAAGCGCTGCATCGGCGCCGAAAGTTAAGTTGCTTTCCAGCCGCGTTAGAGGAAAGTGATGTTTGCCATTTGCCCTAACTGCCGGTGATCCCATGAAGAAACAGTTTCTGATAGCGGCGGCCGTCGCCGCCCTCGTTTTGCCCCGCCTTGAGTCCGCCGCCTTCGCGGCGCCTGCCGAGCAACCCGGCGAGCGTCATTCGCAGGTTTCGGCGGAAGACGCCGCCGCTTATACGGAAGCCCGCGTCGCCGCCTTGAAGGCTGGCCTCAAACTGACGCCAGACCAAGAAAAGAACTGGCCCAAGCTCGAGGCGACGATCCGCGATCAGGCGAAAGCGCGGGCCGAGCGGTTCGCCGAGCGGCAAAAGGCCAAGGAAGCTCACGAGCGTCGCGACGCGCTCGAGAATCTGCGGCGGGGCGCGCAGCGCTTGGCCGCGCGCGCCGCAGAGTTAGAAAAACTAGCGGATGTGGCCAAGCCTCTCTACGACAGCCTCGACGAGGGGCAGAAGCGGCGCTTCGGGCCTCTGCTGCGCGCCGCCGCCTCCGAACGCGGCCATGGCCGTTGGGGCGCCGGTTACTGGCGGCGCCACGGCTCGGAAAGCGAAGCGGAGCACGACGGGAAATAACGGGGTGATCCGCTCTGATTTCTCCCTCTCCCCGCCCGCGGGGAGAGGGTTGGGGTGAGGGGCCGGGGGTATTCTCAAAAACGCTGATGAAAGCCGCAGGCGCCCGCGAATCCGCAGCATCCCCGGCAAAACCCCAAGCCCCTCACCCTCGCTTCGCTCGACCTCTCCCCGCAAGCGGGGAGAGGTGATGGCCCGCTGAGGGCCGCTGGTTCAATAGACGCGCTCGACGCAGAAATCGACGACGTCGAGCAGCGCCGCCTTCCAAGGCGACGCCGGGAAGATGCAAAGCGCGTCGCGGGCGATGGCGCCGTACTGACCGGCGCGCTCGATCGTCTCCTCCAGCGCCTTGTGTTTGCGCATCGTGGCGCAGGCGATTTCGATGTCGCCGCCCCTGATGTCGCCTCGCTCCAGCGTGCGCCGCCAGAACTCGCGCTCTTGCTCATCGCCGCGCCGGAAGGCCAAGACGACCGGCAGGGTGATTTTGCCTTCGCGGAAATCATCGCCGACATTCTTGCCAAGCTGCGCGGACGAGCCGCCGTAGTCCAGCGCGTCGTCGATAAGCTGGAAGGCCATGCCGAGGTTCATGCCGTAGCTGCGGCAAGCGGCCTCGTCGGCTTGGCAACGACCGCCGAGGATCGGACCGATTTCGGCCGCGGCGGCGAACAGCTCCGCCGTCTTGGAGCGGATGACCGCCATATAGGCGTCCATGGTCGTCTTGGTGTCCTTGGCGGCGTTGAGCTGCAAGATCTCGCCTTCGGCGATTACCGCGGCGGCCGTGGACACCACCTCGAGACAGCGCAGCGCGCCCGTTTCCACCATCATCTTGAAGGCGTTGCCGAGCAGAAAATCGCCGACCAGCACGCACGTCTCATTGCCCCACAGCAGGCGCGCGGCGATCTTGCCGCGACGCATCTCGCTCTCGTCCACCACGTCGTCGTGCAACAAGGTCGCGGTGTGCATGAATTCGATGCCGGCGGCGAATTTGATATGGCCGTCGCCGCGATAGCCGCACATGCCGGCCGTCGCCAGCACCAGCATCGGGCGCAGACGCTTGCCGCCCGCCGAGATGAGATGATTGGCGACCTCCGGGATGGTCGTCACGTCGGAGCCGGTGCGGGTCAGGATCAGTTGATTGACCCGGTCCAGATCGGGCCTGATGAGCTCTAGCAGAGTGTCGAGGCCGGTCGCCTTCTGTTTCCTGTCTTCGAGCGGAATGGCGATACCCACGTAGCCCCCTTAGCCGTCGCGAACGCGGAGCGAACTTAAGGCCTCGGCTGGCGGGCGGCAAGTCGCGCCCGCGACATTCGACGCCGCGCTTGCGCGGGCGGCCGACGGGTGACAGTTTCGCCGGCGATGAGCCCCCTTCGGAGCGCCGAACACGCATCGCCAGAGCCCGACGGTTTTCTGGGCGGAAAGCTGCGCCTGCGGCAAACGCCGCGTGGCCATAGAGCCGGCACGGACGCCGTTCTGCTCGCCGCCGCGACACCGGCGGCAACGAGGGGCTTGGCGCTCGACGTCGGGGCGGGAACGGGCGCCGTGGGCCTTGGCGCGGCGCTGTTGGCGCCGAAGGCGTCGATCGGCCTCGTCGAGATCGACCCCGGCGCCTGCGCCCTGGCGCGCGACAACATCGCCGCCAACGGCTTCGCGGGGCGCGTCGAGGTCTACGAGGCCGATGTGCTCGATCCGGCGTCGCGCCGCGCGGCGGGCCTCGCAAACGAACGCGCCGAGCTGGTTCTCACCAATCCGCCCTATCTCACGAAGGGGCGCGCGCGCGCGTCTCCCGATGCGGCGAAGGCGCTCGCGCATGTGAGCGCCGGCGGGCTGCGCCCCTGGGTTCGCGCCTGCCTCGCCCTGCTCGCGCCCGGCGGAACCTTGGTGATGATCCACCGCGCCGACGCTCTGACCGAGTGTCTCGAGAGCGTCGCCGGGCGCCTCGGCGGCCTCGCCATCCTGCCGATCGCGGCGCGCGCCGGCGAAACGGCGACGCGCATTGTGCTGCGCGGCGTCAAAGGCTCGAAGGCGCCGCTGGCGCTTTTGCCGCCGCTCGTCTTGCACGGGCCGGACGGAAAATTCACCCCCTTGGCCGAGGCGATCCATCGCGGCGAAGCGAGACTGCCGTGGTGAAGCTACGGGATTGAACGGAAGCAATCCTCCCGAGGCGGCGCGTCGCCACCCCCTCTCCCCGCTTGCGGGGAGAGGTGAGGTGAGGGGCTGGGCGATTGGCCGCAATCGTCATTGATGATGTGTCGCCGATGCTTGTGCATTCGCCGCGTTACGCTAATCCCCTGGCCCCTCACCCAACCTCTCCCCGCGAGCGGGGAGAGGGGCGCGCCCGTTCTGCAACATTCGGAACATCAGATGTGGGAACGCCGTAGCTTGGTGAAGAGGGTCACGCGATGCGCTCCAACCCGCCCATGTAAGGCCGCAGCACCGTGGGCACTGTGACGGCGCCGTCGGCCTCCTGGTAATTCTCCAGCACTGCGACGAGCGCCCGCCCCACGGCGACGCCCGAACCGTTGAGCGTGTGGACGAACCGCGTGTTCTTGCCCCCAGCGGGCCGGTAGCGGGCGTTCATGCGCCGCGCCTGGAAATCGCCGCAGACCGAACAAGACGAAATCTCGCGATACTTCCCCTGCCCCGGCAGCCAGACTTCGAGATCGTAAGTTTTTTGGCTGGCGAAACCCAAATCGCCGGTGCAAAGGTTCACCTTGCGATAGGGAAGCTCGAGGAGTTGCAACACCTTTTCGGCGCAAGCGGTCATGCGCTCGTGCTCTGCGAGCGATTGCTCGGGCGTCGTGATCGACACGAGTTCGACCTTGTAGAACTGATGCTGGCGGATCATGCCGCGCGTGTCTTTGCCGGCGGCGCCCGCTTCCGCGCGAAAGCAATAGGTGCCGGCGGTGAAACGCAGCGGCAATTGCGCTTCGTCGAGGATGCTCTCGCGCACGAGGTTGGTGAGAGGCACTTCGGCGGTGGGGATGAGCCAGAAACACTCCTGTGTCGGCGCGCGCTCGAGTGCGGCGTCAAGTACTTGTTCAAATGACAAATTGCCCGCCTTCAGTTGCGCCCTCTCATCCTCAGTTATATGGTCGACCACTTCATTAAAAAATTCCACGTGCGTCTTCTTCCGCGCCGCCGAAAACTGGTCATCATAGAACTTCGGCAGTTGGGCCGTGCCAAACATGGCGTCCTCGCGCACCAAGAGCGGCGGATTTACCTCCGTGTAACCATGTTCGCTCGTATGCAAATCGAGCATGAATTGCGCTAGGGCGCGTTCCAATCTCGCGAGCGGGCCTTTGATGACGACGAAGCGCGCGCCGGAAAGCTTGGCGGCCGCCTCGAAATCCATCATCCCCAGGCCCTCGCCGATGTCGAAATGCTCCTTCGCAAAATCGAATTTGTGCGGCGGCGCAAAATCGAATTTACGCGGTTCGCCCCAGCGCGAGACCTCGACATTGGCGTACTCATCATCGCCGTCCGGCACGCTATCCAGCGGGATATTGGGAATATAGCTAAGCGCCATATCCAGAGCGGCGACCGCCTCGCGCTCCTCCTGCTCCCATTTCGGAAAATCGTCCTTGATCCTGGCGACCTCGGCCTTCAACTCCTCGGCGCGAGCTTGGTTCTTCTCGCGCAGGGCGAGGCCGATCTCTTTCGACGCCGCGTTGCGGCGTTCTTGCGCGGCTTGCAATTTGGCGATCGCCGCGCGCCGCGCGTCGTCGAGTTCGAAAAGCCTTTCTGACAAGGGCTCGAGCCCACGCCGCTCGCGGCCCTCCTCGAAAACGGCCGCGTTGTCGCGAATCCATTTGATATCGTACATGAAAAAGCCCTTTAGGGCAGTAGGCAGTAGGCAATCGGCAGTAAACGCGAATTGTCGCTCAATGCCCACTGCCGACTGCCGACTGCCCAACTCCCCTCTTCTTCTCCACCATGCGCACGGAATAAATCGACGCCTCATAGAGCAGCACGCCCGGAACCGCGAGCGCGACTTGGCTGAACACGTCGGGCGGCGTCAAAATCGCCGCAACGATGAACACGATGACGATCGCATAACGCCGCTTCTCGGCCAGGAACTGCGAGGAAACGATGCCGACCTGCCCGAGCAGGGTCAGCGCCACCGGCAACTGGAAGACGATGCCGAAAGCAAACACCAGCGTCATGATGAGCGACAGATATTCCGAAACGCGCGGCAGCAGTTCGATCTGCGCTTTGCCCGGCTCGTTGGCCTGCTGCATGGAGATGAAGAAATGCAGCAGATTGGGCATAACCACGAAATAGACGACCAGCGCGCCGAGCGCGAAGAAGATCGGCGTCGCGAACAGATAGGGACGGAAGGCGGCGCGCTCGCGCTTATAAAGCCCCGGCGCGACGAAGGCGTAAAGCTGGCCGAACACGATCGGGCAAGACAGAAACGCCGCGGCGAACATCGCCACTTTCATCTGCGTGAAGAAATATTCCTGCGGCGCGGTGTAGATGAGCTTGGCTTCCGGTCCCGCCGCTTGCGTGTAGGGGATGACCAGAAGATTATAGATGTTCCTCGCAAAAAAGAAGCAAACGACGAACATCGCCAGAAAGGCCATGAGCGCCCGGATCAGCCGCTCGCGCAGTTCCATCAGATGTTCGATGAGCGGCGCCTTGGTCGCCTCGATGTCGGCGTCGGTCATTTACCGGCGTCCTCAGGCGGAGGCTCGCGCGCGGGCGGCGCCGGCGGTTGCGGCGCCACCGCGCCAGCGATCTGCTTGCGCATATCGGCCAGCGGATCGAAGGCCACATCGACCCTGGCGCTGTCGGCGGCCTCGCGCAAATCCTTGCGCACGTCCGGCAGTTCGGCCTCGCGCATGGCGTCCATGAACTGGCCCTGGAACTCGCCGGCCATGCGCCGCATCTTGCCGGCCATCAGGCCGAGTTGCCGCAACACGCGCGGCAAATCCTTGGAGGGAATCGCGATCAGCGCGACGATGGCGATGACGATGAGCTTGCCGGCGTCGAGATCAAACATACGAACGAAACCTGCGCGAGGGCGCGGCTGGAGCAAGATCGGCGCGGACCTTATCAGACCTTGTCGCCGCCCGGCGTCTTGGCCGCCGGTTCCGCCGACCGCCGCTCGACAGTCGCGGGCGTCTCGAGAGGCGTCTCGAGACTCTTGGCCGCCTCGAGACTGTTGACCGTCTCGACCGAAGACGGCGCGCTCGGCTCCTCCTCGGCCATGCCCTTCTTGAAGGCCTTGATGCCCTTGGCGACATCGGTCATCACGTCGGAAATCTTGAACCTGCCGCCAAACAGGATGAACACCACGCCGCCGACGATGATCCAATGCCAAATCGACAGACCGCCCATGGCGAGAACCTCCAGCTTGTCCTCAAGGCCGCACAAGCCCACCGAGGCGCCCGGAACCTAAGACGCCGGCTGCGCAAAAACAAGTAAATAGGGGATAAGGGGAGGCGGGCCGACGAGTGTGGGACGGACATCAGGAGAAGGTGCGCTTTGATACCAACGGCGATAAACAGCGACCCGTCATGCCCGCGCTTGTCGCGGGCATCCACGCCTTTTTTCCTTTGTTAAAGACGTGGATGGCCGGGTCAAGCCCGGCCATGACGCGCATGATGGATCAGCGTCAGGCCGCTGTTGGCATTACTCCTCCAACTCGCCCTCTGGCTCTTCCGGCGGCTCCGGCTCTTCCGGAAACTCCACCTCCAGCAATTCGACGCCCTCCGCCTCCAACGGCTCTTCGTCGTCCTGCAACGCCGCGTCGTCTGAGGGCTGCGGCACGCCGAAGCCCTTCGGCAGACGGCCCTCGAACAGGCCGGCGCCCTTCAATTCGTCGAGGCCCGGCAAATCGCCGATCTGCTCCAGCCCGAAATGCATGAGGAAGGCGTCGGTCGTGCCATAGGTGATCGGGCGTCCCGGCGCGCGCCGGCGCCCGCGCAATCTGATCCAGTTCGTTTCGAGCAGCACGTCGAGCGTGCCCTTGGAGATCGCGACGCCCCTGATCTCCTCGATCTCGGCGCGCGTCGCCGGCTGGTGATAGGCGATAATGGCGAGCGTCTCCAGCGCCGCGCGCGACAGCTTCCGGTCTTCCGCCTGCTCGCGCGCCAAGATCCAGCCGAGGTCGGCCGCGGTGCGGAAGAACCATTTTCTGCCGGCGCGCGTCAGATTGACGCCGCGCTCCGCGTAATCCTCGCGCAGGCGCTGCAAGACGGCGGCGACGTCGGTTCCGTCCGGCAAGCGGCGGGCGATCTCCGTCTCATCGAGCGGTTCGCCGGCGGCGAACAGCAACGCCTCAGCGATGCGCGCCGCTTCGCGCAGCGCTTCTTCCCTTCGGGCGAACGCGTCCTCGTCGCGCTCCTCGAACAAGTCGAAAGATTTTACCGCCTGCGCCAAAATATCTCTCCTTTGGACCGCGCGCCTTCAGGCGCGCCGTGCGCCCGACATTTCATGCGAGCCTGAAGGCTCGCGGTCCGCCGCCCTGCGCCTCACCCAAAGGGGGGCGAAGGGGCGATCTTGCCTGATGTCGAAGCGGCCTTCGCGCACCATCTCCAGCGCGGCCGAAAAAGCCGAGGCTGTGACCGTGCGCGCCGCCGCCCTGTCGAGGCAAAACGCCCGGAGATAATCGTCAAGGACCGTCCATTGCAAGGCGACGCTCGCCAAGCGCTCCAGCGCCTCGCGCGCCTCGACCAGCGACCAGACATTGCGTTGGCGCAGCGTCACCCGGGACTGCGCGTGCTTTTGACGCTGCCGCGCATAGGCCGATAGCAGATCATAGAGCGACGCCTGAAACCGCGGCGCGGTCGTCGTCACGACGCCCTCCGGCCTCCCCCGCAGAAACATGTCGCGCCCGAGCCGCGCCCGACCGACCAGTTGCTCGGCGGCGGCGCGCATCGCCTCCAGCCGGCGCAGACGCTCGGCCAGCGCGGTTGCGAGTTCCGACGCCGAAGGCTCGTCGCCCTTGGGCGGCTCGGGCAGCAGCAGCCGCGATTTAAGATAGGCGAGCCAGGCGGCCATCACCAGATAGTCGGCGGCCAGCTCCAGCCGCACCCGCCGCGCCGCCTCGATGAAGGCGAGATATTGTTCCGCCAGCGCCAGGATGGAAATCCGCGCCAGATCGACCTTCTGCCGGCGGGCCAGCTCGAGCAAAAGGTCGAGCGGCCCCTCGAAGCCGTCGACGTCGACGAGAAAGGCGCGCTCCCCCTCGCCCCGGTCGGCCTCGCCAGCGATTTCGAACGCCTGTTCCAGCACCATCCGCCTCACCCGCGCCCGGACGCCTGTCGGCCCATCTGCCCGACTCGGCGGGCCAGAAGATTGAGCCCTCTAGACCGCTATCGCAAGGGCGCTGTCAAATTCCCGCGCGCCGTCCACAAGATCGAAGCCCTCCATGGAGGCAAAACCCGCGAGGAATCAGGGCGCCGTCCACAAATAAGCGAATCGATTGGGCGCAGTCCGACCGATAGAGAGGTGACAGAACTATCCGGTTACATGGGTTGCAGTTTTTTGGGTTTTTCGCAGTGCGTCGGCTCGCCATATCCGCGCGCGGAGACGGCGCGCCGACGCGGCCCCAAGGTTGCCCGTAAAACCAAAGCGGTATAGGGAAACCAAAGCGGTATAGATTGACATTGAACGTCGGCCATCGGGGGCGCCATTGCATCTGGAAACGAATCGATTGGCGTTCGCCGATCTTTTGCGCGGGCTGGCGGCTCTCGTGGTGGTGTTGGGACACTTCACCGTGCTGTATCTGGAGGGCGCGCCGGCCGTCGCCACGCTCATTATGGCGGAACCGATCCCGGCAGTGCCTTTTCCGGCGGCGGTCGACGCCGCCTATTCCGTTTTCAATCTCGCCTGGATAGGGGTCGCCGTCTTTTTCCTGATCAGCGGATTTGTTATTTTGCTGTCGCTCGACGGCGCCGGCAGCCG
>JACOUB010000041.1 GCA_016178015.1 Methylocystis sp. | reverse complement strand
CGGCGGCGTGAAGGAGAGATCGCGTTGCGGTTGGTTCGCCTGCGCTTTGCCGTCGAGATGCGCGGCCAGCGCGCGCAGCGTGCGCTGGCTATACATGTCCTGCAAGGTGATGGAGGCGAGCCGCGGCGTCTCGCGCACAACAGAAATAAAGCGCGCGGCAAGCAGCGAGTGCCCGCCGAGATCGGTGAAGAAATCGGCGTCGAAGGCGATGGCGCCGGGTGGCAAGACGCGCTTGGCGGCCTCAAGCAGTTTTGCCTCGGTTGCGCTGCGCGGTTGTTCTTCCGCTTCGTGGCTCGCCGCCGGCGCGGTCAGCGCCACGCGCGTCAAAGCTTTGCGATCGACCTTGCCGGACGGGAGCTTGGGCAGCGTCGCGACGATCTCGTAGCGCGATGGAACCATGTAGGACGGCAGACGCTCGCGCAACCGCGCGCGCAAATCGCGCGACTCCGGAAGCAGCGCTTGTTCGGCGACGAGAAAGGCCACCAGTTCGTCGAGGCCGGATTCGTTGCGCAACACCACGGCGGCCTGCCGGATATGGCGGTGCTGGCCGAGCGCCGCCTCGATCTCGCCGAGTTCGACGCGAAATCCGCGAATCTTGATCTGATCGTCGATGCGGCCGCGAAAGCTCAAGTTGCCGTTTTCATCGAGCGCCACGGCGTCGCCCGACCGATAGAGGATCGGATCGAAGCCGTCCGAGTCGAACGGATTGACGATGAATTTTTGCGCCGTCAGCTCGTCGCGCCGCACATAGCCGCGCGCCACGCCGGGACCGCCGATCAGCAGTTCGCCCTCCTGCCCCGGCGCCAACAGCTCCAGCGTCTCGCTGGCGACGTAGCAACTGTAGTTGGGAAGAGGGCGCCCGATGGTGACCGCCTCGTTGGGCCATACCTCGGCTACGGTTGCGACCACGGTCGCCTCGGTCGGCCCATAACTGTTGTAGATGGTTCGCCCGATACGCGTCCAGCGTTCGACAACCGAGGGCGGGCAAGCCTCGCCACCAAGAACGATGGTCTTGAGCGTCGTCACGTCGCGCGGCAGCACCGCGAGCAGGGTCGGCACCGTGTCGAGCACGGTGACGCCCGCCTCCTCCATGATGTCCGGCAGGGCCTCGGTTTCGGCCATGATCTGCGGCGTCGCAACAAACAACGTCGCGCCGGCGAGATAAGGAATCCAGATTTCCTCCATCGACAGATCGAAGGCGACCGAGGTGCCCTGGAACACGACATCGGAGGATGTGACGCCGTAGACCTCATTGGCGGCGCGCAGATAATGGCAGATGTTGCGGGAGGTGACGACGATGCCCTTGGGCGTCCCGGTCGAGCCCGAGGTATAGATGAGATAGGCCGGATGGTCGGGCGTCGCGCCGAGCGCGCGCGGATCGGGGAGCGCGCCGTCGCCAGGAATGGCGATCTCTTCGTCGACCAGCGCCGCCGTCGCCAGCAACGATCCGCCCTTGGCGGCGAAGTCTTTCGAGGTCAGCAGCCCCTTGGCGGCGGCGTCCGCGAGACACACGGCGATGCGCTCGATGGGCGCGTCGGCGTCGAAAGGCAGCCACGCCGCGCCGGTCTTGGCGATGGCGATTTGCGCGACCAGCAGCTCCGGCCCGCGCGCCATCCACAGGCCGACGACGTCGCCCGGGCCGATGTCGCGCGCCGCCAAGCCGCGCGCGATGGCGTCAGCCTGGGCGTCCGCCTCGCGATAGGTGAAGCGACGCTCGAGCGTCAGCATGGCCAAGGCGTTGGGCGTCGCCCTGACGCTGGCCGCAAAAATTTCACACAGCAATTCGTCGCGCAGCAGATGCGGCATGACCTTGCCCCGCAGCACGGCGTTTTTTACGCCTGTCGCGGCCGGCAAGGCGTCGTGGTCTCGCCGCTCACGGCGGGGGTCGAGGGCCTTGACGCCCGAATCTTGGGCGATGCTTTGCTGTAACACGCTCAGTCCTCGTTAAATCCGTCGGAGTCGCTCGGTTATTGGCGGAGCCGCAGCCGGTCGGCCGAAGCGATCCTCTAACACATAGGGTCCGGCTGGACCTATCGCGCATTACGGCTGAACACGGGATGAATCCCGATTTGCGAAGCTCAAGGCTCGCCCGAAAGCTTAGCGCCTACAAATCGAGGTCCGCCTGTTTTTCTAATTGCTCGCGCTTGGCCTTTTTGAACACGCTGGGGTCGATCCATGGCATGTGCGGCCTCGCGCCGGCGAATACGTCTTCGATGGTGAGAATCTGAATTTTCTCGAATTTGCCGTGCAGTGGGCTCGTGTAGAGCCCGGCTGCGCTGGCCTCACGGCGCATCGTCGTCGTCGGGTCTTCCAGGGTGAGGAACACGCCGATCTTGGCGTCTTCGCGATCGACTGTCGCGATGAGATCGCGGATCATGGAGACGCCGACATTGCCGCCGCCTTTTACGGAAACGACGGCCTTTTCGGTCGTCTTGCCGTCGGGCTTGAAATAGAGATAGCCGTCGACGCCGCCGTCTGCGCCCTTGCGCCCGCCTTTGAACGGCTGGGCCTCGATCATCGACAGCGCCCAGAGCTGGAATTGATGCTTGTCGGCGTTGGCCAATTCCTGCGCCGCGCCGAGATCGCGCGGCACGCCGAGCACGTCGAATTTCGCTTGCGGAAAAGCGTCGATCAGACGGCGCCGGATAAGTCTGATGGCAATGTGAGTGATGTCGATGCCGATCCACTTGCGATCGAGCTTTTGCGCCGCGTGGACCGTGGTGCCGCAGCCGCAAAAGGGATCGAGCGTCACGTCGCCGGGGTTGGATGAGGCTTCGATGATGCGCTCGAGCAGCGCGAGCGGCTTTTGAGTGGGGTAGCCGAGGCGTTCCTCCCCAGACGCCATCTCAATGTCAACCCACACATCCCCTATGGGAATTCCTTCTTGTTCGTCGAAATACCGTTTGAATCGCGGTATCCGCTCGCCGCCCTTTGGTAAAATAATCAACCCATTGCGATCCGCTTCCTCCATCCGTTCCTTCGTCCAGCGCCATACTTTTGTAACTCCTTTGAACTCGTATGTAAGGTTCGGTCGATTCGTATTTGGGTTGAGTAGGGAGGTGAGTTGATATCGACGCCCATTTTCGTCAACGAGACAATATTGCTTTGCTGCTCGTTCGATATCGTGAGGAACATAAATCGAATTCCATTTCCATTTTGACGCGTCTTTTGCATACGAGAAGACTATGTCATGTGTGGTTGCAAACCTAGTGAAGGCGTGTCCTTTTGGATGGCTACGCCGCCAAATGATTTCATTCTTAAAATTCGTCTTCCCAAACACCGCATCCAGTAAAATCTTCAGATAATGGCTCGCGGTGGGGTCGCAATGCAGGTAGAGCGAGCCGGTCGGCTTCAGCACGCGATGCAGTTCGAGCAGTCGGACAGCCATCATGGCGAGATAAGCCATCATGTCGTTCTCTTTGAGGAACGAGCGCATTGCGCGCAGCATCTCGGCGGCGTCCGTGTTGCCGCTCGTCAGAACCTCGTCGAACGCTCGTTCGGCTGTCTCGTTCCAGTGCCAGGTGTCGCCGAAAGCTTCGATCTGCGCCGGGCTAGCCTCGCCGGTCGGCGATTTGAACAGCACATTATAGGTGGCGTTCGAATTGAACGGCGGATCGAGATAGATGAGATCGACGCTCTCATCGGCGATGTGTTCGCGTAAAATAACGAGATTGTCGCCGTAATAGAGCCTATTCTTCCACCCATCCGCCATGCGATTCTCCCCTCCCATAGTCGCCGCCTTTGCTCTGGCGATCAAGGCGCCGGGGACGCTCCTCTTGCAGCTTTTCGCGCCGCGACCATAATCGTCGCGGTATAGCTGCGCTGCCGCGAACTCTCCTGCTCCTTGAAACGAGCTGCTGTTCTCAATAGGTTAAGGTTACGAATCGTGGTCGCCCGCGTGGAAGGGGGTCGGCTCCTGGGGGCTTCATTTTATGTCCGTCCTTATCGACAAGAACACCAGGGTCATTTGCCAAGGCTTCACCGGCAAGCACGGCACGTTTCATTCCGAACAGGCGATCGCCTACGGCACGCGCATGGTTGGCGGGGTGTCGCCCGGCAAGGGCGGCTCGCAGCATCTGGGGCTGCCCGTGTTCGATACGGTCGCCGAGGCGCGCCGAAAGACCGGGGCCGACGCCAGCGTCGTCTACGTGCCGCCCGCTGGCGCCGCCGACGCCATCTGCGAGGCGATCGACGCCGAAATTCGGCTCATCGTCGCCATTACCGAAGGCATTCCGGTCCACGACATGATCCGCGTCAAGCGCGCGCTGTCGGGGTCAAGGTCCCGCCTCATCGGCCCCAATTGTCCCGGCGTCGTCACCGCCGGCGAATGCAAGATCGGCATCATGCCGGGCAATATCTTCCGCAAGGGTTCGGTCGGCGTCGTCTCGCGCTCCGGCACCTTGACCTACGAGGCGGTGTTCCAGACGACGCGGGAGGGCCTCGGCCAGACGAGCGCCGTCGGGATCGGCGGCGATCCGGTCAAGGGCGCCGATTTCGTCGAGGTGCTGGAGTTGTTTCTGGCCGACGCCGCCACCAAATCAATCATCATGATCGGCGAGATCGGCGGCTCGGCCGAAGAGGACGCGGCGCAGTTCCTGAAGGACGAAGCGGCGCGCGGCCGCAACAAGCCGGTGGTCGCCTTCATCGCCGGCCGCACCGCGCCGCGTGGCCGCCGCATGGGGCACGCTGGGGCGATCATTTCGGGGGGCAAGGGCGACGCCGAAAGCAAGATCGCGGCGATGCAGCGTGCGGGAATCATCGTCGCGCCCTCGCCGGCGCGGCTGGGCAAGACATTGGTGGAAACGCTGCATGGGTGAGATGACCGTCCCGCGCTGGGCAGAAACCATGGCGCGTCTCGAGACGAATGGCGGCGGCGGTCCGGCGGAAGCCGGCGGGGCGACGACGCCCAACGATTTGTTGGCGCAGACTTCGTTCTTGCAAGGGGTCGACGCGGCCTATATCGAAAATCTGCTGGCCGCCTTTGAAGCCGATCCGAACTCGGTGGGGCCGAGGTGGCGGGAGTTCTTCGCCACGCTCGGCGCGGCGGCGAGCGCAAGGGCGCCCTCTGGACCGTCATGGGCGCGGCCGGAGCGGCCAAGCGTCGCCGCCGGCGAACTGGCGCCAGCGCCAGCTGGCGAGGCGAGCGCCGCGGCGCGCCCGCCCGCCGCAACAGCGCCGGCGGGCGGCGTCGCTCAAATCCTGTCTGGGGAGGAGGTTCAGCAGGCGACGCGCGACAGCGTGCGCGCGCTGATGATGATCCGCGCCTATCGCATGCGCGGCCATTTGCACGCCAATCTCGATCCGCTGGGACTGGAGCAACCGCATGATCACGGCGAATTGCACCCCGCCACCTATGGCTTCAAGGACGAAGATTACGATCGCCAGATTTTCATCGACGGCGTCCTGGGGCTGAAATACGCCAGCGTTTTCGAGATGGTGACGATCCTGCGGCGCACCTATTGCGGGCCCCTCGGTTTCGAATTCATGCATATGTCGAATCCGCAGGAGAAGGCCTGGATGCAAGCGCGCATCGAAGGGCCGAAGAAGGAGATCGTCTTCACCAGCAAGGGCAAGCGCGCCATCCTGCGCAAGCTCATCGAGGCCGAAGGGTTCGAAAAGTTTCTCGACGTGAAATATACCGGCACCAAGCGTTTCGGCCTCGACGGCGCGGAGTCGATCGTTCCGGCGCTGGAGCAGATTCTCAAGCGTGGCGGCGCGCTCGGCGTCAAGGAAGTCGTGCTCGGCATGGCGCATCGCGGCCGCCTCAACGTGCTGTGCCAAGTGATGGGCAAGCCGCATCGCGCCCTGTTCAACGAGTTCAAGGGCGGTTCCGTCCTCCCCGACGAGGTGGAAGGCTCGGGCGACGTCAAATATCACCTCGGCGCCTCGTCCGACCGCGAATTCGACGGCAACAAGGTGCATCTGTCGCTGACCGCCAACCCGTCGCATCTCGAGATTGTCGATCCGGTGGTGCTCGGCAAGGTGCGGGCGAAGCAAGATCAGCATGGTTGCCCGGATCATGATCGGCGCGCGGTGCTGCCATTGCTCATTCACGGCGATGCGGCGTTTGCGGGTCAGGGCGTGGTCGCCGAATGTTTCGGTCTGTCCGGCCTCAAGGGTCATCGCACCGGCGGTTCGCTGCATTTCATCATCAACAATCAGATCGGCTTCACCACCTATCCACGTTATTCGCGCTCGTCGCCCTACCCGTCCGACGTCGCCAAAATGGTGGAGGCGCCGATCTTCCACGTCAATGGCGACGATCCCGAGGCGGTCGTCTTCGCGGCGCGCGTCGCCACCGAATTTCGGCAGAAGTTCCAAAAGCCCGTGGTCATCGACATGTGGTGCTACCGCCGCTTCGGCCATAACGAAGGCGACGAGCCGGCGTTCACGCAGCCGCTGATGTACAAGAAGATCGAAGCCCATAAAACGACGCTCGAAATCTACGGCGACAAACTGATTGATGAAGGCCAAGTCAACCGCGACGACATCGATGCGATGAAGAGCAAGTGGCGCGCGCATCTGGACCTCGAGCACCAGGCGGCGCAGAGCTATCGGCCGAACAAAGCCGATTGGCTCGACGGACGCTGGGCCGGGCTGAAGCCGGGCTATCAATCCTCCGAGGACGAGCGGCGCGGCAAGACCGGCGTTGCGCTGGACACGCTTCGGGATATCGGCGCCAAAATTACCGTCGTTCCTGACGAATTCCATGTGCATCGCACGATTAAGCGCTTTCTCGACGCGCGTCGTGCGGCGATCGAGGCCGGCGCCGGCGTCGACTGGGCGAGCGCCGAAATGCTGGCTTTCGCTTCGCTGCTCAGGGAAGGCGTCAATGTCCGCCTTTCAGGTCAGGACTCTGAACGCGGCACCTTTTCGCAGCGTCACGCCGTGCTGTTCGATCAAGAGAACGAGGCGCGCTATGTGCCGCTCGAGCATCTTGGCGGCGAACAGGGCCGCTTCGAGGTCGTCAATTCGATGCTGTCGGAAGAGGCGGTGCTGGGTTTCGAATACGGTTATTCGCTAGCTGAGCCAGACACGCTGGTGCTGTGGGAGGCGCAGTTCGGCGATTTCGCCAATGGCGCACAAGTGGTGTTCGATCAGTTCGTGTCGGCCGGCGAGCGCAAATGGTTGCGCATGTCGGGGCTCGTTTGTCTGTTGCCGCACGGTTACGAAGGGCAAGGACCGGAACATTCCTCGGCGCGGCTGGAGCGTTTTCTGCAAATGTGCGCCGAGGACAATATGCAGGTCGTCAGTTGCTCGACGCCGGCCAATTTTTTCCACATTCTACGCCGCCAGCTGCATCGCGACATTCGCAAGCCGCTGCTGGCGATGACGCCGAAATCGCTGTTGCGTCACAAGCGTTGCGTATCGCGGCTGGACGAGATGGGCGAGGGCGCGCGTTTTCAACGACTGCTGCTCGACGACGCGCAGACCGCGCCGACCGACAAGCTGCGGCTCATCGGCGACAGCAAGATTCGCCGCGTCATCTTGTGCGCCGGCAAGGTCTATTACGATCTCCTCGAGGAGCGCGAAAGCCGCGGGCTCGACGATGTCTATCTGCTGCGCGTCGAACAGCTCTATCCGTTCCCGTTGAAGAGCCTCGTTTCGGTGTTGGCGCGCTTCAAGCAGGCGGATGTCTGCTGGTGCCAGGAAGAGCCTAAGAACATGGGCGCCTGGTTCTTCGTTGAGCCTTATCTCGAATGGGTGTTGACGCAGGCAGGCGGCAAGGCCAAACGCGCGCGTTATGTCGGACGTCCCGCTTCGGCGGCGACGGCGGCGGGCACGATGTCGAAACATCTGGCGCAGCTTAAGTTCTTGCTCGACGAAGCCATGGCGGCGTGAGCGAAAGGACCATAGTCTTCGCCCTCACGCTGAGGAGGCGGCGCAGCCGCCGTCTCGAAGCACGGCCAAAGGCGATTAGAACGATTTCCTCGTCCTTCGAGACGGCCCCTT
>JACOUB010000035.1 GCA_016178015.1 Methylocystis sp. | reverse complement strand
GTCGAAACGATCGACGTCCGCGCGGTTGACGCTGGCGGAATGGGGATGCGGTTGAGTGTGCGGCAAGTGGTCCTCTTTCATTTGCTGGTCAAACGGGGCGCGGGCGCCGCGTAGCTCCGCCCGCCGTTGACACCGTCGCCGGCGCCGTCACATATACGCCCGCTTTCTGCCGGATGCGAGCGGCCGACATGGTTCGCGTCGCGAACCTGGAGCTTGTTTTCCTCCCACCCGGTTCCGCATGACCCGTCTCGTTATGAAATTCGGCGGCACATCCGTCGCCAATGTCCAGCGCATCCGCAATGTCGCGCGCCATGTGAAGCGGGAGGTTGACGCCGGCGCCGACGTCGCCGTTGTCGTTTCGGCCATGGCCGGCAAGACTGACGAGCTCGCGGCCTGGTGCAAGGAGGCCGCGCCGCTGTACGATCAACGCGAATACGACGCGGTCGTCGCCGCGGGCGAACAGGTCACGGCCGGCCTCTTGGCCATCGCCTTGCAGCAATTGGGAGTGCCGGCGCGGTCCTGGCTGGGATGGCAGGCGCCGATTCTCACCTCGGACGCGCATGGCGCCGCGCGCATTACGTCGATCGAAGGCGCGAAAATCATCGAAGGTTTCGCGCTGCGCCGGGAAGTGGCCGTGGTCGCAGGCTTTCAGGGCCTGCACGAGCCGACGGGACGCATCACGACGCTCGGGCGCGGCGGCTCCGACACCAGCGCGGTCGCGCTCGCCGCGGCGATCAACGCCGATCGCTGCGACATATACACAGATGTCGACGGCGTCTATACGACCGACCCGCGCGTCGTGCATAAGGCGCGCCGCATGGAGCGCATCGCTTTCGAGGAGATGCTCGAAATGGCCTCGCTCGGCGCCAAGGTGCTGCAAGTCCGATCGGTGGAGGCCGCCCTGGTGCACAAAGTGCCGACCTACGTGCGCTCGTCGTTTGATGATCCCGAACGTCCCAACAGCGGCACGCTGATCTGCAACGAGGAGGATATCATGGAAACCAAAGTCGTCACCGGCGTCGCCTTTTCGCGGGACGAAGCGCAGATCACCTTGCGGCGCGTCGCCGATAAGCCGGGCGTCGCAGCGGCGGTGTTCCTGCCGCTTGCGGAGGCCGGCGTCAATGTAGACATGATCGTCCAGGTGGCGGGCGAGGACGCCATGACCGACATGACGTTCACCGTGTCGGCCGCCGAGTTCGAGCGTGCGAGAACGATACTAGAGAAGGCCAAGGACAGCATCGGCTACGCCAGTCTCACGGGCGCCAACGACGTGGCTAAAGTGTCGGCCATCGGCATCGGCATGCGCAGCCATGCTGGCGTCGCCGCCGAGGGCTTCAAGGCGCTCGCCGAAAAAGGCATCAATATCCGCGCCATCACCACCTCGGAAATCAAGTTCTCGGTGCTGATCGACGCGGCCTACACCGAACTTGCCGTGCACACGCTGCACGCGCTCTATGGACTGGACAAGGGTTGAATTTCAGCTTTGGAGAACGCCGATGGATGAATTGATTGCCCGTATCGCCGCCGCGCTTGGCGTCGAGGCCGAGGTCGCCAGGATCGCGATCGGCCATATCCTTGCTTTCCTGCAAAAGGACTTTCCCGAAGGTCCGGTCGCCGAACTCCTGGAGAAGCTTCCGGGCGCTCAGGAAGCGATCGCGGCGGCGGCGGCCGCGCCAGCCGGCGAAGGCGGTCTGGTGGGCGGTCTGCTCGGCGGCATCGGCGGCCTCGTCGGCGGCGCCAAGGGCGACATCATGGCGCTCGCCGGGAAGCTCAGCAACGCGGGTCTCTCCCCCGACCAAAGCCAGAGGCTCGCCAAGGAGTTTTTCGCCCATGCCGAACAGCTCATCGGCGCGGAGGACGTGCAGAAGATCGCCAGCGCCATTCCGGGACTGTCGCAGTTCCTGTGATCTTGAAATCCAGATCATCAGTTCGGTTGGGGGCGACCCTCTCCCGCCGGGAGACGGCCGCCGCCGGATCGCTCAACCGGCGACCGACTTTACGGCCCGGCCGGGTCGTTCTGAATGCGGGTCAGCGCCCGGCGCAATTTCCCAAGCGCCCGGCTTTCGATTTGGCGCACGCGCTCCTTGGAAATGCCGAGACGATCGCCCAGAGACTCCAGCGTAACCAGGTTCTCGTTCAGGCGGCGCTCGCGCACGATGCGCAGCTCGCGTTCGGACAACACCGCCAAAGCGTCCGCGAGCCAACGGGCGCGCCGATCGGAATCGACGGTTTCCTCGACGATCTCATCGGGCAAAGGCTGGTTGTCGACCAAAAAATCCATCCGTTCCGCCGAGCCAGAGGCGTCGTCGTCGATCAACTGGCTGTTTAACGAGATATCCGAGCCGGCCAGGCGCGCGTTCATCATTTCGACATCGGAGCGCGAGACGCCGATCGCGTTGGCGATCGCCTGAAAGGCGTCGCCGGCGGCGGAAGCTTGCGGCGCCCGCGCCAATTTCGCGCGCAAACGCCGCAGATTGAAGAACAGCGCCTTTTGCGAGGAACTGGTCCCGCCGCGCACAATGGACCAGTTGCGTAAGACGTAATCCTGAATCGAGGCTCTTATCCACCAGCTCGCATAGGTCGAAAAGCGCACGTCGCGTTCGGGCGCGAATCGCGCCGCCGCCTCCAGCAGGCCGACATGCCCTTCCTGCACGAGGTCAGCCAGCGGAAGCCCGTAATGACGGAAACGCGCCGCTAAAGCGATCACCAAGCGCATATGCGCAGCGGCGAGCTTGTGCAGGGCGCCCCTATCCCCTTGTTCTTTCCAGGCAACCGCCAGCGCTTTCTCTTCGTTGCGTTCGAGAAAAGGCGCAGTCATCGCCGCTTTTACGAGTTCGCGGCCAACTCCGGGCAAATATGCCATGGCAACCACTCCCCCTGGCCGGCCCGATTGTCCTCTTGCCGGCCAAATTTATAATTATTCTAAAACCTGTAACGCTTCCGAGGCGGAGTGGTTCCATCGCCAGGGTTCCGAACCGCGGTCGGCGCCGATGTTTTTTGAGCAACGATGTCGGCGCAGCATCGCCGGTTCATGGGACAGAACATTCTTGGTCATTCATTTTGCTCAGCAAAGATGCGCTGGCCAGCCGACGCCGCACTCGAAGTTTCAACCCCGATCCGCAACCCTAGTTCCATCGCAGCGGCGATTTTTTATTCTGTGACGATTTTATATTTTTCGCCGGCGATCAGCGGACCTTCCCGATCGAGTCCATTCAACAACAAGAAATATTGCAAGGGGCGGTTGGGAACGACCATGCGGGCGGCCATGGTCGCCGCCGTATCGTCGGCCGCAGCGGTCACGATCGCGATGCGCAGGCCGCGCACGTCGTGCGCCTCTTCGGCGGAAATACGCCGGAAGGTCCGAATGGAGGCGGCGAAACGCCGCTCGGCGTCTTCGTTCAAGGAGCGCACCGCGAAAATGACACGATAGAGTTCGTCGCCAGCTTGAATGACGGCGAGCTTGAAGTTCCACTCTCCCGCCCGCGCGACGGCAGTCACCGCGGGCAGGCCGTTCACCTCGATCCGCTGAACTGAGGAATGCAGCAGACCGTCGACCCAGCCGGATTCGATATAATCCTCGAGCGACTGCATGGCCGGCGCGCGCACGCTGTCAAGCCGCAAGGCCTCGTTGTCGGCCCCCCGGACGCCGAACAGCGCCTCACTGGAATTCTCCAACAAGAATCCCTTCGGCGCCGTGAAAGAAAACCGCAAGCGCGGGTGCGTGAAGTTGTGGCCGCGCACGAAACCTTCAGCGGGATCGTCGCCGAAGGCGACGCCAGCGATCGCCGCGAGATAGCCGGCGCGATCCTTGGTCTCGAGGCCCGGAGCGCCGATTTGCCGCGCGGCGGCGACGGCCTTGGCCACGCGGTCGGGCGTCGATGGGTGGGTCGCTAGAATGTCGAAGTCGAGCGCGGACTTCTTTTTTCCATAAAGCACCGCCCGGAGTTCGGAAGATTTGCCGAGCGCGGTGAGGAAGCGCGATGCGCCATAAGGATCGAAACCGGCCCGCGCAATGACCCCGACGCCGATCGCATCCGCCTCCAGCTCTTGCTGACGCGAGAAACTCGCGACCGACAGGCGTTGGGAGGCGCCGATCTCGTCGCCCTTCTGCTTGTTCTGAATGACGGCTGCGGCCTGGGTGATGACCGCCGCCTCGCGCTCGCGTTCGGCGCGCAGGGCGCTGTGGCGAGCGTCCACATGGGCGATCTCGTGCGCCATCACCGCCGCGACTTCCGAAGCGTCTTCGGCAAGCGCCAGAAGACCGCGCGTCACGTAAAGATTACCCGACGGCAGCGCGAAAGCGTTGACCACTGGAGTGTTGAGAATGGTCACCTTGTAGGCGGTCTGTCCAGGCGTGTCGCTGGCGTCCGCAAGCTTGACGAGAATATCGTCGAGATAACGCTCGGCGGCTGGCGCTCGGTATTGACCGCCGAATTGCGCGACAAGCTCTTTGTGCTCGACCGAGCCTCTGGTCTCGACCCCGCCGGCGCGAGGCGCCGAGGGCGGAACATTGCCTTGCGGCGCGGGCGCGCCAGGCGCAGGTAAAACGCCCTGCAGCTCGAACTGTGCGCAGGCTGCAAGGGAGATCGCCAGCAGACCTGTGGCGACGCATTGGCCAAGGCGCGCGAGCGACCTGCTCGTTGGCATGCGTCCCACTCCAACCGCAGACTCCAGCGCCATGACCTCCGGGATCCCCTCAGCGCGCGGGACTGTCGGCGACTTCGATGGCGGCCGGGGAGATGATCTCCATACGCGGTCCAAAACGTGTCTCAAGCAAGCCTCGCACGCGCGCCCGCCGCCCTATGAGCCTTGCAGGAACCAAACCGGCGCGCTCGAACGATCCCAGATTACGTTTGACGATCACGGCCGCGAAGTCCACCCCGCGTCGCGGACCGAAATTGAGAAACACCGATCGGCTCGTCTCGCCGATCCCAGTTATGACGCCTTCGATCAGGACCATACCTTTGCGGTCGACAAAAGCCTCGCGCCGGTTGGCGTCGATGACGAAATAGTCTTTGTCCGCCCAAAGACCAAGTGCGCGCTCGCGGGCCGCGCTTTCCGCCGACGCCAGGAGCTTGGCGCACACCGTCGCCGCCGCGTCGGGACGGAAACGCGCCTGGCCCGCGTCGAGCAGCGCTTCTGCGACGCCGACGAGCCGAGCATCGCCGCCTCCGCCTTCGTCGTCCGCGTAGAGACGGCCGGGAATCCGCCCCCAGCGATCGGGAACCGGCGCAACGGCGACGAGAAACGCCGGCCGGCCTTCGATCCAGTTCGCGAGGCCGACGCGGATGTCCTCCCGCAAACTTGGATTTGCTGGCGTCGACGCAGGAAATTCGACGCCGGCGAGAGCCACGCGTCGTCCATCGGCAAGCAAGACATCGAAATCGCGGTCGATCGCGGCGACGGTCACCGGGACCGCGTCTTGCAGAGAACAGGGACCGGCTTCGGCGGCCTCGAGCGCCGGCGCCGTCTCCTGGCCGCGCGCCAAGCGAGCAAAAAAACCGCCGGCCGCGAACGCGGCCAGGAGCGCGATGCAGAAAAACCGGGTGCATTTTGCGCGCATCGGCTCGCGTCCCGGCGCTTCTTCAAAAAGGGGTCCCCGGACGGGTTTATCAGACCCGCCTCGCGGCGACCACGCCCAATGAGCCCGGGCAGCCCCTTGCATCCGCCGGCTCGATCCGGCATTGAGAGGCCGCGCGAACGCGTCCGCAGGAGTGTAGCTCAATCGGCTAGAGCACCGGTCTCCAAAACCGGGGGTTGGGGGTTCGAGTCCCTCCACTCCTGCCAGCGCTCCTTCTTGATCGAGATAGTCGTGAATCCTGGTTTGAAAGAAATCTCGGCGAGCCTGAAGGCTCGCGGTCCAATGACGCTCGCTGGACCGCGAGCCTTCAGGCTCGCATGACCTCCCCAGACGCAGCCACGCCCTCTCTCGCCGCCTTCCGCCGCATCGTCGTCAAGGTCGGCTCCTCCCTGCTCGTCGATCCCAGCGAGGCCGACCTGAAGCGCGAGTGGCTGGCGCAGCTCGCGGGCGATTTGGCCGAGCTGCACCGGCGCGGCGCGGATGTGCTGGTGGTGTCGTCGGGCGCCGTGGCGCTCGGCCGCAGCGTCCTCGGCTTGCCGCGAGGCGCGTTGCCGCTCGAAGACAGCCAAGCCGCCGCGGCCGTCGGCCAGATCGCTTTGGCGCGCGTCTGGGCCGAGGCGCTCGGCGATCGCGGCATGGTCGCTGGCCAGATTCTCCTCACCCTCGGCGATACCGAGGAGCGCCGCCGCTATCTTTACGCACGCGAATGTCTGACGCGCCTGCTCGATCTGCGCGCCGTGCCGGTGATCAACGAGAACGACACCGTGGCGACAGCGGAAATCCGTTACGGCGACAACGACCGCCTGGCGGCGCGCGTCGCCGCCATGGCCAGCGCCGATCTCCTGGTGCTGCTCTCCGACGTCGACGGCCTCTACACCGCCGATCCTGGCCGCGACCCGGCGGCGAGGCTCATTCCCGTCGTGGCGCGTGTCACTGCCGCCATCGAGGCCATGGCGGGCGGCGCCGCCTCGCAGTTTTCGCGCGGTGGGATGCGGACCAAGATCGAGGCCGCCAAGATCGCCACCACCGGCGGCGCGCATATGGTGATCGCCGACGGGCGCGCGCCCTCGCCGTTGTCGCGCATCGCCGATGGTGGGCCGTGCACCTGGTTCCTGACGCCGTCGACCCCGATGACCGCGCGTAAAAAATGGATCGCCGGTTCGCTCGAGCCCAAGGGCTGTGTCCATGTCGACGACGGCGCGGCGCGCGCGCTCGCCTCCGGCAAAAGCTTGCTGCCCGCAGGCGTCACGCGCATCGAGGGCGGATTCGCACGGGGGGATTGTATCCTGATCCGCAACGCCAGGGGCGGCGAAATCGGGCGTGGCCTTGTCACTTACGATGCGAGTGACGCCGCCCAGATCATCGGCCGCTCGTCGCGCGACATCGAGGGCCTGCTGGGCTTCAAAGGCCCGGACGAAATCATTCATCGCGACGACATGGCGCTCGGCGGGGAATAGGCGCGATGTTTTCCTCGTCCTTCGAGACCAGCTTCGCTGGCGCCTCAGGATGAGGAAAACATGTTCGATCCCTTTGACCTCTTCCTGAGGCGCTCGGCGCGCCATGGCCGAGCCTCCAAGGACGAGGCCGACGCGCAGCAGCCGGGTCCTTGGCAAACCCAACCCCGGGGGCTTGGCGGAGCCGGCGGGCGTTCCCATATCCGGGGCGCCGCGCCCTTTAACGGGGCGCTCCAACGAGGAGAGGCCCATGTCACCCGAAGAACGCCAACTGCTCGCCGGTCTGTTCGAGCGCACGCGCAGCGCTGCGACCGCTCCCCGCGACCAGGAGGCGGAGACTTTCATCAACGAGCAGATCGGGGCGCAGCCGGCCGCGCCCTATCTGCTGGCGCAAACCGTGCTGGTGCAGGATCAAGCTTTGCAGGCCGCCAATCAGCGGTTGCAGGAACTCGAAGGGCGCATCAAGGAACTCGAGAGCCAGCCGCGGGAATCTGGAGGGTTCCTCGGCGGGCTGTTCGGGGGCGGCGTCAGTCGTCCGGCGCCGCCGCGTCCCGGCTATGGCCAGCCGGCCTATCCGCCGCCGCAGCCGGGCGGTCCTTGGGGCGCCGGCCCCGCGGGCTATCCGCCGCCGCAGCCGGCTTATCCGCCGGCCGGCTATGCGCCGCAGGCCGCGCCGATGGGCGGCGGCTTTTTGCAGGGCGCGCTGGGGACGGCGGCGGGCGTCGCGGGCGGCGTGCTGCTCGCCGACTCGATTCGCGGCCTGTTCCATGGCGGCGGCGCCGGCAGTCAGTTCGGCATCGGCTCCGGTTTCGAGCGCCCCGGCGGCGCCACGACCGTCAACAACTACTATGGCGAGCAGGGCGCGCCGGATCGGTCCGCTGCGGATACGCAAAACGACGCGCCAAACGAGGATCAACCCGGCGTACAGAACGCCGATTACGACACCGACGACGGCGGCCTCGGCGGCGATGATGGCGGCGGCGACGGCGGTTTCGACGTCTAGTTCGCGCGCATTATGAACGCGGGAGAAGGTGGGCCGACGAAGGCGGCTCGGATGAGGGCGCCGCCGCGCAAACCGTTAGACCGCCGCGCCTGCTATACCTTCGCCCGCCGGTGTTGACCTTTCCAAAAAACGGGCATACACCCCTATCCATGGCGGAACTTGATGCTGGCGAGATACGAGCCTGCGCGCAGACTTGCGCGGCGGCCAATGTGCGCAAGGCGAGCCGCGCCGTGACCAGGCTCTACGCCGACTTTCTCACCGAAGCCGGAGTAGAGCCCGCGCAGTATTCCTTGCTTGTCGCTTGTTCGATCGCCGAGGGCGTTACCGTCAGCAAGCTTGCCGAAGCGCTGGCGATGGACCGCAGCGCGCTCGCCCGCAATCTGAGCGTCATGGAAAAGCATGGGTTGTTGCTGGTCAAGCCTGGCGACGATCGGCGCACGCGCAAGGTCGCTCTCACCCGCAAAGGCAAATCGGCTCTGGCCAACGCGCTCCCGCACTGGCGCGCCGCTCAGAGCAAGGTCGAGCAGAAATTCGGCGCAGAGCGACTCCGGCATCTGCTGGGGGAACTGCAGGCCTTCATGAAGGCGGCGCAGGCGACATAAAAATTTGGACAAAAAGGGGCATATGCAACTATCATGACGATCGCATCCCAATCCCCATTTCGTGTGGAAGCGCCTCCGGCCCCGCTGGACGAGGCGCGACTGCGCGAACTCGCCTTGCGCGCCGGCGCCGCCGACGTTGGCTTCGTCGATATCGACGATCCGGCGCTCGACGATCAGCGCGCCGACATTCTCTCAGCGTTTCCATTTGCGCGCAGCCTGATCTCCTTCGTGGTCAGGATGAACAAAGAGAACATCCGCAGCCCCGCGCGTTCCGTCGCCAATGTCGAATTCCATCGCGCCGGCGACGAGGCCGACGAAATCGCGCACAGAATAGCGAGCGCATTGGAGGGATGCGGAATACGCGCGGCCTATCCGGCGATGGCTTTTCCGATGGAAGCGTCGAAATGGCCCGGCAAGATGTGGGTGATCGCGCACAAGCCGGTGGCGATCGCCGCCGGCCTGGGACGGATGGGACTGCATCGCAACGTGATCCACCCGCAATTTGGCAATTTCATCTTGCTCGCAACGGTGGCGATCGACCTCGAGCTGACTCGTTATTCGCAACCGATCGACTTTAATCCTTGCATGGAGTGCAAGCTCTGCGTCGCGGCGTGTCCCACCGGAGCGATCGCGCCGGACGGCCACTTTGATTTCTCCGCCTGCTACACCCATAATTATCGCGAATTCATGGGCGGATTTAGCGATTGGGTGGAAACGATCGCCGACGCCAAAGACAGCCGCCGCTATCGCCAAAAGGTGAGCGACGCGGAAACGATTTCGTGGTGGCAGAGCCTCGCCTATGGGCCAAACTACAAAGCAGCGTACTGTCTTGCCGTTTGTCCGGCCGGCGAGGACGTCATCGGCCCTTACCGTGCCGATCAAAAGAATTTTCGCGCCGAGATCGTCAAGCCGTTCCGGCAAAAGGAAGAAACGATCTACGTCACGCCAGGCTCCGACGCGGAAGATTACGTCGCCAAGCGCTTCCCCCACAAACGCCTGAAGCGCATCGGCAATGGCCTGCGGCCGGCCTCCGTCACAGGCTTTCTCGCCAGCATTCGCTTCCTTTTCCAATGCGAGCGCGCCGGCGGCTTGAACGCCATTTATCATTTCGTCTTTACGGGCGCGCAGCAGCGCCGCGCCACTGTCACGATCGCCAATAAGAGTTTGAGGGTTGAGGACGGCTTGATCGGCAAAGCCGATCTTGCTCTCACCGCCGACGCCGATACCTGGGTGCGCTTTTTGCGCAAGGAGGCGAGCCTGCCCTGGGCGCTGCTGCGCCGCAAAATCAAGCTGCGCGGCGATCCGCGGCTCCTGTTGGCTTTCGGGCGATGTTTCCCATTGTGAGGGGCGTTTTGGACCGCGAGCCTTCAGGCTCGCTCGGTTCTTGCGAGCCTGAAGGCTCGCGGTCCGCAGACGCATCCGCCCTCGCTCTTGCAGCCCCGCGCCGTTTCGGCCATCGTGACGCGCTTGCCGCATCCCTTTGTCGAAAGCCCCGCATGCCCGTCTGGACGAGCGAACAGGATCGCGCCCTCGCCGCCGTCGCCGCCTGGCTGACAGACGGCGAAGCGCAAGTGTTTCGCTTGTTCGGCTATGCGGGAACCGGCAAATCGACGCTCGCGCGCCATGTCGCCGCTAACGTCGATGGCGACGTGGCTTTCGGCGCCTTCACCGGCAAGGCGGCGCTGGTCATGCGCTCCAAGGGCTGCAAGGACGCGCGCACCATCCACAGCCTTATCTACCGCGCCACCGACACGGAGACGGAAGAGCCGTCGTTCGTGCTCAACGAAGACAGTGCTGCGGCGAGGGCCGCGCTCATCGTCATCGACGAATGTTCGATGGTCGACGCAGAGCTCGGCCGCGATCTCTTGTCGTTTGGCAAGAAGGTGCTGGTGCTCGGCGATCCGGCGCAATTGCCGCCGATCAAAGGCGGCGGCTTCTTCACCGAGGCCGAACCCGACGTCATGCTGACGCAAGTGCATCGGCAGGCGGCCGGCAATCCCATCATCCGTCTGTCGATGACCATTCGCGAGGGCGGACGATTGGAGCGCGGCGTCTACGGCGCCTCGCGCATCATCGGCAAGGACGAGCTCGACGCCACGCTCGTCACGAACGCCGACCAGGTGCTGGTCGGCTTAAACCGCACGCGCCGCGCCTATAACGGCCGCCTGCGCCAGTTGCGCGGCTTTTGCGGCGAACTGCCGCAATCGGGCGACAAGCTCGTATGCTTGCGCAACAACCGCAAGAAGGGGCTCCTCAACGGCGCGCTGTTTACGGTAAAGAGCGCGGGAGCGGTGCGCAGCGGCAAGCTGCGCATGCTGGTGGCGCCCGAGGAGGCGGACGGCAAGTTGCAGCGCGTCGGCGTGCTGCCGCAGTTCTTCGACGGCAGTGAAACCGAAATTCCCTATGCGCAGCGGCGCGACTCGGATGAGTTCGATTACGGCTACGCGCTCACCGTGCACAAAGCGCAGGGCTCGCAATGGGACGATATCGTCTTGTTCGACGAGTCTTACGCCTTTCGCGAACATCGGGCGCGCTGGCTCTACACCGGGGTGACGCGCGCCGCGCACAGGCTGACGCTGGTGACGTGAGGGGCGTTGCGGCGCCCTCAGACGCGCGCGGCGCCTTGCTTGGCGATCGGCTGACGGGGATCGAGGCCGAGCGCGCGCTGGTAGGATTCGTTGGCCTTGCCGCGATTGCCATTGCGTTCATAGGCGAGGCCGAGCCACGCCCAAGCTTCGGCGCTCCGGTTGTCGACATTGAGCGCCGCGTTGAAATCCTCGATCGCCTTGTCGTATTTGCCGAGCGTGACCAGGCTTTCGCCGCGCGCTTGATAGGGCGCCGCGGCGAACGGATTACGATCGATGGCGTTGTCGAAATCGGTGACGGCGCGCACGTTGTCGCCGCGCTTCTGATTGATGAGGCCGCGCGCGTGAAAAGCCTGGGCGTTCTCGGGGTTGAGCCGGATCGCGGCATCGAGGTCGGCCAGCGCAGCATCGAGATTGCCTTGCGCGCGCAACAGATTGGCTCTGCCGAGATAGGCTGGCGCATGGTTGGGGTCGGCCTCGATGGCGCGATCGAAATCGCCCTGAGCTTGATCGTTGCGGCCCATCTGGCGATAGGCGAGGGCGCGATTGGTGTAAGCGGAGGCGCTGTTGGGATCGAGCTTGATCGTTTGCGTGAAATCAGCGACCGCTTCTTGGAAGCGGCCAGCCTTGGCATAGGCGGCGCCGCGCGTGTTATAGGCTTCCTGGCTCGATGGATTGCGCCGGATGACGTCCGACAGGGAAGCGATATTGGCGGAGGCCGCCTTGGGATCGGTGTCCGTGACTTCGGCGATGCCAAGTCCTGGCGGGCGAATTCCCGCGGTTTCACAACCCCCGAGCGTCAAGACAACCAGCACGGCCGCGCCCGCTTGAAGCGCCCCGCCGAAGCGGCCCGAAGAGGAAGCCCGGCGAATCGCCGCTGCTCGCGGGAACCTCATGCCGTCGCGCCTTTCTTAAGCAAGCTCATGTCGCCGCAAACCGGGCGATTTTATCGCTCGAACGCCATAAAATCTCCCTAACAGGGCGAGATTTGGACGCTCGAGGCTCACGACGCGCTTTCAGCGTTGGTCGATGTCAGCGTCCGCCGACCAAGGGCTTGGCCTTGACCGGAAGCAGGCCTTCGCGCTGCAGTTTTTTGCGCGCCAGCTTGCGCGCCCGGCGAACCGCCTCGGCCTTCTCGCGCGCTCGCTTCTCGGAGGGCTTCTCGTAATGGCCGCGCAGCTTCATTTCACGGAAAATGCCTTCGCGCTGCATCTTTTTCTTCAGCGCTTTCAGCGCCTGGTCGACATTGTTGTCGCGAACGAGAACTTGCACGAAGCGATCCTATGTTATGGGGCGAGCAAGCCCCGATCGAGAGAATGGCCGTCGAAAGACAATAAAAAAACCCGGCGCTGACGGAGCGCCTGATCCGTAAGGCGCGGGATACCAGACTCGATCGCGCTTGTCCACCCGCGGCGACGACACGGACACGATAACGGGGTGAAGGGTTTCCTCATGCCTCAAGGCGCCGGCGCAGCCGGCCTCGAAGGACGAGGAAACCCGTACGCGCCGCCTTCCTCCTCGCCCTCGTCCTTCGAGGCTCGCTTCGCGAGCGCCTCAGGATGAGGGCGAGGAGGACCATAGTCCTTCACCCGATTGCCCTGACGATACGCATCAACTCTATTGCGGACGATAACGCTGCAATGGCGGGGCTCGTTCCAATGAGCTGCGCTTTCGGCCGCGCTGCTCCGGCCAGCCCTCTTGTTCGCGGCGAGCGTTATATTATAACGTTCGCCATGACTCATTCTCATACGACTTCCGCGCCTCGGACCGATGCGCCGCCCGCCGCGCCGCCAAGCGCCGGCGGCGCGCTTGGGGCGGACCGGGCGCTTGCGACGCCGGAACATTTCTCGCTTTTGCGTCTTTCCGCCATCGATCGGGTCCTTGGCGCGTCGATTGTCGTCGCGTTGTTATGGGCAGGCGTCTATTGGGCCCTGCATTGAGGCGCGGCCATGGCTGGTTGCATCCGCTTGGAAAATTTGACCCTCGGCTATGACCGCCGTCCCGCCGTGCACCATCTGCACGGGACGATCGAGCCCGGCGCGATGCTGGCGGTGTGCGGTCCAAACGGCGCCGGCAAATCCACGCTGCTCAAGGGGCTCGCCGGTCTGCTCGCGCCGCTCGGCGGACGCATCGAGCGCAATGGTCTGTCCTCGCGCGATATCGCCTATCTGCCGCAGATCGTCGAGATCGACCGCGCTTTTCCCGTCGACGTGCACGACTTCATCGCGACGGGCGCGATGCGGCGGACCGGCTTGTTCGGCACGATCGACCGTTGCGAGCTCGCCCGCATCGAAGCGGCGATCGCCACGGTCGGTCTCGAGGGTTTTGAAGATCGTCAGCTCTGCACGCTATCGGGCGGGCAGATGCAGCGCGTCTTGTTTGCGCGCATTCTCGTCGAGGACCAATCCGTCATTCTCCTCGACGAGCCGTTCGGCGCCATCGACGCCGCCACCATCGACGATCTTCTGGCGCTCATTTCACGCTGGCGCGGCGAGGGGCGCACGATCGTCGCCGTCCTTCACGAACTGGACCTCGTGCGCAAAGCTTTTCCGCAGACCCTGCTGCTCGCCCGCGAGCCGATTTTCTGGGGAGAGACGTGCGACGCCTTGTCGCGAGAGCATATCGCCGCGGCGCGCGCCATGGTCGAAGCCTTCGACCGCGAGGCGCAAGAATGCCTGCGCGACGAGGGCGCCGCCGAGAACGCTCATGCTCTATGAGAGCCTCGTCGCGCCGTTCGTCGACTATGAATTCATGCGCCGGGCGCTCATCGGTTCGCTGGCGCTCGCCATTTCGGGAAGTCCGCTCGGCGTCTTCCTCATCTTGCGACGCATGTCGCTCGCCGGGGACGCTCTCTCGCACGCCATTTTGCCTGGCGCGGCGCTCGGTTATCTCGCAGCCGGCCTGTCGTTGCCGGCCATGACCTTCGGCGGGTTGATCGCCGGGCTCGTTGTCGCCGTCGCGTCGGGCGCCGCAGCGCGCTGGACGGCGCTCCGCGAGGACGCCTCGCTCGCGGCCTTCTATCTCGTTTCGCTGGCGCTCGGCGTCGCCATCGTCTCCGTGCGCGGCTCGAATGTGGACCTGCTGCATGTGCTGTTTGGCTCCGTCCTGGCGCTCGACGACGCCACCCTGATCCTGCTTGCCGGCATCACCAGCTTCACGCTGCTGGCGCTCGCGGTGTCCTATCGAGCCTTGGCGCTGGACACGCTCGATCCAACCTTCCTGAGAAGGATCAGCCCGCTCGGCGAAGCCGTTCCGTTCGCGTTTCTTGTGCTGCTCGTGCTCAATCTGGTCGCCGGCTTCCACGCGCTCGGCACGCTGATGGCGGTCGGCGTCATCATGCTGCCGGCGGCTGCGGCGCGATTGTGGACGGCGGACCTCACCTCCGCCTTGCCGCTTGCGGCGGCCATCGGCGTCGGCTCGTCCTATGCCGGGCTCGTTGTGTCCTTTCGCCTCGGCCTGCCGACCGGGCCGGCGATCATCCTGGCGGCCGGCGCCGTCTATATTGTTTCGTTGGCGTTCGGCCGCGCCGGCGGCCTGGCGCGCTTGCGCCGTCCCCGCCGGCATTTGAGGGGATGACGAAAATGCGGAGCCGCCGTATGTTTTTGACGAGCGCAGCGGCGGCGCTCATCATGCTGATGACGCCTGTTCGCGCCGATCCCAGTTCCCTGCCTGTCGTCGCCAGTTTTTCGATATTGGGCGACTTGGTGAAATCAGTGGGCGGCGATCGCGTCGATGTCGCCACGATCGTCGGCGCCAACGGCGACGCCCATGTCTATCAGCCGACCCCACGCGACGGACGCAAGCTGGCCGCCGCCCGCCTCGTGTTCGTCAATGGCTTAGGCTTCGAGGGCTGGATCGACCGGCTGATCGCCGCATCGAAAACCAAGGCGAACATCGTCACCGCAAGCAAATCAGTGACGGCGCGCGCGGGCGAACACGGCGTCGATCCCCATGCCTGGCAGGACGTTGCGAACGCTCTCATCTATGTGGCCAATATCCGCGACGCGCTGATCGAGGCGGACCCGCAAGGCGCGGAATTCTATAAAGCCAACGCCAACGCCTATCAGGCGAAGCTCACGGCGCTCGACGAAGACATCCGCCAAGGCGTCGCCTCGATCCCCAAAGAGCGGCGGCGCATCGTCTCGACGCATGACGCCTTCGGCTATTTCGCCGCGCGCTACGGCCTCGAGTTCATTGCGCCGCAGGGCGTCTCGACCGAATCCGAGGCGAGCGCGCGCGACATCGCCCGCATCATCGAAGCAGCGAAACAGCACAAGGTCGCCGCGGTGTTTCTGGAGACTATCGTCGACCCGCGGCTAACCCAGCGCATCGCCGCCGAAACGGGGGCCAAAGTGGGCGGCGCACTGTATTCCGACTCCCTGTCCGACGCGACCGGCCCCGCGGCGACCTATATCGACATGATGCGCCACAATGTAAGAGAGTTGACGAAAGCGTTCGCGCCCCCTCCCCAACCCTCCCCCGCTACGCGGGAGAGGGAGTAGACTCGGCGCTTCATCGGGACGCAGCGAAACCTCGATCGTTAGGGTCCCCTCTCCCGCGATAGCGGGGGAGGGACAGGGAGGGGGAATAAAATTGGCAGAGGAGATCGCTTTTGACTGACAAAATCCCCGTCACCGTCATCACCGGTTATCTCGGCGCCGGCAAGACGACGCTGCTCAATCGCATTCTCAGCGAGCGCCATGGACGACGCTACGCCGTCATCGTCAATGAGTTCGGCGAGATCGGCGTCGACAATGAGCTCGTCGTCGGCGCCGACGAAGAAATTTTTGAGATGAACAACGGCTGTATCTGCTGCACCGTGCGCGGTGATCTCATCCGCATCATCGAGGGTCTGATGAAGCGGCGCGGCAAGTTCGACGCCATCATCGTCGAGACGACGGGCCTGGCCGATCCCGCGCCGGTGGCGCAGACATTCTTCGTCGATGCGGACGTGAAGGAGGCGACGCGGCTCGACGCCGTGGTGGCGCTCGCCGACGCCAAATGGCTCGTCGCGCGTCTGAAGGACGCTCCCGAAGCCAAGAATCAGATCGCTTTCGCCGATGTCATCGTCCTCAACAAGACCGACCTCGTAACAAAAGACGAATTGCTGGACATCGAAGGGCGCATTCGCGCCATCAACCCCTACGCCAAGCTGCATCGCGCCGTGCAGGCCGGCGTGCCGCTGCAGGCGGTGCTGGAGCTGGGCGCCTTCGACCTCGAGCGCATTCTGGACATCGAACCGGCCTTCCTCGGCGCCGGCGACAATCACGACGATCACAAATGCGGACCCGATTGCGGTCACGACCATCATGACGCGCATGCGCATCGCGAGCATGATCATCACGACGCAGGCGGACTGAAGCATGATCATGACGAGGACATAGGTTTCGTCGCGATTGCGCACGAGGGGGCCGTCGATCCGGCCCGCTTTGTGCCTTGGCTCAATGAGCTGGTGCAGCGCGACGGGCCGGATATCCTGCGTTGCAAGGGCATTCTCGCCTTCGCGAACGAACCGCGGCGCTTCGTTTTTCAGGGCGTCCACATGATCCTGGACGGCGATTTGCAGCGGGAATGGCAAGAGGGCGAGCGGCGCTCCTCCCGCCTCGTCTTCATCGGCCGCAAATTAAAGGAAGCCGAAATCCGCGCAGGGTTTTCGCAATGCGTGGCCGGCGCGCCGGCCTGACCCCCCGAGTCTGGTCTGTGTCGTTCAAAATGCGAGCCTGAAGGCTCGCGGTCCAAGCGACGCGGAACCCGGACCGCGAGCCTTCAGGCTCGCCTTGATGCAACCTCCAACAAGATCCAGATCCAATCGTCTTGGTTGACGCGCCTCACTCGCAATCAGGTTCAAAATCTTCGTCCCGGCGGCGCCGGGACACATTGCAAAATGGCGATAAGCGGGCCGCCGTCATCGTATTTCAGCACGCCGGCCGCCGTGTCGAGCGTGTTACGAGAATGTTGTTCCGTACATTTTTCCCTCGCGCCTTTTTCGATGCAGACTCGATCCTGGCCGAAGGTGATCGCCTCGTCGTCGGCGCTCACCGCATAGGTCACCTTGTCCTTTTCTCCCGAAGAGAAGGGGCCGGAAATATACGAGTCGCCGTTCAAATATTCCTCGGCGACTCCCTCGCTCCACATGAGCTGCACGAACAGCCGCGCCGTATCGACGTCTACGGCGACGCTTTGACTGGCTCTGGCGCAATCCATGTGAATCTCTTTCGCTTGCGCGATCGAGACTGCCTGCATCAGGCCGAACCCCAAGGTGGCGGACATTTGGACAAAGCGCATGAAAAGCCTGCTCGCCATTTGGACCGCGAGCCTTCAGGCTCGCTTCTCCGATACTGACATATATGGCGAGCCTGAAGGCTCGCGGTCCGGCGTCACTGGGTGTCCAGTTCCGATTTCATTTCGTTGCAGCTTTGCATTTCTTTGGGCGTAGCCGACCAGTAGGACACATCACAGAGCGATACATACCTGGCGCTGCCGAACAACGCCCAGACGTTGTATCCGAGTATGACAATGAGCAACACTATCAGCGCATTCTTCGCCATTAGCCGCTCCTTCGATCGCGCGGGGCCAATGCCGGCTGCGGCGACGGCCTCATCATGTCGGCAATCGTAAGGCAGGGCGAATCTCAGTGTCAATGCGCAGCTTGTGTCAGACGCCGGCGCCCAGGTTCGGCTCCGGCCATAAGATGGCCTTGGCGCGGCGGCGTTTTTGCATTGACAAAAAGGCGGCGGCGAGTCCGTTCGTCGTCTTGGCGACGCGGGCTCGAGTTGTGCAGCCAAAAGTGAGAAAACGCTATAGATAGTCTCTCATGGGGCGATGCCGGCGACATCTTGAGCGAACAGAGCGTGATTCTCGAAGAGTCAGCGATTCGGGCGCGATTCGTTCTCACCATGTTCGGAAAGTTAAGTCGCAGGGCTCGGCCGGCCCAATATGACACGTGCGAACATTGCGTTGCGAGCGACATCTTAAAGAGAGCAAGCGATGCGCCAAACTGTCGCAGAAATGCCGGCGGCCCGCCATTCGCCACCGCGAACAGCGGGCGTGGCGGCGGTTCTTGGTCCGACCAACACCGGCAAGACCCATCATGCGATCGACCGGATGCTGTCCTATCCGACCGGCATGATCGGCCTGCCGCTGCGTCTGTTGGCGCGCGAAGTTTACGCTCGCGTCGCCGCGCGGGCGGGGGCGGACCAGGTGGCGCTGATCACCGGCGAAGAAAAAATCAAGCCGCGCGCGCCGAAATATTGGATTTCCACGGTCGAGGCGATGCCGCGCGACCTCGACCTCGATTTTGTCGCCATCGACGAAATCCAGTTGGCGGCGGACCTCGATCGCGGCCATGTGTTTACCGATCGGCTGCTGCGCTGGCGCGGCCGTCAGGAGACGCTTCTGATCGGCGCCTCCACCATGGGGCCGCTGATCAAAAAACTGTTGCCGGGGGTGTCGATCGTCTCGCGTCCGCGTCTCTCGCAGCTCACCTTCGCCGGCGAACGCAAGATTTCCCGCTTGCCGCCGCGCAGCGCCATCGTGGCGTTCTCGGCGGAGGAAGTTTATGCGATCGCCGAATGGATCAAGCGGCAGCGCGGCGGCGCGGCGGTGGTGCTCGGCGCGCTCAGTCCAAGAACCCGCAATGCGCAGGTCGATCTCTATCAGAACGGCGACGTGGATTATATCGTCGCCACCGACGCCATCGGCATGGGCCTCAACCTCGATGTCGATCACATCGCCTTCGCCGCCGACCGTAAATTCGACGGGCGGCGGTTTCGCTGCCTGACGCCGGCCGAATTTGGCCAGATCGCCGGCCGCGCCGGTCGCCACATGAGCGACGGCTCGTTCGGCGCCACGGGCCGCTGTCCCGCTTTCGACGATGATTTGATCGACGCGCTCGAGACCCATCGGTTCGAACCGCTCGCCAGCCTGCAATGGCGCAACGCCGATCTCGATTTTTCCACGATCGAAACGCTGAGCCGCTCGCTCGAGCTGCTGCCGCAGGACGACAGCCTCGTGCGGGCGCCGGTCGCGGAGGATCAGCTCGTTCTCGAAGTCGCCGCGCGCGACGAAATGGTGCGCCGCAACGCAAAAACCCCCGCCGACGTCGCGCGGCTATGGGATGCATGCCAGATTCCCGATTATCCCAAGACATCGCCCATGGCCCATGCGGAGCTGGCGTTGGCCGTATTCAGATTCGTGGTGCGGCGCGGGCGCATCCCGGATGATTGGATCGCCAGGCAGACCGCCTCGATCGACCGCGTCGACGGCGATATCGACACGTTGGCGAATCGTCTTGCGCAAGTGCGAACTTGGACCTTCATCGCCAACCGTTCTGGCTGGCTCGAGAATCCAGAGCATTGGCAGAGCGTCGCGCGTCGGGTAGAGGACAATCTGTCCGACGCGTTGCACGATCGGCTCACCCGCCGTTTCGTCGATCGCCGGACCAGCGTGCTGATGCGCCGCCTCAGAGAGAACGCGATGCTCGAAGCCGAAATAACCAGCGCCGGCGACGTCTTGGTCGAAGGTCAGCATGTCGGCCATTTGCAAGGATTTCGTTTCACCGCCGATCCGCAAGCGGCGGGCGAGGCGGCCAAGGCCCTAAACGCGGCGGCGCAAAAAGCGCTGGCCGGGGAGATCGAAGCGCGCGCCACGCGCGTCTTTGACGCCGTCGATGACGCCTTCGTCCTCGGCAACGACGGGACGATCCGCTGGCTCGGCGAGCCGGTGGCCAAGATCGCCGCCGGCCCCAGCGCGCTTGCTCCTGCGGCGCGTCTGCTCGCCGACGAGCAACTGACCGGGGCGTCGCTGGAAAAGGTCCAGCAGCGTCTCGATTTGTGGCTGGCCCAACATGTGAAGAAATTGCTGGGCGCGCTGCAGGACTTGGAGAAAGGCGAAGGGCTTGCCGGCATCGCGCGCGGCGTCGCCTTCCAACTTGCCGAAGCGCTGGGGGTGTTGGAGCGCAGCCGTGTCGCGCGCGAGATCAAGAGTCTTGCGCAAGAGGACCGAGCGGCCCTGCGCAAGATGGGCGTGCGTTTTGGCGCCTACCACCTTTATCTGCCGCTTCTCCTCAAGCCGGCGCCGCGCTCGCTGGCGGCGCTTTTGTGGGCGCTCGCGCATGGCGGGCTCGAGAATATCAAGGGATTGGAAGAGGTGCCGCATCTGGCCGCTTCCGGGCGCACGTCTTTCGCCGCCGATCCGGACATCCCTAAAGCTTTTTACCGCGCCGCCGGCTTTCGGGTGTGCGGCGAGCGCGTGGTGCGGGTCGATATTATGGAGCGCCTTGCCGACCTCATTCGTCCGGCGAGCGCCTACCGGCCTGGCGCGAGCGCCGGCGAACCGCCAGCCGGCGCCGCCGACGGCGAGGGGTTCATCGTCACCATCGCCATGACCTCGCTGGTCGGCTGCGCGGGGGCGAGTTTTGCTTCGATCTTGCGGTCGCTCGGTTATGTTTCGACGCAACGCCCGGGGCCGGCCATTACGGTTCCGCTCCTCGCCGGGGCTGCGGCCGAACCCCTCGCGGCGTCGCCTTCCGAAGTCGGCGCGACGGCGGAAGAGAGCGAACCACAGGACCACCAAGAGCGGATCGAGGCGGCCGTCGCGACGGGCGCCGAAACAGCAACCCCTTTGCCTACGCCGGCGCCGAGCGCAGCGTCCGCCAGCGACGCATCCGAGGAACAGCCGGCTGCCGATTCGAGCCAGGCGGAGTGTGTCGCCGAGACGGCGGCCGAGCCTCGGTCGGGCGTGGAGACGAACGCGCCTGCCGACGAGGCCGTCTTGCCGGGTGAAAGCGTCGAGGCGTCGAGCGCGGAGCCTGTTGCGGCCGCGGCGGAGGCTGTTGTCGAAATCTGGGCGCCGCAGCGGCATGTCCATTCCGGAGCCCGCTGGCGTCAAAGCGGCGGCAAGCCGCACGGCCAGAGCGGCGAGGGTCGAGGCGAAGGCGGTTCGGCGCGGCCGGCGCGCCGCGAGCGCGCCCACGTCCCCGCCCGCGCCGACGGGCGCATGGGCTCCGGCGGCGCCGAGGCGCGCCACAAATCCGGCGGCGAGGTCGGCGAACATCGGCCGCGCCCCGAGGGCGGCCGCAAGGAGGGCGGACTCCGCGCCGGCGGCAAGCTCCATCCGGACAATCGCTCCGACGATCGCCGCAATCGGCGCGGCGGCCCGGCCGCCACGACCGAGAAACGGGAGCGCGAACGCCAGCCGGATCCCAATTCGCCGTTCGCCAAGCTATTGGCGCTGAAGGCGGAATTGGAAAAGAAGAGCAAGACGTGAGCCAACCCCGCCGCCGCGCGAATTTCACCATCTTTTCAATAAGCTCGGGAAAAACTTGCCAAACTCGCCGCCGCTGGCCTATGTCTGCCTTGGTCCAGGCAGAGGAGGTCATCAGCGTTCGATGCGCCTCGGCCCTGAAAGCCGATGATTGCGTCTTCGATCTTTAAATTCGAGGAGCAGACGCCCGTCAGCGTCGCCCGGTTTGCAGAACCGGCGAAAACAAAAAGCAACTTGAAACAAGTTTGCGGCCTTCGACGAAAAGGCGAGTTATGCAAAAAATTCTACCGGTGATCATGTGCGGCGGTTCAGGAACGCGGGTGTGGCCTGAATCGAGGGAAACGCTGCCCAAGCAATTCATCCCGCTCGTCGGGGAGCGTTCGACCTTCCAGACGACCCTCGCCATGCTCGCTGACCCGGCGTTCGAAAAGCCGATCGTCGTCTCCAATGTCGCTTACCGGTTCCTCATTGCCGACCAGCTGCGGGAAATCGACGCCCAGGCGGACATCGTTCTCGAGCCGATGGGGCGCGATTCCGGCCCCGCCGTGGCGGTGGCGGCGGGACTGGCGGCGCGCCGGGCGCCGCACACGATCGTCGTGGTTTTTGCCGCCGATCATATCGTGCGCGATCCGGCGGGCCTCGTCGAATTGTGCAAGAAGGCGGCGGCGGCTGCTGCGGCGGGTTTCATCGTGACGCTCGGCGTCAAGCCGGATGGTCCCGCGACCGGTTACGGTTATCTGCGCCCTGGGCCGCCCATCGCGCCTGAGAGCTGCGTCCTCGCGCTCGAAGCCTTCGTCGAAAAGCCGGATCGCGCGACCGCGCAAGGATATGTCGAGGCCGGCTACTTTTGGAACAGCGGCAACTTCATCTTCCGCGCCGACGTGATGCAAGGAGAACTCGCGCTGTTCGAGCCGGCGATCGCGGAAGCCGCCGAAGCGGCGATCGACAGCGCCAGCAACGACCTTGGTTTCCTGGTGCTGAACGCCGAAGCATTCGAACGCGCGCCGAAGAAATCGATCGATTACGCGGTCATGGAGAAGACCGCCAAGGCGGCGCTCATTCCAGCCGACATTGGCTGGTCCGATGTCGGCAATTGGCGCGCCGTGTGGGAATTGTCGGATCGCGACGCCTCAGGCAATTCGGTGCGCGGCAACGGCTTCGTCATGGACGCCAAAAACGTGCACGTGCGCTCGGATGAGACGCTCACCACCGTGGTCGGAGTCGACGACGTGATCGTGGTGACCACGCAGGACGCTGTGCTGGTGCTCGGCCACGAATACGGCGATCGGGTGAAGCACCTGGTCGATCTTCTCAAGAAGGACAACCGACGCGAGGCCGGCGAACACAAGCGCATCTTCCGCCCGTGGGGCTATTACCAATCCGTGGACGCCGGCCAGCGCTATCAAGTGAAGCGGATCCTGGTGAAGCCAGGCGAGCGCCTATCGTTGCAAAAGCACTACCACCGCGCCGAGCATTGGATCGTGGTGCGCGGCACGGCGGAGGTCGGGCGCGACCTCGAGACGCATCTCGTTCACGAAAACGAGTCGATCTATCTGCCGATCGGCTGCGTGCATCGCTTAGGCAATCCCGGTAAAATAAACCTCGAGCTGATCGAGGTGCAGACGGGCTCCTATCTCGGCGAAGACGACATCGTGCGCATCGAGGACGCCTACAATCGCGGCTGATCCGCTCTGATTTCCCCCTCTCCCCGCCAGCGGCCCGACTGTCCGGGGCAAGTTTTTCTCGCCCGCAAAACGAGAACTGAGTACTTGGCGGCAATCACTCCGAGTCCAAATCGACCAAATTGCGCTCGACGATGCTCCATTCCGTTGCTCTCAATCGGCTTCTCCCATGCAAAACAGGCGTCTGAGAATGACTGAGGGTTGTGCGCCCGATTCCCGTTGCGACCGTTTTCGTTTCCCCGGCCAGCCGTGCGCACGCGGGGAGAGGGAGCAGGCGCGCTTTGCGCATGTCGACACCTGGGTCTTCGATCTCGACAACACTCTCTATCCGGCCTCCTTGGATCTGTGGCCGAAGATCGACGCCCGCATCACCTTGTTCATGATTCGTCTGTTTGGGCTGGACGGCATGTCGTCGCGCGCTTTGCAAAAGCATTACTATCGGCATTACGGCACGACGTTGCGCGGCCTCATGATCGAACATGGCGTTGCGGCCGAGCAGTTCCTCGAATTCGTGCATGACATCGATCTCTCGTCGCTCGCGCCCAACCACACGCTGGCCGACGCGATAGCGGCTCTTCCCGGGCGCAAGCTCATTCTCACCAACGGCTCGCGCGAACATGCGCTGCGCACCGCGGAGCGTCTCGGCATCGATCACATGTTCGAGGCTGTGTTCGACATCATCGCCGCCGATTTTCTCGCCAAGCCGCATGAAGGCGCCTATCAGCGCTTCTTCGACAAGCACGGGATCGAGCCAAGACGCTCCGCCATCTTCGAGGACATCGAGCGCAATCTGATCGTCCCGCACCAGCGGGGCATGACGACGGTGCTGGTCATGCCCGAGCCGGGTCAGAGCGAGCGGCGCGAGGCGTGGGAGGTCGCGAATGGCCTTGAGCCACATGTCGATTTCGCAACCGACGATTTCGTGGGATTTTTGGAAGGACTGGTCGCCAAGGAGGAGTAGCGGCGACGCCATGCGAACTGCAGCGAGGCATGGCGCCAATCATACCAACGGCGAAAAGTATTTACCCGTCATGCCCGCGCTTGTCGCGGGCATCCACGCCGATAAGCTCCGACGCGTCCCGAAGGAGAGGCGGGACATTTCCGCTTCCCTTTGAAGATTTTCTGTCGCGGCCGGGCGTGGATGGCCGGGACAAGCCCGGCCATGACGCGCCGATGGTCAATATTTTGCGCCATCAGTATCAACTCTCGATTTGCGCAAATTGCTCTTGCCGTCACAGCCCCTCCTCGTCAGGAGGCGGCGGCGCGTCGTTGTTCTCGAAACCGATGTGCAAGCGCGTCCATAGCCGCTCGTGGAGATAATAGAGCGCGATCTTGGCGAGGATTTCCGTTGCGGTGATCGCCGCCGAGATTTGCGCATCCTTGGTGAAGGCGAAAACGACGGCGAACGTCACGAGACTGCCCGGAATGCGCCACGACAGAGCCTTGATGAGACTGCGCAACGGCATATGGCGCCAGGGCCGGGCCAAGGGCTGCGGCAGCCCTTCCATCGACGCATAGCTCGACTCGGGCAAGCCGTTGGCGCCGCGCGACGTCGATGTCGCCTCTTGCACCATGCCGACGGCGACCGTCTCATTGGTCACGCGATCGATGAGAATGAAACCGCCGGTGTCCCGGTTCTCGATATAGCGATCGCAAGCGACCGGAGAATCGAGCCACAACTCGACCTCGCCGATCTCATTGAAGGCGAGCGTCGCGCCCCCTTCACCGAGCGGCTCGGCCAACCCGGTCTCGATCTTGATGTGCGAGGTCGCCTCTTTGACGAAAGCCGGCGTCAGCTTTGTCCCGAGCTTCAACAGATAGCTCTTGTCGAGCACGAGCGGTTCGCGCACCAGCCAGAGCAGCTTGGCATGAAGACGATCGCCCACCTTGGCGGGAGAGACCGGCGACGCCAAGACATCGCCGCGCGAAACATCCACGTCCGCAGCGAGAGTGAGCGTCACCGACTGCCCGGAGACGGCCCGCGCCAGATCGCCGTCCGCTGTCACGATGCGCGCGACTCTGGCGTCGCGGCCCGAGGGCAGAATGCGGACGATGTCGCCCGGCTGCACGTTGCCGCCGGCGATGAACCCGGAAAACCCGCGAAAGTCATGAGACGGGCGGTTGACCCATTGCACCGGCATACGGAACGGCGCGATGCGCGAGGCATCGCCGACGGCCGCGCTCTCGAGATGCGAGAGCAGCGTCGGACCGCGATACCAATCCATGTGCGCGCTGCGGTTGACGACGTTGTCGCCATCTTTGGCGACGAGTGGAACGACGGTGATGCTGGCAAACCGCAGATGCTCGGCGAAAGCGCGAAAATCGCGCTCGATGGCGTTGAACGTCTCGGCGGCATAGCCGACCAGATCCATCTTATTGAGCGCCACGACGACATGGCGCACGCCGAGAATCGAAACGATGACGCTGTGCCGCTGGGTCTGCTCCAAGATGCCCTTGCGCGCATCGACCAGAAGGACAGCGAGTTCGGCGGTCGACGCGCCGGTCGCCATGTTGCGCGTGTATTGCTCGTGGCCAGGCGTATCGGCGACAATGAATTTGCGCTGGTCGGTGGCAAAATAGCGATAAGCAACGTCGATGGTGATGCCTTGTTCGCGTTCGGCGGCGAGACCGTCGACGAGCAGCGCGAAATCGAGATCGTCGCCCTGCGTGCCGTGCTTCTTTGAATCTTTCTCGAGCGTGACCAACAAATCGTCGGGCGCGAGGCCGGCGTCATAGAGCAAGCGCCCGATCAGCGTCGATTTGCCGTCGTCCACCGAGCCGCAGGTGAGAAAACGCAAGATAGGCTTTTCGATCGGCGGCGGCGCGGACGGCGCACGCGATGGCGAGGAATCGACGACGACGCCGTGCATCAGAAGTATCCCTCTTGCTTCTTCTGTTCCATGGACGTGGCGCCGTCGTGGTCGATCAGCCGGCCCTGGCGTTCCGAGAACCGGCTGTCGCGCATCTCGGCGATGATTTCGCCAACCGTCGTCGCCGCGCTTTCGATGGCGCCGGTCAGCGGGTAGCAGCCAAGCGTGCGAAACCGCACCCGCTTGTATTCGACGACTTCGCCGGGGTGAAGCTTCATCCGCTCGTCATCGAGCATGAGCAACATTCCATGACGGTTCACCACCGGCCGTACCTTAGCGAAGTAAAGCGGAACGACGGGAATGCGCTCGCGTGCGATATAGTCCCACACGTCGGCTTCGGTCCAATTGGACAGAGGAAAGACGCGCAAACTCTCTCCTGGCCCTTTGCGCGAATTATAGAGCCGCCAGAACTCCGGCCGCTGGCTCTTGGGGTCCCAGCGATGCTGAGCCGTGCGGAACGACAAGATGCGTTCCTTGGCGCGGGATTTTTCCTCGTCGCGCCGCGCGCCGCCGAAAGCCGCGTCGAAACGCCATTTATCGAGCGCTTGTTTCAACGCTTCTGTCTTCATGATTTCGGTGTGCAACTTCGATCCATGGACGAATGGATCGATGTTCATCTCGATGCCTTGCGGGTTGACGTGAACGAGCAACTCCATGCCCGTTTCGCGAGCGCGCCGATCGCGAAAAACGATCATTTCCTTGAATTTCCACATGGTGTCGACATGGAGGAGAGGAAACGGCGGCTTCGACGGATAGAAGGCCTTTATCGCCAGATGCAGCATCGCCGCCGAGTCTTTGCCGCTCGAATAGAGCATCACCGGCCGCTCGCACTCGGCGACGACTTCGCGCATGATGTGGATGCTCTCGGACTCGAGCCGATCGAGATGACCGAGCTGTTTTGTGGCAACCGCCGTCATCGCGTCGTCTCCGTATCGATGGGCGCCGGTCCGCGCCGCAGTTCGCCGCTCTCGGTGACGTGCAGACCGCATTCTTTGTTGCCTTCGTTCTCCCACCACCAGCGTCCGGCCCGTTCCGCTTCGCCGGGCTCGATGGCGCGCGTGCAGGGCGCGCAGCCGATGGAGATGAAGCCCTGCGCATGAAGTTCGTTCACCGGGACGCTGAACGCCTCGACCAGCGCGACCACGGCCTCGCGCGCATAATCCGCAAGAGGATTGATCTTCAAAAGCCTATGGCCAGCGTCAAATTCGGCCAAGGCTGCTGTGGCGCGCTCCTGCGATTGATCGGCGCGCAGACCCGTGACCCAGGCCGACGCTCCCGAGAGGAGACGTGCGAGCGGTTCGACCTTGCGCACATGGCAGCACGCCTTGCGGTTGTCGACGGATTTGTAAAAGCCGTTTATTCCCCGCTCGGCCACAAGCTCCTCGAGCGCCTGCGCCTGCGGATAGACGGCGCCGATGCGGCGCGCGTAGCGCGCTTCGGTTTGCGCCCAAACATCGTAGGTTTGCGGAAACAGGCGGCCCGTATCGATGGTGACGACCTCGATATCGAGCCCAGCCGTGAAAATCGCATGCGTAATCAGCTGATCCTCGAGCCCAAAGCTCGTCGTAAAGACGATGCGGCCCGGAATGAGCTCGCGCGCCAATTGCAAGCGATGATCGAGATCGAGCGCGGCGAGACGAGGCTCGAGAACTTGCGCCAGCGAAAGCTTCATTTTGCGCCCCTTCGGCGTTGCTCGAGAATGGAGCCGCCGGCGCCATAGCCGCGCTGATAGGAAAGACTGCGGGCATGAAGCGCGGCGCGCCATTGCGCTTCGCCCTGACGCTCGGCGAGATCGTCGGGGATTTCGATTCTGTCGAAGCCGCAACCCACGGCGTGCAGATACTGATCGGCGACGATGCGTCCGCTGGCGCGCAATTCGCCGGTAAATCCGGCGCGCCGCAACAGACGCGCCAGCGAGAAGCCGCGCCCGTCGGCGAAGGCCGGGAAGGCGATGGCGATGAGAGAAAGACGCGGCAATGCCCCGACGAGCGCGGCTGGATCGGTCGTGTTGGGAACGAAGACGCCGAGCGCCGAGCCGGCGCCGAGCCATTGCAGAGCCGCGTGCAGCCGCGACAGCGACACGATGATCTTGCCGGACTTCGGCAAAGCTTCCTCGTCAGCGAGCCGGCGCCAGGAATCCTCGACGAAAGCGCCCTCAGATATCAGAGCCATCTTCACCCTCCCGCCACGCCAGTTCCTTGAAACGCTGATGGCCGATACGCCGCCACGTGTCGATGAAACGCTCGTCTCCTTGCCGCTCGGCGAGATAAAATTCGACGATGTGTTCGATCACCTCCGGAACCTGCTCGGCGCTGACCCCCGGCCCCAGCAGCTCGCCGATCGACGCTTCGAACGTCGGGTCGCCGCCAAGGGTGATCTGGTACGACTCCGCGCCTTTCTTCTCGAGGCCGAGAATGCCGATCGCGCCGACATGGTGATGGCCGCAGGCGTTGACGCAGCCGGAGATCTTGACGCCCAGCTCGCCGATGCGGCGCTGGCGCTCGAGATCGGCGAAGCGACGCGAAATGGCCTGCGCGATTGGAATAGAACGCGCCGTCGCCAGCGAGCAGTAATCGAGGCCGGGGCAGGAAATGATGTCTGAGACGAGCCCGGCGTTGGCCGTCGCCAACCCCGCCGTGTCGAGAGCGCGCCAGAGAGCAAAAAGATCATCCTTCTTGACATGCGGAAGAATGATGTTTTGCGCATGGCTGACGCGCAATTCTCCGAGGCCAAACTTTTCGGCAAGATCGGCGAGGACGCGCATCTGATGCGACGCAGCGTCGCCGGGAATGCCGCCGATTGGCTTTAAGGACACGGTGACGATCGCGTACCCGTCGATCTTGTGCTCCGCGACATTGACGCTGACGAAATCGGCGAAATCACGATTCTCGAGTTTGGCGGTTTCGAGCGATGCGGAGCGCGCCGGCAGCTTCGCATATGACGGCGGCGCGAAAAAAGCGGCGATGCGCACGAATTCTTGCGTGTCGTAAGCGAAAGGCGCGCGGTCCATGGCGGCGAACTCCGCCTCGACCGCCTCGCGTATCTCGTCCAGTCCCCGCTCATGCACGAGGATTTTGATGCGCGCCTTGAATTTGTTGTCGCGGCGGCCGAAGCGGTTGTATGTCCGCATGATCGCTTCGAGATAGGCAAGAAGATCGGCGCGCGGCAGGAACTCGCGCACCACCTTGCAGATGAAGGGCGAGCGGCCGAGGCCGCCGCCGACCGCGACCTGATAGCCGATCTCGCCAGCAGGGCTCTTGACGATGCGCAAGCCGATGTCATGCACCATGATCGCGGCGCGGTCATGTTCGGCGCCGGTCACCGCGAATTTGAACTTGCGCGGCAGGAAGCTGAACTCGGAATGGGCGCTCGACCATTGCCGCAAGAATTCGGCGGTCGGACGCGGGTCTTCGATTTCGTCGGCGGCGACGCCGGCGAAGTGATCGGCGGTGATATTGCGAATGCAATTGCCGGAGGTCTGGATCGCGTGCATGTCGACGTCGGCAAGCGCGTCCAGGATATCGGGCACGTCGACCAGTTTCGGCCAATTGTATTGGAGGTTCTGGCGGGTGGTGAAATGCCCGTAGCCTTGATCCCATTGATCGGCGATGTAGGCGAGTTGCCGCAACTGCCGCGCGGTGAGCGTGCCGTAAGGGATGGCGATGCGCAGCATATAGGCGTGCAGCTGCAGATAGAGCCCATTCATCAGACGGAAGGGTCGGAATTCGTCCTCGGTCAGCGCTCCGGCAAGACGGCGCTCCACCTGTTCACGAAACTCGGCGACGCGCTCGCGCACGAAGGCGGCGTCGAACTGATCATAAACGTACGTCGTGCCGCCAGCGTTGGGGCGCGAAGGAAGGACTGGATCGTGCGCGGTCACATCGCGTCTCCCGATCGCCTCAACCATGCCTGCTTGCCGAGATCGCGCCGCACGCTCGGACCGAGCGCGCGTATTTTCTCGCGATAATGAAGCGGTTCCGGCGCGCCGCTCGCGTCGACCGCCACATCGGCCAGGTAGACATCGACGACATGATTTTTGGCGATTTCCGCCTGGCCGAAAGCTTGCAGCGCCGCCGCCGCGTCGCTGTCATAAACGATTTTCGCACGATGGCAGTCGCGCTCCCAACCCGACGCGCCGAGAAAGACGACATCGCCGTGCGCAAGGTCGCTGGCCAGGAGAATCTGCGGGCGTTCGAGGCCGGCCATGGTCATTCCTCGACGAGCTTCAGTCGCAATCCATCGAGCTCGCCGGACCAGATGATCTGACACGACAGGCGCGAGGTGTCCTGAACGAGGGGCAGCTCGTCGAGCTTGTAGAGTTCCTCCTCGCGCGGCGGCGGAACTTTCGCGGCCCATTCCGGATCCAGGATCACGTGGCAGGACGCGCAAGCCACGGCGCCGCCGCACGTTCCTTCCATGCCGATGCCGTGGCCACGCAGAATCTCCATGACCCGCCAGCCTTCCACCGGCTCGAGGTCATGAATGCTGCCGTCTACATCCTCGACGTGGATCAAACTCATCACGTCCTCTCAGCTCTGCGCTCGCTATGGCCGGATCGTGAACGCGACCGGTTGCGGGCGCGCTCGTTCTATATTACGAACGTTACATACGCTTGATCGTCCGAATGTCAATTCACTTCCTAGATGCCGACTGTTGGAAAAACAACATATCTTGTCAGTAAAATATCGCCAAATCAGCCGGCCGCGCCGCCGCCTTGGCAAAAAACGCCATGAGGCGCCACCATCGGCGCGCCGCAAACTGTGATCGGCGGGGACTTTCATAACGGTTGGTCAACGGCTGGCTTTCGGTGCTATAGGTGCGCCATCATGGCTTACAAACCTTCAAGAGAGAAAAGAAACGTTTCGTCTCGACAGGAACAGCCGCCCGTCGCGCCGAAGGCGAAAGGGGCGAGCTCAGGAGCGGTGCGCAAGATGAAACCTGCCGTTATTCTGGTCGGCGCGGATAAAGGCGGCGTGGGCAAGACCACCGTCGCACGCGCCCTGCTCGATTATCTGGCCGCCAACAACGTATTGACGCGCGCCTTCGACACGGAGACGCCACGCGGCACGCTGCATCGATTTCAACCCGAGCAGACCAGCGTCGTCGATATGACCTCGCCATCGGATCAGATGAAGATCATCGACACCTTGAACACGGCGGAGGTCAAGGTCAGCGTCATCGACGTGCGCGCCGGCGGATTGGGGCCGGCACTGGACGCCTTACGGGACACGGGCTTCCTCGAGGCGGTGAAGGAGGGAGAGGTCAACTTCATCCTTTTCCATGTGCTCGGCTCGTCGATCGCCTCGCTCGATGAAATCGGCGAAATCGCTTCCCATGTGCAAGACGCTTATTATTTCATGGTCAAGAACCATGTCAACGACACCACCTTCTTCGAATGGGATCCGTTGACCCATCGGAAATATTTCGAAAAGGTGCGAACCGCCGGCGAGATAACCATCCCCAAGCTCAACGAGATGTCTTACGAGCAGGTCGAGATCGCGGGAACGCCGTTCTCGGCTTTCGTCGCCAACAAGGGCATGAATGGCGAGCCGGCCAATCATTCCTTCGTTCTGCGCGGCTACGTGCGCACTTGGCAGAACAAGATCGCCGACGAATTCGATCGCGTCGAGCTGCTCGACCTGATCGCCGGCAGGGGCGGCAAGGACCGCTGAAGATCGGGGCGCCGTAGGTCCGGTCGCCCTGGAGCGACGGCGCGAGGATCGCGGGATGAGACGGCGCACCATCGTGTTCATCGTCTGCTCGCCGCATGCGCGCACCGGCGTTTCGACGACGGCGCGCTTGCTGACGGACTTTTACCTGGCGCGGAACCAACCAGTCGAGGGCTTCGACACCGATCCGCACGAACCGACCTATGGCCCCTTGTTCGGCGATGTCGTGCGCGTGATCGACGCAACCGACATCAGGGGCCAGATTGCGCTGTTCGATCGGCTGCTCGTGCATGATGAAATCCCCAAGGTCGTCGACGTCTGGCATCGATCCTATGAGCGTTTCTTCGCGACCGTGAAGGACATCGGCTTCATCGAGGAGGCCCGCAGGAGCGGCGTCGAGCCTGTCGTCCTGTTCCATGCCGATGCGACCGAGACGGCGCTGGCCGGCGCGTTGGCGCTTGCCGCGGCTTGGCGCGATCAGACGATGATCGTCGTGAACAACGAAGGAGCGGCGCCGCTCGGCGCAAAGGCGCATGAGATTCTGGCGCGTTATCCAGCCCGCCGGAAGTTCGTCATCGCCGCCCTCAACGGTCCGATCGCCAAGGCGCTGGAGGTTCCGGGATTTTCGCTGTCGCGGTTCCTGCTCGCGGCGCCGTCGGACATGTCGATCGTCGTGCGCGCCGGCCTGAAGGCTTGGCTGACGCCGATTTTCACGCAATTCCAGAATTTCGAAATGCGGCTGGAGCTGGAGGGCGCGGAGTTCTTGCGATAGCGGGCAGTAGGCAGTCGGCAGTTATGTTCCTGCTAGACTGCCGACTGCCCAACCCCTCACAATCCCAGAGCGGCCTTGACCTCTTGCAGTTGCGCGAGCTTCTCGCTGGCGGCGCGGCGGGCTTCGTCGGTCTTCGCGTCGGCGATGTCCTCGCGCACGTCTTTGATGTCGGCGTCGATTTTGGCCGCGTCGAGCTCGGCCAGCGGGATGGCGTGTTCGGCGAGGATGGTGAAACCGTCCTGGCTGACATCGGCGAAGCCGCCGCGCACGAAGAGCTTCTCCTTCTTCGACGGCGTCTCGGTGATTTCGACGACGCCTGGCTTCAGCATGGCCATCACCGGCGCATGATCTTTCAGAACGGTGAATTGACCATCGGCGCCCGGCGCGACGACGGCTTCGACATCACCCGAAAACAAGAGCTTTTCGGGCGAGACGAGTTCGAAGTGAAACGTTGCCATGTCAAATCCCGACTTTTGGACCGCGAGCCTTCAGGCTCGCATTTCGCCGCTCGAAACACGATGCGGGCCTGAAGGCCCGCGCTCCGTCAAGCCGCTTCCTTGGCGAGCTTGGCTGCCTTTTCGACTGCCTCCTCGATGGCGCCGACCATGTAGAAAGCGGCTTCGGGAAGATGATCGTATTCCCCCTCGACGAGGCCCTTAAAACCCTTGATCGTGTCGGCGAGCGCCACCAGCTTGCCGGGCGACCCGGTGAAGACTTCGGCGACATGGAACGGCTGCGACAGAAAGCGCTCGATCTTGCGGGCGCGCGCCACCGTCAGCTTGTCCTCTTCCGAGAGTTCGTCCATCCCCAAAATGGCGATGATGTCTTGCAGCGACTTGTAACGCTGCAGCGTCGATTGCACCCTACGGGCGACATCGTAATGTTCGTCGCCGACCACCAACGGCGACAGCATGCGCGAGGTCGAGTCGAGCGGGTCGACGGCCGGGTAAATGCCCTTCTCGGCGATCGAGCGCGACAGCACCGTGGTCGCGTCGAGATGGGCGAAGGAGGTGGCCGGCGCCGGGTCGGTCAAATCGTCGGCCGGCACGTAGATGGCCTGCACCGAGGTGATCGAGCCCTTGGTCGTCGTGGTGATGCGCTCCTGCAACGCGCCCATGTCGGTGGCGAGCGTCGGTTGATAGCCCACCGCCGAAGGAATGCGGCCGAGCAGCGCCGACACTTCCGAGCCGGCCTGCGTGAAGCGGAAGATGTTGTCGATGAAGAACAACACGTCCATGCCGCGGTCGCGAAAATCCTCGGCGACGGTGAGGCCCGACAGCGCGACGCGCATACGCGCGCCCGGCGGCTCATTCATCTGGCCGTAGACCAGCGCGCATTTTGAGCCAGCGCCGCCGCCCTTCTTGTTGACGCCGCCCTCGATCATCTCGTGGTAGAGGTCGTTGCCCTCGCGGGTGCGCTCGCCGACGCCGGCGAACACCGAATAACCGCCATGCGCCTTGGCGACATTGTTGATCAGCTCCATGATCAGCACGGTCTTGCCGACGCCAGCGCCGCCGAACAGGCCGATCTTGCCGCCCTTGGCGTAAGGCGCCAGCAGATCGACGACCTTGATGCCGGTTTCGAGAATCTGCGCCTCCGTCGCCTGTTCGGCATAAGACGGCGCCGGCTGATGGATGGCGCGGCGCGCCGTCGTCGTCACCGGGCCGACTTCGTCCACCGGCTCGCCGATGACATTGATGATGCGGCCCAAGGTCTCGTCGCCCACCGGCACCGAAATCGGCGCGCCGGTGTCGATGACTTCCTGACCGCGCACCAAGCCTTCCGAGGAGTCCATGGCGATGGTGCGCACCGAATTCTCGCCGAGATGCTGAGCGACCTCGAGCACGAGGCGCTGACCTTGGTTGGTGGTCTCCAGCGCATTCAGAATCTCGGGCAGATTTCCGTCGAACTTTACGTCGACGACGGCGCCGATCACCTGCGTGATGCGGCCGGTGGAATTGGCGACGCTCGTAACCATTGTTTCGTCCTCTCGACTGCTCTTCAACGATCAGAGCGCTTCGGCGCCCGAGATGATTTCGATGAGTTCCTTGGTGATCATGGCTTGGCGCGAGCGATTGTATTGCATCGTCTGCTTGCGGATCATGTCGCCGGCGTTGCGCGTGGCGCTGTCCATGGCGCTCATGCGCGCGCCTTGCTCGGACGCGGCGTTTTCGAGCAAGGCGCGAAACATTTGCACGGAAATATTGCGCGGCAGCAGCGTCGACAAAATCTCGTCCTGGCCGGGCGGCTCGTATTCGTAGACCGCCTGCGCGCCGCCCTTGCCCGCTTCCCGGCTCGTCGCGCTGGCGGGAATCTGGGCCGGAATAAGCTGCATCGCCGTCGGAATCTGCGCGATCACCGATTTGTAGCGCGAGAAGAACAAAGTGGCGACGTCGAATGCGCCGTCCTCGAACAGCTTGATGATCTTCCTGCCAATCTCGTCGCCGTTTGCAAAGCCAATCTGACGCACCGCGCGCAGTTCAATGAGGTCGATGATGTCCTTCTCATATTGGCGACGCAGTTGATCGTAGCCCTTCTTGCCGACGCAGAGAATCTTGACCGTCTTCTCCTGCCCGTGCAGGCGCGCGATATGCTCGCGGGCAAGACGCACGATCGTCGAGTTGAAGGCCCCACACAGCCCACGCTCGGCCGTGCAGACGACCAGGAGATGGGCGTCGTCCCTACCGTTTCCGGCGAGCAGCGGGGGAGCGCACGAGGTTACGTCGCCCGCGAGGTTGGCCAGCACGCTCTCCATGCGCTCGGCGTAGGGACGCGCCGCCTCCACCGCCACCTGGGCGCGACGCAGTTTGGACGCCGCGACCATCTGCATGGCTTTGGTGATCTTCTGCGTCGCCTTGACGGAAGATATGCGGTTTCTGAGGTCTTTTAGCGAGGCCATAGACAGGCTCTCCTCTCCGCATCAGGCGTTGTTTCGTCATTGCGAGCGAAGCGAAGCAATCCAGTTCGCGCACGCGGTTCTGGATTGCTTCGCCTGCGGCTCGCAATGACGGGGCTGGGGCTGGGACAGTTCATTATTATCTCGCGGCCGTCATATTTTTCTCTTTCAGGCAAAAGACTTGGCGAAGCCTGCGACGATGGTTTTCAGCTCGGCCGCGACATCGTCGGAAAGATCCCTCGAGGCGCGGATTTTTTCGAGGACGTCGCCGTGCTGCGTGCGGAACAACGACAATAGGCCGTCCTCGAAGGCGCGCACGCGGTTGGCCGGCAGCGGATCGAGATAGCCGTTGACGCCGGCGTAGATCACCACGACCTGCTCTTCCATCTTCAGCGGCGAGAACTGCTGTTGCTTCAACAGTTCGGTCAGCCGCGAACCGCGATTGAGCAGACGCTGCGTGACGGCGTCGAGATCCGAGCCAAACTGCGCGAACGCCGCCATTTCGCGATATTGCGCCAATTCTCCCTTGATCTTGCCGGCGACCTTCTTGGTCGCCTTGGTCTGCGCCGAGGAGCCGACCCGCGACACCGACAGGCCGACGTTCACGGCGGGGCGAACGCCCTGATAGAACAAATCCGTCTCGAGGAAGATCTGACCATCGGTGATCGAAATCACGTTGGTCGGAATATAGGCCGAAACGTCGTTGGCCTGCGTCTCGATAATCGGCAGAGCCGTCAGCGAGCCGCCGCCATGCTCGTCGTTGAGCTTGGCGGCGCGCTCCAACAGACGCGAGTGCAAGTAGAACACGTCGCCGGGATAGGCTTCGCGTCCCGGCGGACGGCGCAGCAGCAGCGACATCTGGCGATAGGCGACGGCCTGCTTGGACAAATCGTCATAAATGATGACGGCGTGCAGGCCGTTGTCGCGGAAATATTCGCCCATGGCGCAGCCGGAAAATGGCGCAAGGAACTGCATCGGCGCGGGATCGGAAGCGGTGGCGGCGACAATGATCGAATAATCGAGAGCGCCATGCTCCTCGAGCACTTTCACGAATTGCGCGACCGTCGAGCGCTTCTGGCCGATGGCGACATAGACGCAGTAGAGCTTGGCCTTCTCGTCGTCGCCGTCGTTGAGCGACTTCTGGTTGAGGATCGTATCGAGGGCGATGGCGGTCTTGCCGGTCTGGCGGTCGCCGATGATCAGTTCGCGTTGGCCGCGGCCGATCGGGATCAGCGCGTCGACCGCCTTGAGCCCGGTGGCCATCGGCTCATGCACCGACTTGCGCGGAATGATGCCCGGCGCCTTCACGTCGACGCGGGCGCGTTGCTGGGCCTTGATCGGACCCTTGCCGTCGATCGGATTGCCGAGCGCGTCCACCACGCGGCCGAGCAGCTCTCTTCCGACCGGCACGTCGACGATGGCGCCGGTGCGCTTGACCGTCTGGCCTTCCTTGATGTCGCGGTCGGAGCCGAAGATGACGATGCCGACGTTGTCGCTCTCGAGATTGAGGGCCATGCCGCGCACGCCGTTCTCGAACTCGACCATCTCGCCGGCCTGGACATTGTCGAGACCATAGACGCGCGCGATGCCGTCGCCGACCGACAGCACCTGTCCGACTTCCGTAACCTCGGCCTCGGCGCCGAAATTGGCGATCTCTCGCTTCAGAATCGCCGAAATCTCGGCGGCGCGGATATCCATCAGCCGACCTCTTTCATACGCGTGCGGATCGAATTGAGCTTGGTTTTGAGCGAAGCGTCGACCATGCGCGAGCCGAGCTTGACTTTGAGCCCGCCGATGATCGACGGATCGACCTCGACGTTCATCTCGACCGTCTTGCCGCCGGTGACGCTGGTCAAGGCCTGCTGCAGCGCCCGCTCATGCCGTCGGGCGAGCGGCGCGGCGACGGTCACGGCGGCCCGAACGACGCCCTTGGCTTCGTCGTGACGGCGTTGATAGGCCGAGATCATGGCGGGGAGCGCGAACAGGCGTCGCTTGGAGGCGACAAACCGGATAAAATTCGCGGCGACGCCCGAGATTTTGGCCCGCGCCAGGATTGGGTCGAGCGCCCTGATTTGCTCTTGCGCCGAAAACACCGGGCTCTTCACCAGGCGCTGGAGGTCCGCGCTCCCTTCGATCAGGCGGCCGAACGCGGCGAGCGCCTTCGCGACTTGCTCGGCAGCGCGCGAGTCCGACGCCAGCTCGTAAAGAGCCGCCGCATATCGTCCCGCCGCGCCGGAAAGCTCCGCTCCGTCTGAAGCCACTTGATTTCGTTCTCGAATCGTCATCGCTCGACGCGCCAGCTCGCAACGCCCATGCGCGTCTGCGACAGATTCCGCTTATGCTTCGAGTGACGGATATTGCAGGGAAAGGAGCGAGGCGGCGACGCCCCAGCTCCATGGCGAGCGTGCCCTATCACAGGCTTTTTTGCAGCGCAACCCTGTCGCAAAAAGCTGTGTTGAGGGAGCGAACTAACGGCCGAAAACATTGACCGCCGTCATGCCCGCGCTTGTCGCGGGCATCCACGCCGGGACGCTGCGGGATGGCTTCCGAAAGAGGCGGAAACATTGAGCCTTTCGTCGAGCAGCGTAGCAGCTCGTCGGCGTGGGTGTCCGGGACAAGCCCGGCCATGACGAGTCATTTGTTCGGGCCGTTGGCATTATCCATTGCGGCGGCGATTGCCGTATTGCCGCGCTGCGGAAGGCCGCATGAACCGTTCGGCGTCATGGGCGGCGTTGGGGGCCGGGATCGAGGGTTGCACGAGTGCTGGCGCGAGTTTCATATTGGGCTTATGCGAACTCAGCTCGCTTAACTCACCTCAAATTCGGCGTACTTTTGAGAGATTGATTCCTTCCAAAACGTGAGATGCAGTCCCCAAAATGGAAGAGGCCAACCTATCGGAACAAAACAAAGCACTTTACGGGAGGCTTCACGCATCTCGTGAAGATATCTCGATAGCGCGTTCATGTGCCCTCCACATCAAAAGAAAAGGCTGGCATACATATTCATTCCTGCGTCGGGGGAGTGTTCGGATACAGCAAATCTCCTTTACGACGACGATGATTGTTGCCTACGTTAGGCCATTCACGTCGGGAAACGGGAACATGCGTTTGCCCGAACGGCTGATAGCAAGTTACGGAAGCGATCAGAAAAATTTGCACAAACGCCTGCATCAATTGCGGAATAACGAATATGCTCACTCGGACGCGTCCAGTTACAGCGTGACACCCTATAAAGGCGACCTTATCAAAAGCATCGAGAGCATCCGTGATGTTCGATTCACTGAGAAAGAGATCGATTTATTCTTGCTGATGACAGCCAAGTTGTTGGCTAGAATCACCGAACGAATGGAGCAATTGCGTCTTGGCAGCTAGGTGAAGAGGACATTGGCAAAATGGGATTGTTCGACCGCCTTTTCCCCCGACGCGAGGCAAGAACGGCGCTTCAGTCGATTTCTGAATTAGAGAAAGCGCTACCGTCGTCACTCGGCCTACATCTCGGTTTTGATGCGATAAAGGCGTCCCTTCGCCGTGAAGTCATCTACAAGCCGAATGAACTTCGCACGGCAATTCAAACAACCAATTATTCGATAAAAGTCCTTGTTCTCATTCGCGTGCGCAACATCATATGGGATGAGCTTGAATCGGGACGCCATCAGACGTTTGGTACAATGAAAACAATGGTCGGGGATGGGCTTGTTGCCCTACAGGGGTATTTTACGGATTTGCTTGAAGAGGCGGGAGCGGAGACACGCGAAGAGGCTGTGGCGTCACGCGCATCATTGCGTGATATGATCAAGATGCGTTTCGGCTTCGAATAGCGCCGCCCAAATTGGTGTTCAGCTCTTTCGCGTAAGCCTCACGTGGCCTCGCTCTTTATGCAAAAATCAAAACTTTCGCATCAGATTTCAGAGCCTTGAATTAACAAGGCTTGAAATCGGGCAAATTCCGATAGCAAAAATAGCGCAATTTATGTTATCAAGCACCGTGTCCCATCGAGGAGGAGCCGGCATGAATGTTTCCATCGGGGATCGCTGGCAGGGGTTCGTCGACCGCGTGGTGAAGGACGGACGCTATAGCTCCGCCAGTGAGGTCGTGCGCGAAGGGCTGCGCCTCGTTGAGGAACGCGAGGCCAAGCTTGCCGCCTTACGCGCGACGCTGGACGCCTCGATTGCGCTTGGAGGCGAGGTCACGGACGAGGAACTCGACGCTGCTATTGCCGCCAAGAGCGCCGAATTGAGGGGTCAGGGGTATGGCGCGTGAGGCGGGCGACTTTTCTTGCCTCGGTTCGCGCCGACTTTCTCGCGATTTTGACCTATATCGCCGATGCAAGCGGGAGCGTTGTCGTCGCCGAAACCTTCGTGCGCAAGCTCCGCGCCCAGTGCCATAAATTGGCGGCGATCAACGGCACGATTGGCCGCGCCCGTCCCGAGCTTCGCGTCGACATCCGCAGCTTTCCTTACAAAAATTATGTGATCTTTTTTCGCTATGTCGCCAACCGCTTCGAGGTCGTGAACATTCTTGAACGACACATGGACATCGAAGCTTATTTCAGCGAACGCGAAGAGCCGTAACGATTCGCGGCCATGTCGTTTATGCTGGCCTCTCGCCTTTCGTGAATTTCTTCGGTGAGCCCAGGAAGGATAAGTCGCATGACCCGAGCGGTAGTTGGCATTATCGGCGGCTCCGGCGTCTACGACCTGCCGGGACTGGAAAATGTCCGCGAGGAGCGCGTCGCCACGCCGTGGGGGGAGCCGTCCGACGCTTTGCGCTTCGGCGAAATCGGCGGAACCCGCGCCGTGTTCCTGCCGCGCCACGGGCGCGGCCACGCGCTGTCGCCGTCGGGCATCAACTATCGCGCCAATATCGACGCGATGAAGCGCGCCGGCGTGACCGATATCGTCTCGGTGTCCGCCTGCGGCTCGTTCAGGGACGAACTCTATCCCGGCCTGTTCGTTCTGGTCGATCAATTCGTCGATCGCACCTTCGCGAGGCAGTCCTCGTTCTTCGGCAACGGCTGCGTCGCCCATGTCTCCATGGCGCATCCGGTGGCGCCGCTGCTGGCGCGACGGATCGCCATGGCGGCGCACGCGGAAGACATCGACATCGCCAAAGAAGGAACTTACGTTTGCATGGAAGGGCCGCAATTCTCGTCGCTGGCCGAATCGCTTTCATACAAGGCGGCGGGCGCCGACGTCATCGGCATGACCGCCATGCCGGAGGCGAAACTCGCGCGGGAAGCCGAGATTTCCTACGCCACCATCGCCATGGTGACGGATTTCGACTGCTGGCATCCCGAGCACGACGATGTCGATGTCGCCGCCATCATCGAGCTCTTGCGCTCCAACGCCGGCAAGGCCAGCCGCTTGCTGGCGCGGTTGCTTGCGGATTTTCCCAAAGAGCACGAAGCATGCCCGATCGGCTCGGACCGCGCCCTCGACACCGCCATTCTCACCGCTCCGGACGTTCGCGATCCGGCGCTGCTCAAAAAGCTCGACGCCATCATGGCGCGGGTGAGCGGCGGGTGAGGAGGGTTTGAGTGTCAGGGCGATTGCGTTATCCTGCACCCTCATCCTGAGGAGCCCGCGCAGCGGGCGTCTCGAAGGACGGGGGCGCCACAAGAGCGCCGGGAACGTATCATGCCGAGGGCAAGCATTTACATCGTGCTTTGCCGCGATCGAAGCTATTACACGGGCATAACGCGGCGCGATGTCGACGAGCGGGTGAGCGAACACAATCAGGGAATTGATCCCGATTGTTATACTTTCTTGCGTAGACCCGTGCGGCTTGTCTTTAGCACGCACTTCGAGCGTATTGACGAAGCTGTTGCAACCGAGCGGCGCATCAAAGGTTGGTCCCGCGCCAAGAAGGAAGCGCTCATTCACGGCGACCTGGAAATATTGCCGGAGCTTGCCGCGCGCAGAACGTCGTCACGCAGTCGGGCTCCGTCACCCTTCGAGACGCGGCCTTCGGCCGCTCCTCAGGGTGAGGGAACTGATGAGCCGCCCTAACGATCTTTCAGCCCCTCCCTCGTCCTGAGGAGCCCGCGCAGCGGGCGTCTCGAAGGACGGGACGTAGACAGCAAACTATCGTTCCGCTTCACCACTAAGGTCCCGACCATGCCGCTTGCTTCCGCCATCCGCACCATTCCCGACTATCCCAAGAAGGGCATCATCTTTCGCGACATCACGACCCTTTTGGGCAACGCGCGGGCCTTTCGCCGCGCCGTCGACGAACTCGTCAACCCATGGGCGGGAACGAAAATCGACAAGGTCGCTGGGATGGAGGCGCGCGGCTTCATTCTCGGCGGCGCGGTGGCGCATCAATTGTCGGCCGGCTTCGTGCCGATCCGCAAGAAGGGCAAACTGCCGCATACGACGGTGTCGATCGCTTATTCGCTGGAATATGGCGTCGACGAGATGGAGATGCACGAAGACGCAGTGGACAAAGGCGAGCGCGTCATTCTCGTCGACGATCTCATCGCCACCGGCGGCACGGCGGAAGGCGCGGTCAAACTCTTACAGAAGATCGGCGCCAATGTCGTCGCCGCCTGTTTCGTCATCGATCTGCCGGACCTCGGCGGCGCGGCAAAGATCGAAGCGCTCGGCGTGCCGGTGCGCACCTTGGTGTCTTTCGCGGGGCACTAATTAGAACAATGCGCATAAACCTGGCCAAGTTAATCATCGCCAATTTATTGATTGCGGCGATCTTGTTCATGCTGGCGGAGCTTGCGGCGCGGGCGTTCTGGACGACGAGAACCTGTCTTCGTGACGGTTGCGATTATTCGACCCTCGTCAATCTCAAAATAAGCAATGAACGAACCCGCAAATATGGGTTTTCGCGTTATGACAAGAATCTTGGTCACGCTCCAAAGGAAGGTTTTGACGGAGTTGTAGATATTCCTGAATGGCGGAACGCAAGGGTTACGATCAACGAACAAGGGTTCAGATCCAATGATAAACATGAAAGCATAAACAGTGACAATAAAACGCTGGCGGTAGGGGACTCCTTTACGTTTGGCGACCAAGTATCAAACAATGAAACATGGGCATCCTGCTTAGAAAGAAAGACGGCGACTAAGTTTGATAATGGAGGCGTCTTTGCGTACGGCGCCGCTCAAGCGGTGAAAAGAGGAGTCGAATTGACCGAACGCAGCGCCGCCGAACCATACTCGAGGATAATATTGTCGATCCTCGTCGGCGTCGATTTCGCGAGAGATAGGCTTTCATATAACTCTGGTTTTCCCAGGCCGGCCGTCGTCAAAAAGAATGGGGAAGTGGGGTGGGACGCCGTGCCCGACCCTAAGACTCTGGGCACGAGATACAACCCCAAACAACCGAACGCCGTCGCTCTTTTTCTTTTTCAACGCTCGCTGCTTGCCAATCGACTTCTCGATAAACTAAATTTTGACGCGTTCGGCGATCTTCTTACGACAGAACATCCAGCCGCTGCTAGTAGAGACGAAATAGCTTACTGGACACTGGACAAGTTTGCCGAAATCAATGTCCCAGAAAAGGTCATTGTATTACAATATTATTCCGATCTGTCATCGAAGTCGGTGCTCGAAGAAAGACAATTTTTACTGAAGGCTCTATCCAAATACCCGTTCAGGCATATCGATACCTTTGAATTATTTTCAGGCAAGGATCCGCTCATCTATTGGAATGGCCACCATACGCCGGCGGGAAACGCCCTGGTTTGCAATGCAATTTCAGAGAAAATCAAATAGTATAATAGTATTGACTTCTGTTTTCTCGCCAAGGAGCATAATAGGTCGCCGCCAAATCAAACCACTAGAGTCTTTCGGTGTTTCGTTGAAACACCGAAAGACTCTATGTTCTTGTTTTGACGCGTTTCCTACGCCAAACCGGCATCCACTTCGGCGGGAAACGCTCTATGCTTCAACGCGCTGCTCGCCCGCCAAAAGCGATTGCATGATATCCGACAGGGTTTGAGCAAGCGGGATCTGTGGCGCCCACCCAGTCAGAGCTTCGAGCTTAGCGTAGGTTCCCCACAGTCTCTGTTGTTCGGCTTTGCGGGTAAGAGAAGCGTCTTCGCTGATCTTAACGTCGACGCCGGCAGCGCGAATCAATTGGTCGAGCACGTCCCGCATACGCACTTCGCGCCCCGAACAAACGTTGTAGACATTTCCGACTTCGCCATTGTGCAGAATCTGATCGTAAGCAAGCGCCACGTCGCGCACGTCGGTCAGGTCGCGCGTGGCGTTCAGGGCGCCAACCTTTAGGATCGGCGCGCGTTTCCCCAATATGATTTCGACGATCTGTCGCGCAAACCTGGCGACAGCGAAACGGTCGCTTTGACCAGGTCCAATATGCGTGAAAGGACGGGCCACGACGATGCCGAACGCGCCAGAGTGAGCCCATTGATGACACAGCATTTCGCCAGCGGCCTTGGCGACCGCATAAGGACTCATTGGCCGCAACGGCGCTGTTTCAGCAATCGGAAGTTCATCGCCAGCCGGAAATCCGCAAACCTCGCTCGAGCTCACATGCAAGAAGCGGCCCCTGAAACCGTGCGCCTGAAGCGCCTCCAAGACATTGAGCAGTCCGAAGACGCCAATTTCGTATGTCTCACGCGGCCTCTCGACGGATTCTCTCACGGTCGTGATAGATGCGAGATTGACAACCACTTCAGGGTTTGCGCCGGCAACCGCCTCCAACATTTTGTTACGGTCGCGAACGTCCTCGGCCCGGCCTGTTGGCAAAACGCAGTATCGGTCCGACAACTGCCGCGCCAAATGCGGGCCCACAAAACCGCGACCGCCGACAATGAGCGCGACAGGTTGCATCGAGAATTCGTCTCTCCTAAACGTTAAAGGATGATCGCGCCTTCGCAGCGTGAGGCGAACAGAGCCCGTGACGACGTCCGACGCAGGCGGAACATACGCCAATACTGCGCAGACTATCAATGCGGTCTTGCGTAGATCGCCGCGCGCCGACTTCGAACGTCGCCAGGCCCGAGCCCCTCTCAGCCGAACAAGAGTTTCACGACGGGTCTGACGGCGGGAGCGAGCCGGGCGGGCACGCTGTCGCCCCAGTCTCTGATCCGCTGGAGGTCATTGCTGGGCAGCGCCTTCAACGCTCGAACCAAGCAGAAATAGATTGCCGCGCCAACGGCGACCGCGCCTGCGGCCCCCGACAAGGTGGGCCACTGCAACACGATCAGCCGCGCCGCTGCGGCGCAGGCGCCCGCGGCTGTGGCGAGACGCGACAGACAACTGAAAGGCAAGGCGCAATTGAGCGATTTAGCGACATAAAGAAATCCAAAAACGGTGAGAAGAACTTGAACGATGATGCGGCCAGCCACTGCGCCTTGAATGCCGAAGAGAGGAATAATCGTTACGCCGGAGACGAGAATGAGGATGACGCCGATTATCCCAGTTTTGGCGAGAAACTCACCGCGCTCGATCGCAAAAATCATTGTTGAGCTTACTACCGACATTGCGCCGAAGGCTTGCGCCGCCACCAATACAGTCGCCGCATTGTCCGTAGTTTGGAACTCGGCGCCGAACAGCGCCGGCAACATCACC
>JACOUB010000034.1 GCA_016178015.1 Methylocystis sp. | reverse complement strand
CGACCCTCGCTGACGCGAGGGCCACCTTCTCCCGTTTCACGGGAGAAGGGACGCGCCCCATCCGGGTTTGCGAAACATGCAGACATACCGCCTCGAAGAGCATCAACACCCCGTATCCGCGCAACAATCCGATTTGTGTGCATCGGGTAGGCTTGCGGGGAAAGGGGAGCTCTCACGCGCCGACCAATGGCGCGGCGACGTCATGGAGCGCGCGCGTGTAAGCGGCGAAGCTGAACGTATCGTCATAAAACCGACGCGTGTCGCTCGCCGCCCGCGACGCGCCTTCGCTCGACGAAAACCCGAGCCTGTGAACCTCGCGCAGCGCGGCGGCGAAACTGGCGGCATCCTCGGCCAGCGTAACATTGGCGAGTTGCCGCGGATCGATCTTCATGCCGCGAAAGGCCTGCGGCGTCGCAATGAGCGGCGCCCCGCTCGACAGCGCCTCGACCGCCTTGATGGAAAGGCCATGCCCTTCGATGGTCGGCAGGAGAACGCAAGCGGCGTCGGCGTAAACAGCGCCGATATCTTCCACCCGGCCCTTGAAATAGCGACGATTGCCCTCGAACACATTCTTGTCTCGCCGTTTCACGCCGCCATCGATATTGCCGAATATCTCCACCGGTACGCCGCGCGCCTGCGGCATTACCTCCTCGAGAAACCAGCGCACGCTCATGTAATTTCCATAATTGTCGCTGGCGACGAGGACGATTTTGTTCCCGCCCGGTCCGGCCGGAACGGGCGCCACCGCCGGATAGACGAGGGCGTGTCGCGCATTGGGCAGCAACTGCGAGAACGTTTGGCGCTCTTCCTCGTTGAGATGCGCGGAGAGATCGGCTTTCTGCATCCAGGCGAGTTCGATCGCCAGCATGTCGTCGTAGGTCGCATGGGGCGGCAGAAAAAATCCGCCCTGATTGCGCAGCATATATTGGCGCGCTTGAATGTCCTGCGTTTCAAGGATGACCGGCGCGGCGCGCTTCTCGATCAGCTTGGCCACGAAAGGCAACGTGAAATAATGATTGGCGTGGACGAGATCGATGGTCTCGGTCTCGAGTCCCTCCGGCAGGCGCGCGCGCGCGGCGAGTTCGACGAGAAAAGCCGCCTGATTGCCGTGGATCAGCCTCCACCATGCATCGGAAAGAAAGCTCGGCGTTAAAATGTGGGCGAAGGAGGGGCCGGTGAAAAAGCGCCGATCAGCGGGCAAACTTGCCGTCGCCTCGGCATAGGAACGCCATCGACCGCCGTGCAGCGGCGGCAACCCTGGCGCGTCCATCATCGCGATCGAGATCGCCCGTGCGCCGAGCGCCTTGTAAGCAATCACCTGACCAACGTTGACCTGATAGCTTCCGCAGGAATGCCAGGCGGCGTGAACGACCGCGACCGTCTTGCCGGAGAGAAGACGAGCTGCGCCGGAAGACTCTGTGCAAGCAAGAGAATTGATGGGAAGCCTCCTCTTTCCTCGCTTTGTCGCCAACGCGTTAATAGTTAAGCCGTCATGCCCGCGCAAAGCCGTCGAAGACGGCGTCGCTTCGCTCGCCTATGTCGCAGGCATCCACGCCGCGACATCGCGGCGTGTTGCAAGAAGAAACGCAACGCTTCGTTCCGCATCGCTGCGCAACGTCTCCGCGTGGATGGCCGGGACAAGCCAGGCCATGACGCGGGGAGTCACCGCCTAGCCGGCGATATTAGAGCATTGTCCGCCGAACCGGGATGCCGCGATCCGCAGACCATGCTCAATATATTGATTTGGCGCGATTTCTTGTCGATCGAGCCATCCGCCCGCGTGCGCCGCCCTTGATATTGCCCTGAATTTCCAAGTAGACGGGGTATATGAGCCTTCGATCCGCGAATCCAGATTTTTTACCCCTTGCGGCCGCCGCGGCCGAAACGCCGTCCGCTGCGGCCGGCAGGCGCTACGGCATCGCCATCGTGACCAACGACAAGATCGCCGATTGGCTGCTGCCGTTCCTGGAGAGCTATCGCGCCACGGGCTCGACGCTGCCTCTCTACGTCATTCCCTACGACGACAATAACGCCCTGACGCGCAGGGCCGCCGAATTCTACGGGGCTGCTTTCGTCGAAGACGAGCCAAGCGACATCGATCGCCTCGCCGCCGACCTCTATCCAGGTCCATTCAATGGACACCGGCGCCGCTTGCGCAAACTGCAGGCGCTCGCCTTGCCGCTCGACGAAGTGGCCTATCTCGACGTCGATGTGGTGTTGTTTCGCGATCTCGCGCCGCTGTTCGGACGCCTGGAATCCGGCAAGAACGATTTCATCGTCGCCTCGCCGAGCTTCGAATACGTTTACAACAGGAAGAGGGCCAATTATCCCTTCCTGCGCGACGTGCTGCCGTTCAACGACGGGTTCTTCATCACCTCCAACAAGGTTTTGAATGTCGGCTGCTTCATCGACACCATTCGCGACGACGCCGCCATCTTTCACGACGTGCGAAAACGCGGCCAGTTGTTCGCCCAGCCCCTCGTGAATTTCGTCGTGCACCGGCGCGGCTTGAAAGTCGTGCTTTTGCCACATTGCCTCGACGGCGCTTCGCATGAGAGCTTTTACAAGGCGCCAGGCGTCACATTCGACAATGGCAAGCCCAAGGACCAAGACGGCAAGGATATCTACTTCGCCCATTGGGCCGGGGCGAGCAGCCTACCCGCCCGAGGCGTCTTCGACGCCGCCTGGACGGCGTTCTCGAAAACAGCTTGGGCGAGGTTCGGCAAATGAGTTCGGGCAGCTCGCCGGTCGCTGGAACTAGATTTCGGAAATGCGAGCCTGAAGGCTCGCGGTCCACAAGGCGCCGGACCGCGAGCCTTCAGGTCCGCCTCTGACGCAAGGCGCTAGACAATGCCTCGCCTGCTCTTCATCTATCTCGCCAAGCGGGTCATATTTGGAGCCCTCGTCATACAGCTCGCGCTGTCGATCCCGGTCGTTCTATCTTATCTGTTCTCCCAACTGCCGGCGGCGGCGGTGCGCGGCGGATTGATTCTTCCGGCCTTGATCGGCGCTACGCCGACGATCGCTTATATCGCCTTTCCCATGGCCATGGGCCTCGCGACGGCGCTCGAGTTCGCGCGCATGTCCAGCGAGGGGATGATCGCCGTGCTCTCCGCGTTGCGGCTATCGACATGGGCGATTTGCCGGCCGGCCGTCGTGAGTTCTCTTGTGTTCGTCGGCCTGGGTTATGGCCTCGCCAATTGGATCGCGCCGCAGTACTCGGGAGATATGCAAGACGTGCTCAATGTCGTGCGCAACTCCTTGAATCACCGGATGCTCGAGCCGGCGCATTTTTATAGCTTCGACAACGGCGTCAAGACGCTCTACCTCGAGCGCTGGGAAACGCCGGACATCGCCGCCAATCTGTTCGTGTGGCAGTTTTCCGTCGAAAAATTGCAAGAAGAGATCATCACCGCCGCGCGGGCGGAATTCCGCCGCAACGAAAACGGCGTCGTCATCGCCCTGTCGAAAGGCAGCGTTCAAACCCATCCGTTCGGCGGCGACGCGCGCATCGCCAATTTCGACGAATACGCCATGGCCTTGCCGCTGCAAGGCAGCGGCGCGCTGCCCAAGCGCAGTTGGCGGGGCGTCTCCGAATTGTCGCCGGCCGATTTTCTCGCCAACTACGCGCTCGCCAGGCAAGACCATCGCCAGCTCGGCGAATGGATGGCGGAAGCCGCCAAGCGCTTTGGCGTCCCCATGTTGGCGCTCGCGCACACGCTGCTCGCGATGGCGCTCGTGCTGACGTTCGGCAATGCGACAGGGCGGCGGGGCGCGGCGGGAAATTTGGCCATCATCGCCATTCCGGTCGCGCACATCGCCTTCCTCGTCGCGCAGGAATCGCTGCTGCGGGCGGATGCCCGTTTCGCCGCGCCGCTCGTCGCAATGGCCGTTGGCGAAATCCTGGTCTCGAGCTGGCTCATCGCGCGCCGCGACGCAAGCGCGCCGCCGCGGGCTTTGTTCACAGATTTCGGCGGCGCCAACCCCGCCGCAAGCGGAATGGCGGCGCGCAGCGCATGAATGGTTCTATGCCCGCTATCGTATCGTAAGGCATCGGGCGAACCACCCGGATTTCTCGCTCTCACCGCAAGCGGGGAGAGGTAAGGTCTCACGCCGCAACAAGCGCGTTCCGATAGCGTGCGATAACCTCGCTGGGAGCTCCCATCGCGCGTACGACGCCGTTGTCGATCCAAATGATTTGGTCGCACCTGGCGATAAAATTGAGGTCGTGGGAGACCACGAGAATCGTGCCGGTGGCGGCGAAATCTTCGATGAAGGCCTCGCATTTTTTCTGGAAAACTTCGTCGCCGACCGACAACGCCTCATCAACCATGAGAACATCGGCGTCGGCGTGGGCGCAAATGGCGAAGGCGACGCGCGCCATCATGCCGGTGGAATAGGTGCGCATCGGTTGCTCAAAAGCCGGGCCGATGTCGGCGAAGGCGGCGATCGCCGACAGACGCCTAGCGATTTCCTTGCGCTTCAACCCGAGAATGGCGGCGCCGATAATGGCGTTTTCCCGCCCGGTCAACTGCCCGTCGAACCCCGAGCCGAGGGCGAGAATCGGCGCGATGCGGCCCCTGACTTCGTAAGACCCTTTAGTCGGACGCGTTATGCCGCACAGAATTTGCAACAATGTCGTCTTGCCGGCGCCGTTGCGCCCGATGATGCCGACCCGCTCGCCCTTGCGAACGGTAAAGTTGACGTCATGCAAGACCCATTTTTCTTTATAGAATTTCTTCCACACGCCGAACAGGATCTGTTTCAGCTGATCGTTCTGATGCAGATAGAGCTGGAACGCCTTGCCGACGCCCGAGCAGCGGATAATGGGTTCAGATGACATCGACGATAACCGATTTGTAGCGCATGAAGAATTGATAGCCGAAAAAGAACACGGCGTAAGAGGCGGCGACGACCACGATATAAAAGAACGGATTGGGAAAACGTCCGTCGATCGCGACGCTGCGTAACATTTCAACGTAGTCCCCGACCAGATTGATCTGCAACCATGCCGCTATGTAGGTCGGCATCTGCGCCAGAGTATAAAAGACCGGCGTCGCGAACATCAAGACCGGAACAATCGACGCCATGATGTGCGCAACATCGCGCGTAAAGGCGCCGAGCGCCATGAAAAACCATACGACGCCTAAAATGAACAGAGCGAAGGGAACGATCAGAAACGGCGTAAACAATATGGTCCAGGGAAGCGCGCCCGCCGTCAAGAGGCGAAACACGATAAAAACAGCAAAGCTGACGCCTCCGTAGGTGAAAGCCCTGATCGTCGCCGTCCAGGCGATGGTCTCGCTCGGAAAAATCGACTTCTTCACGAAATGCACGTGCTCATGCAAGAGCATGGGCGCGCGATAGGCGATTTCGCTAAACAGTTGGAAGACGATGAGCCCGATGAAGATGCTGCTGGCGTATTCGCTGATGGTCTTACCTTCCGCCAGTTGCGGGACGGTGATCGAAAACAGCGCCGTATAGGTGAGCAGCATGACGAGCGGCGAGATCACGGCCCACAGCGGGCCGAGCATGGAGCCGCGAAACCGCACAACGAATTCGCGCCGCGCCACGGCGCGAATGAGGTCCCGATGGTGCCAGGCCCGCTCGAACGGGGCGACATAGGTCGTTAAAGGGAGAGAGGCGAGCGACAGCTTAAGATATCCTTTCGGCAGGCGCGGCCAAACCGCGGGAAGACGCCAGCGCATAGACCAGTTCCACCCTGCTTGTGTCAATGGCGGGCGTCGGCGAGGCGGGCGGGCGAATGGTTGGCCCAGACCCTACGGTGCGACGCAATTTGCGCAACTTATGGGCAACGACCGATAAACTCCATGATCGCCGCGATGGTCGGGGCGTCCAGAAGCAGCGGCGCGTGGCCTTGGCCCTCGACGATGAGCGCCTCGAAGGCCGGATGGCGCTTCTGCATCTCGGCAAAGGTTTCTGGCGAGAGCAGATCGGAATTCGAACCGCGAATGCCAAGGACCGGGACCCGCGCCAGCGCCGCAAACTGCGGCCAGAACTGAGTGGGCGGTTTATCGGCGCCGACCGAATCGAGCGCGTGCGCGACCGCCGGATCGTATTGCGCTCGCCAGCGGCCATCTTGCTCGACGAACGTGTGTTGTACGTAAGTTTCCCAGTCGGCGTCGGGGAGATTCGTGAAATACGCGCCGGCGAGTCGCCGCACCAAGGCGACGGCTTCGCGGAAGGAGGCCGGCTGCGGCAGCTTTCCGACATAGTCCTTGATGCGCAGAAGGCCGGCCAGCTCGACCGTCGGACCAATGTCGTTGATGACCGCCGCGCGCAGGAGCTCGGGCCGCGCTGCCGCGAGGCGCATGATATGGACGCCGCCGCGCGACGTTCCGATGAAAACGGCGCTCCTGACCTTGGCGGCCGCGAGCGTCGCCAGAATGTCCTGCTGCTCGACCTCGAGGTTGTAATGCGCCCACTCGGGGTCCCAGTCGGACAATCCGCGGCCGCGATAGTCGAGCGCCAGAACCCTGCGTCCCGCTCCATCCGCCGACGTGGCGAGGGCGCGCGCCAAGCGGTCGAAATCCTGCGCCGAACGGGTCAGTCCGGGCAGGCAGACGACCGGCGCCCGCCGATCCTGCTTTGATTCATGTTCGAGATAATGCAGTCGCAGCCCGTCCGGGGCGACGGCGAAACGGCTGACGCGCACGTCGGAGCAGTTCATGGCAGTTTCGCAACGCTCCTCATTTCGAACCGGCGCCGGCGGCGGGGCGGCGGCGCAATGAGCCCGTCGCGGCGTTCTTGACTTCCCATCAGTATACGGCCAGTTTCCGCGCGCAGGCCACCCTGCGGCGCCCAAGGCGGCGCCGCCACAGCCGACATCTTCTCCGTATGCGCTCTTATCTGGACTTCGAAAAATCGGTCGCCGAGCTGGAGACCAAGGTCGAAGAATTGCGCGCGCTGGCGTCAAAAGGCAGCGGCGTTTCGATCGCCGAGGAATTGACAAAGCTCGAGGCGAAGTCGGCCAAGGCGCTCGCCGACCTTTACGCCTCGCTCACCCCTTGGCAGAAAATCCAGGTCGCGCGGCACCCGCAGCGGCCGAAATTTGCCGATTACGTGCGGGCGCTGTTTGCCGAATTCACGCCGCTCGCCGGCGATCGCGCCTTCGGCGAGGACAACGCCATTGTCGGTGGCTTTGGCCGGTTCAACGGAGAGCCCGTTTGCGTCATCGGCCAGGAGAAGGGTTCCGATACGCAGAGCCGCCTCAAACATAATTTCGGCATGGCGCGGCCGGAGGGCTACCGCAAGGCGGTGCGCTTGATGGAGCTCGCCGACCGCTTCGGTCTGCCGGTGGTGTCGCTGGTCGATACGGCGGGCGCCTTTCCCGGCGTCGACGCCGAGCAGCGCGGTCAGGCGGAGGCGATCGCCCGCTCGACGGATTGCTCGTTGGCGCTTGGGGTGCCCAATATCGCGGTGGTCGTCGGCGAAGGCGGGTCCGGCGGCGCCGTCGCCATCGCCAGCTGCAACAAGGTCCTGATGCTCGAACATGCCGTCTACACGGTGGCCTCGCCCGAGGCTTCGGCTTCCATTCTGTGGCGCGACGCCTCCAAGGCGGAAGAGGCGGCGACGAGCATGAAGATCACCGCTCAGGATTTGCTCAAGTTCGGCATCATCGACGTGATCGTGCCCGAACCGGCGGGCGGCGCCCATCGCAATCCAGAGGCGGCGGTCGCCAGCGTCGGCGAGGCGATCGCCGCGACGCTGGCCGGGCTCGCCAATTTATCGCGCGAACAAATCGCCAGCGCGCGAGCCGAAAAGTTCCTCGCCGTCGGCCGCAAGATCTGACGCCGGCCTACGAATGATCGAGGTCGAGGGCCGTCAGAATCGGCGCGTGGGCGTCGAGGATTGCCTCGAGATGAGTCGTCCCGGGAAGCGCTTCTCTTCTTACGCAGGGCGGCGCATGGCGGGCGATGAAGACGTCGAGTTTCTCCGCGTCGATCAACTCGTCGTCGCCAGCGATTCCGATCCAGGTCGGCAAGTCGAACCGCGCCAATTGTCCGGCCGGGTCCTTGGGAGTCACGGCAATCGCCATGTTCACCGTGTATTTTTGCACGTAGCCTATCTCAGGCCCCTGCGACCCTTTGTAGTTCAGCGCCACCGCCGAGATTCCGCCGCCGAAATAACCGCCGGAGATGGAATGGAGGAGAAATGGCCATATCTGGAGGCGCGCAAACGAACCGCTCCCCGCGGTGCCGCTGCGATAGAGCTTGGCGCGGAACCCGAATTCCGGCGCCAGCAAGATCAGGCTGCACACATCCGCCTGCGGTGTATAGAGAGTGCGATAGTTGAGCAGCATGCCGGCCGCGCTCGAATGGCCGCCAAGGTGAATCCTTACGCCTGGGAAGTCCCGTGCTAGTTGCGCGACCAAGCGGTCGACGTCCTTCCAAACGTCGGCGGGTGACTCGGCGTGACCACGCCGGCCGCCTGACGCGCCGTGCCCGCGCATGTCGGTGAGGCAAACGGCGAGCGGCGAGCGGCTGACAAGCTCCGTCGCAAGCCGATTATATCCTGCGCGCATGTTGGCGCCGCCGCCGTGATAGAAGACGAGCAGGTCGCTGAAATCGCCGGCGGGCGCGTAGACCTCGTAGGCGAGGTCAATCCCGCCCGCATCGGCAGTGGTGCGCTGTTGCCTTCGCGGCAAGACGCTCGGCGCATCGCCGAGGCGCGCCTCGAAATTCTTGAAGTTCAGGGCGCTCGGCATTGCAACGCGTCAATCCGTCATGAAATTGCGCCGCCGGCATGACGCAAACTCAAGGCGATCGAAGCCGACGCAGGCTAGCGAGCCTTGCGCTGGGGTGTCAGCAGCTCCCCCGGGGTTGTGTCCAGCCGAACAGCCAGCCTCACAATTAGGTCGAGCGAGGGGTTGCGCTTCCCTCTTTCGATCCCGCTGATGTAGGTCCGGTCGATTTCCGTCTCGAAAGCGAGCGCCTCCTGCGAGAGGCCGAGCGCCTTTCGCGCCGCCTTCACGTTGTCCGCCAAGACTCGCCGGTAGGTCGCCATGGGCGCATGGCGCCCGCATGTGGACTGATCGTCCACGGACTCATCGTCACATTTTCCTGTTTGCAGGAGGCTTTGTAGACGATAATCTACATGGCGCAATCCGTGCCGGGCTACGCCGATGGACGCCTTTCTAGCTATCTTGCGCTGGCTGTATCAGGCTATCGCGACTTTGTACGTGGCCAGCATCGTCGGCGCCGTGCTGCTTCTTGCGGCGACGCGGCTGTCCCGGCGCGCGGAGCCATCCGACGCCGACGTGAAACAAGCGGCCGAGCGCTACCGCCAATGGTACGGCGACGACGCCTCATCAGTGATCGGAGACCACATGCTCGGTGCCGCATTCGCGCCGGACGGCCGCCACAAGCGGTTTCTTGAGCGGGTCGTCTACGAACTTCAGCTCGGCGCGGTGAAAAATGCCGACCGCGCCGAGCATGACGAGCCATGAATCGGCGCCGCTGGTCTTACTTCGGGGCCGGAGCAGGCGGCGCGGCCTTCTGAGCGTCGAGCTTCTTGCGCTCTTCCTCGGCCTTCTTCTTGAGTTCTTCCTGGAGTCTCTTCTGCTGTTCCTCCAGAATCTTCGGATCGATGGCGGGACCATCGTAAGCCTTGCCGAAGCCGGCGAGCGGCAAAGCGAAGGTTATTTCGTTATTGACCTGATTCTTCACCACGACCATGAGCTTTTCGCCCTTCTTGAGGCTGTCGACGACCGCGGTCTTGACCTTGGACTCCGCGAAGCAGCCGTTCGGGAAGCAGATCTCGAAAGAGCCGCTCTCCATCTGGCCCTTATCGACCGCGAAGCGGAAGCCAGGCTTCAACATCAGACCCGGCGGCAGCAGCAGACGGATGACCTTTTGATCGGCGCCCTTCGGGTCATAAACGGCGAGCGCCAGCAGCGGCTGGTCGGCCTTCTCGCCGAAGTCGCGGGTCGTGTAACACATTTCCTTTTTCGTCTGCGGATCGCTGCCGCACACTTTGGTCCAGTCGGGCTGCACGGCGACGAGGTCCGCCTTGATCGGCCCTTGCGGCTGCTGCTGTTGCTGCTGCGGCGCCGCTGGTTGCGCCTGCTGAGCGTGGGCGGCGACCCCGGCGAGGAAGAAGGCCCCCGCAAGCGCGGCGGCGCACAGCCGCGTGAAGTGAATCTGCATCCGAAATCCTTTCAAGTCTTTGAGCTTGCAAGCATCATCCGGTTCGAGGAGAGCCACATTTCGGCGGCGAGCCGGCAATCTTTCAAGTCCCGCCGCGGCGCCGGCTATCCGGGTTCGAGGCAAGGCCCCTCGCTTTGGCTTTCCGTTCCCAGAGACGGCGACGAGTTGACGGCAAGCCTCTTACCATGTTCGTCGCGGTAAATTCCAGCCGGGAGTTCGAGGCTGTTTTTTTGGTTTATCCGCGACTCGGGCCCACGCCGTCCGGGAAATCTTGAAAAATACCGGCGAGCGGCGCCGAGCGCCGTTCTTTATGCCCGCGGCGGTTGGATTATGGTCCGCTGATGACCAGGCAAGCGATTCGCCCTCGTGTCGATTACCGCGCCAAGCGTCGGCTCGCCGCGATTGTCGCCGCAATCTGGCTCTGCCCCGCTATCAACGCCGCGGCGCAGAACGCTTCGCCGCAAGCGGCGACGCATGGAATCGCCATGCACGGCCTTCCCGCGCTGGCGCCGGGGTTCGACCATTTCCCTTACGCCGACCCGAGGGCGCCCAAAGGAGGTCGCCTGCGGCTGGGGATGGCGGGGACTTTCGACAGCCTCAATCCGTTCAATCTCAAGTCCGGGTCCGCCGCCCAGGGCCTTGCCGGCAATGTCGTTCAGAGCCTGATGGCGCGCTCGCTGGACGAGCCTTTCACGCTCTACGGGCTGATCGCGCAATCGATCGAGACGGACGCAGGCCGCGAACATATCGCTTTCCGCCTCGATCCGCGCGCCCGCTTCTCGGACGGGCGGCCGCTGACCTCCGCCGACGTGCTGTTTTCTTTCGAACTCTTAAAATCCAAGGGACGCCCGCAACAGCGCATCGCCTACGGGCTCGTCAAGAAGATCGAGGCGCCGGACCCCTATACGGTCCGCTTCGACCTCGCGGGCGCCGACGATCGCGAATTGCCGCTCATTCTCGCCATTATGCCGGTCTTGCCCCGACATGCGACCGACATCGAGCATTTCGACGACGCCTCGCTGACGATTCCGATCGGTTCCGGCCCTTACGTGGTCGCCGAGGCGGCCCCGGGCGCAAAGCTCGTCTTGCGACGCGATGAGAACTACTGGGGCAAGGACCTGCCAACGCAGCGCGGGCTCTATAATTTCGACGAGATCGTCATCGACTATTTTCGCGACGGCGCCACGCTGTTCGAAGCTTTCAAGGCCGGACTGCTGGACTACCGCGAGGAGACGAGCCCCACCCGCTGGGTGACCGGCTATGATTTTCCAGCGCTGCGCAAAGGGCGGGTGGCCACCGAAGCTCTGCACAGCCCCGGGCCCAAGGGAATGGAAGGCTTCGTCTTCAATCTGCGCCGCGATCTGTTTCGCGACGTCCGCCTGCGCGAAGCGCTCGGCATGATGTTCGATTTCGAATGGATCAACGCCAATCTCTATTCCAATCTCTATACGCGCACCAAGAGCTTCTTCGACGAATCCGAACTCTCTTCCTCCGGGCGGCCGGCGAGCGAGGCGGAGCGCGCCCTGCTCCGCCCCTTTCCGGGCGCCGTGCGCGAAGACATTTTGGAAGGGCGTTGGCGGCCGCCGGTAAACGATGGCTCGGGACGCGACCGCGACACGGCGCGGCGCGCGCTCGCTCTGCTCACTGATGCTGGCTACAAGCTGTCCGACAGCGGCCTCGTCAAGGATGGCGTCCCGGTCTCGTTCGAGATCATGGTCAAGGATCGCAATCAGGAGCGTCTGGCGCTCATCTTCTCATCTTCCTTGCGGCGGATCGGCGTTTCGGCCGGCGTGCGTCAGGTCGACGAGGTGCAGTATCAGCGCCGGCGTCAGAAATTCGATTTTGACATGATGATCGGCCAGTGGCTGGCCTCCGCCTCGCCGGGCAACGAACAGCGCATGCGTTGGGGCTCCGCCAGCGCCGCGCAAGAAGCCTCGTTCAATCTGGCGGGCGCCTCGTCGCCGGCGATCGACGCGCTCATCGGCGCCTTGTTGGCCGCCCGCAACCGCGAGGATTTCGTGACCGCCGTGCGCGCTTATGACCGCGTCCTGCTCTCGGGCTTTTATATCGTGCCGCTCTATCACGCCGCCGAGCAATGGTTCGCCTACTCGACCGCGCTCGCCAAGCCCGCTGTCCTGCCTCGTTACGCCCCTTTGTTCGGCGCGACGTTGGAAACTTGGTGGAGGAAGGCGCCATGACCAACGACGCCGCAACGACGCGCGCCACAGCGGCGGAAGGCGCCGAGGCTCTGACGCGCCCGCATCCGCTTACCCTGTTCGGTTTCGACGCCTTGGTCGCCGGCGCGGCGCGGCTGCGTCCGGGCGGCGTGGCCGTGCGCGACAGCAGCGGCGCCGATCTCACCCATGCCGCCCTCGAACGCCGGATCGGCGCCTTTCGCAGGCGTTTGCGTGACCTTGAGTTGCGGCCTTTCGCGCGCGTCATTGTGCTCTGCGCCGCGGATGCGGATGCGCTCGTCGCGTTGACAGGCGTTATCGCCAGCGGGCTCGAACCCGTGCTGGCCCCGCTGCATCTCTCGTCACGCGCCCTCATCGAAGGCGCGCGCGCGACCGGGGCCGTCGCCCTGATGGCGCCGCTTGCCTTTGGCGGTCTCGACTTTACGGAAAAGTTGCTTGCTGTCGCCGCCGGTGCGCCGTCGATCCGGCGGCTCGCGACGCTCGGCCCCAAGACGATAGACGGCGCGGTCGACTTCTCCGCCGCCGCGCTGGAAGCCAACGCGTCCACGTCCGCGCCCTCGCCGCCGACCCTCGCGCGCGAAAGAGTGAATGTCGGCGCGCTGGACGGCGCCGGCGGCGCCGCTTTCCTGACGCAGAGCGCGCTTCTTGCGCAGGGCCTCGATCTCGTCCGCAGGGCGCGCATCGTCGCTTCCACGCCGATCGTCTCGCTCGCGTCGCCGGGAACGATCGCCGGCCTGGCGGCGGGGCCGCTCGCCGCATTGCTCGCCGGAGCGCCGCTGCATTTTCTGGCGCCCTTCGATGCGGCGCAATTCCTGGCCCATCTCGATGCGATCGGCCGAGCGTGTCTCGTCGCGCCGAAGACGATGCTTGCCGATCTCCAACGCGCCGGTCTGCTGACGAGCGGCGCCCTGCTCTCTTGCTTTGCCCTGTCGCGGCGCGGCGCCGAAGATGGCGAAGCGGCGCCCTATGTCGCCAATTGCCCGATTATCGAAATCCTCTGCGACGGCGCGACGCTTCGCATCGCGCAACAGCCGCAACGAGACAGCATGGCGCCGCGCGTCGCGTGATGGATAATGGGCGCGAACCCTTCTCCCGCTTGCTTAGAGAAGGTGTCGCGCGGATGCGCGACGGATGAGGGCGGAGCCGCCGCGCCAAATTCGTTAGGTTCGGAAAGCGGCGAGCGCCCTCATCCGACCCTCGCTGACGCGAGGGCCACCTTCTCCCGTTGCACGGGAGAAGGATTCGCGGCCATTCCCGCATCACTCGCTCAACAGCCGCGCCACGAACTCCTCGAGGCTCTTGTTGCGGCGCAGCCGGCGTTGGCGTTCGGCGCGCAGGATGGCGAGCAGATCGTCGAAGGTGCGTTGCAGATCGTCATTGACGAGAACATAATCGTATTGCGTCCAGCGGCGGATCTCGTTGCGCGCATTTTCCAGCCGACGTTCGATGACGCTGTTTGCATCCTCGGCGCGGCGCTCCAGCCGCGCGCGCAACTCCTTCATCGATGGCGGCAGCAAGAAAATGGCGACCGTATCGGTCCCCATTTTCTCGCGCACCTGCTGCGTGCCCTGATAGTCGATGTCGAACAAAGCGTCGCGGCCTTGCGCCAAAATCGCTTCGACCGGGCCGCGCGGCGTGCCGTAAGAATTGCCGTGGACCTCGGCCCATTCCAACAGTTCGCCGGCGTCGCGCATCGTCTCGAACTGGCGCTCGGTAATGAAGCGGTAGTGAATGCTGTCGACTTCGCTGGAGCGGCGGGCGCGCGTCGTCACGGAGATCGACAGGGTGAGATCGAGGGAGCGATCCTGCAACAGCATCCGCGTCAGCGTCGTCTTGCCGGCGCCTGACGGCGAGGAAAGGATCAGCACGATGCCGCGGCGGTGCGTCTGGTGTTGTTGGGTGGTTGGCATGAGGGGGTCGTTGGTTGGAAAGTGAGGGGCGAATAGCGAATAGCGAATAGCGAGTAGCGATTGCGAACTCCCTTCGCAACTCTATTCGCTATTCGCTACTCGCTACTCCCTACTCACTCGATATTCTGCGCCTGCTCACGCCATTGCTCGACCTCGGTCTTGAGGTCGAGACCGATGGCGGCAAGGCTCGGGTCGTTCGACTTGGCGCACAATGTATTCGATTCGCGCGCCAGTTCCTGCGCCAGAAAATCGAGCCGGCGCCCGACAGGCCCGCCGCTGGCGAGCAGCGCGCGGGCGCTCGCCACATGAACCGCCAGCCGGTCGAGCTCCTCACGGATGTCGGCTCTAACGGCAAGCAGCGCCGCCTCCTGATGCAGCCGTTGCGCATCGAACCCGCTGCTGTTTTCGAGCAGCGCGGCGAGCTGCTGGGCGAGGCGCGCGCGAATGGCCTCGACGCTGCGGCCGGGGGCGCTGTCCGCCTTGGCGGCGAGGTCGCAGATGCGGTCAAGACGCGTCGTCAACACTTTGGCGAGCGCCGCCCCCTCGCCATTGCGCGACGCAACGAGCGCATCCAGCGCCTGCTCGAGGGTTGCAAGGATTTTGTCGTCGCGCGCATTGCGGCTGGCTTCGTCTTCTTCCGGCTCGATGAACTCCACGATCCCACGCACGCTGAGCAAGCCATCGAGCGAGGCCGGCCGCAGGGCGGCGTGGAGCGGAACGTCGTCCAGCGCTTTTAGGAGTTTGTCGAGCGCGGCGCGATTGATGCGCACTTCGCCGCTGGCGTCGTCGCGCCGCGCCGTCAAATTGGCGAAGCAGGCGCCGCGCGCAATTCTGGCCGCAATGCGCGCCCGCGCCTTGATTTCGAGGGCGTCGAAATTGGACGGCGCGCGGAGCCGCAAATCCAGTCCCTTGGAGTTGACGGTCTTGATTTCCCAAGCGTAACGCCAGGGCCCGCAACTGTCCTGGGCGCGCGCAAAACCGGTCATGCTCGAGAGGGTCATGAAACGTCGCAGTTCCGATGCAGCGAGTAGCGAATAGAGAGTAGCGAATAGAACGGATCGATCAACTACTCGCTACTCGCTATTCGCTATTCGCTCTATCGAAAACTCGCCAACGCCGGGACGCTCTTAGCCGAGTTCAAATCCCAGCTGGTGTCACGGAGCGGATCGAGGGCGGTTCCTTCCGACGCGTCAAGCGCGCGGGCGCGCCGCTCCGGAGCGGCTGCGGCGACAGATTGGAGGCCGGAATTCGCGCTCTCCCCGCCCTGACCCGCAATATCGGCGACGTCGGCGTTCGCCGAAGCCCCGTCAACTCCGCTTTCCGAACTCGTTTTGGAATTGGCGTCGGCCGCGCCGTCGGCGACCAGCGAAGGAGCAAGTTTGCTTTGCGTCTGCGCTCGCGCGAACGCCCTCGTAAAAAACGGCTTGGCCCGCCGCTCGGCGTTGGTCGCCGAATTTTCCGCCCAGATCAGATATTCATTGCCGCCGGCATAGGCCGCAGCGGAACTCGGCGCCAGTTCGCCGATCCGCTTCATTCCGCCGCTGTCTCGCGACATGCCGCGTCCGGCCGGATAGTCCTCGCGCGCGTCGTCGATCTCGGCGAGGCGGCCGAGCGCGCTTTCGCCGGCGTCGCCGCGCTGGTCGCGGCCTGGTTGGGCAGGCGGGATGACATAGGCCGGCGCGACGCGGTCGACCTCGCCGGTCGCCTTGTCCTTCATGTCGCGTTCGATCTGCCGCCAACGTTGAACATTGCGGAAATGCTCCTCGAGCGTCGCGGCGAAAACATGGCCGCCCGTGCCGTCGGCGACGAAATAGAGTTCCTGCGTGTGCGAGGGACTGGCGGCGGCTTCGAGCGCGGCGCGGCCCGGATTGGTGATCGGGCCGGCCGGCAGACCGTCGATCGCATAAGTGTTGTAGGGCGTCCATTTTTCGACTTCGGATCGCAGAATGCCACGCCCCAGCGTCGCCTTGCCGCCAGCGATGCCGTAAACGATCGTCGGATCGGATTGCAGGCGCATGCCTTTGCGCAGCCGGTTGACGAAGACGCCGGCGACACGCGGCCGCTCACTCGCCTGCCCGGTTTCTTTTTCGACGATCGAGGCCAGCGTCACCAATTCGAACGGCGTCCTGACCGGCAGATCGGGCGCGCGGCGCGACCATATCCGCTCCAGCAGCCTCCGCTGGTCTTCCTGCATCTTGGCGAGCAGTTTCGAACGCGGATAGCCGCGCGCCACTTTGTAGGTTTCCGGCAGCAACGCGCCTTCCTTGGGGGTCTCCTTGACGTCGCCGGCGAGCACGTCGTTGTCGTGTAGGCGCTGGACAATCTGTTCGCTGGTCAATCCTTCAGGAATGGTGACTGCGTGCATCACCACCCGGCCGTTTACGAGTTCGTCCATGACCTCGCGCAGACTGGCGTTCTGTTTGAACAAATATTCGCCAGGTTTCAGCTTGCCGCGTCCGCCTTCCGCCAGCAGCGCGACGTTCATGAGCGTCGGACTGTCGATGACGCCCGCCCGCTCGAGCTGCGAGAGAATTTCGGGAACGTCGGCGCGCGGCGCGATATTGATCAGCTTGTCGGCGGCCAAGGGACCCGGTTCGCGCAATTTGTGCACCGCCGCAATCAGCCCGAGGGCGCCGCCGACGGCCAAGACAAGCAAGAACGACAGGAAGCCGCTCAGCGCCGATAAGGAGCCCTCCCGTTGTTTGGATCGCCGCGGCGGAAGCGGCGGCGCCTCGGGTTGCAGCGCCTCTTCGGGGCTCCGCAAACTGGCGCGGCGGCGGAAAAACCGCGACGCGTTCTCACGTTCGGGCTCGGTTGCGGGGTCGGTCGCGACGTCTTGGCTGTCGTTTGGGGCATCGCTCATCGGATCACGCCATCCTTCATCGCTTTGCCGGCGCGCTTTGCCTGCCGACTGACGTCGTTTGGCCGAAATCCTTAAGGCGCCTGCGGCCCTTGCGTGTCCCCATGGCGAACCCGACGCTGTTTCGGCTCAACACCTTTAAGGACCGCGAACGCGATCGAAGCCCAATTTTGCATTGTTACCTGATCGCTCTTTGTGGCGAAATTAGAAAAGCGCGCTATCCCCAAGCAGTGGCCCGCCCCAAGCAATGGCCCGATGTTAATCCGCCTGACGGAACACCAGCGAAGCATTGGTGCCGCCGAAGCCGAACGAATTGGACAAGACCACGTCGATGCGACGCCGGCGCGCCTTGTGCGGCACGAGATCGATGGCGGTCTCGACCGACGGATTGTCGAGGTTGCGCGTCGGCGGCGCTATGCCATCCCGCATGGCGAGAATGGAATAGATGGCTTCGACGGCGCCGGCGGCGCCAAGCAAATGGCCGATCGCCGATTTGGTCGAAGACATCGACAGCTTTGGCTCTTCATTGCCGATCAAACGCTGCACGGCCCCCAACTCGATTTCGTCGCCCAATGGCGTCGAGGTGCCGTGGGCGTTGATGTAATCGACATCGAAAACCCTCACTCCAGCCCGCTTGAGAGCGATCTCCATGCAGCGGAAGGCGCCGTCTCCGTCGGGCGCCGGGGCAGTGATGTGATAGGCGTCGCCCGACATGCCGTAACCGATGAGTTCGGCATGGATTTTGGCGCCGCGCGCTTTGGCGTGCTCGTAGGATTCGAGCACCACGCAGCCCGCGCCTTCGCCCATGACGAAACCGTCGCGATCGCGGTCATAAGGCCGCGACGCGGCTTCGGGGCGATCGTTGAACGAGGTGGAGAGGGCGCGACAGGCGGCGAAGCCGGCGACGCCGATGCGGTTGACCGGCGATTCCGCCCCGCCCGCCACCATGACTTCGGCTTCCTCCAGCGCGATCAGCCGAGCGGCGTCGCCGATGGCGTGCGCGCCGGTCGAGCAGGCCGTCACGACCGCATGGTTCGGCCCTTTCAGCTTGTGCATGATCGAGACGTAACCGGACGCCAGATTGATGATCCGCCCGGAAATGAAGAACGGCGACACGCGCCGCGGCCCCTTCTCTTTCAAGATGATCGAGGTCTCATAGATGCCGCCGAGGCCGCCGATGCCGGAGCCGATCAGCACGCCGGTGGCGTTCTGCTTCTCCGGCGTGTCGGCTTTCCAACCGGCGTCGGCGAGCGCTTGCGTCGCGGCGCTGGCGGCGAAGACGATGAAATCGTCGACCTTGCGCTGTTCTTTGGGGCTGAACCACGCGTCGGCGTTAAACGTGCCGTTGGAGCCGTCGCCGCGCGGCACGATCCCCCCAACCTGACATGGCAGGTCGGATACGTCGAACGTGTCGATGCGGCGAAAGCCGCATTCGCCGGCGATCAGTCGTCTCCAGTTGGCCTCCACCCCACAACCCAACGGCGAAACAATGCCGAGACCGGTGACGACCACCCTGCGCATGGACTACTCTTTAAGGAACGTTTTTGTCGGCATTCTCGGCACAGCGCGACACTTTCGTCTCGCGTTCGGCGCCGGGCGGCAAGTTGGATCAGGCCGCTTTCGCCTTTTCCAGGAATTTCACGGCGTCTCCGACAGTGAGAATCGTCTCGGCCGCGTCGTCGGGAATTTCGACGCCGAATTCTTCTTCGAAAGCCATGACAAGCTCGACCGTGTCGAGTGAATCCGCTCCCAGATCGTCGATGAAATTCGCCTTGTCGACCACTTTGTCGGCCTCGACGCCGAGATGTTCGACAATGATCTTCTTTACGCGCTCGGCGACATCGCTCATCTGTCCTGATCCTCGTTCGATTGTGCTGCTGATACCGATGTGGCGACCCGGGCGGGTTGCCGGGGTCGTATTCGATTATTGATGGGCAAGCCCCATTCGCTCTCCCGATCGTCTTGGCGAGCCGACAGGGCGACGCCGCAAGGGCGCGCAAAACACCGACTCGAATGCTCGAAACGGCGGCGCCCCCCAACCTGCGGCGTGGCGTCTGGTAGCATACTTCCAAGACGATGGCGAGAGGGAGGCGAGACCCCTGTCGAGAGCCCCTTCGCCGAATGCGCCGCGGTCAGATCATCGCCATTCCGCCGTTTACGTGCAGCGTTTGACCAGTGACATAGGCCGCCTCGACGCTGGCGAGAAAGACCACGGCGGCGGCCACGTCGGCGCCCGCGCCGAGCCGTCCGACCGGAACGGCGCGCAGGATCATTTCCTTCTGTTTTTCGCTGAGCGCATCGGTCATCGGGCTGGCGATGAAGCCGGGCGCCACGCAATTGGCGGTGACGCCGCGCGCGGCGACTTCGGCGGCGAGCGACTTGGTCATGCCGATCATGCCGGCCTTGGCGGCGGCGTAGTTTGCTTGGCCTGGATTGCCGGCGACGCCGACGATCGAGGTTATGCCGATGATGCGGCCGAACCGCTTGCGCAGCATCGACCGCAAGCAGGCGCGCGACAGGCGGAAAGCGGACGTGAGATTGACGTTCAAAACGGCGTCCCAGTCCTCGTCTTTCAGGCGCATGAACAACATGTCGCGGGTGACGCCGGCGTTGTTGACGAGGATGTCGAGCCCGCCGAGCGCGGCTTCGGCCGCCGGAACGAGGGCTTCGGTCTGCGCCTTGTCGGAGAGATCGCAGGGCAGCACATGGGCGCCGTCGCCCAGTTCCTCGGCCAGCGTCTCCAATGCCGGCTGGCGCGTGCCCGAAAGCGCCACGCTCGCGCCGCTGGCGTGCAACGCCCGTGCGATGTCCTTGCCGATGCCGCCGCTGGCGCCGGTCACCAGCGCCGTCTTGCCCGTCAGGTCGAACATGTCTTCCCCTTATCTTTAAAAGATGCTCGCGGTAATTTCGATTGCCGACCAAACAAAGCCGCGACGCCAACTGGCGGCGCGGCGTTCGTTTAACAGGGAGTGGGTTGGCGCGGCAAGGACGTCCGTCCTGGGCGGGGAGGACTCGGAATTGCCGGCTAACCGCCCTGTGACGCTCTATGATGCCGACGGCGGGAAACATCGACTCCCCAGCATTGCGAGGAGCATTGCTCCGAAGAAATCCCGACGCCGCCTCACCGCGCCTGAATTGCTTCGCCTCCGGCTCGCAATGACGGGGGCGTCAACACCGGCGAAGCGCAGCGCCTCGGGATAGCGATCAGCCGGCAAGTTGCTGTCGCAAGAAACTGGGCGAAAGCGATAGCCGAAACCGCCCGCCTCACCCCCCGCTCTTCTTCGCCTGCTCGCTGGCGACCGGCGAGCGGTCGGACAACCCGTTCTGGATCTTGTCGAGAATCTTGGGAAGGTCCTCGGCGTCGGGGTTCATGTCGCGCGCGTGGTTCCATTGGAAACGCGCCTCGATCTTGCGATTGACGCGCCAATAGGCGTCGCCGAGGTGGTCATTGATGACCGGGTCGGAAGGCTTCAGGTCGATCGCCTTCTCCAGTTCCTTGACCGCCTCGTCATAGCGGCCGAGGCGGTAATAGGCCCAGCCGAGACTGTCGACGACATAGCCGTCGCGCGCCCGCAGATCGACCGCGCGGCGCAGCATCTTGAACGCCTCGTCGAGATTGACGCCCTGATCGACCCAGGAATAGCCAAGATAATTCAAGACGAGCGGCTGGTCTGGAAAGAGTTCCAGCGCCTTCTTGAGGTCAGCTTCGGCCGTCGGCCAATTCTTGCGCCGTTCATTGGCGACGCCCCGGTAATAATAGACGAGCCAGTCGCTCTTTTCGGGCTTTCGCGCAAGATCGAGCACGCGCGTGTAAGTGGAGACGGATTCGGCGAACAGCTTGCGCGAACGCTGCAGATTGCCGAGCGCGGTCAGAGCCTCTTGATCCTGCGGATGTTCGACGATCACCGCTTGCAGGTGCTCCGTCGCCTCCTTGGTCCTGCCCATGGTCTCCAGCAACAAAGCCGCCTGGATATCGGCGTTGACGCGCAAAGGACTATCTTGCGGCACGTTGTCATAAAGGTCGATGGCGGTTTCTTGCTGCTTCATCCGCTCGTACATGTCGGCGAGCGTGATCGTCGCCAGCGAATTGCCGGGCGAGAGATAGAGAGCGAGACGCAGATAAATGAGCGAGGCGAGCTCGTCGCCCTGACGGCCGCCGACGGCGCCGAGGCCGTAAAGGACTTCCGAGGCGCCGGCTTCGACATCGCGCACAAAGGGCTTGAGCGGCTTGGCGGCCTCGAGCTCGGCGAGCGCGGCCACGACGAGCGGGTGACGCGGCGCCGTCTCGTCGAATGTCCGATAGACGCGCCGGGCTTCGTCGCCGCGGCCGTGTTCGGAGAGGAAACGCCCATAAGCGTCGGCGAGCCGCAATGTGTTCTTCTCGGCGCCATACGCGGCTTTGAAACGTTTCTCGGCTTCGGCCGTGTTTGCGCCGAGGTCGGCGATCAGCGCCGCGTGATAGTCGCGGAACACGGCGAAGGCGTCGTCTTTCAGCTTGTTCACAATGGCGAGCGCGCGCCCCGTGTCGTGAGCGCCGGCGTACGTCCAGGCGGTGAGCAGGGCGGAGGTAATGTCGCGCTGGCGATCGACGCCTGGGCTGAACTCGGAACGCGCCTTGGCGAATTTATGGGCCTTGATGGCTTCGACGCCGAGCACCAGACGCGCCAGAGCATTGTCGCGGTCGCGCGCCGCCACACGGCTGGCGAGGGCGATGGCGTCGGGCATATTGCCATTGGCGAGCGCCGCGACGAAGGCGCGCTCGGTCAGTTCAACATTGCGCGGATCGTCGCGGAGCGCTTCTCGAAAGAAGGTCGAGGCGGCCAGCGTGTCGCGCTCCGCTCCCGCAACGATGGCGGCAAGGTAGTTGCCGGAGGGGCTTTCGCCGACCTCGAAGGGCGCGGCGACGGAAAGGCCGTCACGCCCATGCGCCATGCTTTGCGTGACGAAACCGCCAGCCCAGCACAGCGTCAGCGCGCCAATGGCGACGCCGGCCCGCAGCCCTCGCGCCCACCGCGTCCCGCGCGTTGCGGGCGGTTCATGCGGATGAAGAAAAAAGTTCACGGCATGGTTCCCAAAATTGACTGCGAAGGGCGGCGTCCTTAGCTTCGCCTCGCGCCAGTAAGACGTGTTGAGCATGACCGTTTTCTTAAGTTCTCGCAAGAGCCGAATTGTTTCACGCCTTGACCAAGAGCGACAAAATAGTCCAGCTTCAGCGCCATCGCTGGCCGCCTCTCGCCATTGACAGTCGGCGTTCCTTGCTTACAAGCCCTCAAGACTTCTTAAAGAGTTTTAACAGCCATGCCGCACACGCATCTGCAACACATTATCGAAGCCGCCTTCGAGGACGCAGCGAATATCGGTCCCGCGACGCAAGGCGAGGTTCGCGACGCGGTGGCGAGCGCCCTGCATTTGCTCGACAGCGGCAAGCTTCGGGTCGCCTGGAAGACGCCGGGCGCCGTCGGGCCAGACGCGTGGCAGGTCAATCAGTGGCTAAAAAAAGCCGTGCTGCTTTCCTTTCGCTTGAACGACATGGCGGCGATCGAAGGCGGTCCGGGCGGCGCGACGTGGTGGGACAAGGTTCCGTCCAAATTCGCCGGCTGGGGCGCCAAGGAACACGGCGCGGCCGGGTTTCGCTCCGTGCCGGGCGCCATCGTGCGCTATTCGGCCTATATCGCGCCAGGCGTCGTTCTGATGCCGTCCTTCGTCAATGTTGGCGCCCATGTCGACTCTGGAACGATGGTCGATGCTTGGGCGACGGTCGGCTCCTGCGCCCAGATCGGCAAGAACGTGCATCTTTCCGGCGGCGTCGGGATCGGCGGCGTGCTCGAACCGCTGCAAGCCAATCCCACCATCATCGAGGACGATTGCTTCATCGGCGCGCGCTCGGAAATCGTCGAGGGCGTCGTCGTCGGACAAGGCTCGGTGATCGCGATGGGCGTGTTCATCTCCGCCTCGACCAAGATCGTCGACCGCGCCAGTGGCAAGATTTATACGGGCTGGGTTCCGCCCTATTCCGTCGTGGTCCCAGGCAATTTGCCCGGCAGGCCGTTGCCGGACGGCTCGCCCGGTCCCTCGCTCTATTGCGCCGTGATCGTCAAGACCGTGGACGCGCAAACACGCGCCAAGACGGCGATCAACGAACTTCTGAGGGATTGATGGCGATCCTGCCGCGCGAGCGCATCGCCTTTCTCTATCGCACCGATCAGGGGCGCATCGATCGCGCGACTTGGCTGCAAGGCGCCGCCTGGCTCGTCGGCGCGCTGGTTCCGCTGGCGCTGGGGTGGCGCGCGCTGTCGCCTTACGCCGAGCACGATCTTTCGAAGAGCCCGTTGTTCGTTCCGATGACCGTCGCCGCCTATGCTTATGCGTTGGTCTACGCGCTAGCGGTAGTGCTCATCGCGATAAGCTGGGTCAATCTCTCCGCCAAGCGGTTTCGCGATCGCGGCCGACCGGCGCCGCTCGCCCTCGCGGGGCTCTTGCCGCTGACCGCGTTCCTCGCCGGCGCCGCGCATTTTCTCCAACCACGCGTCGCCGCGGCCATGCCCTATTGGTATGTGAGCGTGTGCGACGCTGTTTTGATCGGCGTCGTCGCCTGGACCATCTATGAACTCGCGCTGCGGGGCAGTCGGCAGTAGGCAGTCGGCAATTCGCCTTACTGCCGACTGCCTACTGCCGCGATTGGACATTGGCGGGAACAGGTTTTCATGTTAAGCATATGCCACGGCATAGGCCGGAGGCGTCGGCATGGTCGCGGAGCGACGGGTCAAACTCTTCAAGAACGGACGCAATCAATCGGTTCGCATCCCGCGCGAATTCGAGTTGCCGAGCAACGAGGCGATTATCCGCAAGGAAGGCTCCCGCCTCGTGCTGGAGCCGGTCCCGCCGCGGTCGCTTCTTGGCCTGCTCGCCGGTTTGGAGCCGATCGAGGAACTGTTCCCGCCCATCGAAGATACCTCCGCTGAGGCGCTGGACTCTTGACCCGTTCCTACCTTCTCGACACGAATATCCTCTCGGATCTCGTGCGCAATCCGCAAGGGCGTGTCGCCGCGCGCATCGAAGCGGTCGGCGAAACAGAAGTTTGCACGAGCATCATCGTGGCGGCGGAATTGCGTTATGGCGCGGCGAAAAAAGGCTCCGAGCGGCTCGCCAGACAACTCGAGGCGATTTTGAGCCTTCTCGAAGTCGCGCCCCTCGAGGCGCCGGCCGACAGATTTTATGGCGAGTTGCGCGCGACGCTGGAAAAAGCCGGCCAACCGATTGGCGCGAACGACCTGCTGATCGCATCGCAAGTTCTGGCCCTGGGTTGTGTGCTCGTCACCGACAATGAGCGGGAATTTTGCAAGGTCGAAAAGATCGTGTTCGAGAACTGGTTGCGGTGAGCGGCCGATTTTTTAAACCAAAGATACGCCATGACCCTCTGCCCTCGCGAGCCCGGATTGACAACGCTTTCTTTCGGGTCGATTTTCATAATACTATGAGCAAAGAAATACAGATCGACGCCCGCTGGGACAACGAAGCTCACGTCTGGATCGCAACCAGCGAAGACGCCCCCGGCCTTGTGGTCGAGGCCTCGTCATGGCAGGCCATGATCGACGAGGCGCAGACTATCCTCCCCGATCTCTTGAGTCTCAACGGGGTGTCGGCGCGTGACGTCTCGTTGACCTTCAACGCCGAGACGCACCTCGATCCCGCCGTACCGCGAACGAAGCATTGAAGCAGGCCGGTCTCCCGAAAGCGTTTTAGTTGACCCTCTCCACCGCCCTCACTCTCACGCGCGATCTGTTGCGCTGTCCCTCGGTGACGCCTGCCGAGGGCGGCGCGCTCTCTTATCTCGAGCGCGTGCTGAAAGAGTCCGGCTTCGCGACGCATCGGCTTCGCTTCTCGCAAGAGGGAACGCCAGACGTCGACAATCTCTTCGCCAAGATCGGGAACGGCCGCCCGCATCTCGTCTTCGCCGGCCATACCGACGTTGTGCCGCCGGGCGACGCCCGCCGCTGGCGCTTCGATCCGTTCTCCGGCGAAATCGCCGACGGCAAGATTTTCGGACGCGGCGCCGCCGACATGAAGGGCGCCATCGCCGCCTTCGCCGCCGCCGCCCTTGCGTACGTCGCCGAGCATGGCGCGCCCCGTGGCGCCATCTCTTTCCTCATCACCGGCGATGAGGAAGGACCCGCCGTCAACGGCACGGTCAAGATGCTCGATTGGGCGCGGGCGCAAGGCGAAGTCTTCGATCATTGCATCGTCGGCGAACCGACCAACGCCGAAACGCTCGGCGACACCATCAAGATCGGCCGGCGCGGGGCGCTCAGCGGGCGCATCGTGGCGCGCGGCAAGCAAGGCCACGTCGCGTTCCCGCAGCGCGCCGAAAATCCGGCGCCGGCGATCGCGCGCATCGTCTTAGCGCTCTCGTCGCACGAGTTCGACCAGGGAACGCCGCGTTTCGAGCCCTCCAATCTCCAGTTCACCTCGATCGACATCGGCAACAGCGCGACCAACGTCATCCCCGGCGAAGCGCACGCACAATTTTCCATTCGCTTCAATGACGCCTGGAGCGTGGAGGCGCTCGAGAAGCGCATTCGCGCCGTGGCGGCGGCGGCGGCCGGCGAGGTCCATATGGAAATCGAATTCCTGCCTTGCAACGCGCTGGCGTTCCTGACGGAGGCCGGCGACTTCACCGACCTCGTCGCGGCGGCGGTCGAGCATGTCACAGGCCGCCGGCCGCACCTGTCGACGAGCGGCGGCACCTCGGACGCGCGCTTCATCACGCGCTTTTGCCCGGTGCTGGAGTTCGGTCTGGTCAACGAATCGATCCATGCCGTGGACGAGCACGCGCGCGTCGCAGACATCGACAAGCTGACGGCAATCTACGCCCGCGTGCTCGAGACCTATTTTGCGCGGTAGACGTCCCCCTCCCCAACCCTCCCCCGCTCCGCGGGAGAGGGAGCAGACTCGGCACTTCATCGAGGCGCCGCGAAGACTCGGTCGTTAGGGTCCCCTCTCCCGCGAAAGCGGGGGAGGGACAGGGAGGGGCTGGCGCAACGACCGTTCTCTTAACGTGGTAGATCATGAGCAGCGACTTTAAGCCCCCCAACTCCAAACTGCGCGTCGAGATCGACGGCGGCGTCGCTCGCGTGCTGATCGACAATGCGGCGCGGCGCAACGCTTTCGATTTCTCCATGTGGCGAGCCTTGCCGCCGATCCTCGCCGAACTCGATGCAGCGGCCGAGGTTCGCGTCGTCGTGCTCGGCGGGGCGCCTTCCCTGCCCTTTTGCTCGGGCGCCGATATTTCCGAATTTTCCACCGTTCGCGCCACAGCGCAGGGCGGGCGCGCCTACGAGCAGGCCAATGTCGAGGCTTTCGACGCCTTGTCGAAGCTCGGCAAACCGGTGATCGCCGCCATCAGCGGCGTCTGCATGGGCGGCGGCATGGGGCTCGCCGCCGCCTGCGACCTGCGCATCGCCGCCAAGGGCGCGACCTTCGGCATTCCCGCCGGTCGGCTCGGCGTCGGCTATCCGCCGAAGGCGATGCAATATGTGGTGGCGGCGGTCGGCGCGCAAACCGCCATGGATTTGTTCTTCACCGCTCGCCGCATCGACGCGCACGAGGCGCAGGCGGCGGGGTTCGTCTCGCGCGTCTTGCCGCAAGACGGGTTCGATGCGGCAATCGGCAAGATCGCCGCCGGCGTCGCCGCCAATGCGCCGCTGACGCTGCGCGCCGCCAAGGCCGCCATTCGCCTGGCGGCGCAACTGCCCGGGTCATTGTCTTGGGAGGCGTGCGAGGCGCTGGCCAGCGAATGTTTCGATAGCGCGGATTACGCGGAAGGCAGCAAAGCTTTCCTCGAAAAGCGCGAGCCGAAATTCACGGGGCGATGAAGCCGCATCCTTATCCCCGATGATAGGGATGCCCTGACAGGATCGTCATTGCCCGGTAGATTTGCTCGGCCGCCAAAATGCGCGCCAGTTGATGCGGAAGGGTCATCGCGCCAAACGAGAACGCCGCGCGAGCGCGCTCCCGTACCGCCGCATCGAGCCCTTCGGCGCCGCCGACCGCAAACCACAGGGACTTGGCCCCACGATCGCGCTCACTTGCCAGAAAAGCGGCGAAATCGGCGCTGGTCGCGTTCCGGCCGCGCGCGTCGAACGCCGCCAACACGGCGCCTTGCGGCAGGCCGGCGAGCAGCGCCGCGCCCTCTTGCAGCTTGCGCTCGCCCGCGTCGCGCGCCCGGCTCTCGTCTATTTCCTGCAAATCGAGCCCGGCGAGCCCCAAATGACGCATCGCTTCGATGCGCTGGGCGTAACGCGCATAAAGATCGCGTTCCGGGCCGGCCTTCAGTCGTCCCACACAGAGAAGCCCCAGCCTCATCGGGGTCTAAGCCAGGCGCAACTCGCGCGGACGATCGCCGCCCCACATTTTCTCGAGGTTGTAGAATTGCCGCACCTCGGGCCGGAAGACATGCACGATGACATCGCCCGCATCGATGAGCACCCAATCGCATTGCGGCAGGCCCTCGACGCGCGGCGTGGCGCGACAGGCCTTGCAGCGCTTGATCGCTCGGTCGGCGATGGCGCCGACATGCACGGTGGAGCGCCCGCTCGCGATGATCATAACGTCGGCGAGCGTCGTCTTGCCGCGCAGATCGATGGAGATGATGTCTTCGGCCTTGGCTTCGTCGAGGCTCGCGAGGACATTTTGGACAACCGCTCCCGCCAGCGAATCATTCGGCGCGGCGAGCGGGTAAGACGGCGACGCCGCCGCCTCCGGAACAACACTTGTCGTCAGCGTTCGAACCCTCATCCTTGGCGGCGCAGACGCCGCGCCCAAAACATGGGCCGCTTTGCACCGGAATGCAACCTTCGCAAGAAGAATTCGCTGAGGCCAGAGCCTGACGCCACAGCAATAGATCGCCAGAGACCGCGGGAAACACGAAAAAAACCCGGCTGTGGCGCCGGGTTTATAAGGCGGTCCGGGGCCGACACGAGGTGGGAGGAACCTCTACGCCCGGACCTGTACAGTCTACCTGATTCGGGGGCCTTGATGCGCGCTCACGATTCTCGCCAAATGTCCAGCTCAAGGTTTGAAAAGGACTCCAAAACCCGAGACTTTGGCGCCGCCCCGCGTCGTCTCGAAACGGCAATCCATGTATTTTCAAACTTCTCTGTTTCGTGACACGCTCCGGCTCCGGCGATTTGCGCGATAGTGTCAAAAAGGTCACACCGGCCCATAATTTTTCCAAAGGCTCTTTTCTCCCGGCAAAGCTTCAGGGAGTCAGCACCAGGGCGCCGGTCGTCTGGCGCGTCTCCAGCGCCGCGTGCGCTTGCGCCGCCTCCTCCAGCCGATAACGACCGGAAACCTCGAGCTTCACCTCTCCCTCCTTGATGACGCGCGCTACGTCATGGGTCATTTCCTCGAGATCGCGGCGGCGCGCGATATGCGCAAACAGCGACGGCCGCGTGGCGAACAGCGAGCCTTTCTGCGTGAGAAGAGAAATGTCGAAGGCGTCGATCGGCCCCGAGGCCGAACCGAAGCTGACGAACAGTCCAAACGGACGCAGACAGTCAAGCGAGGCTGGAAAGGTCGCCTTGCCGACGCCGTCGTAGACGACGTCGCACAAACGGCCCTTGGTGATTTCCCGCACCCGCTCGACGAAGTTCTCGTATCTGTAGAGAATCGTATGCTTGGCCCCGGCCTTTCTCGCGATGAGCGCTTTTTCCTCGCTGCCCACGGTGGCAATGACGCGCGCGCCGAGCGCGCGTCCCCATTGGCAGAGGATGTGCCCGACGCCGCCCGCCCCCGCATGCACCAGGATGCGATCGCCTTTCTTCACGTGGAAGGTGCGGCGCAGCAGATATTGCGCGGTGAGCCCCTTGAGCATCATCACGGCGCCGGTCTCAAAAGAAAAGGAGCGCGGCAACTTAACGAGCGAAGCCGCCGCGATGTTGCGCGCCTCGGCGTAACCGCCGAGCGAACCGACATAAGCGACGCGGTCGCCGAGCGCCAGACCGCGCACGCCTTCGCCGAGCGCTATCACTTCGCCCGCGCCCTCGTAGCCGGGCGTGAATGGATAGTCGACCGGATAGGCGCCGGTGCGATGATAGATATCGATGTAATTCACGCCGATGGCGCGATGGACGATCTGCGCTTGCCCGGCGCCGGGAGGGGGCAGCTCGACATCCTCGATCTGGAGGACCTCTGGTCCGCCCGGTCCATGCACGCGAACAGCTTTCACCATGAGCGTTGTCCTTAAGCTAGGCGCTGAATCCTTCTCCCGCCTGCGGGAGAAGGTGTCGCGCGGAACGCGCGACGGATGAGGGCGCCGCCGCCGCGCAAACCCATCGGCCCTCACCCGACCCGGCTTCGCCGGGCCACCCTCTCCCGCAAGCGGGAGAGGGGACAGCCCAATCATCACCGCTCGCCGCTCGCCATTCGCTCCAACTCCCGCGCCAAGGCCACGAAACCGGCCACCTCGACTTCCTCGGCGCGTTTGGTTGCGTCGACGCCGGCGCCGGCCAGCAGGGCGGCGATATCGAGACCCGGTTCACTGAGCGCCTTGAGGCTCTGACGCAACATCTTTCGGCGCCGCCCGAAAGCGGCCTTGGTGACGCGCGACAACAGGCGCGCGTCGCAGGGCAGCGGCGCCGGATTGGGAACGAGCTCGACGAGCGACGACACGACCTTCGGCGCCGGCGTAAACGCGGCGGGGTCGACATCAAACAATATGCGCGTCTTGGCGCGCCAGCCGCACAACACGCCGAGGCGCCCGTAATCGGCGCGCTCGCTCGGCGTCGCGACGATGCGGAGCGCCACTTCGCGCTGGAACATGAGCACATAGCGATCGAACGCCGAAGGCCATGGCTCGGCCTTAAGCCAATTGGCGAGCAAAACCGTCGCGATATTGTAAGGCAGATTGGCGCAGATGCGCGCGGGGCCAGCAAGGCCATGCCGGCGCACGAGTTCCGCCGCGTCGATTTCCAGAGCGTCGCCCTCGATAATCACCAGTCGCTCGGGATAGCAGGCGCCGATTTCCGCAAGCGCCGGAAGGCAACGCGCGTCGCGTTCAACGGCGATGACGCGCCCCGCCCCCTGCGCCAGCAGCGCCCGCGTCAATCCGCCGGGGCCGGGACCAATCTCGACGATCGTCGCGCCTTGCAGCGGCCCGGCGGCGCGCGCGATGCGCGCCGCGAGATTGAGATCGAACAGGAAGTTCTGGCCGAGCGACTTGCGCGCGCTGAGGCCGTGACGCTGGGCGATCTCGCGCAAGGGCGGCAAGGCGTCGATCATGCTCCCTCCCGCTCGGTCATGCGTGCGGCGAGGCGGATTGCTTCGATGAGGCTCGTTGCGTCGGCTACGCCCTTGCCGGCGATGTCGAAGGCCGCGCCATGATCGGGAGAGGTGCGAACGAAAGGCAGGCCGAGCGTGACATTGACGGCGCGCTGGAACGCCAGCGTCTTGATCGGAATCAAAGCCTGATCATGCGTCGGGCAGAGCGCTGCGTCATAACGCGCGCGCGCGGCGCCATGAAACAGGGAGTCGGCGGGATATGGGCCGCTGGCGTCGACGCCGCGCGCGCGCAACTCGGCAATCGCCGGCGCGATGACGTCAATTTCCTCGCGTCCCATGGCGCCGCCTTCGCCAGCATGAGGATTGAGCCCGGCGAAAGCGAGACGGGGATTTTCGACGCCGAGGCGCCTCGCAAGGTCAGCGACCACGATGAGCGCCGTCTCGACCAGCAATTGGCGCGTCAACAGGCGCGGAACGTCGCGCAACGCGACATGGATGGTCAGCGGAACGACGGCGAGTTCCTCAGCCCATAGCATCATCACCGAGCGGCGGTCGCAGCCATAATAGCGCTTCGCCAAGGCGGCGAGAAATTCGGTGTGGCCGGGGTGGTTGAAGCCGGCTGCGTAGAGCACGCGCTTGGCGATTGGATTGGTGACCAGCGCGCGCGCCTCGCCCTTGGCGACGCTCGCCACGGCGCGCTCGATCGAGAGGATGGTGGCCGGCGCGTCTGCAGGATCGGGCGCCCCCGGAACGCCGCGTACGGCAATGCCGAGCGGCGCGACCGGCAGCGCGCGCGAAAAAACGTCGTTTGCCTCACATGGCCGCACGGTCGCGATCGGGATGTCGGCCCCGAGCGCCTTCGCCACGCGCGCGAGGTGTGCTGGATCGCCGAGCACGAAAAAGGGCGGCGCCTCGCGCTCTATGCGCGCAGCCCAAGCCTTGAGCGCAAGCTCGGGTCCAATCCCGGAAGGATCGCCTTGGGTAAGGGCAAGCGGCGGGACGAGAGCGCTGTCATCGTTCATGGATTTTCGACGGCGCCGGCGCGAACATCGCAGTAAAATGGCGAGAGAGACGGGACTTGAACCCGCGACCTCCGGCGTGACAGGCCGGCGCTCTAACCAACTGAGCTACTCCCCCGCGAACGTGCTTTTTTAACGCGCGCAAGACGCGCCGGATAGGATAGACGCCGCGCAAAGTCAAGAAAGTTCACGGCGGCGACTTAGACTGCAAGGAGCTTTTGGCGTTCCCCTTTCCTTTCGTTTGCAGCTGCATTAAGCCTTGCGGCGAGCGACGGCGCCGGATTTGGGCGCCGGCGTTTAAATGCTTGTACGGCAGAAAACTCGAATGACCGGCGCCCTCGAAGCAGACGATCTCGACATTCGCCGCCGCCGCATCAGGCTGCGCGCCTGGCGTCGCGGCATGCGCGAGATGGACATCATCATCGGCGGCTTCGTCGACGCCGAACTCGACCGACTCGACGCGCAAGAGGTCGCCGATCTCGAGGCGCTGATGGAGCTGCCGGACGACAACGTGTTCCGCTGGCTCTCTCGCACGGAGTCTGTTCCGCCCGCCCATGACACGCCGCTGTTTCGCAAGATCGCGACCTTTCACAGCCATGACGCCCCGCTCCATTCGTGAGCGCATATGACTGACCTCCACGCCGCGCTCGCCCGCCTGGAGAAGGGCGACAAGCTCCTGTTCGCCAGCGTTCCAGACGGATTCGACGCCTTCGTGTGCGCCGATCTCGTGCGCGGGCTGGCGCGCCAAAGCGCTGGGCGCCCGGCCGTCTTGGTCCACGCAGCACGAGACGCGCGGCGCTCCGCCGCTTTTCGCGAGGCTCTCCGCTTCGCCGAACCCAACATCGAAATCCTCGATTTTCCCGCCTGGGATTGCCAGCCTTACGATCGCGTTTCGCCCAACGCGGGCGTAGCCGCGCGTCGCATGACGGCGCTGTCGCGGCTGGCGCGCACGCAATCGTCCGTTGAGCGTCCGCGCGTCGTGACCACCACTGTCGATAGCCTCGTTCAGCGCGCGCCGCCGCTCAGTGTGATCGCCGCCGAAACGTTTTCGGCCGCGCCCGGCAATGTCGTCGACATGGACGCGCTGACGCGCTGGCTCGAGACCAACGGTTTCTTGCGTTCCGGCACGGTGCGCGAAACCGGCGAATATGCTCAGCGCGGCGGCATCCTCGATCTCTTCGCGCCAGGCGCGCCCGCTCCGATAAGGCTCGATTTCTTCGGCGACACGCTGGAGTCCATCCGCAGCTTTGATCCCGAGACGCAGCGCACGACCAATCAGATGCGCTCGCTCGATCTCGTGCCGATGAGCGAATTGCGGCTGACCACCGGGACGATGCGTCGGTTCCGTCAGGCCTATGCGGCAAGGTTCGGCGGCGAGACGCGCGACGACGCGCTCTATGAGGCGGTGAGCGAAGGACGCCGCCATCACGGCGCCGAACATTGGCTGCCGTTGTTTTACGAGCGCATGGACACGCTGTTCGATTATGTCGCCGGCGCGCCGCTGGCGCTGGACCCGCTGGCCGAGGAGGCCGCGTCCGAACGCCTTGCGCAAATCGCCGATTATTACGGCGCCCGCAAAGCCGCGCATGACGCCGATCCCACTCATTCTTCTTACAAGCCGCTCGCTCCAGACGAACTCTATCTGTCGCCCGGCGAATGGCGCGAAAAGCTCGATGCGCGCGCGCTGGCGCGCCTGTCGCCGTTTGCGCCGCCCGAGGGCGCTGACAAATCCGCCATCGACTGCGCGGCAAGACCAGGCCGCGACTTCGCGCCCGAGCGCAACGAGGCGAACGTCAACGTGTTTCAAGCCGCCGCCGATCACGTCAACGCGCTTCGCAACGCCGGCAAAACCGTGGTCGTCGCCGGCTGGTCGGACGGCTCTTGCGAGCGTTTAGGCCATGTGCTGGCCGAGCACGGCGTGCGCAATCTCGAGACTGTGGCGTCGCTGACGACGGCGCTGGCGCTCGGCAAGGGCGGAGCAGGCCTCGCGGTTCTCGGCGTCGAACATGGTTTCGAGGCAGGCGCTCTCGCAATCGTCGGCGAACAGGACATTCTCGGCGATCGCCTGGCGTCCCGACGCCGCAAGGCCAAGCATGCGGAAAATCTCTTGGGCGAGATCGACGCTTTGTCGGCGGGCGATCTCGTCGTGCATGTCGATCATGGCATCGGCAGATTCGTCGGCTTGGAGACCATCGCCGCCGCCGGCGCGCCGCATGACTGTCTCGAAATCCATTACGCGGGCGGCGACAAGCTGTTCCTGCCGGTCGAGAATATCGAGCTGTTGTCGCGTTACGGCTCCGAGGATGCGGAGGCCCCCCTCGATCGCTTGGGCGGCGCCGGCTGGCAGCACCGCAAGGCGCGGATGAAGAACCGCATCCGCGAGATGGCGAAAGGCCTCATCGAGATCGCTGCGCAGCGCACGCTGCGGCAAGGCCAGAAGCTCGTTCCGCCCCAAGAGCTCTATGAGGAATTCTGCGCGCGTTTTCCGTATGACGAAACCGAAGATCAGCTTACGGCCATCGACGCCGTTCTCGACGATCTGGCCTCGGGCCGGCCGATGGACCGGCTGGTGTGCGGCGACGTCGGCTTCGGCAAGACGGAGGTCGCGTTGCGCGCGGCCTTTTGCGCCGCCATCAACGGCAAGCAGGTCGCCGTCGTCGTGCCGACGACCTTGCTGGCGCGCCAGCATTACAAGACGTTCGTCGTCCGTTTCGCGGGCCTGCCGCTAAGGGTCGCGCAATTGTCGCGCATGGTCGGCGCGGCCGAGGCGCGCGCGGTGAGGCAAGACTTGGCCGAGGGCCGCCTTGACGTGGCGATCGGCACGCACGCCTTGCTGGGCAAGGGCGTTTCCTTCAAGGACCTGGGGCTCGTCATCATCGACGAGGAGCAGCATTTCGGCGTCGGCCACAAGGAGCGCTTAAAGGAGCTGCGCGCCGACGTGCACGTGCTGACGCTCTCGGCGACGCCGATCCCGCGGACGCTACAACTCGCCCTGACCGGCGTGCGCGAACTCTCGCTGATCGCGACGCCGCCTATCGATCGCCTCACTGTGCGCAGCTTCGTCTCGCCGTTCGATTCGCTCATCGTCCGCGAGGCGCTCCTGCGCGAGCGCTATCGCGGCGGGCAGGCGTTTTTCGTCTGTCCGCGCATCGAGGATCTGGAGGACGCCGCCGCCTTCCTGCGCGACAATGCGCCGGAAGTGAAATTCGTCGCAGCGCATGGCCAAATGGCGGCGAGCGAATTGGAGAAGCGCGTCGGCGGCTTCTACGACGGCAAATACGACCTTCTGCTCTCGACGACGATCGTCGAATCCGGCCTCGACATTCCGACCGCCAATACGCTCATCGTCTGGCGCGCCGATATGTTCGGCCTGGCGCAGCTCTATCAACTGCGCGGCCGCGTCGGGCGCAGCAAGACGCGCGCCTATGCGCTGTTCACCACGCCTGCTAACCGCGCGATCACGGCGCAGGCGCAAAAGCGCCTCGAGGTGTTGCAATCGCTCGACACGTTGGGCGCGGGCTTCCAGCTCGCCAGCCACGATCTCGACATCAGAGGCGCCGGCAATCTGTTGGGCGAGGAGCAGTCCGGCCATATCAGGGAAGTCGGCTACGAACTCTATCAACAGATGCTCGGCGAGGCGATCGCGCTGCTCAAGGCGGGCGTCGAGGAGCCGCAGGAAGAAGCGTGGTCGCCGACCATCGCCATCGGCGCGCCGGTGACCATCCCGGAGGATTACGTCGCCGATCTCGCCTTGCGCCTGCAACTCTACCGGCGCCTGTCGACGCTGGAGGCCGATTCCGACATCGAGGCGTTCGCCGCCGAGCTGATCGATCGCTTCGGCCCCATTCCGCCGCAGGTCGAGCAGTTGTTGAAGATCGTCGCCATCAAGGCGTTGTGCCGGCGCGCCCATGTCGAGAAGGTGGAGGCGGGGCCGAAGGGCGTCATCGTGTCCTTCCGCGACGGCAATTTCGCCGATCCCGCCGGCCTCGTGCGCTTCATCGCCGATGAGGGCGCGCACGCCAAGGTGCGGCCCGACATGCGCATCGTCTTCATTCGCGATTTCGACGATATGAAGCAGCGCTTCGAAGGCGCGCGGCGCATCCTGCGCACGCTGGTGGCCATCGCCGAGAAGAAGGCGGCGTGAACAGCGCTCTTGGAGGCGTCGCGTCGGCCCGATCGCCCTAACCCCGCGTGCAAAAGCTTGTCGGCGCGCGGCGTCTGCGCTAGAGCATTTTCCGCCGAAGTGGACGCCGGTTCGGCGAAGAAAATGCGTTAAAACAAAAACGTAGAGCTTTTTCTTGTTTCCACGAAACATGAAAAAGCTCTAGGCCTTAAGGGCTCGTCGCGTTCGCCGCAGAGAAACCTCATGCACAAGATTTTCGTCGCGCTCATGCTCGCGCTTGCCGTCGCGACGCCCGCTCGCGCCGCCGATCTCAACGATTATCCCACCGTGGCGCGCGCGGATTACGTGTTCGGCTGCATGAAGGCCAATGGCGATACGCGCCAGGCGCTCGAGCAATGCTCCTGCTCGATCGACCTCATCGCCACCATTCTTCCCTATGACCGCTATGTCGCGGCGGAAACGGCAGCCAGCGTCAGCCAGCAGGCGGGCCAGATCGGCGCAATGTTCCGCAATTCGCGGATGACCAAAGATATGCTCGCCGATTTGCGCCGCGCGCAAGCGGAAGCGCAGGTCAGATGTTTTTAGGTTTTTCTGGCTGGACGCGAACCGCTCTCATACCAACGCCGACAAATATTTACCCGTCATGCCCGCGCTTGTCGCGGGCATCCACGCCAACAAGCTGCGACGCGTTCCGAAAGAGAGGCGGGACATTTCCGCTTCCCTTCGAAGATTTCCTGCCATGTCGCGGCGTGGATGGCCGGGACAAGCCCGGCCATGACGCGCGTGATGGGCCAACATTTTGCGCCGTGAGATCACAGATCGAGCCCGGGCTCGCCGCCGACATCAGCACGCGGCGCCCCTACCCCTTCCCTCCATCCCTTCGCCCGAAATCGGGCGCCGCGGTATCCTGGCCCTGCTCGATGATGGCGCCGCGGATGGCGCGGGTGCGGGTGAACAGGGCGAACAGCCCGTCGCCGTCGCCGCGGCGGATCATGCGCTGCAGGGCGGTCAAATCCTCGTCGAAGCGGCCGAGCATTTCGAGCACCGCGTCCTTGTTGTTCAAGAAAATGTCGCGCCACATGGTGGGGTCGGAGGCGGCGATGCGGGTGAAATCGCGAAAGCCGCTGGCCGAGAATTTGATCACCTCCGACTGCGTGACCTCTTCGAGATCGGCCGCCGTGCCGACGATGTTGTAGGCGATGAGATGCGGCAGATGGCTGGTCACCGCGAGCACCAGATCATGATGGCCGGCGCTCATCGTCTCGACATTGGCGCCGAGCCGCGTCCAGAAAGCCGCCAGCCTTGCGATGGCGTGGGCGTCGACCCCTTCCGGCGGCGTCAAGATGCACCAGCGGTTTTGAAACAATGTCGCAAAGCCTGCGTCCGGCCCGGAGTATTCGGTGCCGGCGACCGGATGCGCGGGAATGAACTGCACCCCTTGCGGAACATGCGGCGCGACCTGCGCGACGACCGAAGCCTTCACGGAGCCAACGTCCGACAGAATGGCGGCGGGTTCGAGAAAGGGCGCGATCTGGCGCGCAACCTCGCCGCACACGCCAACCGGCACGCAGAGGATGACGAGATCGGCGCCGCGCAAGGCGACAGCGGGATCGTCGCTCGCTTCATCGGCGATGCCGAGCTCGCGCACGCGCGCCAAGACCTCTGGCGAGGCGTCGAGCGCGGCGATCTTTGCCGCCGCATCGAATTGTCGCGCGGCGCGCGCGATCGACGAGCCGATGAGGCCAAGGCCGATCAGCGCGATTCGTTCGAATGCGCCTGGCGGCGCGATCGCCACGTTTTCAGCCATGCGCCGCTCTCGCACGCGTCCCCGCGCCGCGCATGAACTCAGAAAGAGCCGCGACGACGAGCTCGTTGGCCTCCTGCGTCCCGACGGTGAGGCGCAGGAATTCGGGCATGCCATAAGCGCCGATCTCGCGCAGCACGAGGCCGCGCGCGGTGAGAAATCGATCGGCGTCGGCGGCGGTTCGTCCCGCCTCGAGCGGGAAACGAATGGCGATGAAATTGGCGACGCTTGGCAGCACATCGAGGCCGAGGCCGCGAATTTCGCGCGTGAGCCAGGGCAACCAGCGGTCATTGTGGGCCGCCGCCGCATCGATATGCGCGACGTCGGCGAGCGCCGCGACGCCGGCTTCGATCGCGGCGCTGCTCACATTGAAGGGCCCGCGAATGCGGTTTAACGCGTCGCACACATGCGCCGGCGCATACGCCCAGCCGAGGCGCAGGCCGGCGAGGCCGAAAATTTTCGAGAAGGTGCGCGTCATCACCACGTTCTCGCTTGCGGAAACGAGCTCTATTCCCGCATCGTAATCGTCGCGACGGACGTATTCGGCATAAGCCCCGTCCAAGACGAGCAATGCGTCGGAAGGCAACAAACGCGCCAGCCGGTTGATTTCGGCGACGGGCAAAAACGTGCCGGTCGGGTTGTTGGGATTGGCCACAAAGACGATTTTCGTCTTGTCCGTCACATTCGCCAAAATGGCGTCGACGCTGGCGGTGTAATTCGTCTCCGGCGCCGCGATCGGCGCGCCGCCGGCGGCCAGAATGACGATTTTGTATTCGAGGAAGCCGTGTTGGCTGTAGACGCCCTCGTCGCCCAGCCCGACATAGGCATGGGCGAGCAACGCGAAAATTTCGTCGGAGCCGGCGCCGCAGACGATCCGCGCCGGATCGAGTTCGTAGCGCACGCCGATGGCGCGCCGCAGGCGCGTCGCGGCGCCGTCCGGGTAGGCGGCGATGTCGGGCGCGAGCTTGCGCAGCGCCTCGATCGCCGCGGGCGACGGACCGAGCGGCGTCTCGTTGGCGGAAAGCTTGAAGACGCGCGCCGCACCCGGCGCCGGGCTCTTGCCCGGCACGTAAGGGTCGATCGCCAACACGCCGGGACGAGGGACGGGTCTCGTCATGCTTCAGCTCCTTGGCGCGAACACGCCGCTGCGCGCCTTATCGAGCTCGAAGCGGACGGCGTGGCTGCCGATGCCACCGACGCAAGGTCGGTCGGCGCCGGCCTGCTGCAGCTCTCTTTCGAAGTCCTCGGCTCGCACGCGGCCGGGCGCCGCGACGAGCAGCGAGAGGCCGCCAGAGTCCGGCGCGCTGCCGAGGATTTCTCCCTCGAGGCCGCCGATCGCGGCGGGGATGGAGTGAAGCCATCGCGGCAACGAGATCGCATGGAGGGCGATGTCCTGCGAGGCGGCGTCGGCGAGCGGTTTGGCGACGACGAACACGGGCAGGCCGGCTGGATGGTCGGGACGTTCGACGAACGGCAGGCGCGCGATGATCTTCGGCGCTTCCGCGCCGATGAGACGCATCCACCAGGCGCCGTCGTTGAGGGCGCCCGCCGATCTCATGACGCCCAGATCGCCCTGCGAAGCCGCCACGGCGTTGATGACCGCGGCAGCGCCGTGATGCGTCACATAGGGCACGGTGAAGCCGAAATGGAAGCGGGCGCAGTCGCGCATGGCGACGTCGCCGCCCGAGTCGTCGGCGTGAACGGAGTAATTCGACTGAACGTAGGTGAAGGTCGAGACGATGATGCGCCAGATACTCTCCACGGTGTCGAGCGGCAGCAGTCCGCGATGGCGCTCGACGAGGGCGCGCATCATCTGCGCCTCGCGATCGGGGCGAAAGGCCGAGCCGCCGCCCTGGTTCCGCTTGACCGCGATGAGCCGGTCGATGATCTCGCCGCGCTGCATCAACAGCCGATGCATCTCGAGATCGATGCGATCGATCTCGGCGCGCAGTCCGCTGAGCGCTTCGGTCTCCAAGTTCAACAGGGCATGGTCTCGCATCGGCGCGGGTGCTGTAAGGTTGGGGCGGTAGACTGTCTTATAACCATCAGTGCGAAATGTTGACCCGTCAGCGCGTCATGGCCGGGCTTGTCCCGGCCATCCACGCCGAGAAGCTGCAACGTGTTTTCAAGAAGAGGCAGAGCGTTTCCGCTTCCCTTCGAAGATTTCTTGTCACGTCCCGGCGTGGATGCCCGCGACGAGCGCGGGCATGACGGCTGAATGTTTCTCGCCGCTGGTATTAGTTCAGCAAACGCCAGGAGGCAATGAAGGGGATGAAACGGGCATTTTGAAGGATGTCGACTGCCGGCGTAACCACCCACACTCCGCCCCGACATGCTCTCATACGGTAACGAAGGACACATTCATTCAACAGCTTGGCGAAAATTATCTGCACAATCAAACAATTTATTGCTATACAATAATTTATTTGTTAATAGAATAAAGAATCAAGAGATAAGGCCCAACTAATGAACAACATTGTGAGCATCGAGCCGGCAGGGGTCGGCGCCGACGATGAAAACCCTACGCGACGCACGATCCGCAGACGTAGCCGTGTTGTCGCCTTCCTGTTTACCGCCGCCCTCACGCTCGCGATTGCTTTCGCATTTTTGCTCGTAGGCGCCGTGCTTTTCTACGACGGCCCTCTGCTCGCTTTCGGGCCGGGGGGCGTATGGATCGGGCAGGCGCCCGATGCAGGCGCCGGTCTCCTGCCTTTGACGGCCTTTTCTTTCTTTCAACGTCTGACCGGCGCATTCGCCCTGACGCTACTGACGGCGCCCGCGATTTTCATTTTCTTTCACTTGCGCGGATTGTTCCGGCTCTACTCGAATGGCGTCGTCTTCGCCGTCGCGAATGCGCGTCACATCAAGTTTACCGGCATTGGTCTGGTCGCGTACGCATTCGGGCCGTTTCTCGCCAACCGGTCGATCTGGCTTGCGGGCGTAACCACTGATCCGATCTGGTTTCATGTCGACGAGGTGCAAGCGCTCGTTATCGGCACACTGCTTTTCGTCATCGCGAATGTCATGGAGTTCGGTCGTGCGATCGAACAGGAACGGGATGGTTTCATCTGATGCCGATCGTCATGCGACTCGATGTCATGCTCGCCAAACGCCGCATTCGTTCGAAAGCTCTGGCGCGAGCCATCGGCGTCACCGAAGCCAATCTTTCGCTGCTGAAAACCGGCAAGGTCAATGGCGTGCGCTTTTCGACGCTCGCGGCGATCTGCCGCTATCTCGACTGCCAGCCCGGCGATCTCATGGAATATGTCCCGGACGAAGAGCAGGATTTATTCCGGGAAGCCGTTTGATGGTCCGTATTTCAACGAGAGCAAATATGTTGGCAAGAGACATGGTTCGACTGGCGTCGCTTTGCTCCCTGCTGTCGCTTGGCGCTTGCGCGTTCGCTGAACAAGCGGGCGTCGACAGGGTGGTTGCGACGGCGCCGGCGGCGGCGCTTCGAAACGAGCGAGTCATTGCCTCCGCCACCGTTCCTTTCATTCTCGACGCGCAGCGAATTCTGGTGAACGTGGCTTTCGCGACGCCGGACGGCGGCTCGCGCACGGCGCTCGCCTGGTTCAACATGGGCATGGCCGCGCCAACACTCACCAAACCGCTGTATCGCGAATTGCAGATCGATCGCGGTCTCCCGCTTAAGATGCGGCTCGGCGATAGTGCGATCGAGGCGCCGGCCAGCGCCGTCGACGCCATCGCCGTCGGCGACGGCATCCTGGATTTCGAATATCTCTTCTCGCCGCATTTGGTCGAAGCCATGCTGCCGGCCAGCGTCTTGCAAGACTATGTCGTGACGCTCGACTACGAGCGCCGCACGCTCACGCTGGCGCGCCCCGGCGCGAAGAAGCCGGAGGGCGTCGCCGTTCCCATCGCACTCAACCCGAAGACGGGTCTGGTCACGGTCGACGCGATGGTCGACGGCAGAACCTATCCCGTCGTCATCGACGCAGGCTCTGGTTACAGTTGGATGCGCGGCGACACGGTGAAGCAATGGCTCGCGCCGCATCCAGAGTGGCGGCGCGCCGAAGGCGCCGTCGGCCTCGCCAACTACAACATGCTCGATTGGGCTTTCGAGAAACAAGGGACGATCGCGCGCATCCCGGAAATCGCCATCGGCGCCGTCCGCTTGAGAAACATCGGCGTTCTCGGAACCGGGCCGATTCTCGGGCGTTTCGGCGACGGTCTCATTGGCGATCTCTTTTGGGACAATTGGCAGAAAGCAGCGCCGGGTCCGGTCGTCGGCTGGCTTGGCGGCAATGCGCTGAAGCCGTTCAAGCTCGCCATCGATTATCCGAACCGCATGAGCTATTGGCAAAGCCGCGCCGCGCCCGACCCGCATGATCTCGATCAGGTCGGCCTCACCTTGGTGCGGCGTTCGGAGCGTTATTTCATTGGCGGCGTCGTGCGCAAAGCCAGCGTCGACGCGCCGGACAGAGCAACAGTCGATGACGTCGAAATCGGCGATGAATTGTTAGCGGTGGATGGATTGACCGTTCCTGGCGCGGACAAGGACTCGGTATTGTCGGCGCTGCACGGCGCTCCGGATGAACGGCGCACGCTTGTTATCGAGCGCGGCGGCCAGAGGCGACAGATCGAGGCGAGCGTTACCGCGTTCGACTGACCTTGGCGCTCTTCTCCCCTACCCCGCCCCTTCCAACAACCGGGCGGCGGCGGCGCGGGCCTCGTCGGTGACGGTGGCGCCGGCCAGCATCCTGGCGATCTCTTCGCGCCGTTCGGCCTGCTCGAGCACGGCGACGCTGGTCGCGACCCTGTTGTCCTCAACCGCCGCCCCTTTGCCGGCGGCGGTCTTGACGATGCGCAAATGGCGGCCGGCGCGGGCCGCCACCTGCGGGGCGTGCGTCACCGCCAGCACTTGCACGCGAGACGCGAGACGAGCGAGGCGCTGGCCCATGGCGTCGGCCACGGCGCCGCCGACGCCGGTGTCGATCTCGTCGAACACCAGGGTGGGCGCCGAGCCGCGATCGGCGAGCACCACCTTCAAGGCGAGCATGAAGCGCGCCAGCTCGCCTCCCGACGCCACTCTGGTGAGCGGCCCCGGGCGCTCGCCGGGGTTCGTCTGCACCCAGAACTCGACGCGATCATAGCCATCCGGTCCGCCGTTGTGCGGATCGCTCCAAATTTCCGTTTCGAAATGCGCGCCCTCCAGCTTTAACGGCTTCAACTCTGCGTCGACCAAGGCGTCGAGCCGCGCCGCCGCCGCCCGGCGGGCCTGCGACAAGGCCGACGCCGCCTCGTCGTAAGCGGCCGTCGCCACATCGACGCCTTGCGCGAGCTCGACGAGGCGCGCCTCGCGCGCCTCGAGCGCTTCGAGGTCGGCGGCGAACCGCCGCGCCAGTTGCGCCAGATTGTCCACCCCGGTCTGATGCTTGCGCGCCGCGGCGCGCAGCGCGAACAGCCGCTCCTCGACGCGCTCCAGTTCGCCCGGATCGTAGGCGGCCTCCAACAGCGCCTGTTCCAGCGCCTGCTCGGCGGCGCCGAGGGCATCGATCGCAGACGCCAACGCGCGCGCCGACGCCTCGAGCAATTGCGGCGCCTGCGCGACACGGCGCTCCAGCCGGCGCGCCGCGGCGGCGATCTCCGCCGCCGGCGCGGCGTCCCCGGAAAAGGCCGCAAAGGCGTCGCGCAGGTCGCCGGCGACCTTTTCGGCGCGCAATATGGTCTGCCGGCGTTCGGCCAGCGCGGTCTCCTCGCCCTCCGCGGGCGCGAGCGTCTCCAACTCCGCATGGGCATGGCGCAGATAGTCGGCGTCGGTGCGCGCCTTGGCGAGACGCGCCTCCTCTTCCGCGAACATTTGCCGCGCCGCCTGCAAGGCGAGATGCAACGCGCGCACCTCTTCCGCCTTGGCTTCGAGCCCGCCATGCGCGTCGACATAGGCGCGATGCGCGCCCGGATCGATCAGGGCGCGCTCGTCGTGCTGACAGTGGATTTCCACGATCTCGCGGCCGATGGCGCGCAAGGCCTGGGCGCTGACCGGCTGATCGTTGACGAAAGCGCGGGTGCGGCCGTCGCTCATTTGCACGCGCCGCAAGACGAGTTCGCCCTGCGTGTCGAGGCCGAATTCGCGGGCTGCGACATGCGCGGGATGATCGGGAGAAAGATCGAAGACCGCGCTCACCTGTCCCTGCGCCTTGCCGGCCCGCACCAGCGCGCTGTCGCCGCGCGCCCCGAGCGCCAACACGAAGGCGTCGAGAAGGATCGATTTTCCGGCGCCCGTCTCGCCGGTCAGCGTGGTCAATCCGCCCGCAAATTCAAGATCGAGCCGATCGATGAGGACGATGTCGCGAATGGACAGGCGAACGAGCATGAGCGCCCTTCGCCCTCAGCCGGCGCCGAGCTTCTTGCCGATCTTCGAAAGCCAAGAATCTTGATGCTCCTGCGGCTCCAGCCCGCCGCCCTTGAGCAGCGCGTGCGCGTCCTTGTACCAGGACGAATCGGGAAAATTATGCCCCAGAACGGCGGCCGCCGTCTGCGCCTCGTTGGTTATCCCCATGGCATAGTAGGCTTCGGTGAGGCGATAGAGCGCCTCCTCGGCATGGCGCGTCGACTGATATTTGCCGAGCACGTCGTGGAATCGATTGATCGCCGCCGGGTAATTCTTGCGCGTGAGATAGAAGCGCCCGACCAACATCTCTTTGGCCGCGAGTTGGTCGCGCACGACCTGCATCTTGTATTTCGCGTCGGTCACATATTCCGATTTGGGAAATTTCTCGACGAGCTGCGTGAAAATCGCCAACGACTTTTCGGCGGTGTCCTGGTCGTTCATCACCATCGGGACCTGATTGTAAAAGGACATGCCTGCCAGATAATACACGTAGGGCGTATCGGGAGAGGTCGGAAACAGGTTGATGTAACGTTGGGCGGATTGCACCGCATCGTCGTAGGACGGCTTCTGATATTGCGCAAAGATGGCCATCAAGAGACCTTTGCGCGCCCATTGCGAAAACGGAAACTGCTTGTCGAGTTCGCCGAACTTCTTCGCCGCGCCCTCGTAATCATGCGACTGGAGCCGCGCGAGGCCCTGATTGTAAATATCCTCGGCGGGAATGTCGGGGAGCAATTCGGTCTTGTATTTCTCGCCGGAGAACAGACCGAAACCGCTGGTGATGCTATTCGTGACGGTATCCAAGATATCCGCGCGGGGGCGGCCCGCCGGCGCCGCAACGACGAGGGCGGCGGCGAGCAGCGCGGCTTGCGCCAGGGAGAAGAAACGGGTCGAGCGAACAATGACGGACATGCGATCGGCCTCACCGGGCTTTTTAAACAATTGGGCGACTGTTTCGACACGTATTTAGCCCAAACGGCGAGCAAGCGCCACCTCGCGACGCTCCTGGTCGGGGACGCGGGCGACTCCTCGCCCCCGCCCGCCGCGTGGACGAGGCGCGTCAGAAAACGCGTTTCTTCTGACGAGATTATGGCGCCCTTGCGAACAACCCTCTCGACCAGCCGCGCCGCCGCCTCCCGCAAAGCTTGCAAGCGCTCAGAAAAAACCGAGCGCCTTCGGGCTGTAGCTCACCAACAGGTTCTTGGTCTGCTGATAGTGGTCGAGCATCATCTTATGCGTTTCGCGGCCGACCCCTGACTGCTTGTAGCCGCCGAACGCCGCATGGGCCGGATAGGCGTGATAGCAGTTGGTCCAGACGCGGCCTGCCTGAATGGCTCGGCCGCAGCGATAGGCGCGGTTGCCGTCGCGCGTCCAGACGCCGGCGCCAAGCCCGTAGGGCGTGTCGTTGGCGATCGCGATCGCCTCCTCCTCATCCTCGAAGGTCGTCGCCGACACCACCGGTCCAAAGATCTCCTCTTGGAAGATGCGCATTTTGTTGTGGCCTTCGAGCACGGTCGGCTTGACGTAGTAGCCGTCTTTCAATTCGCCCGCGAGCCTGTTGCGCTCGCCGCCGACGAGAACCTTGGCGCCTTCCTGGCGGCCGATGTCGATATAGGACAAAACCTTTTCGAGTTGCTCGTTGGAGGCTTGCGCGCCGATCATCGTCGCCGGATCGAGCGGATGGCCCTGCCGCACCTTGGCGACGCGCGCCACCGCCTTTTCCATGAACCTGTCATAGATCGACTTCTGCACGAGGGCGCGGCTCGGGCAGGTGCAGACTTCGCCCTGATTGAGGGCGAACATGGTGAAGCCCTCGAGCGCCTTGTCGAGGAAGTCGTCGTCTTCCGCCATCACGTCGGCGAAAAAAATGTTCGGCGATTTGCCGCCGAGCTCCAGGGTGACGGGGATCAGATTTTCCGCAGCGTATTGCATGATGAGGCGGCCGGTCATCGTCTCTCCGGTGAACGCGACCTTGGCGATCCTTTTGTTCGACGCCAGCGGCTTGCCGGCCTCGAAGCCGAAACCGTTGACGATGTTGAGAACCCCCCGCGGCAGCAAATCGGCGATGAGATCGGCGACGACCAGAATGCTCATCGGCGTTTGCTCGGCCGGCTTCAAGACGACGCAATTACCCGCGGCGAGCGCCGGCGCCACCTTCCACGCCGCCATCAGGATCGGAAAATTCCACGGGATGATCTGTCCGACGACGCCAAGCGGTTCATGGAAGTGGTAGGCGATGGTGTCACGATCGATCTCGCCGATCGAGCCTTCCTGCGAGCGAATGCAGGCGGCGAAATAGCGAAAGTGATCGACGGCGAGCGGCAGATCGGCCGCGTTGGTTTCACGGATCGGCTTGCCGTTGTCGATCGTCTCGACCAAGGCGAGCGCCGAAAGATTGGTCTCCAAGCGATCGGCGATCTTGTTGAGAATATTGGCGCGCTCGGCGACCGGCGTCTTGCCCCACTTGTCCTTGGCCTTGTGCGCGGCGTCGAGCGCCAATTCGATGTCGGCGGCCCGACCGCGCGCCACCTGGCAGACCGGATGGCCGGTGATCGGGCTGATATTGTCGAAATACTCGCCCGCAACCGGCGGCGCCCACCCGCCTCCGATGAAATTGTCGTAGCGCGGCTTGATGGCGACATGGCCCTTGAGCTTTTTGATGGTCTGATGCAGCATCGATTCTTCCCTCCTCGCGATCCGACTAGCCTCTCTCGTGGTGACCGCTGTCCCCCTGAGCTTTCGATAGGTCGTCGCACCCACCACTCTTACGAGAGAGCTCGAGGCTTGCAGTATCGCCCAGCAGACGCCATCGCGTCACTCATCTTGTCGCGGCGCGCGATTTCCACAAGGGGCTCGTGGCTGTTGTCCCATTCCCCCTCCCTGTCCCTCCCCCGCTCCGCGGGAGAGGGGACCCTAATGATCGGCGTTTCGCGCGCTCCCTCTCCCGCGGAACGCTAAGGGAGAGTTGGGGAGGGGGCAATCGAAGCAATCGACCCGAAATCGTATGACATGCTCGCCCGATTCACGTAGCTTCGCGCTGGCGGCATGTGCGCCTGGAAAACGAGCATGCGCTTACGAAAGCCGGCCCGCCGATGTATGCGACGACGATCCGCGGAACCCGTTACGCGTTCCAAGACCTGAAATCGTTGATGGCGAAAGCTGCGCCATTACGATCCGGCGACTGTCTGGCGGGAATCGCCGCAGCAAGCGCCGCCGAACGAGTCGCGGCGCAGATGGCGCTTGCGGACTTGCCCCTGTCGACCTTCTTGAACGAGCCTCTTATCCCTTACGAGGAAGACGAGGTGACGCGATTAATTATCGACAGCCACGACGCCGAGGCCTTTGCGCCGATCGCCAGTCTGACCGTCGGCGGATTGCGCGATTGGCTGTTATCAGATTCTGCGACCAGCGCAACGCTGACGGCGTTGGCCCCGGGGCTGACCCCGGAAATGGCGGCCGCCGTTTCGAAAATATCGCGCAACCAGGACCTCATCGCAATCGCCGCCAAGTGTCGCGTCGTGACGAGGTTTCGCGACACCATTGGGCTGCCGGGCTGTCTGTCCTCGCGCATTCAGCCCAACCATCCGACCGACGATCCCAAGGGAATCTTAGCCAGCGCGATCGATGGCCTGTTGCTTGGCGCCGGCGACGCCGTCATCGGCATCAATCCCGCTTTGGACAGTCCGCAGCGATGTTATGACCTTTTGCGGCTTATCGATGACTTGCGTGCAAAGCTCGATATACCGACGCAGTCATGCGTTCTCGCGCACGTTACGACGACGCTCCGGCTCATCAAGCAAGGCGCGCCGGTCGATCTCGTCTTTCAATCGATCGGCGGCACTGAAGGCGCCAACCGAAGCTTCGGGATCGATCTCGCCCTCTTACGCGAGGCCCATGCGGCGGCGCTGTCGCTGCGGCGCGGCACGATCGGCGACAACGTCATGTATTTCGAGACCGGCCAGGGCAGCGCGCTGTCGGCAAACGCGCATCATGGCTGTGACCAGCAGACGCTGGAGGCGCGCGCCTATGCCGTCGCTCGCGCCTTCAAGCCCCTGCTCGTCAACACGGTCGTCGGATTCATTGGTCCCGAATATCTCTTCGACGGCAAGCAGATCATTCGCGCCGGACTCGAAGATCACTTTTGCGGCAAGCTGTTGGGCCTGCCGATGGGGTGCGACGCGTGCTATACGAATCACGCGGAAGCCGACCAGGACGACATGGACGTTCTGCTCACGCTGCTCGGCGTCGCCGGCGTCGCTTATGTCATGGGCGTTCCCGGCGCGGACGACATCATGCTGAATTATCAAAGCACGTCGTATCACGACGTGCTTGCGGTGCGGCAAACCCTCAATTTGTCGCCGGCGCCAGAATTCGCGGAATGGCTCAAAGCAATGGGCCTGATGAACGATCGCGGCTTGGTGAGACCCGAAGCGCTGCCAGCGCCGTTCGCGCCCTTGCTGACGAAGGCTTGAAACATGGCCGCAACCCCGGCCGAGATCGATCGCCAATGGGCGTCGTTGCGCGCCGCTACCCATGCGCGCATCGGTCTTCCCCGCGCTGGTTCGGCGATCGCGACGCAAGCCAATCTCGCATTTCAATTGGCGCACGCCGAAGCGCGCGACGCGGTCAACGACGCCCTTGACGCTCTAGCCCTGGTCGATGGGTTACAATCGCGCGGCTTGCGGACGGTTCCATTGCACAGCGCCGCACGCGATCGCCGCGCCTACTTGCTTCGTCCCGACCTCGGCCGCAGACTCGACGACGCGTCACATGATCGATTGGCGTCGTTGTCAAGCGATTACGACATCGTCTTTGTCATCGCCGACGGTCTTTCCGCGCGCGCAACGTCGCATGCGCTACCCTTGTTGGACGAAGCGCTCCCACTATTGCATCGCGACGCGTGGAAAATCGGCCCCATATGCGTGGCCGAGCAAGGGCGCGTCGCCATCGGCGACGAGATCGGCCAACTGCTCGCAGCGAAACTCGTTGTCGTGCTGATCGGAGAGCGGCCCGGTCTGTCCTCGCCCGACAGTCTCGGAGCCTATCTCACCTTTGCGCCGCGTATCGGGCGCACCGACGCCGAGCGCAATTGTCTGTCGAATATTCGTCCCGCAGGCATGCCATACTCGCAAGCTGCACAAAGATTGGCGTTTTTATGCACAGAGGCGCGTCGACGGAAGCTTACGGGGATAGAATTAAAAGACGAAACGCCTCGGGCGCAATACGACCATTCATTACCGGAAACATGCCGGCTTCCGCCGAGAAGCGAGTGATGCCAACGGCGAGAAATACTTACCCGTCATGCCCGCGCAAAGCCGTCGAAGACGGCGTTGCTTCGCTCGCCTATGTCGCGGGCATCCACGCCGACACGCCGCGATGCGTCCCGAAGGAGGGGTGGGACATTTCCGCTTCCTTACGAAAATTTCCTGTTTGCATCCCGGCGTGGATGGCCGGGACAAGCCCGGCCATGACGCGCTGAGGGTGTTCGCGCAATTAACCGGAAGCACGGCCAACACAACCACTGGTAACATAATAGTAATGTCTAGCACGTATGAGTAGAGACGCGATTTCCGGCAGAACTCGCCCGCGAGGACCTAGCTTGTCTCTAAATGATTGTTCTTAAATGATCGTCAGGTGAGCCGTGAGAGATTTTCGAGTGCGAAAGAAATTGCGGGGCATGAAATCATTCAGCTACGGCGCGCGTTCCGCCCTAGCCCAGAAAAACGCGGTTCGCCAGGCCGCAATCGTGTTCGCGAGCACGCACGAAGGCGTGGTCATCACGGATACCGACTCTCGCATCATCGCGGTCAACCCCGCCTTCCTCGCCATCACCGGGTATTCCGAAGCGGAACTGCTGGGCGAGGGGATGCGCATTCTCCACTCGGGGCGTCAGGCGCCCGAGTTCTATGAGCGCATGTGGCGGTCGATCATCGAAGAGGGCCGCTGGCATGGCGAGATCTGGAACCGCCGCAAATGTGGGGAAATCTATCTCGAGTGGTTGACGATCAGCGCCGTCCGCAATGGCGCCGGCCAAGTCGTCAATTACGTCGGCGTCTTCACCGACATCACCGGCCTCATCAAGCGGTTCGAAGACGAACTGGAACGTATCGCCCACCATGACCAGCTGACGGATCTGCCCAATCGCCTGCTCCTGTTGTCGCGTCTCGAGCAGGCGATGACGCAGGCCGCGCGCAGCAACAAAGCGGGCGCGGTGCTGTTCATCGACCTCGACCGATTCAAGGACGTAAACAACAGCCTCGGACATCCAGCCGGCGACGAACTGCTCAAGCTCGTCGGTCGCCGCCTTCGCGAAAAACTGTCCCCCACCGATACTTTGGCGCGGCTCGGTGGCGATGAGTTCGTGGTCGTCCTCGATGAGCTGTCCCATCCCGAAGACGCTGGCCGCGTCGCCGACCAGTTGATCAACGAATTGTCCGATCGGCCTTTCGCGCTCGCCGGCGGCCGCGAAGTCGTCCTCGGCGCGAGCATCGGCATCGCCGTCTTCCCGCAGGACGGCGAGAGTCCTCATGACCTCCTGCAACATGCCGACGCTGCGCTCCAAGAAGCAAAAGGCCACGGAAGAGCGACCTATCGCTTCTACTCGGCGGCGCTGACCGAAGCGGCTTCCGCTCGTCTGGAAATGGAAATGCGCCTGCGCCGCGCCCTGGAGCATGACGAATTCGTGCTCCACTATCAGCCGCTGGTGTCGCTTGCCGACGGCAAAGTCACAGGCGTCGAAGCTCTGGTGCGGTGGCAAGACCCGCAGATCGGCCTTGTTCCGCCCGATCGGTTCATTCCGCTCGCCGAAGAAACGGGCCTGATCATTCCGCTCGGGGAATGGGTTTTGCGCACCGCATGCATGCAGATGAAGAAGTGGCTGACAGTCGACGCGTGTATAAAAAGCGTCGCCGTGAACCTATCGGCGCGACAGTTTCAGCAGTCCGATATACATGAGCGTGTGCGCGCCATCCTCACGGAGACCGCTTTGCCCGGCCACTGTCTTGAGCTGGAAATCACCGAGAGCGCGCTGTTGCAACTGGATCGCGTGATCTCACTAAAAATAGCTTGTCTCAAGGCGTTGGGAGTGACGATGGCCATTGACGACTTCGGCGCCGGCTATTCGTCGCTCGCCTATCTTAAAAAGTTTCCGATCGACAAGCTCAAGATCGACAGGAGTTTCGTTCGCGATGCGCCGAAAGATGCAACCGACATGCAGATCATCGTCGCGATCATCGCTCTTGCGAGAGCCCTCGGCTTGCAAGTGCTGGCCGAAGGCGTGGAGACGCAAGCGCAGCTCGACGCCTTGAAGCAACATGGCTGCGATATGGCCCAAGGCTATCTGTTCGGCCGACCGCTCCCCGAAGCAGAGCTGGCGATAATGCTCGGCATCGGCCAGGACTCGGCGCCGCCGCTCGATCGAATGCCGACTGTCGACGCCCCACTCGCGCGCCAATGCCCGCCATAACCGGATCGCGGCGTGTTTTTGTACCAGCGGCGCGAAATGTTGAGCTATCGCCGCGTCATGGCCGGGCTTGTCCCACGGCTGTCCGGTTCGAGTTTTTGTGCAACCGAAAGTCGCTGTTGCTGCGAACCGGCACAACCATTCCGCGTCATGGCCGGGCTTGTCCCGGCCATCCACGTCTTTGCTTGCTGAGGAAGCAGGCGTGGATGCCCGTGACAAGCACGGGCATGACGGGTAAGTATCTGTCGTCGCTACTATTACCGGCGCACTCGCTCGCCCCTCGGATCGTAAAAGGGCGTCAGCGATACGCTTGCTCGCACGCGTTCTCCCGCGACCTCGAGTTCATAGCTTCCCGAAAGGACGAAGGCGGCGTCGATCCCTTCAGAGTTGCTGACATAGCCGTAGCCGATCGGCTTGCCGAGGGTGTAGCCGAAGCCGCCGCTGGTGAGCCAACCGACCCGCACGCCATCGCGATAGATGGTCTCGCGACCCAGCAGCACAACCTGTGGATCATCGACGGTGAAGCCGGCCAGCAGTCGCGGCGGCGGCGCCGCGGCGGCTTGCTCGAGCGCGTCGCGCCCCTGGAAGGGCAGGCCAGACTTCAGCTTGACCGCCCAGCCGAGCCCAGCCATCGGCGGCGTATGGTCCGGCCCGATGTCTAAGCCCCACGCGCGATAGCCCTTCTCCAAGCGCAGCGATTCGATCGCCCGATAGCCGGCGTCGACCAGACCGAGCGGCGTTCCCGCCTCGACCAGCGCGTCATAGACGGAAATCCCGAACTCGACCGGAATGTGCAGTTCCCAGCCGAGCTCGCCCACATAGGTGATGCGGATCGCCAGCACGGGAGCGCCGGCCAAACGGATTTCGCGCGCGGTCGCGAAGGGGAATGCCTCGTTGGACAGATCGTCGTTGCAACAGCACTGCAAGATTTCCCGCGCGCGCGGCCCCATCAGGGCGAGCACGGCGTTGGCGGAGGTCACGTCGACCAAGGTAGCGTCGCAGCCCTTGGGGATGGACCGCCTGATCCAATCGAAGTCGTGCGTCGCAAAGCCGGTGCCGGTGACGATGTAATAGCGATCGCGGCCCGTGCGGGCGATGGTCAAATCGCACTCGACGCCGCCTTTGCGGTTCAGCATCTGGGTGTAGATCACGCGGCCGGGCGGCCTGGCGACATTGTTTGCGGCGATCCACGACAGCGCCGCTTCGGCGTCGCGCCCGACCAGCATCGCCTTGGCGAAGCTCGTCTGGTCAAACAGCGCCGCCGCCGCACGGCAAGCGCGGTGCTCGCGTCCGACCGCATCGAACCAGTTTGGCTTGGCGAACGAATAGCGGTCTTCCGCGATTTCGCCTGCCCTCATGTTGGCAAACCAGTTGGGCCGCTCGAAACCCATCTTCTCGCCGAAACACGCGCCCTTCGCCTTCAGCCGCTCATAGAGCGGCGAGCGGCGCAGCGGCCGGCCAGAGTTGTATTCCTCCGCCGGCCAGGCAATCGCATAGTGCCGCGCGTAAGCTTCGAGCGTGCGCGTGCGGACCCACGCCGGGTCCTTGTGATTGGCGCCGAACCGCCTGATGTCCACCGGCCACAAATCGAACGGCGGCTCGCCGTCGGCCGCCCATTCGGCCAACGCCATGCCGGCGCCGCCGGCCGAGGCGACGCCGAACGCGTTGAAACCGGCCCCGACGTAAAAATTCCTGACCTCCGGGGCCTCGCCGATCATCCAATTGCCGTCGGGCGTGAAGCCTTCGAGGCCGTTGATCATTTGCTTGATCCCGACTGTGGCCAGCGCCGGAACGCGCCCCAGCGCCAAGGTCATGATCGGCTCGAAATGATCCCAGTCGTCAGCCAGCAAGCGAAAGGAAAAGTCCTCGGGCACGGCAAGAGCAGCCCAGGGGATCGGGTTTTGCTCATAGCCGCCCATGACCAAGCCGCCCACCTCCTCCTTGTAATAGGTGAGGCGATCGGGGTCGCGCAGCGTCGGCAAGCCGCTCGTCACGCCCTCGATCCGTTCGGTCAGGATGTATTGGTGATGCACCGCGGCGAGCGGGACCGTTACGCCGGCGCGCGCGGCGAGGCGATGGGTCCACAGTCCACAGCACAGGACGAGCTTTTCGCAAACGATATTGCCCTGATCGGTCGCCACGCCGCGGACCCGCTCGTCCTCGATGAGGAAATCCGCAACGGCGACGCCCTCCACGATACGGGCGCCGGCGAGACGCGCGCCCTTGGCGAGAGCCTGGGTGATGTCGGAAGGATTTGCTTGGCCGTCGGTCGGCAGGAACGCCGCGCCGACGACGTCGTCGACGTTCATCAACGGCCAGAGGCGCTTGGCTTCTTCCGGGCCGAGCAGGTGCATCTCCAGCCCGAAGCTGCGCGCGGTCGTGGCCTGCCGCTTGACCTCGATCCAGCGGTCGGCGTTGCAGGCAAGGCGCAGGCCGCCATTTGGCTTCCAGCCGGTCGCATAGCCCGTTTCGGCCTCGAGCTTGTCATACAGCTCGACCGAATAGCCGAGCAGGCGGGTAATATTGGCGTTGGCGCGCAACTGGCCAACGAGCCCCGCCGCATGCCAGGTCGAGCCGGACGTCAGCTGATGGCGTTCGATGAGCAGCGTCTCCATGCCGCGTTTGGCGAGGTGGTAGGCGACCGAGCAGCCGACAATGCCGCCGCCCACGACAATGATCTGCGCGCTGCGCGGCAGCTCGGTCATGTCCGTCTCATCTGCGAGAATTGCGCCCAGGCGGCCTCGAAGCGCCGCAAGTTCTCGGTGGTATAGGCGACATAGTCGAAATCGATCGCCGATCGGTTTTCTTGCACCATGCTCCACATCGCCTCGCGCAGCAGCGAAGCGCAAAGCATGGCGTGGAAACGATAGCGTAGCGCGTCAGTGACCGGCGCCTCGAAATAGGCCTCCAGCATCGCCTCGTCGTCGCTGGCGTCGAAACCATTGTTCGAGGACAGCCCGCCCAAATCGAACAAGGGCGTATTCCAGCCTGCGTAATCCCAATCGATGAGCCAGAGACGGTCGCCATCATCGATGAAATTGGCGGCCAGCAGATCATTGTGGGCGAAAACGAGATCGATCGGCCCCACCGCCCGTTCCAGCGTCTCGGCTGCCACGAGAAAGCAGGGCAATTCGGGCGCCATGCGGCTTTTATCCTCGACCAGCGTGTGTCCGTAATCGCGCAGGATATGGAAGACGTTGAAGGAGAGGATCGGACCGCGCAAGAGCGGGGCGATGTCGCGATGGATGCGCTTTACCAGCGCCACGCATCGTTGGCGATCGGCGCGCACGTCGGCTGGACCATAGCTGCGGCCGGCGACGTAATCGAGCACGAGCACCGACGGCGCCGCAAACAGGACGTTTGGCGAGACGCCGGCGGCGCCCGCCGCCCGACTCGCTGCATGCTCGTTGAAACGCAAGATGCCATGAACGGGAATATCGCCGCCGAGCCTCACGACGACACGGCGCGCGCCGTCGGCGACCAAATAATTCCGGTTGGTGATGCCGCCGGGCAGCGGCTCGATCGCGATCCTGCCACTCCAGATGGGAAGCGCTGTGATGAGCGCCTCAGGATCAGCTTCTTGAGCAGCCATCATCGTGTCTTTGCGGCCGGCGCCCCATTTGGCGGTTCAAAGATGAATGTTAGCGCCGCGTCGGTCTTGGCGCCAAACCGAGCGCAGCAAGCGTCGCCTGCCCATTTCTGACCGCCGTATGAACAAAACGGCCATGCTTCGTTCAGCTTCGATCGACTAACTTGTACCCAAATTCGAGCGCGCAAATTCGAGGGCGTTCGCAAGCTTCCGCCGCCGCTTCCCCGCCCCCTCTCTCGCGGCGGCGGACCTAAGGCCTCCCGGACCTCCCGCCGGGAGGCCGTCCTTTAAGAGAGCTTCACAGCCGCTTGAGGGCGAGGGCTTTGCCTTCCTTGGCGTCGCGACGCCAAACGCCGTCCGCCTGAAGATCGAAATGCGCTTTGTGGCCTTTGCGGGCGGTCAAGGCGAGGCGCCCGCGCTCGATCGACCAGCCGACCGGATCAAAAATCACCAGCCCTTGGTCGCGACACGCCGGCGCCAGCAGCGCTTTGAAACCGCCTGGCCCGTGTTTTTTGTCGTCGAGCGTCAACATGCAGCCGGTGTCCTTGTCGCCGGCCCGCAGCATCGCGTAGCGGCCAGCGGCGGCGGCCGGATTGGCGGCCGTCCCGGCGGCCCACGCCGCGACGGAAACGCCCATCGTCGTGATGAATGAGACGACGAGCAACAGAGGTCTTTTCGCCGTTCGAGAGAAGTCCGACATCGGATCGCTCCAGCGTGCGGGAGAATCGAGCCCAGTTTGCGCCCTCTGGATAGTAGAGCCAAGCGTTTAGCATCGGTCTTGAGAAGAAAACCGTGGAATAAACGAAAGCTCGAGAAGCGCGAGAAGCGCTCGCGGCTAATACCAACGGCCCGAAAAAATGACTCGTCATGGCCGGGCTTGTCCCGGCCATCCACGCCGACGAGCTGCTACGCTGCTCGACGAAAGGCTCAATGCTTCCGCCTCTTTCGGAAGCCCTCCTGCAGCGTCCCGGCGTGGATGCCCGCGACAAGCGCGGGCATGACGGCGGTCAATGTTTTCAGCCTTTAGTATAAGACCCGTCTAGCGGCGTCTCATATCCGCGCCTTACCTTTTGCGCCGGCGAAGGCTAGAATAAATCCGGCCGCGCCGCATCTTCGACAAGATGCGAGCCAATGGAGCCAGCGCATGACCCCAGCCTCTCTCGCGCTCGCCGAACGTTCGGCGCCGCGCTACACAAGCTACCCGACCGCGCCGCATTTTTCGAGCGAGGTGGGGGGAGAGACGGCGCGCGATTGGCTCGCCGAACTCGAGCCGAGCGCCAACCTCTCGCTTTATTTCCACGTTCCTTTCTGTCCGGCGATCTGCGCCTATTGCGGCTGCCACACCAAGGCGTTGCGCCAGGACGCGCCGCTTGCCGCTTATAAGGAAACGCTTGTGCGCGAGATCGAGTTGGTCTCGTTGGCGACGCGAGCGCGCACGGTTTCGTCCATCCATTGGGGCGGCGGCACGCCGAGCATGCTCGGCCCCGCGCGTTTTCTGGAAATTGCCGACGCGATCAAAACCCATTTCGATTTGAACCAGCAGACGGAGCACGCGATCGAACTCGATCCGCGCCTCGTCGATGAAGCTCTCGCGAGCGCGCTCCGTCGCGCCGGCGTCACCCGCGCCTCGCTGGGCGTCCAGGACTTCAACGCCCATGTGCAAAAAGCCGCCGGACGCGAACAGCCATACGAAGTCGTGGAGCGGGCGGTGGACCTCCTGCGCGGGGCGGGCATAACGGCGATTAATTTCGACCTGATGTATGGCCTGCCCGAACAACGCGTCGAGGACGTGGCGCGCACGGCGCAGCTGGCGGCGGAGCTGGAGCCGAACCGCTTGGCGGTGTTCGGCTACGCGCACGTTCCTTGGTTCAAGACGCATCAGAAGCTGATCGACGCCGCGACGCTGGCGGGGCCGAGCGAACGTCTGGCGCAAGCCGCGGCCGCGCGCGCGACTTTGGAAGCGGCAGGCTTCGAGGCGATCGGCCTCGATCACTTCGCGCGGCCTGAGGACGAACTGGCGATCGCCGCGCATTGTGGCCGGCTGCATCGTAACTTCCAGGGCTACACGACCGACGCCGCCGACGCGCTGTTGGGGCTCGGCGTCTCGTCCATCGGCCATCTGCCGCAAGGATACCTGGGCAACGCGCCCGATATCGCGAGCTGGCGGCGCGCGATTCAAGCCGGCCGGTTCGCCACGTCACGCGGCCTGGCGTTCACGTTAGAGGACATCGCGCGCGGCGCTGTCATCGAACGCCTGATGTGCGATTTGTCCGTCGATTACGGCGCCATCGCGCAGGCGCGCCTGGCGCGTCAAGACGCCTTCGACGACGCAGCGCCGCGGCTTGCCGCGCTGGTGCAAGCCGGGCTGGCGGAGATCGCCGGGCGGCGCGTCGCCATGACGGCGACGGGACGCCCTTATGTGCGCCTTGCGGCGAGCGCTTTCGACGCCTATCTCGAAGCGGGCGGCGCCCGCCATTCGCTCGCCGTGTGAGGCGCGGTTTTCGGTCGGGCGCGTCCCTCTTCCTCTGGGAGAGGGTGTTCCGGCGCGAGCTTGCCGCAATCTGGACCAGATTGCATCGGCATATCCGATCGGCTCCAATTCGAAAGACGCGAACGGCGCATGTGCATGCGGCAGGCGCAACGATGGCGCAAGAAGGATGAGGCGGGGCCGGCGATAGCCGCTCTCGCTTTCGTCGTCGCGCTCGCTGGCGCAGCCCCTGCGGCGCACGCGCAGCAAGGGCGCGCGAGCGCTCCCGACCCGGCGGCGACACGGGCGGGAATCGAGGGCAAGCCCGGCGAAGAGACTGGAGAACTGTCCGGCAAACGCATGGAGTTGCGTGGGCTGGAGGATACGATGAGCGCCTCTTTGGAACAGCGGCGCAAGATCGAGGCCGAAATCGCCACGATTAGAGCAGACCGGGCGCGGCTCAGTCAGACGCTCATCGAAGCCGCGCAACGCGTCGCCTCGATCGAGGCAAAGGCCGCCGAGGCCGAGACGCGGCTCGACGCCATGACTGGCAGCCAGGACGCCATCGTCCGGTCGCTGGAGAGCCGGCGCGCCTTGATCGGCGAGGTTCTGGCCGTTCTCCAGCGCATGGGGCGGCGCCCGCCGCCGGCTCTGTTGGTGCGGCCAGAGGATATTCTCGAAGCGATCCGCGCCTCGATGCTGCTGGGCGCGGTGTTGCCGCAGATGCGCTCCGAAACGGAGGCGCTCGAGGCCGATCTCGCCGAACTCGTCAGGCTGCGGGATCAGATCAAGGCCGAGAAAACCAGCCTCGCCCACGAGATCATAGAGCTGAACTGGCAGCGCGCGCGCCTCGCGGCGCTGATCGACGCGCGCCAGCAAGCGCTGCTGCAGGCGCGAAGCGCGCTCGCCGCCGAAGCCGAGCGCATCCGCGCCGTCGCCGCGCAAGCGAGCAGTCTCAAGGAGCTGATCGCCCGCATGGAAGGCGAGGTCGACGCGGCGCGCCGGGCGGCGGAAGCGGCGCGTCAAGCCGACGCCGCGCGCGAGGCCGCGGACGCCGCCCTGTCGCAGGAATTGCGCGCCAAGGCTTTAGCGGCGCCGTTCAGGAACGCCGCGCGGCTCGCCCCCGCCATAGCTTTCGCGGATTTGAAAGGGCGCCTGCCGCTGCCCGCGGCGGGCGCCATCGTCAAGCCATACGGCGCGCCGGACGGCTTCGGCGGAACCGAAAAGGGCGTTTCGATCGGCGTGCGCGACAACGGCCTGGTCGTCGCGCCGTGCGACGGCTGGATCGCCTTTTCAGGAAAATACCGGACCTACGGACAACTCTTGATCATCAATGCCGGCAGCGGCTATTATGTGGTCCTGGCCGGCATGGATCGTATCAACGTCGAGGTCGGACAGTTCATTCTTGCGGGTGAGCCGGTGGCGAACATGGGCGACGGCGGCCTGCGAACGGCGGCGGCCATTGCCGTCGGCGCGAAACAACCAATTCTCTATGTCGAGTTTCGCAAGGATGGAACGTCCATTGATTCGGCCCCATGGTGGGTGAAGCCGAATATACAGAAGGTTGGCGGATAATGCGCAAAGCAGCTCTGATCGTAACGGGTATCGCCATCGGGGCGGGATGCGCCACGCTCGGCCAGCAGGCGCGCCTGCTGTTTAGCGCCCCCGCCTATGCGGCGGCGGCCGATACTTACAAGAATCTCAGCCTGTTCGGAGATGTCTTCGACAAGGTCCGCGCCGATTACGTCGAGCGCCCGGACGAGCAGAAACTCGTCGAATCGGCGATCAACGGGATGCTCGCGGCGCTCGATCCGCATTCGAGCTATCTCGACGCCAAGGGCTTCAAGGACATGCGGACGCAAACAGAGGGCAAGTTCGGCGGGCTCGGCATCGAGGTGACGCAAGAAGAAGGCCTCGTCAAAGTGGTGACGCCGATCGACGACACGCCTGCCTCGCGGGCGGGGATCATGTCGGGCGATCTCATCGGCGCCATCGACGACGAGAACGTTCAGGGAATGACCTTGAACCAAGCCGTCGATAAAATGCGCGGCGCGATCAACACGCCGGTCAAGCTGACCATCCTGCGGGGCAAGGCCAAGGATAAGATCGAGGTCAAGCTGGTGCGCGCCGAGATCCACATCAAGTCCGTGCGTTCGCACCAGGAGGGCGATGACATAGGCTACATCCGCATCTCGCAGTTCAACGAGGAGACCGCCGAGGGCTTGAAGAGCGCCATGCAGAAATTTCAGCAGGACATCTCCGCCGACCGATTCAAGGGCTATATTCTCGACCTGCGCAACAATCCGGGCGGATTGCTCGATCAGTCGATCCAGGTGGTGAACAGCTTCATCGATCATGGCGAGATCGTTTCGACGCGCGGCCGCAGCGCCGAGGAAACGCAGCGTTACAATGCCCGTCCAGGCGACATTTCGCATGGCAAGCCGGTGGTCGTACTCATCAATGGCGGTTCGGCCTCGGCTTCCGAGATCGTCGCCGGCGCTCTTCAGGATCACAAGCGGGCGACCGTCCTCGGCACGCGCTCGTTCGGCAAGGGGTCGGTGCAGACGATCATTCCGCTCGGCGGCGTCAACGGCGCCTTGCGTCTGACGACCGCCCGCTACTACACGCCTTCCGGACGTTCGATCCAGGCCAAGGGCATCGATCCGGACATAACCATCCTGCAGGATGTTCCCGACGAGTTGAAGGGCAAGGACGACACCAAGGGCGAAGCTTCGCTCAAGGGTCACCTGAAAAACGGCGAGGACGAAAAAACCGGTTCGCAAGCCTATGTTCCGCCGGATGCGAAAAACGACAAGCAGCTTATCGCAGCCGTCGATATGCTGCGCGGCAAGCCTCGGACTCAGAACGCGGCGGAGCAGACAAAGCCCAAGGTTCCGAATTGAGTGCGGGATCAAAAACCCTCTCCCGCTGGCGGGAGAGGGTGACTGCGACGCAGTCGGGTGAGGGCCCTCGCGCCCGAGCGGACCCTCATCCGGCTCACTTCGTTCGCCACCTTCTCCCGCAAGCGGGAGAAGGGAGCCGCGCAGGGCTCCATCGTTACTGATCGCAGCATGCTCGCCTACGCCAATCCATCCCTGTTTCTGGCGCTCACGCGTCGTGTCCTGCCGTGGCTCGTCGCCGCCACGATGCTGCTGTTGGCGGCGGGGCTTTATCTCGTGTTTTTCGTCGTCCCCCCCGATTATCAGCAGGGCGAGACGGTCAGGATCATGTACGTTCACGCGCCGTCGGCTTGGCTCGCCATGTTCGCCTATATCGTCATGACCTCGGCCTCGCTCGGCGTGCTCGTCTGGCGTCATCCGCTGGCGGACGCCGCGCAAAAAACCGCGGCGACGCTCGGCGCGGCCTTTACCTTCATTTGCCTGGTGACCGGTTCGCTGTGGGGCAAGCCGATGTGGGGAACTTATTGGGTGTGGGATGCGCGGCTCACCTCCATGCTGGCGCTGTTCCTGCTCTATCTCGGACTGATCGCCTTGCGCCAGACCATGGGGGACACGCCGCGCGGCGCGCGCATCGCCGCGATCATGACGCTCGTTGGCTTCATCGACATTCCCATCATCAAATATTCGGTCGACTGGTGGAACACGCTGCATCAGCCGGCTTCGGTGTTTCGCACTGGCGGTCCGGCCATCGCTGCTTCCATGCTGTGGCCGCTTTTGGTGATGGCGCTCGGCGCGACGGCGTTGTTCCTCACTTTGCATTTCATGGCGATCCGCAATGAAATTCTGCGCCGCCGCGTCGCCCGGTTGAACCTGCTGGCGATCGGCGAAGACCATGGCTCGGCGGAGCGAGAGTTATGGGAGCTTGCGCAATGAACGCAGCGCACTGGAGTTATATTGCGCTCGCCTACGGCGTGACGACGTTGGTCGTCGTCGCCGTCGCCTTGCACATTGTGCTGGACTATCGGCGTCTGCGCGCCGAACTCGCGCGGCTCGAGGCGAGAGCCGCCAACCAACCGAGCGCGGCGCCGTGAGCCGGTCCCCATTCGACGCCGTCGAGGGCGCATCCGCGCCGCCGCGCCGCAAGCTTCTGGCGTTTCTGCCGCTGGGGTTGTTCGCGCTGCTCGCCGCGCTGTTCTTGATCCGTCTTTATGCGGGCGACGCCTCGCGCCTTCCATCCGCGCTCATTGGCAAGCAGACGCCGGCTTTCGCTCTGCCGGCGCTCGACGGACTGAGTGGCGTGCCGGGGCTCGCAAGCGATGATCTGCGCCAAGGCCATGTCAGCGTCATCAACGTATTCGCGTCGTGGTGCGCGCCTTGCCGCATCGAGCACGATGCGCTGATGGCTTTGGCGAGCGACGCAGCGCTTCGGCAAAGCGGCGTCAAGATCGCCGGCGTCGCCTATAAGGACGAGCCGGCCAACGCCAGGAAGTTTCTCGAAGACGGCGGCAATCCTTACGCGCTGGTCGGCGTCGACGCCTCCGGACGCGTCGCCATCGACTTCGGCGTCTATGGCGTGCCGGAGACGTTCGTCGTGCGCGGCGACGGAACCATCGCCTACAAATTCATCGGGCCGTTGTCGCGGCAGGCGCTGGAGGCGACGCTCATTCCGGAAATCAAGAAAGCGCTGCGGTAAGAGACTATGCGGAATTAAGCGCGCCGATCGTGACGCAGTGTCCCTCTCATACGATCTCCGGATGATCAGTTCGCACGTTTCCCCTGTCGCTCCAGGAGCGGGCCAGCGGATGCGCATCGCGCCTGGCCTGTGCCCCATCGTCCATCGCCCGTCAAACCGCTTCGCGGTTCCTTCGCTTCGCTCCGGCCCTTCGGGTGACCGGCGATGGCCGATGGGGCATTTTGCAATCGTTCCTTTTGGTGAATTTGCCGCGCTGGAAGCGCAACAAATTCACCAAAGGGAACGGATGCCATTGTGCGCTATCCGCAGGCTTCGTCACCCGCAGGGGCGAAGCGAAGCGGAGCAGTCGCGCAGCGACTTGACGAGGCCTGCGGATGGCGCGACCGCCTGCGAACTGATCACCCGGAGATGGTATCCCCGCTCGCGGGGAGAGGGCAGGGTGAGGGGCTTTGGGGTTTGGCCCCGTAAGTCGATGACGCCAGCCAATCCTTGGCCTCCCTCGGCATTGCGGACAATACCCTCGGCCCCTCACCCCAACCCCGCGCGCTTCGCTTGCGGGAGAGGGAGCAGATTCGGCGCCTCATCGGCAGTTCGCGACTGCCGATCGTTTGCGTCCCCTCTCCCACTCCGAAGTCGGCTGTTGCCGACTTCGGCATTAATGCGCAAGTCGGAAACATCCGACTTGCGGAACGCTAAGGGAGGGACAGTGAGGGGGCCGCTCACGAGATCCCATCCTTTCAATCAAGTTGACGCAAGCTGCTAGTGGCCCGCGTCACATAAAATGAAGGGTGCGCTGGAGGGTGGGTTCGATTTGCGAGCCTGAAGGCTCGCGGTCCAGGGCCGCTCTTGGACCGCGAGCCTTCAGGCTCGCACAAACAAACCCATCGATTTGGCTGACGCAGGCCACTAGTGCTTCCAGCCGGAGTGGATCGCGACGACGCCTCCGGTCAGTCTTTCGAAGCCGGTGCGGCGGAACCCGGCCAAGCGGATCATCCGCTCGAACTCATCGGCGCGCGGGAAACGCTGGATCGATTCGACGAGATAACGGTATGGTTCGGCGTCGCCGGCGACCAGGCGTCCGAGCGCCGGAATGACGTTGAACGAATACGCTTCATAGAGGCGATCGAGGCCCGGCGCGGCGACCTGCGAGAACTCGAGGCACAGGAAGCGCCCGCCGGACCGCAGAACGCGCTGCGCCTCGCCGAGCGCCAGCTCGATGCGCGGCACGTTGCGGATGCCGAAGGCGATCGTGTAAGCGTCGAAGCTTGCGTCCGGGAAAGGCAGGGATTCGGCGTTCGCCTGCACGAACGAGAGGGATTGGGCGAGGTCACGCTCGTTGGCGCGGTCGCGCCCCACCTCCAGCATGTCGCGGCTGATGTCCAGAACAACGATTTCGGCGTCGCGCTCCGCCGCCTTCGCCACTCGGAAGGCAACGTCTCCGGTGCCCCCGGCGACGTCGAGATGGCGAAAGCCGGCGCGGCCTGCAGCTCTGACCTTGGCGGCGAAGGCGTCCTTCCACAGGCGGTGCAGCCCGCCCGACATGAGATCGTTCATCAGATCGTAGCGGCGCGCCACCTTATGGAAGACATCGTCCACGAGGCCTTGTTTTTCGTGAAGGCCCACCTTGGCAAAGCCGAAATGCGTTGGATGCTCGCGTTCGGAACTCATCAAAATGCTCACGTCGAGGGATTTCGAGAGGGGCGATACATAGCCCGCATCCGGGGCGATGGCTACGGCGGAGGGCTCGCCCCCCACTTAAATATCCGCTTTTGCTGCAACAGGATGTGATAACAGGGCGGTTACGCCTTGATCCCGCGAGGTTCCTCGCCAATGCCCGAATTGCCCGAAGTCGAAATCGTCCGGCGGGGGCTCGAGCGGGTTTTCGCCCGCGGGCCAATCGCCAGGGTCGAGCAACGGCGCCACGCTTTGCGCTTTGCCTTTCCCGAGGGCTTCGCGAAGCGTCTGGCCGGACGGCGCGTGCAATCGCTGCGACGGCGCGCGAAATATCTCATCGCCGATCTCGATGACCAACAGGCGCTCATCATGCATCTCGGCATGAGCGGATCATTCCGGGTCGAGCGCGCCGCCGAGCCTTCCTCGCTCCATCATCCCTTGCGCGTCGATCGCGCCCATGATCATGTTGTGTTTCACCTTGATGGCGGCATACGCGTCATCTACAACGACCCGCGCCGTTTCGGATTCATGTCGCTTGCGCTGCGCGCCGACCTTTCGAGTCATCCGTTGTTCGCCGGGCTCGGGATCGAGCCGCTCGGACCGGACATGAGCGCTGCGGCGCTGGCGGCGGCGCTCTCCGGCCGCAAGGCGGGGCTCAAGAGCGCGCTTTTGGACCAACGGACGATCGCCGGGCTGGGCAATATTTATGTCTGCGAGGCCCTGCATCGGGCCAAGCTGTCGCCGTTGCGCGCGGCGGGCAACCTCGTTGCGGCCACGGGCAAACCCAAGCCCGCGCTCGTTCGCCTCAAAGCGGCGATCCAGGAGGTGTTGCGCGACGCAATCGACGCCGGCGGCTCGAGCTTGCGCAATCACCGACAAACCGACGGTTCGCTTGGCAAGTTCCAGCATAGTTTCCGCGTCTATGGCCGCGAAGGCGAAGCCTGCGCCGCGCCGGGGTGCCGTGGGCGGATCGTCCGCATCGTCCAGGCCGGACGCTCGACGTTTTTCTGCGACGCGTGTCAGAAATAATTTCCCATTGGCAGTCCGCCTGCTTACTAGAAACCATGTCCGGCCCTTCCCAAGCCACCCCGACGCCATCCCCGATCGCCCTAAAGGTAAAAGGTCTCTGCAAGACCTATGGCGCGCTTATCGCCTTACGTCCCCTGACCTTCGAGCTCAGGGCGGGCTCGGTGACCGGCCTGCTCGGCGGCAACGGCGCCGGCAAGACCACGACCATCGGCATGATCATGGGCCTGATCGAGCCGACGGGCGGCACGATTCACGCCTTCGGTCATGACATCGTGCGCGAACGCTACCGCGCGCTCGGCCGCATGAATTTCGAAAGTCCTTACGTCGACATGCCCCACCGCCTCACGGTGCGGCAGAATTTGCGCGTTTTCGGCAGCCTCTACGGGGTTGCCGACGTTGCCGGAAAAATCGCCGAGCTTGCCGACAATCTGGCGCTCGGCGATTTGCTCGAGCGTCCGTGCGGACGGCTCTCGGCCGGGCAGAAGACGCGCGTGGCGCTCGCCAAGGCGCTGATCAACGATCCGGATCTCTTATTGCTCGACGAGCCGACGGCCTCGCTCGATCCCGATACGGCAGACTGGGTGCGCTCGCATCTCGAAGATCACCGCCGCAACCGCAACTGCACGATCCTGCTCGCCTCCCACAACATGGCGGAAGTGGAGCGGCTGTGCGATCGGGTGATGATGTTGAAGGAGGGCAGTCTGGTCGACGATGCGCCGCCTTCTGAGCTGCTCGCCCGTTATGGGCGCACCAATATGGAAGACGTCTTCCTCGACGTGGCGCGCGGGCGCGCCAATGGCGAGGCGGCGCGCGAGCGCGCTAACGGCGGGGCGACTGTCGCGCTATGAGCAATCCCGCCGCGTTCTCCCTCGCGCGCACCGGCGCCATGGTGTTGCGTTACACCTATCTGTTGCGCTCGTCCTGGCCGCGCCTCATCGAGATGGTCTATTGGCCGACGGTTCAGTTGCTCACCTGGGGATTTTTGCAGACCTATCTCGCCAACTCGGCAACAGCGTTCGCCTCTAACCGCATCGCCGTCGCCGCCGGCACGCTGGTCGGAGCGGTCCTTTTGTGGGACATTCTGCTGCGCGGGCAGCAAGGATTTTCCTTCTCCTTCTTGGAGGAGATGTGGTCGCGCAACATCGCCAATCTGTTCATGAGCCCGTTGCAGCCCGCCGAATTCATCGTCTCGATGATGGCGATGAGCCTCATCAGGCTGCTGGTCGGCGTGGTTCCGGTGACGATCCTGGCTATTCTGTTCTTCGGCTTCAACCTGTGGGCGCTGGGACTGGCCTTCGCGGCGTTTTTTGCAATCCTCATCTTTTTCGCCTGGGGCGTCGGCTTGTTCGTTTGTGGAATTATTCTGCGCTATGGTCTGGGCGCCGAGAGCCTCGTCTGGTCGCTGATGTTCATCATCCAGCCGCTGGGCTGCGTCTATTACCCGGTCGCCGCCTTGCCGACTTGGCTGCAACCGATCTGCTGGGCGTTGCCGCCGACCTATGTCTTCGAAGGCCTGCGCGCCGTGCTGATCGATCACGTGCTGCGCGCCGATTTGATGATCGCGGCGCTGACGCTCGACGCGCTGTTCTTTGCAGCGTCGGTCGCAGCCTTCGCGAAACTGCTCGCCGGCGCCAGGCGGGCCGGAAGCCTGTTGCAGACGGGGGAGTGAGGGCCGATGGCGTTGTGGCCGCGCGACCCCATCCGCGCCGACATCGCTTTGTGCGAACGCGGCCTGTTCGAAAGCCGCGCCAAGGCGCGCGAAGCGATTCTCGCGGGGCTTGTCAGCGTCGACGGCCGCAGGGTCGTCAAGCCCTCGCAAATGATCGCGCGCGACGCCGAGGTCGCGGCGCAGGCGCCCTATCCCTGGGTGTCGCGCGGCGGCGTCAAGCTCGCCCATGCGTTGGAGATTTTTCAGATCGATACGAAAGACCGCGTCTGCCTCGACATCGGCGCCTCGACCGGAGGCTTCACCGACGTGCTGCTGGCGCGCGGCGCCCGCCATGTCGCGGCCGTCGATGTCGGCCATGGTCAACTGCATGAAAAGCTCGCCGCCGATCCGCGCGTCGCCTCGCTCGAGGGCCTTGACGCGCGCGCCTTGACCGCGGCGCATCTTAAGGAAAAGCCGAGCCTTGTCGTCATCGACGCGAGCTTCATTTCATTGACGCTCATTCTGGAGCATGTGCTGGCGCTCGCTGCGCCAGCGGCCGAGTTCGTGGCGTTGATCAAACCGCAATTTGAGGCCGGACGCGCGGCCACAAAGAAAGGCGTCGTGCGCGACGAGGCGGTCCATACCGAGGTTTGCGTGCGCATCATCGCCGAGATCGAGCGGCTCGGCTGGCGCGTCGGCGGCGTTGCGCCATCGCCGATCGCGGGCGGCGACGGCAACCGTGAATTCCTGGCTTACGCGCGGCGGACATGAGCAACGAGCGCCTCGTCATCGAACGTCTCGGCCATCGCGGCGAGGGCGTCGCGCGCATGAAGGGCGGGTTCGTTTTCGTCGCTCATGCGCTGCCGGGCGAGACGGTGCTCGCCGAAACGGACGGCGAGCGCGGGCGCTTGCTCGAAGTGGTGACGCCCTCGAAGGATCGCGTCGCGCCGTTCTGTCCTTACTACGGCGTCTGCGGCGGCTGCGCCGTCCAGACCCTCGCGCCCGCCGCTTATGCCGACTGGAAGCGCGGACTGGTCGCAACCGCCCTGCGCAACGCCGGCCTCGATCTGGAGGTCGCGCCGCTCGTCGATGCGCATGGAAAGGGGCGCCGCCGCGCTGCCTTTCACGCCCGCATGCAACAGGGGCGCATGGCGGTCGGCTTCATGCAGGCGCGCTCGCATGCGATTGTGGAAATCGACGCTTGCCCGTTGCTGGCGCCGGGCCTAGCGGGAGCGCCGCTCGCCGCTCGCGCCTTGGCGCAGACGCTCCACAGCCGCGGCAAACCGCTGGACATTATCGTAAGCTCTACAATCCATGGCCTCGACGTGGATATTCGCGGCGCGGGAGCGCTCGATGAGCGGGAAACGCGGGAGCTGATCGACGTCGCGCAGGCGCACAACCTGGCGCGTCTTGCCAATCACGGGCGTCTCGTCGCGCTGTTCCGTGCGCCGATGATCGCCATCGGCGACGCTTTCGTCATGCCGCCGCCCGGCGCTTTCCTTCAGGCGACGCAGGCCGGCGAGGCGGCGCTCGCCGCGCGGGTCGAACAAGCGGCGGACGGCGCCCACCGCATCGCCGATCTCTATTGCGGGCTGGGCGCCTTTGCCTTGCGCCTGGCGGCGAGAGCCGATGTCGCGGCCTACGACAGCGACGCTCCAGCCATCGAGGCGCTGCTCAAGGCTGCGCGGACAAGCGCTGCTCTCCGCCCGATCGAAGCGCAGGCGCGCGACCTCTTGCGCCGGCCGCTGAGCGCCGCGGAGCTCGAAGGATTCGACGCTGTCATTGTCGATCCGCCCCGCGTCGGAGCGCAGGCGCAAGCGCAAGCCATCGCCAAGTCCAAGGCTGCGGTCGTCATCGCGGTGTCCTGCAATCCACAAACTTTCGCGCGTGACGCCAAAATCTTGACCGACGCTGGTTACCTCGCGCGGTTTGTCCAGCCGATCGACCAGTTTCGCGGTTCTCCGCATGTCGAGGTCGTGGCGGCGTTCGAGCACAAGGCGCGAGCCTCCGCAAAGCGCGCCATTTTCTCACGCTAGCGGCGCGGAAAACGTCGAATCACATTTTTTGTCATCGTCCGACGCATCATTAAGCTCCAGTTAAGTTCGGTGTGCCGACACTGTGAAAATCTGGTGGATATCGATTCGCGTTTGTTTGAGTGGCCTCGCTTTTTCTTGTCGGCGCCGCGAATGAGGCATAGGATTTGCGTCGTCGTCCAGCGTAGGTGAGGAAAAGTGAAGGATTTCCTCTCGCTCCTGGAAGGAGATGGTCATCATGAATGCGCTCATCGCCGCAACATTGTGCAGTATTCTGCTCGGCAGCCTGCCTGCCGCGACGGCAGCGTGCGTCTTGGCCAGGCGCAAAGGGACGAACTCGCGGCGGCGCGGCCGATAAGCGCGCCGTTCGAACACTTGAGGTAATTCTCGCTGGCCGCTTCCCCGCAACGGCTCGCCGATGTCGATTTGCCGGCTCGCTTCGCGGCGATCGTCGGCAGACGCAACGTCCTGATCGATCCTAAAGATACGGCGGCCTATGCCGCCGAGCCGCGCGATGCGTTTCGCGGTCGCGCCTTATGTGTCGTCAAGCCCGCGACGACCAGCCAGGTGGCGAGCGTGCTCGCGCTTTGCAACGAAGCGGGCGTCGCCGTCGTCCCGCAGGGCGGCAATACCGGTCTCGTCGGCGGCCAAACGCCGGACGCCAGCGGCTCGCAAATCGTGTTGTCGCTGCAACGGCTTGATCGCATCCGCGAGATCGATGCGGGCTCTGACACGATGATTGTCGAGGCCGGCGCGACCTTGGCGCGCGTCCAGGAGGCTGCGGAAGAGGCGGACCGCTATTTCCCGCTGTCGCTCGCCTCGGAAGGCTCCTGCACGATCGGCGGCAATCTCTCGACCAACGCCGGCGGCGTCCACGCCATCGCTTATGGTTGCGCGCGCGATCTCACGCTCGGCTTAGAGGCGGTGTTGGCGGATGGGCGCGTGGCGTCCAATCTCTCCAAGCTGCGCAAGGACAATACCGGATACGACCTCTGCCGTCTGTTCATCGGCGCGGAAGGCACGCTGGGGGTCATTACCGCCGCAACGCTGAAGCTCTTTGCGCGGCCCCGCTCGCGCGCCACGGCGATGGTCGGATTGGACGATCTGCGCCAGGCGCTCGACTTTCTGTCACTCGCCAAGGCGACGGCGGCAAGCGCGCTCGTCTCTTTCGAACTCATTTCCCGCATGGGCTTAGATTTCGTGCTTGCGCATGGGAACGGGGCGCGCGATCCGTTGCCGCAAGCCCATCCTTGGTATGTGTTGGTCGAACTGGCGACGCCCGCTGCAGGCGGCCTCGACGAGACATTGACTGATCTGTTGTCGCGGGCCGTGAGTTCGAATCTCATCGCCGACGCGACGATCGCCGCTTCGCTGGAACAGAGGGCCAGCCTGTGGCGCCTGCGCGAATTGCTGTCCGAAGCGCAAAAGCAAGAAGGAGGCTCGATCAAACACGACGTGTCGGCGCCGCTGCGGCACATTCCGGCTGTTCTCGAGGAGGCCGGACGTCTCGTCGCCGCGCGCATTCCCGGGGCGCGGCCGGTTCCCTTCGGGCATCTCGGCGACGGCAATATCCACTATAACGTCTCGCAGCCGGCGGGCGCCGACAGCCGCGCGTTTTTGGCGCAGAGCGGCGCGGTCAATGAAATCGTTTATGGCGTTGTGAACAAATACTCGGGTTCGATCTCCGCGGAACACGGCATTGGGCAGTTGAAGCGCGATCTGTTGCGCAAGGTTAAGGACCCGGTTGCGCTCGAGATCATGCGCGCCATCAAGCAAACGCTGGACCCCAAGGGCATCCTCAATCCCGGCAAGGTGCTCTAAGTTTGGGCGGCGCTTCTCCCGCAAGCGGGGAGAGGTCGAGCGAAGCGAGGGGTATGCGCTTGCTCTTCATCTCCAAGCTTGATAGAGAAACGTCGCGTCGTGACCGGCGAGCCTTCTCCCTCCGGTCGCGCGTTTTATGACAAGCTCCGAGCTTTCGACCATCGGGCCGCGCCGGCCAGTTCGATTTCGAACTCTCGTGTCCTGCTTTCGCGCGCAATTTTGGCGCGCGCGGTTAGGAACCGTCCGAAGGAAGAAAGCGCATCGCAACTCTAACCCCGCCGGCGCCGTTCCCTCACGGGAATCCTAGGAGATCTGATGTCATCTGTCGCACCACAGCGCGCCCCGACGCGCGAGGATTTCGCCGCCCTGCTCGATGAAAGCTTCGGAGACAGCGGAGCTTTCGAGGGTTCCGTCATCAAGGGCCGCGTCGTCGCAATCGAAAAGGACGTCGCCGTCGTCGATATCGGCCTCAAGACGGAAGGCCGCGTCAGCCTCAAGGAATTCACCGGCTATGGCCGCGACGCGGCCCCGAAAGTGGGCGAGGAAGTCGAGGTCTATCTGGAGCGCATCGAAAATGCGCTGGGCGAAGCCGTCATCTCGCGCGACAAGGCGCGTCGCGAAGAAAGCTGGGGCAGACTCGAGAAGGCGTTCGAGACCAACGAGAAGGTCGACGGCGTCATCTTCAATCAGGTCAAGGGCGGCTTCACCGTGGATCTCGACGGCGCCGTGGCCTTCCTGCCGCGCAGCCAAGTCGACATCCGTCCGGTTCGCGACGTGGGTCCGCTGATGAACGTGCCGCAACCGTTCCACATCCTGAAAATGGACCGCCGGCGCGGCAATATCGTCGTGTCCCGCCGCACCGTGCTCGAGGAGAACCGGGCCGAGCAGAGGCATGAAATCGTCGCCAATCTCGAGGAAGGTCAGGTCATCGAGGGCGTCGTCAAGAACATCACCGATTACGGCGCCTTCGTCGATCTTGGCGGCATCGACGGTCTGTTGCATGTCACCGACGTCGCCTGGCGGCGCGTCAACCATCCGACCGAAGTGCTCAGCATCGGCCAGACAGTGCGCGTGAAGATCATCAAGATCAATCACGAGACCCACCGCATTTCGCTGGGCATGAAGCAGTTGCTCGAGGATCCGTGGCAGGGCATCGAGGCCAAATATCCGGTCGGCGCCAAGTTTAACGGCCGCGTCACCAACCTTACCGATTACGGCGCGTTCGTCGAATTGGAGCCCGGCATCGAGGGCCTCGTGCACGTCTCCGAAATGTCCTGGACCAAGAAGAACGTGCATCCCGGCAAGATCATTTCGACCGGCCAGGACGTCGACGTTCAGGTGCTCGAGGTCGACCCCGTCAAGCGCCGCATTTCGCTGGGCCTCAAGCAGACCTTGCGCAATCCATGGGAAGCCTTCGCCGAGAAGCATCCGGTCGGCTCGAAAGTCAGCGGCGAGGTCAAGAACAAGACCGAATTCGGGCTGTTCATCGGTCTCGACGGCGATGTGGACGGCATGGTGCATCTGTCCGACCTGGAGTGGAGCCGTCCAGGCGAACAAGTCATCGAGGAATACAAGAAGGGCGACGTGGTCGCCGCCAAGGTGCTCGACGTCGACGTCGAGAAGGAGCGCATCTCGCTCGGCGTCAAGCAACTTAGCGCCGATCCTTTCGCCGCGGCCTCTCTTGAGGAGGGCGGCGCGAGCGACGTCAAGAAAGGCTCCGTCGTCACCTGCGCGATCAGCGAGGTAAGAGACGCCGGCATCGAGGTGAAGATCGCCGGGACCGATCTGACCGCCTTCATCAAGCGCAGCGAACTGGCCCGCGATCGCGCCGACCAGCGGCCGGAGCGTTTCGCCGTGGGCGAGAAAGTCGACGCCCGCGTGACCCTGTTCGATCGCAAGGCGCGCAAGGTTTCGGTCTCGATCAAAGCGCTTGAGGTCGCCGAAGAGAAGGAAGCGATCGCGCAGTACGGCTCGGCCGACTCGGGCGCGTCGCTCGGCGACATTTTGGGCGCCGCGCTGAAGGCGAGAGAAACGGAGGCCCCGAAGAAGGCCAAGGACAAGGGCTCGGACGAAGAGTAAATCTCCGCGGCGAGAGCGCGTTTGGCAGCGAGAGCCGCATTGTAAAAATCCTATGGACCTATTCGTTTCGATTTTCGTCGATGTCGTCGCCTTTGCGCTGGGGTACCTGCTCGGCTCGGTTCCGTTTGGTCTGCTGTTGACGCGCGGCGCCGGGACAACGGACATCCGTTCGATCGGTTCGGGCAATATCGGCGCGACCAACGTGTTGCGCACCGGCCGCAAGGACCTCGCCGCCGCGACCCTGGTTCTGGACGCCTTGAAAGGAACCGCGGCGGTGGCGCTAGCTGGCTTTGTTTCCAGCGACGCGGCGATCTTCGCGGCGCTCGGCGCCTTCCTCGGGCATGTCGCTCCGGTCTGGCTGCGGTTTCGCGGCGGCAAAGGAGTGGCGACGTTTCTCGGCTGCCTGTTGGGGCTTCATTGGCCGACCGCGCTCGTCTTCGCTGTCGTTTGGCTCGTGGTCGCCGGCGTTTCGCGCTATTCTTCACTGGCCGCGCTCACAGCGAGCCTCGTCTCGCCGTTTGTTCTCTTTAGCGCTGGGCGGGCGGCCGAGGGTTTGGCCATCGCCGTGATGGCGGCGGCGCTGTGGTGGAAACATCGTGAGAACCTCTCTCGCCTCATAGCGGGCGCCGAGAGCCGGATCGGGCAGAAAAAATGAGCGCGAGCAATTCGCCGACGGGCGGCGGACGTCTCACCGAGGAGCAGTTATTCGACTGGCTGCGTCTCATCCGATGCGAGAACATCGGACCGCGAACCTTTCGCCAACTGGTCAACCGCTTCGGCGGCGCGGCGGCCGCGCTGGAAGCATTGCCTGATCTCGCAGCAAAGTCCGGACGCGCCATTCGCATCGCGGACGCCGACGAGGTGCGCGGCGAAATGGAGCGGGCCAAGGCGCTCGGCGTGCGATTCGTGGTCACGAGCGATCCCGATTATCCGCCGCTCTTGCGCGAGATCGACAGCGCCCCGCCGGTCATCGCCATGCGCGGCGACGCCGCCCTCTTGCGCCGTCCGTGCGTCGCCATCGTCGGCGCGCGCAACGCTTCGGCGGCCGGTCTCGTCTTTACCGACAAACTAGCGCGCGGCCTGGCCAACGCCGATTACGCGATCGTGTCCGGCCTGGCGCGCGGCATCGATCTCGCCGCCCATCGCGCCAGCCTCGCAACCGGAACCATCGCGGTGCTGGCGGGCGGCCATGCGCGGCCCTATCCGGCCGAACATGCGCCGCTGTTGGAAGAGATCGCCGCCCATGGCGCCATCGTTACTGAAATGCCGCTCGAATGGGAGCCGCGCGGGCGCGATTTTCCGCGCCGCAATCGCATTGTTTCCGGGCTTTGCGCCGGCACGGTGGTCGTCGAGGCGGCGCGGCGCTCGGGATCGCTGATCACGGCGCGTTTTGCCGCTGAGCAAGGCCGCGAGATCTTCGCGGTTCCCGGGTCGCCTTTGGATCCGCGCGCCGAAGGCGCCAACGATCTCCTGCGTCAAGGCGCGACGTTGTGCACGGGGGCCGAGGATGTGATCGCGGCGCTCGCCATGCAATCGAGCGTCGCTCGGCCGCGCGACGATCTGTTCGACGACGGCGTGCGGGCGACGGACGACGAACCCTTCTGGGATGAAATTGACTTCTTTTCCTTGCAAGAGAGTGGTCGTTCGGGTCGGCCCCGCGAGCTTTCCGGCGAACCCGGGCACCCGGCCGATGTGCGGCCGCAGGCGCCCAGCGCGGCGCTCATGGCCGCGGACGGCCCGAACGACGCGGCGCCGCCGCCAGACCCGTATGCGCTCGTTCTTTCGCTGCTCGGTCCGGCGCCGGTGACGGTTGACGCGCTCATTCGGTCGGCCGGCCTGCCGGCGCGCGACGTGCATGGCGTCCTTCTGGAGCTCGATCTGGCTGGGCGCCTCGAGCGCCATGGCGCAAATCTCGTTTCATTGCTCTGATCGTGCCACAGGCGGACTTTTCGATGCGCCAGCGGCGTCAAGATCGGCTCGAGGCATGACGGGCGATTTCGAATCCGCCGTGGTCGCGCGAGCGCATTTCGGCTTCGACCCGCGCCAGATTGAGGAAATAGGCCAGCATGGTCAGTTGCGATCGACTGGCGAGTTCCGCCAGCTCGGAGCACATGTCGGCGATATAGGCGGCGGTCGACGCCGTCGCCGCCACATCGGCTTGCGGTGCCGCGCCTTCGTTGGATTGCAGCGCGGAACCGACGCCGGCGGATCGGCGATTGATTTTTTCGGCCGTCATTGGCGCCCTCCTGCAGTCTGGTTGCGTCGAGAAGCGACGAGAGAATAGTTCAACTTATAGTTGTCTTAAACTCATATGTGTCGCGTTGGTTGTCAAGGCCGAACCCGCAAGGGCGCCGATTTAGTTCGCCATCGGCGGGCGCCTGTCGGCGCTTCCGGCCGGGCGCCCGGTTGTCAGCGGCTACATTCGCTCGAACCTGAAGGCGGGCTTGAGCATTTTTGAGCGCCATGGGCGGCCCGGACGCGGCTTTAAAAAATGCGCTAAAACAAGAGCTTGGAGAGATTTTCATGAGGCCGCGGAACACAAAGCCGCGCGAGCGGCGATTACCGACTTGACGGTGCGGGGCGCCGACCTACCTCAAGTTCAAACCAATTCGGGGGGCGATTTCAGAATTCGACCCTGCGAAGTTTATGAGGAGTGAAAAATGAACACGCTGTCGAAATTGGCTATCGTTGGAGCGTTCGGAGCGCTGTTCGCGCTGACGCCGTCGAGTGACGGCGCGCGTGCGCAGGTTTACGGAATGGGAGTTCCGGGCACCGTCCGTGTGGTCCGTCATTGGCATCCCGGCCGTTGGCACGGCCATGCCGTGGCCCCGATCTATACAACGGGATATATGGCGCCCACGACCGGATTGTTCTCTCCTCTGGGCGACATGTCGAATGACGCTCGGGGCATCGCGTTCGTGTTCGGCGGCCTGGCCGGTCCGGCCGCTTTTCTGTTCGCGACCCCTTGAGGGAAAGTGGGACCGCGCCACCGTCAGTGGCGCATCCACGAGCGTAATCGAGGCGGCGGCGACGCCGCCTCGATTTCTGTCGTGAGGCTGCTTTTAAACATGGCGCGTTTTAGCCCGCGAGCTTATTTCGGCGTGCAGAACGCGTTTCGCTTCTCGATCCGAGGACGCTGTAATCCTTTGAACGCGCGCCATTTCGGGTGCTGGCCCCTTTCGATCCATCCCAAGAGGGACTGGTCCTTTTTGGATTTAGAGGCGCGCGAGACGATCCAGCGCGCCTTGCAGAATGTAAGCGGCGGCTAAGCGATCGACCACGGCGGCGCGTTTGGCGCGCGAGGCGTCTTGCGCAATGAGTTCCCGCGTCACGGCGGCGGTGGAGAGCCGCTCGTCCCAGAGGACGAAGGGATATGGCGCGCGCGCCGCCAGATTGCGCATGAAGGCGCGCGTCGCCTGGGCGCGGGGGCCTTCCGAACCATCCATGTTGAGCGGCAGGCCGACGACGAGGGCGCAAACCTCGAATTGGCTTGCGCGCGCCAGCAGCGTTGGCGCGTCATGCGTGAATTTGCCGCGGCGGATGGTGTCCAGCGGCGAAGCGAGGCGGCGCTCGACGTCGGAAAGGGCGAGACCGATCGTCTTCGCGCCGAGGTCGAGCCCCATCAGCCGGCCCTTGGCCGGGAGCTGGCGAGCCAAATCCTCGAGGGTGGTTTCTCCGTTCGTCATCGTCTAAGTCGCCGTCCGCAAGTAAGCGAATCGATTGGACGCGCCCCCTCTCCCCGTTTACGGGGAGAGGGCTGGGATAAGCTGATGAAGCCAGGACTCCCTCGGCTTTCCCGGCAATGCGCCCAAAACCCCAAGCCCCTCACCTTGACCCTCTCCCCGCAAGCGGGGAGAGGGGGGCGCGCCCTTTCCGGCTCACTTATTTCCCAACGATGCCTAAGCTGACACGGGCGCGGCATGGACTAAACTCGCAACGTTCGGGCGCACTCGATCTGTAGGATGCTTTCCCATGAAAATCACTTGGCTGGGCCACTCCGCTTTCCGCGTGGAAACGCGCGCTTGCGTCATTCTCTTCGATCCCTTCCTCACCGGCAATCCGAAATTCGCCGGCTCGTTCGACGAGGCGACGCGGGGCGCAACGCATATTCTTCTCACCCATGGCCATGACGACCACATTGGCGACGCCGCGCGCATCGCCAAGGAAACGGGCGCGCAGATCGTCGCCAATTACGAAATTTGCATGTGCCTCGCCGAGCAAGGCGCGGCCGACATCAATCCCGGCAATACCGGCGGAACCGTCCCATGCGGCGATTTCACGGTGAGTTTCACGCCGGCCTGGCATTCTTCGGGGACCCTAAGGGACGGCGCATCCGTCTATCTCGGCAATCCCAATGGTCTTGTGGTCGCGTGCGAGAACGGGCCGACGCTCTACCATATGGGCGACACCGCCCTTTTCGGCGACATGGCGCTCATCGCCGAATTGTATCGGCCCCAGATCGGCATCGTGCCGGTGGGCGGCCGTTTCACCATGGACGGCGCGCAAGCGGCGCTGGCCGTCAAGCGCTATTTCCGGTTCGAGACGGTCATTCCCTGCCATTACGGGACGTTCGATGCAATCGCGCCCGATCCGTCCGCCTTCGTCGCGGCGATGCAGGGCAGCGGCGTCGACGTGCGCGTTCTCGGGGTCGGGGAGAGTATGGCGGTATAAAGGAAAAAGGGCGGGATCGAGGCGCATTGCCCTGCCAAAGCCGCGGGTGTTATAGCGCGGGTCGAGAGGATCGAGATTGGAGGGCTCGTATGTCCGTCGATCAGGCAATCGTTCGCCGCATCGCCCATTTGTCGCGTATCGCGGTCGAGGACGCCGAAGTCGAGCGTCTGCGCCATGAACTCAACGCTATTTTGGGTTTCGTCGAGGAACTGAGCAGCGTCGACGTGGAGGGCGTCGAGCCGCTGACCTCCGTTCTGCCGATGCAAATGAAGAAGCGCGCCGACGTCGTCACCGACGGCGCCATCAAGGACGAGATACTCGCCAATGCGCCGGCGCGCGAGGATCACTACTTCGTCGTTCCCAAAGTCGTGGAATAGGCGCCATTCCGCTGAACGCCGATGGTCCTGGCGACCTCGCCCCGCGCGGGGAGAGGAGAAATCCGAGCGGACCCCCGGATGTCGTATCATGATGGCCGAGCACAACAGCTGATGTCCGATCCTACTCATCTTACGCTCGTCGAGGCGCGCGACGCGCTGGCCTCGAAAACTCTGTCGGCGGTCGAGCTGACGCAAGCTCACCTCGACGCCATCGTGAAGGCGCGCGCGCTCAACGCCTTCATCACCGAGACGCCGGAGCAGGCGTTGCGCATGGCGAAAGCGAGCGATGCGCGCCTTGCCCGGGGCGAGGGGGGGCCGCTCGAGGGTCTGCCGCTCGGGATCAAGGACCTCTATTGCACCAAGGGCGTGCGGACGACGGCGGCGAGCCGCATCCTCGACGGCTTCACGCCGACCTATGAATCTGCCGTCAGCGCCAATCTCTGGCGCGACGGCGCGGTCATGCTCGGCAAGCTCAATCTCGATGAATTCGCCATGGGCTCGTCGAACGAGACGAGCGCTTTCGGTCCGGTGGTTTCGCCTTGGCGGCGCAAGCAAGGCGAAGGTTTCGACAGCGCCAAGATTGTGCCGGGCGGCTCGTCGGGCGGTTCTTCCGCCGCGGTCGCCGCGCGTCTTTGTCTCGGCGCGACCGCCACCGACACCGGCGGTTCGATCCGCCAGCCGGCGGCTTTCACCGGCACGGTGGGCATCAAGCCGACCTATGGCCGCTGTTCGCGGTGGGGCATCGTCGCCTTCGCCTCCTCGCTCGATCAGGCCGGGCCGATCGCGCGCACCGTGCGCGACGCCGCGATCCTGCTGCGCTCGATGGCGGGTCACGATCCGAAGGACACGACCAGCGTCGATGCGCCGGTTCCCGATTACGAGGCCGCCGTCGGCGCTTCGATCAAGGGCCGGCGCATCGGCGTCCCTCAGGAATATCGGCTCAACGGCATGGCGGCGGAGATCGCAAGCCTGTGGGACGAGGGCGTGAAATGGCTGCGCGAGGCCGGCGCCGAGGTCGTCGACATCTCGCTGCCGCATACGCGCCACGCGCTTCCCGCCTATTACATCCTGGCGCCGGCCGAGGCCTCGTCCAATCTCGCCCGCTACGACGGCGTGCGTTACGGTCTGCGCGAGCCGGGCCGCGACGTGACCGAGATGTACGAGAAGACCAGGGCCAAGGGCTTCGGCGCCGAGGTGCGCCGCCGCATCATGATCGGGACCTATGTGCTCTCCGCCGGTTATTATGACGCCTATTATGTGCGCGCGCAGAAGATCCGAGGCTTGATCAAGCGCGATTTCGACGAAGCGTTCGCTCGCGGGGTCGACGCCGTGCTGACGCCGGCGACGCCGTCGACCGCTTTCGCCCACGGCGAAAAGGGGTCGAGCGACCCGGTCGAGATGTACTTGAACGACGTGTTCACAGTGACGGTGAACATGGCCGGCCTGCCGGGGATCGTCGCGCCCGGCGCAATAGCGTCGGACGGCCTGCCGCTCGGCCTGCAGCTCATCGGCCGGCCCTTCGACGAAACGACGCTGTTTTCGCTCGCCGCCGCGATCGAGCGTGCGGCGGGCAGGATCGCCCTGCCCGCGCCCTGGTGGAACGAGACCAAATGAACATGCGAGGCGAAGCTGGAAAGAGGCGCGATCCGCCGCAACAGGAACTGCTGGATGAACTGGCCCGCGTGCGCGCGGCGATCGACATGCTCGACGACGAACTCGTCGCTCTGCTCGCCAAGCGTCAGCGCCAGATCGAGCGCGCGGCGGCGGTGAAGCCGGGGCTCCGCATTCCGGCGCGCGTGCCCGAACGCATCGACGAGGTGCTGGCGCGAGTGGCCGAGGCGTCGCGCCGCGAGGGACTGTCCGGCGAATTGGCGCAGGCGCTGTGGAGGGCCATCATGGAATGGGCGATAGCGCATGAGGAGCGGCTGATGGAGCGCGCGGCCGCCGGCGACGGCAAGGCAAGTGATGGAGGCTGAGCTATTTGGACCGCGAGCCTTCAGGCTCGCTCGACGCTTGCGAGCCTGAAGGCTCGCGGTCCAACGTGCATGATCCCGAGTAGGGGGAAGCGCATCTACTATCGAGGCTCGCATGACCATGACACAGGCGGCGTCGCCCAAGCTCATCAAGGGCGCGACCGGCGATTGGGAAATCATCGTCGGCTTGGAAATTCATGCCCAGGTGACGACCAGGGCCAAGTTGTTTTCCGGCGCCAGCGCCGAGTACGGCGGCGAGCCCAACGATCATGTCTCGCTCGTCGACGCGGCCATGCCGGGCATGTTGCCGGTCATCAACGAGGAATGCGTGCGCCAGGCGATCCGCACCGGCTTGGGGCTGGAGGCCAAGATCAATCTGCGCTCGGTGTTCGACCGCAAGAACTATTTCTATCCTGACCTGCCGCAGGGCTATCAGATTTCCCAATACAAGAACCCGATCGTCGGCGAGGGCGAGGTGATTGTCGACGTGACGCCCGCCGAGCGCATCGTCGTGGGCGTCGAGCGTCTGCATCTTGAGCAGGACGCCGGTAAGTCGCTGCACGATCTCTCAGACGCCGAGAGCCATGTAGATCTCAACCGCTCCGGCGTGGCGCTGATGGAGATCGTCTCGAAGCCTGACATGCGCTCTGCCGACCAGGCGCGCGCCTATGTCTCCAAGCTGCGCACCATCTTGCGCTACATCGGCTCTTGCGACGGCAATATGGAGGAGGGGTCGCTGCGCGCCGACGTGAACGTCTCGGTGCGTCGGCCGGGCGAGCCGCTCGGAACGCGGTGTGAAATCAAGAACGTCAACTCCATCCGCTTCATCGGCCAGGCGATCGAGGCCGAGGCGCGCCGCCAGATTGGCGTTCTGGAGGACGGCGGCGTCATCCATCAGCAGACGCGCCTGTTTGATCCCGGCAAGGGCGAGACGCGCTCGATGCGCTCGAAAGAAGAGGCGCACGACTACCGCTATTTCCCCGATCCCGATTTGCTGCCGCTCGAATTCGATCAAGCCTATGTGGACGCGCTCAAAGCCGGCCTGCCCGAATTGCCGGACGCCAAGCGCCAGCGTTTCATCAAGGACTATGGGTTGTCGCCCTACGACGCCGGCGTGCTCGTCGCCGAGCGCGCCAGCGCCGATTACTTCGAGGCGACGGCGAAGGGACGCGACGCCAAGCTCGCGGCCAATTGGGTCATCAACGAGTTGTTCGGCCGTCTCAACAAGGAGGGGCGCGACATCCAACGCTCGCCTGTCTCGGCGCAGGCGCTCGGCGTCATCGTCGATCTCATTGCCCAGTGCGTCATCTCCGGCAAGATCGCCAAGGACTTATTCGAGATCGTCTGGACGGAAGGCGGCGATCCGCGCGCCATCGTGGAAGAGCGCGGGATGAAGCAGGTGACGGATACGGGCGCGATCGAGGCGGCGGTTGACGCCATTATCGAGGCCAATCCCGACAAGGTCGCGCAAGCGAAGGCCAAGCCCTCTATGCTCGGCTGGTTCGTCGGTCAGGTCATGAAGGCCACCGGCGGCAAGGCCAATCCGCAAGCCGTCAACCAACTGCTCAAGAGCAGATTGGACATCTGATCGACAGCGCATTTGTCTTGGGAAAACGAATCGCCGGCCAGGTGATTCGCGCGATTTTTGATTTTCGTCACCCTCGCGCATGCGCTTCCGAGCGTCGGAAGAGAGCTTCGCACAATTTTTTTTTAATGCGTGACAGATGCTCTGGCGGCGCTCGGGATGCGCCGCCGGAGCGCGTCGAGGACGTCGCCGCGAAAGTCGTCACGATGTCGAATTTTCGTCTTCGCGATCATCTCCAACGAGGTCGCAAAGCGCAGGCGCGCAGCGGCCCGGCGAATGCGTTCCGAGCTTGTCCGCATGACGTGGGCGAATACTTGAACGTCGATGAAAAACAATGGATTGAACTCATCGCGTGGAGCCGCCGCAGGGGCGCCGTCAGCATCTGCGGCATGCTCTCTTCGGCCGTGACAATTGTTCTCGCCATTGTTGCGACGATGCTCGATAGGTCGTTCGCGCGTGATCTTTGAAGAGGGCGCCAAAAGTCATTTTGACATGGATGGCGCCGCCCCTCTCCCATGTCGATCGCGCGTGTTCGAAGCGCCTGAGAAGATGTGCGAACGAACAATTCGAATAGGCGCCACTTGAACGACTGGTTAACCACGTTACTCTATTTTTTGCCTGTTGTCGGTCAAGAGACATTCCGGCAATTTGGATCAAGGGGACTTAAGATGGCGAAAGCAATGACGAAGCGTCGGCCAGCGAAGAAAGCGGCGGCGAAGAAGGGTGCGCGTAAGACTGCGTCGAGGAAGACCGCCGCGAAGAAGACCGCTCGCAAGGTCGCTCGCAAGGCTACCCGCAAGGTCGCTCGCAAGGCTACTCGTAAGACCGCGTCGAAGAAGAGCGCCCGAAAGACGACGCGAAAGACGACGCGCAAGGCGACCAAAAAGCGCGGCGCCGCCAAGAAGGCCGGCGCCAGAAAGGCTGCCGTCAAGCGTCGAGTCGTGCGCAAGCCGAAGGCGCCGCCGGCCGTTCCGGAACCTTCCGAAACGTTCTGAACGCAGTTCGAAACGGAGCGCGTTCGCCATGCGCGGATTGTTGTTCTCGCATCGTGAACGCGCTTCCAGGCGCCAACGTCGCTCTGGCGCCGGGAAGCGGCGCCGCCGTGACGCGAGATATTAAAGCAATGGCTGCGTCCCGCCGCCGGCGCGGCGACCTTTGGCAAGCCAGCCACATTTTTGAATTTTCGTAACTTTCAAGGCGCTCAGCGGCCGGCGCCAGGCTGGGCGTCAGGGCTGTTGACCGAGTGGGTCTTCGCGCCGAACTGGCGTTTTAACGTTGAGCGGACCTTTGATCTAGCGCGTGAGGCATTTGGTGGCGAAGTCCCGCCACAGAGCCCCGCCGGTTCCTTCTTCCATCTTCAGTTTCCGCCATTCGAGCGCGCATGCGCGCATGCGTTCGCGCGAGGCCTTCGGCAGCGTCGGCGGAGGAACCGATGTGTCAAGAGGCAGCGGCGTCAAGGGAGCAGCGGGCGGCGGCGCGGGAGCGGCGGGCTCCGGCGCTGTTTCTTTCGGCCTTGGCGGCTGGGTTCGGCGCGGCGTCACTGGAGTCGTTGGGGCTGCTGTGGGACGAGGAGGCGCGCTGGCCCGTGGGGCGCGCGCCGGCGCGACGTGTGATGCGCCGGCGGCTTTGTCGTCGCCTGTCGGCGCCACGGGGGCCGCGCCGACGTTGAGGCAGACGAGGCTCGTCGCAGCGACAACGAGGACGCATACGAAGAAGGAACGTCCGTTCGCCGCGCCGGCCAGCAGCCTCGTCGAGCATAGTCTCATCGCGGAACCGCTTCCGAACTTTGGTAGGCTATGGTCTGAGCAGTGGCGCGTTGCGGGCAACTTGGATGGCGAGCCCAAAGTCTCGACGAAGGTTGCGAGCTCGAAGGCTCGCGGTCCGAACGTGTTTCGGTTGACGCGATCCTGCTTAAGTGAGACGCGCCGCTCTTTCAAGATCACATCCGGCGTGTTAGAGCGCGGCTGACGCTGATCGAGAAGGAAATCGCCTGCGATGCGGCAGGGCGCCAAATCGGGGCGCAAACTCGGCTTTTTCGCGGGAGGTCGTCGTGGTTGCCTCAGATGCGCGGGCCAGCGCCGCGTTTTCATCTCGCGACGGGCCGCACAACGTCCGCCTGACGCTCGCGCAACGGCCGCGCCGCAATCGCAAGGCCGAGTGGGCGCGCCGCCTGGTGCGCGAGCACACGCTCCTGGTCGACGATCTCATTTGGCCGGTGTTTCTCGTCGACGGTGTCGGCAAGCACGAGCCGATCGCATCCATGCCCGGCGTCCTGCGCTATTCGATCGACGCGGCGACCGCGGCGATCAAGCATGCGGCGGCGCTCGGCATCCCCGCCGTCGCGCTGTTTCCCAACACCGATCCCGCCTTGCGGGATGCGCAGGGCTCGGAAGCGCTCAATCCGCAAAATCTCGTCTGCCGGGCCTGCCGCGCCATCAAGGCGGCCGTTCCCGACATCGGCGTCATCGCCGACGTGGCGCTCGATCCTTATACGAGCCATGGCCACGACGGGCTGCTCGAGGGCGACGAGATCGTCAACGACGAGACGGTGGCGACGCTCATCGAGCAGGCCGTCAACCAGGCGCGCGCCGGCGCCGACGTCATCGCCCCGTCCGACATGATGGACGGGCGCATCGGCGCCATTCGCGCCGAACTCGACGCGCACGGTTTCGAAAATGTGCAGATCATGAGCTATGCGGCCAAATACGCCTCGGCCTTCTACGGTCCGTTCCGCGAGGCGATCGGCGCCGACAAGACGCTGCGCGGCGACAAGCGCACCTATCAGATGGACCCGGCCAATTCGAACGAGGCCCTGCGCGAGGTGGCGCTCGATCTCGAACAGGGCGCCGACATGGTGATGGTGAAGCCGGGAATGCCCTATCTCGACATCGTACGGCGCGTCGCCGAGACGTTTGGGGCGCCCACCTTCGCCTATCAGGTCTCCGGCGAATACGCGATGATCGCCGCCGCCGCCGCCAATGGCTGGATCGACGGCGATCGCGCCATGCTGGAGAGCCTGCTCGCCTTCAAGCGGGCGGGCGCGGTCGGCGTCCTCACCTACTTCGCCGTGCGCGCCGCGGAGTTGCTGCGGGATGGGAAGTATTGAGCGGTTGGGCGCAAACCCTTCTCCCGTGAAACGGGAGAAGGTGGCCCCGCGTAGCGGGGTCGGATGAGGGCTCACGCCGCTCCAGCGGACATACAGGCGAGGCGGCGGGGCTCCTCAGCAAGATTCAACCAAGCCGCAAGGACCCTCATCCGACCCTCGCTGACGCGAGGGCCACCTTCTCCCACTCCGTGGGAGAAGGGACGCGCGCGCCGAACCCGCGCGTTGCGCGTTCCATATTGGGCGTTACGCAATTTTGGTCGCGGCTCGAACATCCGCCAGCGTCGCCATGAGCGTCATCGGTTCGAGCGGCGACGCCTCGAAGCCGAGCGCACGGTAGAACGCCTCGGCTTCCGGCGCAAATGCGTGAACGAGAACGCCCCGAATGCCGATCACGTCGGCGGCGCGAACGACACGCGTTGCGGCGTCGCGGATCAAGGCGCGTCCGAGACCACGCTGTTGGAAGCTTCGTTCGACCGCGAGCCGCCCCAGCACGGCGACCGGCACGGGGTCGGGCATGTTGCGGCGAAGACGACCGGAAGCGGTTTCGATAGCGACCGCGCCGGCGGCGAGTGCGTAATAGCCGACGACGCGTTGCTCGTCACAGACGACATAGGTGCGCGAGGCGCCGCTCGCTTCGTTCGCGCGGGCGCGGCGTTTCAGCCAGTCGTCAAGCGCAGGGACGCCGGAGTCGAAAGCGCCAATGTGGCAGCGTTCGTCGATCGGTTGTGGCGACGTGAGCGTCATTCATTCCCACGGCGCCGGCATCGTCATGGTGCGACGCAGCCTCTCATTCGGCGCAGGCGGCGCATCGAGCCGCGCGACGAATTCCGCGTAGGCCTTGGGACTCGCCTTGAAGAGCGTGCGGTCGAGCAAGGCGTCTTCGGCGGCGCGCCGTCCGGCTTCGAGCAGGAAATCCGTGCGGCTCTTGCCAAGAAGGCGCGCGGCCTGGTCAATGAGATTGCGATCTTGCGGCTTGATGCGAACGTTGAGCGTTGCACGTTTCGCGGCGCGGACTGTTTTGGTCGGCATGGGAAACCCCTCTTTCTCAAAAAGTTAGCAGATCGTAACGTATTTGTCATTACGCGCCAGCGCGTCATGGCCGTCCCCGGACTTGATCCGGAGATTGACCAGGCCATCCATGTGTTTGATTTAACAAGAGAAAAAAAGAGGCACGGATGCACGCAACATAGGCGAGCGAAGCGACGCCGTCTTCGACGGCTTGGCGCGGGCATGACGGGCCAATGTTTCCCGCGTCGGTCTCACAAGGGAATTGCGCCTCAGTTGCCGTCGCTGGGAAGGGCCGGGAGCGGCAAGATTTCGATGCCCTCTTCCAGCAATGCCCGGGCTTCCGCGAAGCTCGCCCGCCCGCGAATGGGGCGCGGCTCGGCTTCGCCATCTTGAATGCGGCGCGCCTCGTCGGGGAATTTGCCGCCGACGTCCTCCGTCGAGGCAACGATCGTCTCGCGCAATTCGCGCATCATGGCGCGAGCGCGACGCTCGTCGAGGTCCTCACGAACGGAGGCCGGCGGCGCCGGCGTTGGCGCTGCCATCGCCTCTTGCCGGGCGCGATCGGTGCGCGCGACGTTGGGGGCCATCACCGCCTTGGACACTTGCGCCGAACGGCACAACGGACAGGCGACCAGGCCCCGCGCGGCCTGCGCCTCATAAGCGGCGCTGTCCTTGAACCAGCCGTCGAAGTCGTGGCCCTCGGCGCAAACCAGCGCATAGCGAATCACGCGCGCGCCTCGGCTGCGGTGAGCAGCGGGTCGAGCCGCCCGTCGCGCTCGAGGCCATGGAGCTCGTCGCAGCCGCCGACATGCAGGCCGTCGATGAAGATTTGCGGAACGGTGCGTTGTCCGCCGGCAAGCTCGGTCATCTTGGCGAACGCCGCCCGGTCGCCCTCGACCTGGATTTCCTCGAAGGCGACGTTCTTTCGCCGCAACAGCCGCTTTGCGGCGATGCAATAGGGACAGGTCGAGGTGGTGTAAATGACGATATGCGGCATGGCGGCTCCGTGCGCCACTGTCTTTATATCGGTTCTCATGCCCCTGTCACGACTCGTGCAAAGACCAAAACGTCCACGCGCGCCGCTCCCGCCCGCAACAGCGTGCGCGCGGCCGCGTTGACGGTTGCGCCCGAGGTCAGAACGTCGTCGACGAGCACGATGTTCTTGCCCGCGATCGTGATGGCCATGTCCTCGCGAACGCGGAAGGCGCCCTGCATATTGGCGGCGCGTTGGGCCCGCGTCAGGCCGACCTGCGGCGGCGTCGGCTTGACGCGCTCCAACGCCAGAGCTTCGACCGGCACGGCGCTCTCGCGCGCGACAACCCTGGCCAGCGCCGCCGACTGGTTGAAACGCCGCGCAAAGAGACGCAGCCGATGCAGAGGCACGGGCACCAGAACATCGGCCGAAGAGAGGAGATCGGCGCCGGCGCGCGCCATCCAGCGGCCGAGCGGTTCGGCAAGCTCCAGCCGATCGTAGTATTTGAGCCGCCGCGCCAGGCCGCGCGCCTTGTCGCCGTCATAGCGGGCGACGGCGCGGGCCCTGCCGAAGACGGGCGGGTCGGCGGAAGCCTCGAGAGAAATCAGGCCGGCGCCGCCCAAATCGCGATCGAAGGGCGTGCCCAAGCGCTCGCAAAACGGGCGTTCGATGAAGGCGATGTCGCCCCAGCAGGCGGCGCACAGCGCGCCATGGCCGGCCACCGCCCGGCGACAGAGGAGACAAGCAGGCGGAAAGACGAGATCGAGCGCCAACGACCCCGCCCGGCGCGCGTATTGCGTTGCGCAAACAAGGCCGCGGCGAAGCGCGGCTGGGCGCGAGTCCTTCTCCCGCTTGAGGGAGAAGGTGGCCCTCGCGTCAGCGAGGGTCGGATGAGGGCCCTCACCCGGCTCGACTTCGTCGAGCCACCCTCTCCCGCAAGCGGGAGAGGGAAGCGACTGACCGAATTCGTGCTCCTCATGCTTCATGTGGACATCGTGAGCAATACCTTAACGCGCCGATTACCCCAGCAGTCCCGCGCGCTTTGGCGCCAGCGGATTGTCGGCGAGCGCCGCCGCGTCCGGCGCGTCAAGAACCGGCGTCCCGGCGAGCGCGGCGTAAAGCCGTGCGGCGAATGCCTCGTCCATATCCTTGACGACGAACACGATGCGCGTGCGATGATCGTCATCGGGCCAAGCGCCCAGCCGGTGCGGCGGATGAAACACATGCTGCACCCCATGAATGACGATCGGGCGCGCCAGATCGTCGGCGAGCGCCACGATCCCCTTGACGCGCAACAGGCGCGGCCCATGCGCCTGGCGCAAGATGTCGAGAAACATGTCGAAGGCCGAAGGGGCGAGCGGCGCATCGCTCGATATGCAAAAGGCGCGAATGTGATCGTCGTGGCGGTTGCGATCGTTGACGTGCGCATGATCGTGGTGATGCGCCGCTTCGACCGCCGCCGCGTTGAGCCATTTGGCGATTTGCGGGGTTTTTCCCGAGGCGTCGTAGAGACCGCAATTAAGCAGCGCGCCGGCGCAGGCCTCGCCCTTGGCGGCGATCAGCCGGGGCGCCGCCGGATTGAGCCTTTG